>NC_014414.1:0-644375 GCF_000152825.2 Parvularcula bermudensis HTCC2503
GCCCCCCGTCCTTCCGGGAAAACAGCGGGGGCGGGGAAAGGATGACGAACCATGACCCGTAGACGGAGAGAACGGACGCGCGGCGACCTTTATGAGGAGGTTACCGCCCGGATCATCGCACAGATGGAGGAGGGCACGGTCCCTTGGGTTCAGCCTTGGACCAGTAAGGGACCGGGCAGCCCGGCCCTTGGCCTACCCCAGAACGCTGCCACACGGCGCCCCTATTCCGGGATCAACATTCTGCTCCTCTGGGGGGCGGCGCAGGAGCAGGAACGGGAAAGCCAGCTTTGGCTCACCTTCAAACAGGCCCTCGCCTTGGGCGGGGCAGTGCGCAAGGGCGAGAAAGGCACCACCATCGTCTATGCCGACCGGTTTACGCCTCAGCGCGAAAAGCAAAAGGCGGAAGAGAGCGGCGGGGCCGCGCGGGAAGTCGCCTTCCTAAAGCGGTACACGGTCTTTCACGTAGACCAGTGCGACGGGCTTCCCGACGACGCCGTCACAGGCCGGGTGCCCCTGCCCCCACGGCAGATCGAGCCCGACGCGGAAAGGCTGATCGAAGCCACGGGCGCGGATTTTCGGGTGGGGGGCGACCGCGCCTACTACGTGCCGTCGCAGGACTTTATTCAGGTCCCGCCGCAAGCGGCGTTCCGGGACCAGATCAATTATTACCGCACCTGCTTTCATGAGCTTGGCCATTGGACGGGCCACGCCACGCGGCTGGCCCGGGACCTCACCACCAATTTCGGGACCAAGGACTATGCCCGCGAGGAACTAGTCGCCGAAATGGCGAGCGCCTTCCTCTGCGCCGAAATGGGCATCGTGCCGACCGTGCGGCATGCGGACTATCTGGCAAGCTGGCTGGACATTCTGCGCGAGGACAAGCGGGCGATCTTTCGCGCCGCATCCCTCGCCTCGAAAGCCGCCGACTTCGTTCTGGCCTTCCGTACACCGCAAGAGACCGATCAACGCGCCGCCTGAGCGGCGCGCCCTTCTTCCCCATTCAATATAGAGGCCTTCCCATGACCTATGAGCCCTATCCCCTTTTCGCCCTCGCCATCGCCGCAGAAAATGTCCGCCACGCCTCGCTGCCCGATGACGGCATCCCGGCCTTGGCCCAGCTCATCGCGGATAGCGGCCTGCAGCAGCCGCTCTGCGGCTACAGGAAGGGGCGCACCAAGCTCCTCATCTACGACGGGCGGCGGCGCTTGCTTGCGCTCCAGCATCTCGCCAGTGAAGACCGTCTGCCCAAGGACTGCCTTAACGGCATTCCCTGCCGGATCGGCTCGAAGGCCGAAGCCCGCGCCGCGAGCCTCGGGGCGGGACTTGGCACCAAAGGCTTCCACCCGACCGAAGCCTTCCGGCAATTCGCGGCGCTGATCGAGGAGGGCCAGACCGTGCCCGACATCGCCAAGCGCTTTTCCTTGTCGGAGCGCGAGGTCGAACAGCGCCTGCGGCTCGCAAGGCTCGCCCCGCCGATCTTCGATGCCTTCGCGGAGGACGCAATCACCTTGGAGCAGGCCATGGCCTATGCCCTGATCGACGATCCCAACCGCCAGATGCGCGTCTTGGAGACGGGCGGCGCCGATCTATCGGCCCGGATGATCCGGCGCCAGCTGACGGACGGCGAAACACCGGGAACGGACAAACGGGTGCGCCTGATCGGCCTTGCCGCCTATGAGGCGGCGGGCGGACGCCTGCGCCGCGACCTCTTCGCCGATGAGGACGACCTCTCTGGCGTGACCCTGCTCGACGCAGCACTTCTCGATGACCTGACCCACGCGCGGCTGCGGGAGGCCGAGACCGCCCTCAGGGCCGAGGGCTGGTCATGGGTGAGGGCCTCGGTCCATGCCGATTACGACCTCTATCAGACCCACGGCCGGGTGCGGCCCGAACGCCAGCCCCTGCCTGAGGACGCACAACAAGAGCGGGACACGCTGGTGGCGCGCCGCGACGCCCTTGCCGGAACGGCGGAGCATGAGGACGAACTCGACGACGAGACATGGGCGGAGATCGAACGGCTCGATGCGGCCCTCGAAGACCTCGACGCACAGCATACGGCTCATTCCCCCGAGGACCTCGCGCGCGGCGGGGCCGTGATCTCCATCAGACCCGATGGCAGCCTCGACATCGTGTGCGGACTCGTCCCCCGCAAGGCGCTGACCCCCAAGGCCGAGAAGCCCGCTTTGCCCCACGCGGTGCACCGCCAGCTGACCGAACGGGCGAGCGAGGCCCTGGCGCGCGACCTCGCCAGCCATGCCGAAACGGCGGACCTCCTCGTGACGGCGGCCATGGCGCAGGCGGCATGGTCCTATGGCCCGATCACTGGGATCGGCCTCAGCGGAGAGATGCCCCGCTTCACCGAGGGCGGCACCTTGCCGCCCGACGAAGCCCTTGCCGCGCGCATCGATGCGGCGAAGGCGCGGGTGGGCCGATCCTTGGCGGAGACCGTGGAGAACGTCGCGGCGCTCGACGACGATCAGCGCGCGGGCCTCCGGCAGCTGGCCCTCTCCAGCCTCCTCGATCTGAGCGAGATACGCGGGGACACCCGCTCCGAGGACGGACGGTCCTTGGGCACCTTTCTCGCCCGGCGGATGGGGACGGACCTCACCCGCCACTGGCAACCGGATGAGGTCACTTTCGGGCGGCTGTCCCGGGACCAGATCCTCACGGCGCTGACGGAGATGGGCGTCCCGACCAAGGGGCTCGAGAAGGCGAAGAAGGCGGACCTCGCCCTCCTCGCCGCGCGGAAGGCACAGGAAGCAGGCTGGCTCCCCGAGCCCTTACGGTTCGCCCACGCCCCGGACGGGGCGGCGGGGTGACGACAGGCGAGCGGGAGGACGTGGCCGTTCTTCCGCCGGGCCCCGTCCGCCAGGGCGAGGGCGAGGAGGTCGCGGCCCCCGGTCCCAATCGCTTCCCTGAGGATGACAGCGCCGCGGCGTGAGGGCCGATCCTCCCGGTGTCCATGGCGGGCCGAGGACCCTGCCGAGGCGACCATGGACCTATGGCAGCCGCCGGGACCGCCGAAACCTCGGGCGGCGAAAGATTTCCCCTGCCGCGGCGTCCTTTGTCGCGCGATCCGGGCGGCGAACTGGTTCCCGTTTCGCCTGATCGCGCGGTCCGCACGCGGCATTCCTCGCGAAACAAATCTTCCGCCCCCTTCGGTCCGCCGCTGCGCTTCGGCCGTGAACGGTTCAGCGGCCCGGACGCCCGCCATGGCCGGTCCGTCGCCGGCAGGGATCAGCCCCGCCGGGTAACCCGAAAGGACCACCACCACCATGTCAGCCATCGGCTATGTCACCCACAATGAAGAGCGCGGCACCTATAAAGGCACGCTCCGGACCCTGACCATCGCGACCGGCATCGAGCTGGTGCCCAATGGCGAGAAGACCGACGAGCGCCAACCCGACTTCCGCATCTTCACCGACGAACGCACCGAGATCGGGGCGGGCTGGCACCGCAAGGGAAAGACCTCGGGCCGCCCCTATGTCAGCCTCACCTTCGCGGCGCCGGAACTCGGGCCCCGGAAGCTCTACGCCAATCTCGGGCCCGCCGCAGGGCAAGACGACCCTGCCGTCTTCGCGATCATCTGGAACCCCGAAGGTTGAGCCCGAAGGCGCTCGCCAGTCCCCTTCTGGCGGGCGCCACGGCCCCTTCTCTTCCCCACGGAGAGATCATCATGGACCTGATCCTGCCCGAGCAGGCGTCGCGCCTGCGCACCCAATTCGAAGACGAGAGCGTCGACCAGCCGCCCCTCGTCAAGCTCTTCTGCCCCTGGGGCGCCGGAACCTGGCTCCTCTCCGGGCTCACCGAGGACGACGCTCTCGGCTTAGGCCTCTGCGATCTGGGGCTGGGCTTCCCCGAACTCGGCTATGTGTCGCTCGACGAGCTTCGCCGCATCAAAGGCCCCTTCGGCCTCACCATCGAACGGGACCTCTCCTTCGAGGCCCTCACCACCCTCACTGTCTATGCCGAGGCCGCCCGCATGGCCGAAGGCGTGGTCGAGGACCGGGCTTCCTTGGAAGCCGCCTTCGCGAGACTCGAGCGCCGCGCCAAGGAGGACCGACGGGTCCTCAAAGCCCGGATGCTCTGACCCCCTGTAGCGGGCCGGGTCACCTCGGTCCGCTGCACGCCGCGCACTGCATCGGAGCCATCAACGCAGGGCGCCGTATTGCAATGTCATGCACTCTGCACTACATATCGGCGATCAGGAGGCCACCATGCTCGACATCGATCTGTCCGATCTCAGCCAGGACAAGGGCGCGCGGACGACCCAGCTGCGCCATGGCGACCGTTTGGCGGATCTCATCGACCGGGCCGTCGCGGCCCTCGGCATCGAAAAATCGACCTTCCTCCGGGCCGCCATCGCCAAGGAAGCCCAGCGCATCCTCGAGGAGAGCAGCCACCATGTGATGAGCGCCGAGGACGCGGCCAGATTCGAGGCCGCCCTTGACCGGAAGCCGACGGTCACGAGTAAGGCCAAGGCTGCCGCCAAGGCCTATCGCGCCCGGGTGGTGCATGCCGACTGAGCGGAGCGCGCCGCTTCGCATCGAACGCTTCGACCCCGCGCGGCATGACCGGTCAGGGTTCTCCTGCGGGGTGCCGCGCCTCGACAATTTCCTCCAGCTGACCGCGAAGAAGCAGCAGGCCGCCGACATGACCCGCGTCTATGTGGTGGTCGAAGACGGCGACACCCGCATTCTCGGCTATCACACCATCGGCATGGGGATGATGGAAGCCAGCCTCCTCAAGAAACGGCCGCGCGGCTCTCCCGACCATGGCGAACTTCCGGTCCTCTTCCTCGGTCAGGTCGCGGTGGATGAGCGCGCCCAAGGACAGGGCCTTGGCGGCATCCTGATGCACCATGTCTTCGAGAAGGCCAGATTGGTGGCCGATGAAGCTGGATGCTTCGCCCTCCTCCTCGACGTTATGACCGATGGCGGCGAGGAGGCGTTCGAGCGGCGTCGGGACTGGTACGCGGGGTTCGGGTTCGAACCCTTCACGAGCCGTCCGGCGCGCATGTTCCTGACCCTGAAGGATATGCGGGCGATCTTGGAACGATAGCGTGGAGGCTCGCAAGGTCGCGCGTCCCTGTTGGGGCTAAGCTCGTTAGACAACCGCAAAAGGTCTCGGCCCCGACACAGCCTCTGCTTCGGCTACGAAGCTTCGACCTTCTTCTTCTCGGAGGTTTCGAAGGCTCGAAATGCCGCCGTTTTCGTATGCTCGAATTTCCCGATCAATTTCGTCTAGTTCATCCTTGAACAGAACCCGCCGTGTGAACTGGCCCCCGTTTCGACCGGACAGTTGGCGTAAGCAGGAGGGCTTGAGGCTATCCTCAAGCACAGGCTTATGTCTGACGATTATCGCCGGATCGAAGTGATCACGGGAACGGCGCGGCGGCGCTACTGGTCCGCCGACGAGAAGCTGTCGATTGTGGAGGAGACCCTGCAGCCGGGACAGACGGTTTCGTTGGTCGCCCGTCGGCATGGCATGGCGCCGAACCTGGTCTATCGTTGGCGCCGCTTGATGAAGGAAGGGGGAGCGGTCGCCGTGGGATCGGATCAGAACGTCGTCGGCGAAGTGGCCGTCAAAAAGCTCGAGGCCCGCGTGCGCGAGCTCGAACGGATGCTGGGCAAGAAGACGATGGAGGTCGAGATCCTTCGTGAGGCCCTCGACCAGGCGCGGTCAAAAAAACCGATCTTGCAGCTGCAATCGTATCCGCAGGACGGTTCCCGATGAGCGCGGTCGCCAGGGCCATGGGCGTGGCGCGATCCCATCTTTACGACCGGACAAAGGAGAGCGGCAGCCCCAGCGGCTCCTATCGAAAGGACGGCGACACCGAACTGCTCGCCGCGATTGCGGCGGTGACGGACGAACGTCCCCACCTATGGCTATCGCCGTGTCACGGCGATCGTCCGGCGGCAGTTCGTCCGCGACAATAAGCCTTCGCCCAACCACAAGCGGGTCTATCGCCTGATGCGTCAACACGGCCTGCTCCTGCAGCCATGCACTGGCCGCCGCGAGGGCCGAGTGCATGACGGCAAGGTTATCGTCATGCGCTCCGACCTCCGGTGGTGTTCGGACGGCTTCGAGTTCGCCGCCTGGAACAGCGAGATCGTCCGCGTGGCGTTTGTCATGGATGCTCACGACCGGGAGGCTATCGCCCATGCCGCCGTCGCGAACTGCGGAATCAGCGGATCGGATGTGCGCGACATGATGCTGGAAGCTCTCAAGCGATGCTTCCGTACCATCAGGGCACCGCATCGCGTCGAGTTCCTGTCCGACATTGGCTCGCCCTATACCGCGAAGGCAACACGGCACTTCGCCATCAGCCTCGGACCGAAGCCCCGCTTCACGCCCGTTGCCAGCCCGGAGAGCAACGGCATCTCCGAAGCCTTCGTTAAAGCGTTCAAGCGCGATTACGTGCGTGTCCGGCCGATCCCGGATGCCCGAACCGCGTTGCCACAGATTGCCGGATGGTTCGAAGACTACAACGAAAACCATCCTCATTCCGGACTGAAATGGAAATCACCCAGAGAATTCCGTAACGTCCATCAACCTAGCCGACTGTCCGGTGAAACGGGGGCCACTCCACCGTGTAAGGCGAAGTACGACTAGGATGACGAACCCAGAGCCAATGAAGGACGCCGCACTGCGTTGGAGACCGGCCGCAATTTCAACCGCGAGCCCACCCTCGAATTCGATACTCTCGATCAGCTGCGTGGTGAAAAGGCTCTCAAAAATGCGACCGACATTTTCGAGTGCCGCGACCAGACCATCCTGAACTGAAACTTGCGCGAGCTGCGCCTCGAGGCCGGCGACCATGCCGGTCACGCCGATGACCGCAAGTATCCCGAAAACCACGTACTCCCTAAAAACGGTTCCCCAGAACTTCGAAGTGACACCCTGAATGACCTCTCTGACGTTTCTGAGTTTCGCCACATAGGCCTCCGCCGCACCAGAAGCCTTGGTATCGTCGCCCGAAGAGATTTGTGCCTGTGGATAGTTCTTTCGACGAAGCCGGCCACTCGGAGTAACGGTCACGATATCCGAGCCTTCTGATTGATCAAAATACTTCTCTGCGAGCCGCTGCAAGACTGTGGGACGCCGAAGGGCCGCAATCCTCCAGATCGAGAACGCGCAAACAATCGTTGACAAAGAAGCTACGAGTAGGTTGGTGCTCATCCCAGATCCCCAAGCTGCCCCTACACGTTAGGTGAAGAGGCGCACGGTTCCAACGTTCAACAATCTTGGCCAAGCCTGATTACTTGCCAACCCTCAAACACGCGCGTACTGTAGTCGGGCTTTCCAAGACGACGCGTTCCGGTCTCCCGCTCCGGTAGGAGACATTCCGTGAACCACGTGCATCTCATCGGTCGGCTCGGCGCCGACCCACTTTCCACCCCCTATGCCAGTGATCTCGGTCGGGACGATCCGAAGATCCTCGTCCGCTTCGACCTCGCGGTTGGTGCGGCGAGCAGCCGAAAGGCGGAGGAGACCCCGCCCATCTGGGTGCCGATTGTCCTCTTCGACGGGCAGCCCGCGCGCTTCGCCGCCGAGCATCTGACCAAGGGCGATCTCGTTGCCCTGTCGGGACGGCTCGACCTCCGCCGCTGGACCGATGAGGACGGCAGAGCCATCCGTCGCCTCCAGGTCATCGCGAGCGAACTGCGGAAGCTGACCCCGCGCCGGTCGCCTGACGACGAAGGCGCCGATCCTCCGCCAGAAGACGACATCTCGGCCACCAATGTGGTGCCCCTCAGCCATGAGCGGACCCAGCGGCGGGAGCGTCTGCAATGACCGCTGCCGTTGGCTCTTTCACCTCCCCGTTCGGCGACGATGCCGGACGGGTCGGAACGGCTTTGGCGTCGGACCGATCCGGTCCCTGTTCTGCAAGTCTCGCCAGCCCCGCCCGCAATTGTTCCGGGGTCCAGCTGTCGAGCCCGGCCTCCATGACGAGGCTTCCGAGATACCGCGCCGCTTCGTCCTGCAGGGCCTTCTTGCGTTCTTTGAGTTCCGCTTCCCTGGCTTCGAAGCCCTTGAGTTCGGCGAGCGGGTCTTTCTTCCGTGGCATGATGGCCTCCTTCCGGTGTGGATGGGACCATCGTGACGGGCAGCGCTCGTCCCGTCGCGGGCTACAATGGGGCTCGATCGCGCGAAAGGGTTCCGGCGTCGGTGGAGCCGTCATCGCGGGAGCCCGGTCTCCCCGAAGAGAGGGAACCGGGATGGTCCTTCAGGGCCCGGAGGGCCTGACTTGCCCTATCACACACGACGCACAGGGTGCCGGGGCGGCTCTAGGCCAGTCTTCATGCGGGGTTGCGACCAAGTCCGGAAAAACCGGCTTCTTGCAGGGGCGGGCTACGGCGCCCCTCGAACCCCAGCGTCTACGGAGGGTTGCGGGTAGCCCCCAGGACGACAGCTGTATCCGATCGCGCAACACCTCTGCGGAAACGGTGTTTTTCCGAGGTCTGGACCTCCCCTCCATCACCGGGAGGATCGCGCCATGACCGCGTCCTTCCGGGTGCAGTTCCGCCTCAGCAAGGCACGGACGCAGGCGCTGAGAGACCTCGCCGAGACGGAGGGCGTGTCCCCCAACCTCATGGCCAAATCGCTCTGCGAGACCGCCCTCGGCCAGCAGGAACCCGACCCGAAGTCGGTCGAGCGGGATCTCCTCATCATCCGCGCCGGGATGGAGCAGCTCTTCCGCCGGTCCGGCCGAGAAAGCGAACTCGATGCCGCCATCGATGCGCTTGAAAAGCACCGAACGGCCACCGCCCGCACCGTGCAGCGGGGAGGCCTGTCATGAGCGGGAACGCATCGGGCCCCTTCAAGACCTTCCTGCGCGGCGGGCAGGTCACCCTCCACACGCTCCGCATGTTCGGTCAGGTCATGCGGTTTCTGAGCTTCGCCATGGTCTCGCTGATGCTGGTCATCGCTTGGGCGGGCGTCATGGTGAACACCGCGCCCGAGGACCGCCATTATGCGATGAAGCGATATGAGGCCTGGGCGTACCGGGCCGCCGGGTTCCGAGAGAGCCTCGAGCTCAACATGCGGACAGCGGACGGGAGCCATGCGCCCTTCCCCATCGGCACCATCCTCACCCATCCGGCCGTGGCCGAGCATGAGAAACGGTTCCGCCGTCAGCTCTTCGTCTGGGGGCGGATCGGCGGGCTTGGCGGGGGCTTCGGTTTCCTCCTTCTGACCGGCCTTTTCGTTGGCCGGGGCAGCACCCTGACCCGCACCAATGTCAAACGCGGCGCCGCCATGGCGTCCGCGCAGGAGCTCAAGGCGCAGATCGGTGCCCACAACCGCTGGACCGCGATGAAGCGGAAAGAGCTCCGGGGGCGGCCCCGCTATGCCCTTGCCGGCATCCCCTATCCGGTCGGTTCGGAGGTCCAGCATACGGGGATCTCCGGCACCATCGGTTCGGGCAAGACCCAGGCGATCGCCGCCCTTCTCGACCAGATCCGCAAGGCCGGTGACCGAGCCGTGGTGTTCGACCTGACCGGCGGGTTCATCGCGCCCTTCTACCGCGAGGATCGCGACACCATTCTCAACCCGCTCGACCGGCGGGCCCCCGCCTGGTCGGTGTTCGACGAGGCGAAGACCAAGGCGGGGTTCGACGCCATCGCAGCGGCCATGATCCCCCGGGCCCAGAAGGCCGATCCGGTCTGGGCCGACTCGGCGCGGATGGTGTTCTCCACCGCCGGTCAGCTTCTCCTGGGGGACGGCCGGGCGAGTAACAAGGAGCTCGTCGATCTCCTGCTGAATGCGGAACTCAGGACGCTGGCGCCCTTCTTCGCCGGGACCCCCGCGGCGTCGATCATCTCGGCAGACACGCCGCGCATGACCAATTCCGTGCGGATGATGCTGTCGACCTATCTCGACGGCTTGCGGCTCCTCCCGAGCCGGGGCGACCGCTTTTCGATCACCGAGTGGATCGAGAACGACCGCGCGGGGTCGACCCTCTTCCTCTCCTCAAGAGCGGACATGCACGAGACCCTGAGGCCGCTTCTCACCGTCTGGATGGACACGGCCGTCAGAGCGCTGATGTCCCGACCGCGCGACCCGAACAGGCGGATCTGGTTCATCATGGACGAGGTCGCCGCGCTCCAGGAGCTTCCCTCCATCATGGACGGGTTGGCGCGGGGCCGTCAGTTCGGGGCAGCTTTCGTCCTCGGCATCCAGGCGCAATCGCAGCTCAGGGACATTTACGGGCCCGACGGCGCGCAGACCCTTTCCTCGGTCTGCCGGACCAAGTTGATCCTCGCCGCCTCCGACGCCGACACCGCCAAATGGTATGCGGACTTTCTCGGGCGGCAGGAGACCTCCCGCTCCAACGAGAATGTCTCCTTCGGCGCGAACACCATCCGGGACGGGGTCATGCTGGCCCGGCAGGAGCGGATCGAGCATCTCGTCATACCCGAAGAGATCATGAATCTCCGTTCTCTCGAGGGCTATCTCAAGATGCCCGAGGGCTTCCCCCTGGCGAAGGTGAAGGTGCCGCTGGTCCTGCGCGAAGACCGGGAACCGGCTTTCCTGCCGCGAGAGGATCAGGGCCTCCTCATCACCCGGGCGCGGGCGCCGCACACGGTCAAAGCCATGCAGGCCACCGCGCACCGACCTGGCAGCGAGGATGGCCAGCGGGACATGTTCAGCGAGGCCGAACGGGACGGCATCGACGAGTTGATCGATCCCGACACCGGCGAGGTGTCGGCGACGACGCGAGTGGAAGGCGTGGCGCAGGACGGGGCCGAAGGGGCCGATCCCCCCTCACCGCCCGATCGTCCACGCCCCCGTGACATCGGCCAGGACTTTCCCGATTGGGGGTTTGAGCCCTGATGGTCGCCTCGATCGCCGCCGTCTCCTCGGCCTCCGCCGGGGCGGCCTATTACGGCAAGGACAATTACTACGCGAAGGGCGGGGACGCGCCCGAACCCTCGTCCTGGTTCGGCAAGGGCGCCGCCAGCCTCGGCCTCAAGGGCGGGGTCGAGACCGAAACCTTCGAACGGGTGCTGAACGGCGAGACGCTCGACGGTCGCCGAGTCGGTCAACGCGAAGGCGAGACCGCCGAGCAGGCCCAGGCCCGCGCCCACCGGCCCGGCATCGACCTCACCTTTTCGCCGCCCAAGGATGTTTCCCTCCTCCTCTATATCGGTGGCGACAAGCGCATTCTCGGCGCCCACCGGGCGGCGGTCGACCAGACCCTCAAATGGGCCGAGAGAAACCTGGCGGGGACGCGGATCCGGACGGGGCCCAGTGCGACCCCAGCGGTAAAGACCGGCAATCTCGTCATCGCCAGGTTCGAGCACGACATCTCGAGGGACAAGGACCCGCAGCTCCACACCCATGCCGTCATCGCCAATATAACGAAGACGGATGACGGGCGCTGGCGGGCGCTCCACAATGATCCCTTCTTCGCCCATCGGAAGACTCTGAGCCTCGCCTATGACGCGACCTTGCGGAACGCCCTGCGGGAACTCGGCTATCGGGTGAAGCTCGAGGACGGCAAGTCCGGGCGATATTCCGTAGACGGTGTTCCCGACGGGGCACGAGCCGAGTTCTCGAAAGGCAAGGACCGGATCGACAGTGCCGCCGTCGGACTCAAGCACCCGACGCCGTCCGCCCGGGACAAGCTCGCGGTCAAGACGCGGCCCGCCAAGGACGAACTCCGCCAGGAGGAACGTGTGGCCCTTAGGGAAACCCGCGGGGCGCCCTGGAAGGCGACGTTGGAGCACACCGTCGCCGTATCAGTAGAGCGACAGGCGCAAGGCCATCTACAACGACCGCTCGATGACCGGGCCGTTGGGCGCGTCGGCATGGAAGGTCTCGCGCGGCGGATGGCGCAGAACCTGTTCCGGCCGACCAAGACCCTCCGCCTTTCCGAGAACGATCCGTACAAGCTCGAACGCGCCGCCTCCGAGAAAGGTTATTCCGCACGCGCTGCCGTCAGCTTCGGCCTGCGCCACCACGAAGAGCGGGAAGCCGCCTTCTCTCTCCACCATGTCCGGCGCACCGCGCTCGAACACGCCGCCGACGGGGTCACCTTGCGCGACATCGACAGGGAGCTTCGTTTCCTCAGGGCGAACCGAAAGCTGCTGGTGAACGCGAAAGACCCGAACGCGGAGAGCACGACGAAGCGGAGCCTGACCCATGAGGAGCGCACGCTCTCGCTCTTGCAGGATGCCGGACGCACCGGTCCGCTGGTTCCCGAGCAGACCCTGAGGAGCGCTCTCGAGAGCACCCATCTTACCGGTGGCCAGAAAGCCGCTATCGGCCTGATCCTCGGCGGTCCAAACCGGCTTGTCGGCGTGCAGGGCTATGCTGGGACGGGCAAGACCACCATGATGCGCCAGACGGCAGCGCTCGCCCGCGACCTCGCGCCGCTCGCGAAGAAGGACGGCTATAAGGTGCTAGGCCTCGCCCCTACCCATTCGGCAAGGAAGACGCTCGAGGAGAGCGGCGGCTTCGACAGCCGGACCGTTTCGGCCTTCCTAAGGGAGGCAGGGGGCGGGACGCTTCCGCCGGACATTAAGAACACCATCGTCCTCATCGACGAAGCGTCTTTCCTCTCCACCCGGAACATGAACGCGCTCCTCGAACGCCTGATCGCCCTGAAGCCTGCCAAGATCGTCCTCTCGGGTGACCGGCGGCAGCATGGCGCGGTGGAGGCCGGGCGGCCCTTCGACATCGCGCAGCGGGCGGGCCTACCGACCGCGATCATGAAGGATATAGTCCGCCTGCCGAAGGACGAAGGGCACCGCGATCAGCGGGCGGCGGTGGAAGCGGCAGCGCAGGGCAAGGTCGCCGTCGCCATGAAGCGGCTGGGGGCCAACATCGTCGAGCGACCCGGCAACCTTGCCGGCGGTGCCGTCGAGGCATGGCGCGCCCTGCCGAAGGACAAACAGGACAAGGCGCTGCTCGTCGCCCCGAGCCACCGCCTGCGAGAGGCGATCAATCAGGGTATCCGATCGGAGCTGATCGCCAATGGACGGCTGAGCGCGGAGACAATGACCATCTCGGTGCTGCGGTCAAAAAACCTGACCCGGGCCGAGGCGATGAGCCCGCGCAGCTATGCGGCTGGCGACATCCTCCAATTCCATGCCCGGCTCGATGCCATCAACGCGAAGAAGAATACGCGCCGGCTCGTCACCGCAGTTGACGAAGAGCGCGGCCGCCTCACCTTGCGCAATGCCCGCGGAAAGGATCAGACGGTGCCGCTCTCGCGCCTTCAGGGTCGCTATGAAAACACCCCCTACTCGCTTCATCGGGAGGAACCGCTCGAGCTGCGCCGCGGCGACAGCGTGATGTTCACAAGGTCCAATCCTGACGCGGGCCTGTCCGCGATGGACGCGGCGAAGGTGGTCGGCTGGGACCAGGAGAGGGTTTCGTTGAATGTGAGCGGAACGCAGCGCCAGTTCGGGCGCGACGATCCAGCGCTCCGCTCACTGACCCATGGCTATGCGATGACCTCCCATGCCGCTCAAGGCCGAACGGCGAAAGACGTGGTCGCCGTGATGGATTCGAAGGAACGGGCACTCACGAGCCAAGTCGGGTTTTACGTGTCGATCAGTCGGTCAGCCGATACCCTTGCGCTCATTGTGAATGACAAAGAGCGTGTACTGAACACGATGCAGCGACAGACGGGACTGAAGACGTCGGCGATGGAGACGGAAGGACGGATTGGGGATTTGACCGATCTCGGAACGCATCAGGGCACGGGCACGACAAGCAGTCTGTCGGTGCCTGCCTTAGCAGCCGACCAGAGAAACGAGGCAACCGGCAACGAGCAAGACAGCTCTCTCGATCAAGGTCTGTCGCTCTGATCACGTTTGGAAACGCCACCTCATTGCACGACCAAACCGATCGTAGATTTCAGGTTTCGGCCGAAGCCCCTCGTGTTAGATGCTGTTCAGTATCTCTCCAGCAAGAGGCGGCAGAGCTCCCAGGTTGAGCCGCGACGATTTTGCATCCGCCAACAGAAGATCTCGACTTAGGTACGGATGAAATTTCTCGAAGCTGAGCGCTGTAGCTTGGTCACTGAGGTCAATGGTCCCGCCCGCGCCGAGGAAGTCGAGCACGTCCCTCACCTCACGTTTGGTGTCCCGTCCGTCGATCTCAAGAAATCCATCGTAGACCGACCATTTGAAACCCTCGGCGCCGAAAGCGAGGCCTAAGGACCATGTCTTCGCCGTTCCGCACCAAGTCGCGAGAAGCGCGCTGTTGTCGCCAGTATCGATGATACGTTTCTTGCCCAACTCGCTGCGCGCAAAAGCGGTGCGAGCATCCGTGAGAAGCTCCCCCGCCGTGTCGTCCAGATAAATCGGCAGCTGGTCATCAGTGAAGAGCACGCGCATTCGGTCAATGACCTCATCGTGGATATCACCCGGATCCCCGCCGAAAAGCGGCGCAACGCCAGCGTGGGACTGCCTCACCGATATGACTTTCTCCAAGTCATCGACTTCAATCACCTCCCATCGGCGGCCGGAAAAGATGATTGTCATGCCGGGGGCGAGGACATCGTCTACCGGCAAGGTACCGAGGTCGCGTCCTTCCGCGAGGATACGGTATTCTTCAGGCGTCATAAACACCGCATAGAAACTGTAGTGTTCAACGAGCTTCTCACCCACCTTGCCGAGAAGGATGGAGCCGTCTTCGCTTTGCTCGATCAGGCTGACATCAGGATGCCCCAGCTGTCTAAGAACCCGAGCGAACAGATCAGGTGTTACAGCCGAAAACGGGCCTTTCTCGCAAAGGGTGACGAAAAGGCGCCTCGCGCTCGCCCCGCCTCGTTCCGCGATCACGGACAAAATCTGATGAACGAGCGTTGAAAGGTGCAAGCTTTGAGCCTTGGGCGGTTCGCACCATCCCTCGAGCAGGAGCTCGATCATGGCCACGCTTCGCACGAGGCTCAGTTTGAGTCGGTCGACTAACGCGCTCTGGTGGTCGGTTGCTTCTTCAATGGCATACTGACGAAGTATCGCCGGATGACCGGCCCGCCGACCCGATCGCCCAAGGCGCTGGCGAAGCGCAGCAACCGTGAAGGGGGGGCCGATCTGCGCAACACATGCGACATCGCCAATATCGATGCCAAGCTCGAGAGTGGACGTACAAACGGCCGTGGTCGGCAATCGATCGTCTTTCAGTCGCTGCTCAACGAACTCGCGATGCTCCTTCGAAAGGCTCGCGTGGTGGGGATAGAACTCCTGCGGCAGGTGCATCTCCTCGGTCATCCGCCGCAGACGATCGGCATAGACCTCGACTGAACCGCGAGAGCCCGCGAAAACTAGGTTGTCCCGTCCTCGTAGTTTCTCGAAGAGATGCGCCGCGACGGCCTTCTCAGCCGCGTCATCTTCTGACCCGCCCTTCAGATAACCACGCAGCTGAAGTTGCAGTTCGGCATTACCCCCGTCGGCCTTCACTACGGTGACGCCCTCCTCCGCACCGGGACGAAGGTACGCCCGCGCAAGGTTCATATCACCCAAGGTCGCCGAAAGGCCCACCCTGCGGATACTTCGGCCAACGGCAAGCTCAAGACGCGCAAGCAGCGACCTGAGGTGTACGCCCCGTTCCGTATCGAGCAGAGTATGCAGCTCATCAATGACGACGGCGCGGACGCCGCCGAACAGTTGCGGGATCGTCTGTCCACGCCGAATAAAGAGCGCTTCGAGAGATTCAGGCGTGATGAGGAGAACACCCCGAGGGCGCTTGATAGCCTTGGCCTTCACCGAGACCGCCACATCGCCATGCCAAGGCGTCACAGCGAGTTCTGTTTCTAAGCAAAGCGACTCCAGACGCCGCTGCTGGTCGTTGATCAACGCTTTGAGCGGAGCAATATAGACAAGATCAAAGCCGGCATCCCGCGATACTTCGAGATTAAGGATCTCCGACAACAAGGGGAGGAACGCGGCTTCGGTCTTCCCACCTGCGGTCGCCGCGGCGATGATTGCGTCGTCGTTGCCACCGAGCAGCGCTTCAATCGCTTCGGATTGCACCGGACGCAGCTCGGACCAGCCTTGCATCCGGATCCATTTCTGGATCGGTCGGGCCAATCGGTTGAAGCTGCTCACTAGAGCTTGAAGCTGGAGAGATCATCGTCGGGGGTCGTTGCTGCATTGCCCGTGGAGCCGAGATCTTCGATGTCGCTTAAATCGTCGCCGCCGTCGACCTCGATGTCTATGGCCTCAATGAGGTCTTGCCACGCTGCGCCCGGATTTTGTTCGATAACAGACAGAAGGTCGACAAAGGCTGTGACCGTATTGCGGGGCGTCCGGAAGTAAGCCTCGCCGATCCGAGCAGCACAATGGTGCATGAACGCTTCGATCGCTTCGTTAGGAACGCTCTCCTCATGTTTCATGACCCGGCGTACGTTCTTGAGAAGGACGAAAAGATCTTCGGGGCTAAGATTCGCGAGGCGGACTACAGGTCCAGACAGATCGACAAGACCGTCCCGAGCGAAACTATTCTCGGCTAGGCGACTTTGCAAAGCTTCATAGCTGTAGAGCCCCCGCCGGGTATGCATCAGGAAGTCCGGTGTGCCGCCAAAGAGAAAGCCCAAATGGGCAGCGGATCCTTGAAGCACATCGTTAAGAATACGCAAGATTTGCTCATAGTTCGCGTTTCGCGCTTGCGACGACGTCAGCTTATAGAGATTGACCATTTCATCGAGTGAAATGACGAGCCCTTTGTAGCCAGCTTCGCAAACGAATGCGGCCATCAACTTGAGGTGGTCGTAGACGCTCGCATCGTCGATGATTGTTCGCACACCAAGGGCTTTGCGTGCATCCGTTCGGGTTGCGAACTCCGCCCTTAGCCATCTCAATGCCGATGTCTTGAGATCCTCATCGCCAGTCTCATGGCCCTCCCAATACTTTCGAACAACCTCAGAGAATTCGAAGCCGCCGGTCAGTTCCTCTAGATGCGCAAGCCGTTCACGAATAACCTCACCAACGCTGCGATCCTCTTCTTCCGCGGTGCGATAGGTCTGCGACACAAAACGTTCGACGACGCTTGCCAGGGCTCCACCATCCGGTTTCGTCCGTGTGGCGCAATTGCGCGCCATTTCGGCATAAAGACTTCGGGCCTGCCCACCGGTGGCATGAAGTCGACGATCGGGGGCCAAGTCGGCGGACATGACAACAAGGCCCTTTTCGAGTGCCACCAGACGAATGAGATTGATAAAGAACGTCTTGCCCGACCCGTAATCACCGATGATGAACCGGATCGCAGCGCCGCCCTCGGCGATCCGCTCCATGTCCTTGACTAGTTCCTCGATCTCCCGAGCGCGCCCGACTTGGATGTGCTGGAGCCCAAGGCGCGGTACGACGCCGGCCCGCAGAGCTTGGATGATTGTGTCCCGTTCCCGTCGCTTAATCTCTACCATTATGAGTGCTCCGCCATTCTCTCCTTAAGGGCCTCGGCAATCGCTCCGTTGACGTCGTACCCATCATACTCTTCGATTAGCGCATCGTCGAAATGCTTAAACGCCCATTCATTGATGGCTTCGAGTCCTCCTTGCATCATCAGGCCACGGCGCGCAGCTAGGGCAGCAATCTCGTCTTCCGCCCAATGCGGACGCTCAAGAAGTTCCGTAGCCAACGAGGCATGCTTTGGATCGAGCCCATCGAAGATACTCGTCTCCTCCTCTTGTAGCGCAAGATCTTCATCGTCGGCTTCATCCCCACCCAGGATACTCCCCAAGACCTTCGATGCCTGTTCCGTTTGTCGAGAGATCTCGGCGATCCTGCTTCGATCAAGAACAAGGCCCGTGCGGTTCGAGGTCTCGGGAGGAATAGTTTCGCCGGCCGGCGCAGAGACAGCTGGGCGCACAGAGACGGGTTCGTCAGCCATCGCACCCACATGAAGATCGCTGTAAACCTCGCTCGGGTCTAGGCCCATGACGCGGTAAATCTTCTCGATGCTCGCAATCTCGTCGCGATGGATAACGCCGTCCGCGTTCGCAATCGCCACAATAATTCGTCTTACGACGGCGACCTCGCCATTGGCAGCCTCCTTTAGGCGTTTGCGAAACAAGCTAAAATCCGGTGGGACGCTTAGCAACCAGTCGAGATTAGCTTGGAGTCGGGCACGCTCATGCTCGTCAAGCTGGGTATTGCCGTGGATGGTCTCAGCGAGAGCAGTCTTCTCGGCCGGCGCGATGGTCCCATCTGCGTGAGCAATGAGCGCCGCCAGGCCGAGTTCGAGAAGGGCTGCTTTGTAGGCGTCGCTCGCCCCATCCGCGAGATCATATCCCTCTGGCAAGGGAAAAAGGATGACGGGCTCATTGATTTTCGGTGGGCGGAGCGCATAGCGCGGGTCGGGAGCCAACCCGTAACCGATGAGCGCTAAGGCATCGGCGGCCCCGGTCAAATGGCGCCGGGTGACCTTCTCAGGACGATTGCCTTCAAGACGAACCAAGAGGTCGCCCAGCGACACACCGCCCTGTTTTACGGTTTCGCCTGCCCAAGCGCGAAGCCGTTCAATATCCGCAGAACCATACAGAGGTCTGATGGATGGCGGAAGAAGCGCAAGCCCCTCCAGGGTGCCACGTCCCTCTGGATTGCGGCCCAGAAGCCGGCTGTACTTGTCGAGGGCGTCCATTGCCTCGTCTGCCACTACTTGGATTGCCCGAACCGGCGTCTTAAGACCCGAGACATCTGGAAGCGATCCCTGCGCGTCAGACATTGTAATGGTCGCGCTAAATTCCCCGGAAGCGGCCTGATAGGAGGGCGTTAGCTCGCGTTTCGGGCGGCGGACCGGCAGTCCCTTCGGATACCTGTCTGCGAATATCTGTTCGAACACGGCCCTAAATTCCGGCGCGCAGCGGCGGGCCGGTGTCCTGAGCTGACGTTCCGGGTGGCAAAGAAGCCAACTCAAGGCCCAATCGCTGGGGATGTTCTCGCCATTGGCAACTCGAAGGCCGAGCGCGACGGACAGAGACAGGGGGAGGTCGAACCCCTTGTGATCGAAGATCGGCTCGAGATCGCCCTCGGCTTGGAGCACCCGCCCGATGTCCAGAAACGCAGATAGGTAGCGGTGAGCCGAGTGATTGCTACCGAACAACCCGAGGAGCCGATCGACCTCGTCAAGGATCTGGGTCTTTTCCTCTGTATCGGGACTGTCTTTGAAGAACCTTCTTTCTAAGCCATAAAAGTATAAGAACATGTAGCCGACGTTGGCGCGCGTATCTGATCGTCCGGAAGCCAACCAGTCGAGGTAAGTTGCACGTGACGTGGCTGTGATCTCGTGGTACTTTGGCCAGTAGCCCATCCCTTCCCCAGCGAAGTCGTCACCGCGCCTTGCGACACTTAGGGACGGATCGATGAACGCACCGGATCGCGTGCCGTAACCATCCAAGCGTGGCGCAACTCCAACATAGACCATCCCACCAATCTCGCGGCCTGCGACTTTGCGCGACCCTCCCTTGGGCACCCAGCCGGACTTTGGGTCCGACGAGAGGACCTCGCGGTCGGGTCTGTGGGGCGTCTGTCGAGGAGCATCGCTTTCGAGCTCTCGCGCGTTTTTCAGCCGAAATCGTTCGGCACTTGAACGATCTACCGCTTGCGGTGAAGAAAGCGCCTGATTGGAGACGTTCCGAGCAGTGTCCTCCAGATCTCTCGCATTCTTCAGTCGGAACCGGTCTGAGGACGATCTTACGACAGAATGAGGAGACGACGTTGGCTTTTCAGGATCGCGCTTGAAAGCCGCTGCCACCGCCTCGCGCGTTGGCGACAAATGAGAATTGATGGCTGCACGTGATTCAGTCATGGAGCTAGATCCCGAGCTCATCGCGCGGCGCTGAGACCGGCGGGCGAACCGGATGCTACCGACAGCAGCGATCGCGACCAGCAGGCCAAACGCGGTCCAGGCACCCTCCGCGGGCAACGATGGCGCCTTGGCGGACGGCGCCGCAGAGGTTTCATAGTCTATATCCGGCAAAGGCGCCGGGGCGACGGAAGGCGCCGACAGCCGCGCGACAGTCTGGTCATCGAGCTCGCCCGACACAACCAGGTCTTGGTCCCGTTGGAAGGCCTCAATCGCGGAGACGGTGCGCGGCCCCGAAAACCCGTCAGCAGGGCCAGGCTCGTAGCCACGCTCGAGAAGTTGCTCTTGAGCAGATCGAATCGCTGGGTCCTGAGCTGATGCGGTCGGCATCATGGCTACGGCTGCAATTAGTACAGCTGTCGCCGCGATGACCCGCTTTGCTAGGATGTAGCAGACCACCCCTGCCCCTTTTGTGAGTACCACTTTAGCGCCCCCATAAATTCTCGCTCGGTCCTACAGGTTGTTGGTCCTCCGGAACACCCGACTTGAGCGACCGGTTTCTGCAGATACACGGAAAATCAGGCAGCGCGACACGACCCGTTTTTGGTGCACGGCCGCGTTCGCGGTTAGCCGCCACCCGGCATTACATCGCCAAAACATTCCGCAGGAGCTCATGAGCGACCTAGCCGAGCGGTAGCGACGTGACCGGTACGCCGAATCTCAGCACTTCGAACAAAGCAAAAGCGGCAGAGAAATAGTAAGCGTTAATCAGCAACCCCCTTCCGTCGGAGGACGGACTCCGGGCAGGAAAGACAAAGGTTCTTGTGGGCTCAGGATATTTCGATCCGAATGGAGACGTTGAGTTAGGATATCACTAGTGCCAAAGGTTTGTGACACTACTCTGGGGCAGTGCAGCCGCAACTCGCAGATGGGCGCGTACCTTACGTGTGAGATAAGAAACACGATTCTTGCTGCAAAGACGATGGAAGCGATGAGCGCGGGTGCGCCAGGAATACGATGAAATTCGTCGTCAAATTCCTGTCGGGCGAGTCACCGGCCACAAAGCGTTACCCGCACGCGGTGCTTACACAGAACAACTGGGACGACTACGGCTACAAGACCACGTTTCAAGTCACCCTGCACGTAACGGCTGACGAACGCCATCACCTCGGCAATATCAAGATCATCGAAGCCCATCGCACTGGGGGCTACACCGAAATGCCGGAGAAACCCTTCAGCCGATTGTCGGCGGGCCATGCTTCGCTTGCCGCAGAGCTCGACTACTATGAAACGCTCTATAAACTAGGACGAAGCATCTACGAACCCTTCCTGAAAGGCCTGCGAGACGTCGCATTCGATGACGAGATAAAGGCCGAAGTCGAGGATAGCGAGGCGTTTGAGGTTTCCCTGCTACGCTTCGTTGGAGCGAAACGAACACTCGCTGATGCCGCTCGGTTGTTTCGAAAAGATGGGCTACCGGCTAAGCGGCGAACCAGGGGATTTAAGGTTAAGTTCAAGACGCGAACAGCGCGCACATCCGATTCGTTTGTGATTGAGTTCGACTTTCGGCGCCAAGGACGGCTGCCTAACCGGATCAACGCTCTGATTGGATATAATGGGACAGGTAAGACCCGAATACTCTCCAACCTCGCTATCGTCGCGAGCGGTTATGGCTACGGCAGCAAGAGAGAGATTCTTGAGAATGCTGCAGGGCGGTTCGTCGGTAATGCCCCACCGTTCAAGACGGTCGTCGTGGTATCGTACAGCGCGTTCGACACCTTCGTCATTCCGGGAAGCACGGAACAGGAAAAGGAGAGGCTTGAGGATAGCGGCGAGATATTTGGATATGTCTATTGCGGTCTTCGTGTGCGCTCTGGCGACGAAGATGCCTCCGCCAACGAGCGGCCGTATCGATTGCGCACACCGCTGGAGGTCGAAGCAGAATTTCTGGATGCTCTGAATCGCGTTCGAAAAGCTGAACGGTTGGAGACCTTACTGGAGGTGCTGAAGCCGCTCCTTAGGGACCCATCGTTCCAACGGATTGGGCTAACACAGTTCTACACTAATCGCGATGACGATGCATTGGCGGAGCTCTTCCGGGGACTGAGTAGCGGCCACAAGGTCGTCTTGAAGATCGTTACCGAGCTAACCGCACATATTTCGGGTTCCGAACCCACACTGGTTTTAATCGATGAACCTGAAACCCATCTCCATCCTCCCCTGCTCGCTGCGTTTCTGAAGAGCATCCGGGCTTGCCTTGAAACCTTTGACGGCTACGCGATTATGGCGACCCATTCACCCGTCGTATTGCAGGAAACCCCCGCGAAGTACGTACACGTTTTGCGTCGACATGCTGACGAGTCGCGAGTCGTATCACCGAGTGTCGAAACCTTTGCAGAAAGTATCGGCGTCATCACGCAGGAAGTATTCAATCTCAACGATGGATCGACAGACTGGCACGAAACACTGCAGGAATTGGCCCGTCGAAACAGCCTCGAGGAGATCGAAGAGGCATTCGGACGGAAGTTAGGCTTCGCAGCACGGTCCTACGTCCTAAGTGTTCGCGATGAGATGGAGGGCTAGCGGAATGCGCTCCATCCCGCTTCTCGCCGTCGACGCGACAGGTGTGTTCGACGAAATCGCCGCCGCAAAACGTCAGCCTAGGCGGCAACGGATCCAAGCCGTGCGCAGTAAAGTGCTAACGGCATACGAAGCGTACAATAACGTCGTTCCGGAGGTCGGTGGGCTTGCTAAGGTGCAGATGACCGACAAACAGAAGCACGCTATGCGCCACGCCTATACGGTAGAGACCCAGCCGATGACAAAGCTCCGCGGAGAGCTTTTGGAAAGGACAATTGTTGCACGATGCCCCTTCTGCGGGATCGGCGAAACTTCGACACTGGATCACTATCTTCCGAAGGAGGAATATCCGGAGTTTTCGGTCTTCCCGAACAATCTCGTCCCGAGCTGCTCTGTATGCAACACGCACAAACGAGTTTTGATCGTTGACGAAGGGACGAGTGTGAGGATGTTTTTACATCCCTGCTACGATTCGATACCGGACGAGAATTTTCTGTCGGTGCGCGTACGAATGGAGGCGGACGCGCTGATTCTGTCGTATGGCCTGCGCCAGCCAATCGGTATGGCGCTGGTTGTATTCCAACGTCTTAGAACGCATTTCAGCGAACTCAAACTGGCGAACCGCTACCGGCGCATGGCCTTTGAGCACTTGGGAGGACAGTACCGCTCCCTTCGGCGAACCTATGGACCAAACAAGAATCCCAAGCGCGTGGCTGAGCAATTAATCGAGGGTGCGGGCGATTTCGAGGACCGGTTCGGTCCAAACTACTGGCTGGCCAGATTATACCGAGCGCTAGCAGCTGATGCCGAGTTTTGTGGTGGAGGCTTTGAAGCCCTCCAAGTTCATGCTCAGCAGCAGTAGGCCTCCAGGTATCGATCTGCGAGACCGTCAAGCTCTCTTAAAGCGTCAATGACGTTCCTTTGTGGCCGGGGTTCAGAGATCGGAGTGCTCGCCCGACGAATAAATAGGCGCGCCGGCCAGAAGATCTCTGGCTCATGCAGAAGCGTCGAACACTTTGATAGAGCGAAAGCCGTTCAAACGAAGGCTTCCGCACAGTTGAATACTTGCTGGTAAAACGCACCCTTACAGGAATTGCGAACCGGATCGAGCGCGAGAATGGTTGGTTCCGAATCGCAAGAACATCCACAACGTTTAAAAAGCGTCCGTATGCGAGACGTAGAAAAAATTGGTCGAGGCGACCGGTGTGCTGTCATCAGCATACGCAACTCGTATTCTGCAAGGCGAAGGCAACCATATTCTAACTTAAGAACCGCAACTTATACGCGGGCATGCTCATACTAGGTCACGCGGGAGTCGGTAATACCGTTAGTTTACTCGAGGTCGAAGTCGAGGAGGAACTAGCACTAATGCAATGGAATTAAGCTGTAGCTGCCGTCAACCGGAACCGACATAACCGGCCTGCGACAACTGTCGGGAGGGAAAATCAAGTCCGCGCTTTATCCCAAGAATCTGTGATATTCTGCTTTCGCCTTTCGTAAACACCCGTTTGCGGAATAGGCGCAGCCTCGACAGCAGCGTTGTAGTCGCCAAGAATCAACATCAGATCAGCGGTCTTGTTCGGCTTGCCTTTCAGCGCCTCAAGCCGTTCAAGGACGAGACACACTTCATGCTGCGCCATCGAATAGTTGAAAGCGTCGCCGAGCACTTCGCGTGACACAAGAACAGTCATCACCACCAGAAAAATCCGTGAGAGGATGATATCCAGATCTTCCGAAAGAAACGGTACAATTGTGACAATCACGAGGATGGCAGCGAACGCTAGCCCGGCAAATCGTACCCAGGCTGTCCTCGCGCTGTACTTGAACAAATCGGCGGACCAGAAGGCGCTCTCATAAAGATTTTCGATCAGCCGATCCTCGCCTGGCGGTAGCCTACTTGCATAGTAATTGGTGTCGGCTTTGGCAGTGGCGCGTTTGCGGTCGCCGCCAAACGTCGCTTCGATGCTCTGATACTCATGAGCTGAGAGCTCATGCCCAAGGCCCTTCGCCAGTAATGTCGCCCGACGAACGCGCTCACCGTATCGGCGAAACCCTTGCTGCCGAAAACGGAGGCACGCAATGGCTGCTGCACCAACCAGTGACAGGCCCGCAGCCACTATGGCCAACTCCTGACCGGGCAGGAACACAGCGACGACTGCGATAACCGCCAAAACCCATTGGAGCCTTGAACTCCATCCCTGTGCCGTCTGCGCCGTATCGAACGCCTCGCGCGAAAACCCGATTAAATCCGTCAGTTTCTGGTCGACATCCGCCATCCGAATCACCTCTATTGTGCCGTAAGGCGCATTTTGTTGCGGACCGGCGTTGAACAAGATATGCTGAGAACACATATAGAACTATCGCTATATAGTGTGTTTTTCGGCGATCGCCCGTTCGGTCGCAATTTTTCTCGCGAGCTCGAACATGATCGATTGCCACAAGCATGTCGTCGCCTACCATAACGACGAAATCACCCTTCCTGAAGCTGAACGCGGCGAAATGCGCAACCGCCGGAACGCCAACCGAAACCGGATCAAGACCCGGCTGAAGGCGAACGAAAAGCCCGCGCCCGCGTTTTTTGCGAGCCAGGGCTCCTATGCCGATAAGACGATGGTTCAATATCCGGACAAGGACTACGACATCGACGACGGCGTCTATTTCCGCAAGGAAGACCTCCTAGGCCCCAACGGCGGTGAGATGACCGCCTTGCTGGCTCGCAAAATGGTCTTTGACGCAATCAATGACGGCTCGTTCAAGACCCCACCCGAGTTGCACACCAACTGCATTCGTGTCCTCTACGCCGCCGGCTACAATGTGGACGTGCCCGTCTATCGGATCGTCACAGAGACCGATATCTTCGGAAACGAGACCGCATATGTCGAACTTGCAGGAGCCGACTGGATTCGCTCGGACGCGCGCGACGTCTCTACATGGTTCGACGACGTCAACCAGTCCCGCAGTCCCGATACCGAAAACGGACGGCAATTCCGGCGTATCGTCCGGGATATCAAGAAACTGACCAACAGCCGTAAAAGCTGGCGCAAGCGTATTCTCTCCGGATACGGCGTCACGATCCTGGCCGCCGAATGCTACGTTCCGTTCGCCGGACGCGACGATTATTCTCTGCACGCCACTTTGCGCGCCATGCATAATCGGCTCAAATTCTCACTCGCCCTTCAGAGCCCGGTCGAGCCCTACGACCACGTCGCGGACCATGACGACGCCCGGTCGAAATATTTCAGGGCCAGGCTCGACGATCTGGAAAGCTGTCTCGACGACATCGCGGCGGCCGAGACCGAAGACGAAGCGCTTGACGCCTGGTCGGACCTTTATGGCGACGACTATTTCTCCGATCGCAAAGCAAAAGCGCAGACCGAAGCCCTTGAGACCAAGTCCGCGGATGGCTCCCTTCTCGGTCTTGGTCTTGCCGCCGCGGGAATCGCCGCCGGCGCTGCGGCTCTTTCAGCCGCCCGCGCCAAACCGTCATGGGAGCCCAGCCAAGCTGTCTCCAAGGGCGGCGGACGCACCAATGCATGACGGCGGGCGGAGTTATCAGCGAAGCGCGCACGGCGCTCGCCGACAGGCTCGGCGCCTATCTCCTGTCTGCCTTTGACGCTCAGCCCTTCAGCGCATCCGATCTTCAAGCCTATAACGGAAAAAAGGTCGATCGCGGCTGGCGCCTTCCGGGCGATCCGCCGCTTCATCTCTTGCTCGATCCCGAGTTTCCCTATGCGCCGCCCAGGATCGCGCTCCCTGACGAAACTCAACGTCTCCTCTGGCCGCATGTGGAAACCGCAGGTCTTCTCTGCGTCTTTCCCACCCAGACCAATATTGACGCCTTTGAACCGGAAAAAGTCGCCACCGCTCTGATTACAGACGCACGCGACTTGATTACCCGTAATCAGTCCGGCGATCTCGATGAGGAATTCCGAAAAGAGTTCCAGTCCTATTGGACCCTCGCGATCGATGACAAAGCTCCCTTCTATCGGTCACTCGTCGTGCCGCGCGGCCCGACGCGAAAGGTCAGGGTCTGGCGCGGCCAACAGAAATCCAAACTTATCCGTATTTTTGGCGACACCGATGAGGCGCTCAACTTGTGGCTCTCGAACGCATACGGATCGCCACCCAAGGAGGGGTGGCGCTTATACGACGCGTTGCTGATATGGCTGGAGCGTCCCCTCATACCGTCAGAATATCCCAATTCCGCGCGCGACATCGAAGCGTTGTTATCGTCCAGCGCGCCTCGAGCCGGTGACATCCTGCCCCTGCTTGATATCTCTCAGTCTACTGACGTGTTGATCGGAGCGCCTTCTGAGGTCGGCGCCTGTTTCGGCGCCGTCCATCTCGATAAACCCGATGCCAAAGCAGTTCAGAAAGGCTTTCGTCCAGGTCGTGCGCCGGCTGCACACGTAAAACGTCACGCCACCTCCCCCGCCCGAAAAGCTCGCAAGGGCATGGTTGAGCGGGTCGATAGTTCCTGGGTTCACGGTCGAGACTACAATGAAGATATCAAACGCCTGACTGACACTAACGTGATAGTCATTGGCTGCGGCGCTCTTGGCGCCAGTGTCGCCGTTCTGCTTGCTCAAGCCGGCGTCGGGAAGATGCGCCTTTTTGACGGCGAGAAGCTCGACCGTCCAAACACCTCAAGACATCCGCTCGGCGCGCGTCAGATTGGCGAAAACAAGGCCAATGCGCTCGCCGAACATATCTCTGGGCGGTTTCCGCATATGCGCAAAATCGAAGCTGTCCCCGAAGACTTGGTGGCGACCAATATCGATATCTATGCGGATATCAGCGAGGCCGATCTCGTGGTTTCCGCGACCGGCGAGTGGTCGTCGATGAGCCTCATCGCCGATGCCGCAGGCTTCTGGGGCGCGCCCTTGCAAACGATCTGGCAAGAGCCGCAGGCGCTTGCCGCCCATAGCGTTGTCACTTTTCGCAAAGGCCCCTGCCTGAGATGCGGTTTCAATCTGCTCGGCAAACCTCATTTCGAAGCAATCTTTCAGAATGAAGCAGATGTCTGGCGTCAGATTCCCGCCTGCGGCGGCGCCTTCACGCCTTATGGTGCGACGGATCTTGCCTACACCAGCGGCTTCTGCGCGGCTGAAAGCCTCAAACTTCTCAGCGCGACCCCCGTCAGAGCCCGCCATGCCCTATGGGCCGCCAGCGAGGATCGCCTCGCCCAAGTCGGCACTCGTTATACAGAGAATCTCATTGCGGCTTTCCATCCCTCCCCGCAGGGAGGCGTTTTGACTCGCGACTGGCCCGAATCCGCCTCGTGTCGGGTGTGCGCTGCATGACCTTTCCTTCCGCAATGTACGATCTGCCAAAACGGGCACTGGGCCCGCACGCCAAACGCCTCATCTTCACCCCCAAAACTTTGAAGGTATTGTATTCGGAACGCCAGTTGAAGCCGTATCAAAGCGAATCCGGTGGGCAGCTTTTCGGCGAATTCGCGAACGACGTTGTCACTGTTACAACCGCGTCCACGCCGTCACCCAAAGACCAGCGTAGCCGCTACAGATTCACGCGATCCCGCAATACGGAACAAGCAGAGATCGATCACGAGTTTTCAAATGGGCTTCACTACATCGGCGATTGGCACACTCACCCAGAACCAAGACCGGCACCGTCTTCTAAGGATCACTCCGGGGCCAGACGTCTCTTTCGAACATCTCGGCATGAATTACCGAATTTCCTCTTGGTAATAGTTGGGACAAGTGATGACCCTGCGGATCTGTACGTGGCTCTGGTGAACGGTCGCAGGTTAAAACAGCTTAGCTGAGCGCTTTCGAACGGGTCCAGACTGCCTCCGTGCGCAGGCAGCAGATGCACCTGGCCAGCGACTGCGCTACAATAACGTCCATGGCGCAGGATAATTCTCAACACGGCCGCCAATTCTTGACGGCGCACCAACCTGAAATCGAGCAAACGCTCGAAGGCGTCTACGCGTGGAATTCAGAGACCGCGAAGTACGGCGTCCTCTGGGTCTTCCTGACCTGGACATTCAGAGCTGCAGCTCTCATCGGGGCGCTTACCTCGACAGCAATGGCGCTCGTGCTCCTAATTTTGGGTAGCGACATTCAAGTTTTCGCCTTTGATCCCATTCGCCACCACACCTGGTTTCTTTGGGGTGCTGCGAGCATGGCATTTCTCGTCGGTTTTACGTTTTTCTCGCTAATCCACAGCGCAGTTCGCAAGTCCCACCAAGTTTCAATTGAGCTAAGCAAGCGGCGCTAGCAAACACGATTAGTCAGCCGTGAGACGGTCGGCGCCCGTCTTGAAATGTTCAATCTGACCGAAGGGTTGAAAATCGGGCATTCGTTCTTCATCTGACCGCTGCTGCTCTCCATCCACCGGCGTACTTCCCACCCCCGGAGACCGCTTCGCCTTCCGCCAGATATTCGCCTCGTCCTCCGACATCTCGTCGGGATCCTGCCGCGCGAACTCGTCCCACTCGGCATCACGGCTGTCCTGAACGCGGGACTGGACCGTCAGTTTGCGCAACCGCGCCAATTCTTCGTCATCACCCCGCATGGCCGCAACGCTCTGCTCGTGACGTTGGCCCGTCCAGTAGGCAGTGCCTTCGATTTGCTCCGCTCGAGCGGCGTTGAAAGTGACGTCCGATTGTGCCTCCGCGTCGGATCGATACTCAGCCCCCACCTGATCGATTGCTTCAAAGTCTGAGGGGCTTCCACCGGGACCCTCCGGCATGCGGAAACCTCCGAGTTCCGGCCGATCGAGAAGATGGGCTGCCTGATCCTCAATGAAGTTTCTTGCCTCGGCCTCCACCCACATGCGATCGGCGAGGTCGCCGCTGGTCCAGCGCCGGGCGGCTTCGTTGACGCCGATGACATGTCCGTCGCCACGCTCCTGGGTGGCCATGTGGTTGAGGAAGGCATTGTCCCAATTCGCGGTGAAGCCGGAGCCTTCGCGTTCGATATGGCTTGCGAGGTTTCGGGCGGCATCGGATCTGGCCTGGTAGTGTTCGAGGTCGCGGCTGGCGGTCTGGGACTCCTGGAGGTTTGCGGCGAAGGCTTCCCGCCAGGCATTGGTCTCCTGCCCGCTTTCGGAGGAAGAGCCCCGCTCGAAGGTCGAGACCACATCGTCGTATGTGTCCTGACTGCCATCGGTGCGGACGGCTTCCCGCGCGGCCTCGTAGATTTCCGAACGGCGCGCTTCCCAGGCGGCGGAGGCCTTCCCGCCCGCCTCGACTTTGGCCGAACCAAGAAGCGGGACGGTCACCCCCTTGCTTGCGGATGCCGCGATATAGGCCTCTATGGCCATGCGCGTGTCCTTGCCTTCGGCGAAGCGCTCGGCGAACCGGCTGGCATTGGTGAGGAGCTTGCTCGCCGATTCCGCCATGCGGGTGTCCTGACCATAACCGGTCACGTCCTCGAAACTCCGTCCCTCGTTCATCTGCCAGGTGAGGTCGGCGACGTTATGGGCGAGTGCCGTGCGGGCCTCGCTCGAGCGGTTGGCGGCGGCGTCCCGCTGCTCGAGGGACCAGCTCGCCTCGGATTGAAGCGCCGTCGAGAGACCGCCCTGGTAGTCGACATGGGTCGCGCCGCGGGAGATGGCACCCATGCCGTCATAGACCCGCGCCCCGCCAGCAGTCATCCGCATACGGCCGCCTTCGGGGGTGTTCCAGCTCCCCTCGCCCGTATCAACGAAGCTCGACGTCGCCAGCCGGTTCCCGTCCACGGAGTTGAACCGGTGGGTGTCGAAGCTCGTATTGCCGAGGCTCATATTGCCGGTGGAGGTTTCGCGAGCGGCGGACTGCGCCGCCATCTGCGCTGGGTGCAAGAAGCTCTGGCTCAGCCCCGCGAACGCCATGGCGCCGCGGCCGAGCGCGCCAGCGGCGAAGGGCACCATCAGGGTCATGTAGCCCGCGATCATGGCGATGTCGGAATGGACGGTCTCGATCCCCGTCTGGGTGACCAGCGTAATCGCCTCCCCCGAGGTCGGCGTGTAGGCGGCGCCGGCCGACCGAAAACCTGCCGTGCCCATCATGATCCGATGGAGGATCACATAGATCGGTCCCCAGGCCATGAGGGTGACGAAGCCCCCGACATAGCCGCGCAGGAACCGCTCGCCGATCGAGGGCAGGAGGAAGATCGGGAACAGGACCGGGAAGAGACCGTAGAAAAGCGCCTCGGCCACGGTCCGGAAGAGCGGCACGAAGCGTTCGGCGAGGCGTGAGCCCTGCCGGATGGCGTGCGCCATCTCGCTCTCCATGCGCGCCTGGCCATAGGCATCGAGCAGTGCGTCGGCACCAAGCTCCGCCCCCTGATCGCGCACCGCCTTGTCGATGAGATTGCCAAGGGTCGCCTGACGAATCTGGTCGGAGGCCGACCGGGCAGAGCCAAGGAAGAAGTCATGGGCTTCGGCGAGGGAGCCGAGAATCAGCGCCTGCGCCGCTGCCTCGGTGAGGTTGGGCGCCACCTGCTTGCCGTAGATCTGCGCGATCCGGTTCGCCTCCCCCGCCCAAAGGCCGTCGAGGGTCGTCGCCGCCTCATCGCAGGATTTGACCTCCGTCGCGCCGGGGCCAGTGACATATTCATAGAAGCGGGCCGGGTTCGGTGGCTGCGTGACAGTGACAAAGGTCCAGAGATCGTCCGTCTCCCGCAGATCCGTCACCGAATAGCGGTGCTCGAGAAGGTCGTAGAAGACGCAAGTCCGGATGAAGCCCGAAAGGTTCTGGCCGAAGGTCGCGTCGGTCACCCGGAAAGACATCGAATCCTTGAAGAGCTTCGAGCCATAGATGAAGCCGTTCTCCTGATATTCGAGGTCGGTGGGAAGCGCGAAGGCGGTCTCGGTCACTTCGGTGAACCGGTCGCCGACGGTGGTGGTGAGGCTCGCAATAAGCGCGAGACCGAGGGGCACATTGGCAACGGTCGCACCGGGCAGCCCGGGGTCGAAGCGGTCCGTGATCTGCACTTCCACCTTCGGAACGAGGAGGCAGAGATAGATGATCAGGCTGGTGACGAACCAGCGGATGGTCGTCCAGAAATTGAGCGAGAAGGCGGTCTGGAAGAGAACGAAGAGAAGGCCGAGGACGAGGGACAGCCTGAGGGCCGAGGCGAAGGCGCCCATGCCGACCACGGCCGCAACGGCGTTGAACATGTCGCGGATGAACTCGCCGCCGCCATAGGTGATGACCTCCATTCACCGCTCCCCTAATAGCTCGCGTTCCGCGAGAACTGATACGCGTCAGCGAGATCCTTGGAGAGCCGCCCGGCGAGCTGACGCTCGATCGCCTGGGTTCTGGCGATCACCTGTTCGATGACCTCGACGCGCGCATTGTTCTCGAGCTGATACTGGAGCAGGAATTCGCGCTGGCGGGTCAGCTGCTCCTTCCAGGCGACCACGCTGTCCCTGGCGCCCGACGTCGCCGTCGAGCCCGCCTCGCTGAGCATTTCGGCATAGCCTTCGAAGAGGCCGTAGAGGAGATCGATAGCGATGATCTCCGCATAGGACTGAATGGTCTGATCGGCGAAGACGCCTTCATAGGCGGCATGGACGTTGATCATCTTGTAGACCGGCAGGCTCGTCACATTGAGAAAGGCCTGCTCATCCGCCGTGAGGGCCGTCCGGGTCCGGACCTTGCCCATGATGTCGGCCAGCATCTGGCTGACCCGGGCTCTAAGTCCGTCACTTGAAGCGATGGTCACACTGCCGCCGGTCGTCGGCGCGAGACAGAGATCGTCCGGGTCCGTTTCGCATTCATAGATATCGATGGTGCCGCCATCGAGGAAAGCGGAGATGACCCCCGGATCGAGCATTTTGGACGGCAAGAACTGATAGCTTTGCGCCGCGTCGTCATCGGCGCCAGCGGTCAGGATCTCCGTGCCCGACAGGGTCATCAGGAACTGCATCAGTTCCCGGTCGCCGGAGATCACGGGGTGCTTCTTCAGTGCATCCCAGGCGATGTTGATGTTCTGGGGGATCGACGCCTTTTCCTCGACGCTCGCGCCGGCCAGCACATTCGACCGCTCGCCTTCCGAGCCGCACCCATGGCGAGCGGCGACCCAGTCGGGATAGAGGCCGCGACGGGACGCTGACGCCTCGCAGATGACACGGCTCGCCTGATCCGATTGGGGCCAGACAGCCGCGACGGCCAGCTGACCGCTCTCACAGGAATTGATCGCCATCTGATTGATCCGTTGGGCGACGGACTGAAGCTCGCCCACCTTCTCCGCGATGACGGGGCTGATGGTTTCGAGCGCCACCTGGAAGGCGAAGCTCGCCGCATTGTTCGCGACCGACTTCATGAAGGCGACGAGTTCGGCGGAGTTCACATAGGAGAAGCCGCCGCCATAGATGTCGATGCCGCCGCACCCCGCCCGGTAGCCGGGCATCTGGATGTTGACCGGTGACAGGCTCCGCTGCGGCGTCCGCACATAGACATTGCCGAAGGTGTAGTAGCCTGCCCGCTGGCCTTCGAAGCTCGACGGACCGGTGACATTGGCCGCGACGCCGAGATCGTTCCAGAACTGGTTCATCTCAGCATTGACGTCGGCGGCGGCGCTTGTGGGCATCGAGAGGCCGTACACGAAAGAAGCGACAGCAGCGGGCAGTTTCAGGAAACGGCGCATGGCAGGATCTCCTCGGGTTCAAGAGTGCGTTCGCCAAAGGCATCGACGAGGGCGAAGCCTTCGGCATGGATGAAGTCCGCCATGTCGCGGACATGGGCGCCGCGGCAGGCCGAGACGGCCGGTGCCAGGGACCAGAGGGCGACGAGGCGCAGGGCCCGGCGGCGCGGCAGGTCGCCCTTAAGGAGAAGCCGCAGCCGCGCGGCATCCCGTTCCTCGCGCGATATGGGCACGAGCGCGACGCCCTTGCTCGTCAGCCACGCCTCGGCCGCAGTTTCGAGATCAAGGAGCGTCATCAATAGTCCTGCCCCATCTCTTTCTGGGTGAGGACGAAGATCCGGTCTTCGAGCTCAGCATGGGACACGATCCCGAAGGCGACCGGCGTCACGGCCCTCGTCTCGGTGTCGAAGAGCACAAGGGCGGGCGTCGGCGAGCCTGCCAGACCGAGCCGCTCCATCTGCCCCCGATCGATCACAGCGTCGGGGAAGGACGGGTTCGGCCCCCCATCGAAGCTGACGGCCTTCACCGTCAGGTGATGGGTATCGGCAAAGGCGCGCAGGATGGGCGAGAACTCCGTGCACGCCGAACAGCTCGCCGCGTAGAAATAAAACAGCCCGTAGCGGTCCCTGAGATGGGCGAGGGTTGCCCGACGATCTTCCTTCCGCCCATCGAGCCAGGCCTGCTTGGCGATACCGCTGACAGGCCTCAGGAGATTGTAGTCGAGGCTGGGATCGGTCCAGAGGAGCCGCCGCCAGACGTCCGAAAAGGTGCTCGCCCGGTCGAGCTGCTCGCGCTGATAGACGATATAGTCGCGGACGGCCGCTTCGGTGGGACGCAGCACCGCTTCGGCGCGCAGTTCCTCGAGCCGCTCCCGCACGCCCGCCATTTCCTCGATCGCCGAGACGGGTGCCGCCGGTGCATCAGGTGTGGCGCGCTCGGGTTCCTCGGGCCGCTCACAGTAGAAATAACGACCCAGCTGGCGCTCTGCGCAATAGAGCGGATCCTCCTGCGCTACGGCGGACGCAAGCAACAAAGCGGCGGCCAGCGCCGCCTCAGCAATTGGGCGGGCACGCAAAGGCATCGATGATCCGTGTAGTGATGGCAGCAGAGGTGGCGTCCGTGTCCGGCCCGACAAAGGTATCGAGAACGCCGTCATAGAATTCGGAGAAGTCCATGAGGCTGAGATCCAGGGATTGGAACAGGGCGACGGTGTAGCCGGAGCAGTCGGGCGTCTTGGTGCTGCCCCAATCCCATCCGACCTGCGGCCGTCCCTGCTCGTGAATGAGACGGGCAAGGACATTGTTGAAGCAGCAGAAGGTCTTGCGCTTTTTGAGGCAGATCCCGAACAGCGTCCGGTCGCTGCAATAGGTGCCAACATAGTGGCAAAGGCCGGCGGATTGCTTGTTGGCGAGCGCCCGATCATCGGCGGAGCAGTCGAAGCCGATATCGGTCAGGAACCCGTCATCTCGGCAACAATTCTGGAGCCCGGCGATGGCCTTGTCGCATTTGTGGTACTCACCGGGAAAGATGGTGAGGGTGGCGTCATCGACATCATCCTGAAGCTGACCCATCATCGAGAGCGCAGAGACGGCTTCGGGGAACTCGTCATTCTGCGGACGGGTCAGGGTCTCGCAATCCCCATCGATGCAATAGACATCCTCTTCGCAATAGCCGACCGCCCCGCCCGGTGCGCCCGCCGTCTCGCAGACATATTGATACTCAGTGGCCCGGCACTCTCCGGTCAGGTCGTCCGTGGAGAGACAGGTTGACCCCTCGAGGATGCAGCCCGCCGGCACATCGCAATCGGTCACCTCGCCGCCCAGGCTCGAACAGGTATAGGTTCGTTCATAAGCCCAGCAGTCGCGGGTGATGTCGACGCCGCCGATCGCCCGGGTCTCGGGTCCCTCCACGCAGGTCTCGCCGAGAAGCGTGCAGTTCGGGTCGGCCGTGTTCGCGTCGCAGGCAGCTGTGTTCCACGCCTCGACGGGCGTGCCTGGCACTGTGCGAACAGGCGACCGGCCGTCGATCAGATCGATGTCGCAGGTCGTACGGAAGCGGCGCGGTGTGCAGATCGTGACGCCCGTCTTCCAGTCCGGGAGGCAATCGCCGCCCCCGTGAAAGGCGAGCGGGCCGCAGGACGCCTCACTGCCGAGGGTTGCGCAGAAGGGCTCAGGCTCCCAAGAGAGGTCGCCGTCCAGGAACGTCCACAAGCATTCGAATTCATGGCGGCTCGGAACCGTGACGTCGAGCGGGACCCGGCAGCGATCTTCAAAGCTCAGAAGCGTCTCACCGGAATTGCAGCTGTAACGGTAGCGCGCCCCGCCGGTCCCGCCCGAGACGGTCACCGTGCAGTCGCCATAGGTGCCGGAATATTCCGACACAATGCTGGTCGCATCGCCTTCGATGGCGAGTCCGTTGGCCGTCCAGGTGGCAAGCTCCGCCAGGGTCACCACCGGACGGGAGACGATCGCCGTGCTGACGACCTGACCCTCCTCATGAATCGCGAGGGAGCTGAGCCCGGCGGATTCGAGACCTTCGGGGTTGGAATAGTGGCCCGTCTCCGCCGGATCGCCCGTGACAAAGCTCGGCACACTGTCCGCATCGACCGTTTGCGTGGCGCTGGCTTTTACCTCTCCTTCGAGACCCGCCGCGAGGTCTTCGGCTTCCGCCCTGGCCTCGTCGCGGGTCATGTCCTGGGCGCTGACCGTGGCGGGCACGACAAAAAATAGGATGGCCCCGGCGACGCCGATCATGATCTTGGCGAAGGCCGCCGTCGCCGGCCATTTGGGAAAGGCCTGAAGCCAGAGCGTTATGCCTGCCGCAATCGTCGACAGGCAGCAAAGACCCAAGGGGCAGAGATAGACGCTCATGGCTGTGCCTCCCATCGCTTTAGGGAAGCACGCGCCTGAAGCGCCGCGTCGGTGCCCTCGGATGCGAGCGCCGACAGGGCCGCGCCCAGTGACATGTTGCCGGCGATCCGGTCATGGGGCGGCGGAGGCGCGTCGCAGTCGAGACCATCGCAGTCGGGGAGTGGCGCCCTCGTCGCGATGAAGGCCGGGACTTCGGTCACCCGGAAGATCCGGAAGGCCCGCGGATCGATCACAACCCCGCCGAGAAGATCCTGTCCTGTGTCGGCCCCGAGCAGTGCTCGCATGCGGGTGGCGGTCTCCTTGAGGGAGCCGCCCACGAAGCCCTGAAGCAGCACCGGCACCTGGGCCTTGTGCGCGTCGAGCACCAGCTGGCGGAGACTTTGCTCGGGCATCGAAAAACTGACGAAAACGAGGACGCCAGCAGGGCCTGACGTCTCCTGCCGCGCGGCACTGACCACACCGGCATCGGCCACCATTGCGTCGAGGTCTACCGGCTCTGTCGTGTCACTGGGCGCAGCCGCCTCGCCCCATCGTCCGTGGACGGTCTCGGTGAGCGCCCTCGCCTCCTCGGCATAGGCCTCGGCCCGAGCGGCGACTTCAGCGGCGAAGGCCGCCGCTTCGGCTTCAGCGTTGCGAACTGCCTCCTCGATCGCCTTCCGATCGATCCCATCCTGCGCCTGACCCGGAGCCACGGACATCAGCGAGGCGCAGAGGATGGCCATCCCTATCCGGTCAGAAGACACAGCAATTCTCCTTCTGCCAGACGAGAAAGCCGTAATCCTCTCCGATCACCGGGATGGTCCTGCCGATCTCGTAGAGGACGTTGGAGGCGCCCAGGGTGGGGCAGGCCCACCGCCCGGCGACGTTCGGCACAGGATTGACCAGCTGAAGTCTGTATTCGGACTTCTTGATCATCGGGTTCGGCCAGTTCTGGCAGACATGGCCGGAGCCCGAATGCTGCCAGCCGATCCCCTGGCGATGGAGCTTGTAGAGAAACCGTTCGGCCGCGAGGCTCGCCCCTTGGACATGGCCGTATTCTGCGGCGATGTTGCCATCCATGGGGTACATCGAGCCATGGCACCCCGCGCACCAGAAGAGCTGGTCCACCGGCAGATGGGCTGACGCGGCGACACAGTCGGCGGCGCAGGCCGCCTGAGCGATCGGGTTGGCGAAGACGACCGCTTCGGGGTTGAGGAGAAAGGTCAGCTCGTCATTGTTCCAGAGGGGATCGATCTCGGTCAGATAGAGAAGATCGAAATCGGCCGTCTGCATGCACCCGAAATCGGTCAGGAGCTCGAGCCAATAGATCAACGGATACATGTAGTAATGGACGTGCCAGGAGCCGACATCGTCCTCATTGTCGGACTGACCTGAGGACTTCGCACCGATGGAGAGGCCAAGGTCGATCCGTGTGCCGCCGAGATTGGCGAAGCAATAGGGCTTTTTGGTGACGTCCATCAGTCGGACGGGCTCCCAATAGCCGATGGAAAGCCCGATCCGGACAAAGGGCGGCAACGGGATCGGACAGGTGCAGATGGGGCTCGGCGGATTGGCCGTGTCGGGCCGCGAGGACGGCCAGATCGGCGCCGCACCGAGGGAGATCGGGAAAAGACACGACCAGCAGATATCCGTGATCGGATTGACGAAGGTGCCGCCGCAGGTGGGAGCATCGGCGCGCGCCGGAGGCGTCATAAGGTACGCGATCGCAGCGAGGATCAGAGCCGGCCGTCTCATGGCATCACCTCCTCGACGAGGAGCAGGTCGCCTTCGCGGGATACCCGGGCGGGAACTTGCGTGATTCCAAAACGGGTGGTCAGCGTCCCGCCCTGATCGAAGAAAATCTGCCGTTCCCAGTCCCGGGTCAGCTCGAGCACAGGTCCGGCGACGAGGATGAGCGAGAGGAGCGCCTCTCCGTCGTGCATCCGATCTTTCGCCCAGGCGACCTGCCGCTCGTCATCGCCGTCGAAGAAGAGAAGCGTCTGCCGCATCGGCACATAGTCGAGCGGATTGAACCGTTCCCCTGCCCGCGCGATCACCTGACCGTCCGGCGTGACGATATCGTCGAGCACCGTGATCGTCGGGTCGACATGGAAGCGGCGCGGGGTGTCCGTCCGGGTCAGGCCGGGCACGGGTGACGGTCGCTCGGCGGAAGCCAAGGCTCGCTGACGGAGCCTCTCATTGATCCGATCGATCTCGCCCGCCGCCTCGAGCCGCGCGAGCTTACCGGCAATTTCGGCGAAGAGGTCTGGTTCGGTGACGGGGAAGACTGCGCCCCTGACCCCGAGATCCTTCGCGGTTGCCTCAGAAGAGAGGGCGAGCCACGCCGCGAACGCGATCGCGCGGTACATAGCCAATCTCCTGATAGCGAGAGTCGAAGGAATCCTTGTGAGGTGTCAGGACGAAATAATGCCCGTCCGGCACCACCCCGCAGGGGCCGAGATGGAGGATATCGCCGGCTTGGCTCACCTCCTTGGCGAGGGCGATCTCACGGCCCTCAAAGAAGAATCGGCGGCCGTCGCAGGTGATCAGATCGCCCGGTCCCGCCACCACCTGCTTCACAAAGGCAATGTCGTCATAATACGGATTTTCCGGCGGCCAGAAGTCGATATAGTCGCCGACTTGCGGCTCAGCCCGCTTGTCGACGACGAAGGCCCAGAAGGGCAGAGACTCCGTCCAATTGATCGAGACATACCAGCCGCGGTCCCAGGCCAGCGCCGCTCTGGTCATGGCGAGGAGGAGGAGAAGCAGGGCCAACAGCCCGAGCTGCCGCCAGCGCTGATTGGTCTTCATCCGGCGCGGTAGCGCGCTCATGGTCTTTCCTCCGCTGGCGGACGGAGGTTGGCGGCAACGGCCAGCGCGTCGAGGTCGCGTTCCATCCCTTGAAGAAGCCCGGTGGCGCCAGCGCCATCATAGGTCGGCGGCATGGCGCCCCGGCGCGCGGCGAGATCGGCCGCATAGGCACGGGCCCGCAGGCGCACCTCCTCGGTGAAGTCGGGGACCTGCGCGCCGAGGACGGCTTCCGACGCAAGAACAATTACCCCCTCCTCCGCGGCGAGTTCGCCAATCGCCACATCGAGGGCGCGGGAGAATTCCGCCGTACGGGTCTCCGCCTCGAAGGGCGTCACCTCCGGGCCAAGGGTCGAAAGCATATGCTCCTGGACCAGCGACCGCAGGGACACCGAGATGAAGACCGGCGGATCGGGCTGACGCAGCGTGAGGGTCAGGGCTGCGGTGCTCAGCGAGACCGCGACAGCCATCCCAGCAAGCACTAGACGCTTGGTGGTTTTGTCCGTCTCGCGGATGAGGATGGCGGGCGGCGTCGCATCAGCCATGACGCGCCCTCCTCTTGGTCATCCGATCGCCCCAGCGGACGATCAGCACGCTCGTCAGATTGATCCCGAAGACAAGCGTCAGAAACTGCGTGAACGCGCGCTGGCGATCCGGCTCGGCGCTCAGCATACGGCCGGTATAGTTCTCCACGAAGAGCGCCGTCGAATGGGCATTGAAGCCGTTCAGCAGCAAGACCAAGAGCACCATCACTCCGAGCGCGAGAAGCACCGCATGCAGCCCCTCGCCGAGGACCGTCCCGGTCACGCGGCGTACGCGCCGGAGGTGCCGAGTCGCTTCACTCCGCGGCATGGCGCACCTCCTTGTCTTGATGGCGGAAGGCGACGCGCTCGACGGCCTCCGCTACTGTGAGACCCTGGGCTTCCAGCGCCTCGATCTCGGCAAAGGTCCGGGCATCGGACGAGAAAAGGGTCGCCGAGAAGGGATCGAGCACCAGCCGGCCCACATGGCGGCCATGGGGTCCCATGATCAGCATTTCGGAATATTCGCCTGCGGAAACCGACAGGGAGCGGATGATGTCGGCGGTGTGCGCGTCGATCGACAGGCGCTCGGATTTGAGGACCAGAGCAATCGCCTCGGGTTTCAGTTTGAGGACGATGCACCAGTCGGAGTTCTCAAAGGCTGCCTTGGCCCCTTCGGTGCGGTAATAGTCGTCGATCCCTTGGGTGCCGGTGATGATGGCGCCGCCATATTTGCGGCAGCGACGGGCGAACCCCGCGATGAACTCTCCGGCAGCCCCGCGCCCGAGAAGCGCCCAGGCCTCGTCGATCACCAGCGCCATCTTCTCGCGCCGATCCGCCATCATGCGCTGATTGATCAGGAACATGAGCGCCAGCATGACAACGGCGCGCAGTTCGGGCTTGGCCTCGAGATCCTTCATCTCGAAAACCGCCAGCGGGTTGTCGATGACGAGGCTCGCCTCGCCGTTGAAAAAGGGGCCGTAGAGCCCGGCCGTCGTGTAAGGACGAAGGGCGTTGGCAAGCTTCACCCCTTCGGCGCCCTGCTCCTTCAGTGCCGCGGCGACATCGTCGATCCCGGCGAGGATGCCCCTCGCCTTCCAGACCTCGGCCACGGCACTGTCGATGAGACCCCGCTCTTCGGCCGTGGCGCGCTCCTCGCCCTTGGCCATCTGTTCGATCATGGCGCGAACGAGGGTCAGGCTCTCGGTGGCGTAGTCGCCGTCTTCCTTCGCCTTTCGCTCGTCGAGCAGCGAGAATGGGTTGAGGCAGACATCAGCCTCGAGGGTGAACTTCACATGCCGTCCGCCAAGGGCCTCGCACATATGCTTGAAGCTCTCGCCATCGTCGATGACGGTGACATTGGTTCCTGCGCCTCTCAGCCCGGTCACCAGTTCCTGCATCAGGACCGATTTGCCGGACCCGGAGGATCCGATGATCGCGACATTGTGGTTGCCCGCCCCCTGATTGCCGAAGGGCGACCAGAAGAAGGGCTGGCCCCGCCGCCCCAGAAGCATGAGGTCCGGGGTGGACATACCGAGATATTCGCCCTGGAGCGGCGCAATCTGGACGCAGGTGTCGGTGACCATGAAGCGAAGACGCCGAAGCTTCTGAAGGTCCGCGCCGAGCCCGTCGGCTAGGGTCAGGGGCAGACAGGCGCCCAGGGTCTGGGTGGCGACGAACCGGTCCTTGGCGAGTTCCCACCCCATACCGCGATAGAGGGAGCGGACGGCCCGCTCGGCGGCTTCGGCCTCGCCTTCGGGTGCCACCATGATCAGGAAAGATCCGGCGCGCACGAGCCTTGCGCCATCGCGCACCCGCTCGCGGACCCATTTCCAGTCGTCAGCCTTGTCTTTGAGCTCGGGCAGGAAGCGGACCATATTGGTCGCGGCCTGCTGCTCCGCCCGCCCGAACTTCGCCGCCGCGAGATCGTTCGAGCTCTCCTTCGACCCGAACGCGATAGCGAGGCAGGAGAGCACCGGACAGGGAAGCCGCAATTGATCATTGAGCGGATGGCCGATGGCAAGGGCCATCCCGCCCTGGTCGAAGCGCTCTGGAAACTTCCGCGCCGAAAAGGCCCGCACATCGAAGCGCCCGGTTCGGTAGTCCTCGAGCTGGGTGGTGCCTGGCGCTTCGAAGGGGGACCGGTCGGCCGGCGCGATGGTCTCGAAGAGGAGGCGGTCGGCCTCCACCCGGAGGCTCGTGTCGGGCCTGACGATCTGCCGGTCGAGGAGCTCGGCCGGATCGTAGCCAGCGCTTGCCCGCGTCACCGCGAATTGCGGGTTGAGGACCTCGTCGAGAAACCGGATCAGACCGTCCGGTGCGACAGGCCGTGATGCGACGCCCAAGGATTTGAGGGCCTGGGCGACATTGCTCCTAAGCCCCTCGAGCTGGTGGCGCACCTCCGGTGACGCATCGCCCTCCACGCCCAAGGCGACGAACACCCGGAACTGCCGTGCGAGGAAGGGGGCGTGGGCGGACAAGGAGCGGAAGGCGCCGCGGCGCAGATGATCGACCCGGTGGAGGGCCAGCGTCTTGAAGACGCCCGCCTCGCCGCCCCTTGCTGTCGCCCAGCTATCGAGGACAGGTCCGATCCGCGGGCTCGCCCAGTTCAGGATCTGAAGATAGGCATTGTCCGGAATGCCGTCGGAGAACATCTCGGCCAGCACCGAGACCACCGTCTCGTCGGCGCCTAAGAATGGAACGACCTCCAGGATCCAGCCCGTGGACGCGGCATTGAGGTAGAGCGCTTTTTCTTCGTCCCAGAGCCGGTAGGGCAGCATTTCCGAGAGCCGGTCGAGGCTGGTCTCGCGGCGGACGCCATCGAAGAGCGAGCCTTCGCCCGTCAGCGCCGCACCGACGCGATTGATGAGACCGAGCGGATCAGTCGTCACGATCCCCTCCTTCGGAGGCGAGCCGCGTGCGCGGCTCCGTCGGCAGCGGCGCGGTCGCAGCAATGGAGGTGGCCTCCGGCCTGGCGACCGGCGTGCGCGCCCATCCCCCCGTGCTCATGACGGCATAGATCACACGGCTCGCATGATAGTGGCCATGGGCGTCGATCATCGGCGCCAGGACGATCCGCGCCACCTCATCCCCGGTGCGGGTCAGGGCCATGCCGTCCTCTTCCAGGCCGACGGTGACGAGGGGTGAGGACGGTGTGGCGGGGCCACGGATCGGCAACGGCCCGGTCTCGCCAACTACGCTGCGGTCGATCGCGGCAATGTCGGCGCAGACGCCATCGACCCGCGGACAGCTCCACGTGCCGGCAACATTCTCGAGGCGCATGGTGCTGGAACAGCCTGTCACAGCGAGAGCGAAAAGCGGGATGATCAGGGCACGGGTCATTGGACCGTCTCCTCGGCCTGCCCTTCGGCGATCCAGGCGCGCAAAGTATCGATGTCGCGGAAGCCGGCCGTCACCGCGCCGTCAGGCCTTAAAAAGGTCGGCGTGCCGGTGAGACCGATGCGCTGGGCCGCTTCTCTCGCTGGCGCGACGATATCCCGGTCGCAGCTCCCGGCAGGAAGGCTGCGCGCGGCATAGTAAGCCGCGAGCGCGGCTTCGGGATCCTCCGCGCAGCCAATGGCGCGGCTTGGGCCTTCCGACTGCGCCATGCCGACCAGAAACTCATGGGCTTCGATATCCGGGGCGTCGTGCAGCGCCGCGGAGAGGCGCTGGCAGTAGCCGCAATGAAGGTCGGAGAAGACGGCGACCTTCAGCGCACCGCCTTCATTGCGGATAATGGCGCTGTCCCAAGGCAAATCGGCCCAGCGGAGCCCGACGGCGGGCGCCCCCTCGATGTCAGCAGACGGCGCAATCACGGCGAGGGTCCGCTCGGTCAGGTCGACCTTGGCCTCGAGATCATAGACGCGGCCGATAAAAGCGTGCCGCACCGCCTCGTCGACATAGAAGACAGTCCGACCGGCGATGACCTGGCAGAGCGGGCCGAAGCCCTCGCAGTCGACCGCATCGACCGCCGTATCGGTAAAACGCTTGGCGACCTTGCCCTGAACGTCCGGCGTCTCCTGCGCGAGGCTTGGCGAGGCCAGCGTTACCGCAGCGATCATCACGCCGCCTACGGACAGATTATGTCTCAGACTTCCCATTCGGTCCTCCATCCTCTCGAAGTCTTTGCGGCGAGGACGACGGTCGCGCCGCGGTGGAAGGCGCGCTGCACATCGGCAGGCGCGGGGCCTTGCCGACCGAGCCTGACGATGAGGGCGCCCATGAAGGGTTGCAGAATGCGCCGGACGGGTCCGGGCGTGGGGAGCGGGCGCCCGGTGGGGGCAAGGCCAGCCGGCGCATTCTGCAATGGGGTGCGACGGAAGCGGATCATTGCGTCCCTCGCGCATAGAAGCCGGACAGGAAGACGATCTCGACATCGATGCCGGTCGGCATCTCGATCACCGGCTGGTACTGCTCGGCGCGATCGATGAGGTAGTCGGAGACCGTGTCGGCTGCCGTGGCGAGCCCTTCGCCAAAGCCGCCCGCGGCGATCTCCCCGGCCGACAGATTGTCCTGACCGATGATGGTCGATCCGCCCGCGGTGCCCGCCGCGAAGATCTGATCCGTGTTGCGCGCGATGCCGCGGCCAAACCCGCCAACGACGCCAGCCACGAGCGCCTTGGAGACGATGTCCCCTTCCCGCGAGACCACCCGGCCCCTGACCCCAACCTTGCCAAGCTGGGCAATGTACCCTTCGACCGGGCTCTCGGCGACTTCGCCGTCACCCCGGTCACAGGTGATCTTCTGGAGCTTCACATAGACCCGCTCGGAGGACAGCTCCGCATGGGCCGCCCCATTGACGAGACAGCCGGTGAGATCGACGTCCAGTTGGCGTCCGTTCTGCAGCACAGACCGCGCTGGCCCGGTAATCCGTAAAAGGACGGGTTTGGGATCGGCGGAAAGACGGACGCCGGTCGACATGTCGACGCCCACCAGCACATGTGCCGGGGCATAGGCGTTGGGCGGGACGTAATCGCCCTCATCGAGCCGGAACACCGCGGGCTCGAGGACCCGTGTGTCGAGGGCTTCCGTCGCCGCCGCGAACTGCAGGACCTGCACGGTCCGCGGGATGACCGGCTCGACGCTCAAGGGTTGGGGCGCCGCGCCCGAAGGCAGGACGCCCCGCCGCCCGAAGGGATCGCCGATGGCAGAGGGTTCGGACGTCGGCAACCCCAAGGCGGGTTCGGTGCGGGTGCTGACCGAGGCAACGCGGCCCGCCATGTCCTCCACCATGGCGGCGGCATCGTCGCGGGTCTTCTGGAGGTCGGCGCGGGTCGCGGCGAGTTCGAGGTCGCGGGAGCGCAGGGCCTCCTTGAGGGATGTGTTGTCGGCCTCGAGCCGGGAGATGGCGCCCTCCACGGCGGCAAGCCTTGTCCCGGTTTCGGAAAGAAAATCGTCCGCCATGCCAGGCGGGTTGATGACGTCGGTCATCGCCTTGCGCCGCCGTAGATCCTCCGCACGGGTTTGATTATCGGCCCCGTCGCCGGAGAAGATCCAGACGCTGGCCGCCGCGACGGCGGCCGCGCCGGCGCCGTACATCAGGAGCCGTTGCCGGGTGAGGCGCTTCTTGTTCTCCTCGCTCACGGCTGCCCCCGATCGACGATGAGGACGGGGACGGATGCGCCGGGACCGAGAACACGCGGTCCTTGGATGGTCACCGCCGCAACGCCCGGCGCCAGGAACAGGCTTTCCTCGATCGCCACGTCACCGCGGCTCGGATTGCGGGCAATCAGCACACGTCCCTGAAGCGCGTCGCTTTCATAGGTTGCCCGGACCGCGAGGCGCAGCGTCCCGGCGGCCCGCTCGCGAACAACCGGCCGCTTGATCTCATAGCCGTCGAGCAATGCACTGGCCCACATGGCGCGGGTCAGGGCGACGACTTCCTCATCGAGCGACGTTTCGGCAAGCGCCCGTTCCGTCTGGCGGCGGGCAAGGTCAGGGTTTCGCACCTCGATCTGGGTGGACGGCGTCGCCTTGGCCGCAAGCTCGACCTGATAAGTGTATCCTGCCCGCGTTGTGACGAAGAAGCTCGCCGCGCCGACGGCCTCGCCCTGGCGGGGCAGCCGACCGAGGGTCAGATAGAGATCCCCCGTGGCGGGCTCGTGCTGGATCGAGAACCCGGCCCCCTCTCCGCCTTCGGCCATCTGGACCGACGCCGCGGCATCGCTCGTAAAGCGCAGCCGCGTGATCCCACTGGCGCTCACATAGCCGGTGACGACACCGCCATCGGAGGCTTCGACGATTTGTTGGGCATGGGCCGCCGCGCTAAGACAGGCCGCACTGGCGGCGGAGATAAGGAGGGTCCGAATCATCGCGTCGTCTCCGCTTTGATAAGCGGCGCCTTGGGCGCGCGCGCCTCGTCGGCCGTGATGGGATAGAAATCCTCGAGCCAGAGCCGCATGGCCTCGAAACGCCAGTCGGCGGCATAAAGCGCGGGATCGGAGGAGACCCGCTCGGGGCCCAGATAGGTGTGAAGCTCGCCGCGGATTTCGGAATAGAGCGTCAGCGGATCGACATAGATCTCCGCCGGATAGAAGACCGTCGCCGTCTTGGTGGCGATCAGTCGCCGTTCGGTCTCCATCAGCGCCGACTCGATCTCGCCATGGGTCGAGGGGTGCGCGAGGCGGAGAATGTTCTCTCTGAAGTAGGAGAGATTATGGGGGTGCCGGTTGAGGAACAGCCCGGCCACGTCGCGGGTCACCTGTTCAAGATATTCAGGCGACGGTGCACGGGCGCTGATCGCCGTATCGGACAGCAGCGTCGGCGTCAGGATGACATGCCGGTCGCGCGTCGCGATGAGATAGGTCTGAAGAAGGCCGGTGACGCCGAGGAGCAGCGTGAAGACAGCCAGGACGTTCCGTTGGCGGAGGGCCGTCTTGAGGCGGGTATAGGAGACGTTCGTGTCCATGGTCAGCCCGCCAGGTCCCGCTTGTAGGAGGACAAGGTCCGCTTGAAGGCGAAGAGGCTTGAGGGCAGCACCCAATAGGCAGCGTATCGTAAGAGGTTGAGGCTCTCGCCCTTCTTGAACTTCTTGAGCGCCCAGACACCGACAAAGCCGGCGAGGATCCCTTCGACGAAGCGCGACAGGACGATCCCGAGCATGAAGCCGCCGATCAGGACGATAAATTCGTCGATCGTCCAGAAGGCGAGCTTTTCAGGCTCGTCGAGGGTCGCCGGGATACGGGTTCTGTCCGTCTGCGCCATGATACTTGCTGCCGGATGCCGGATGTCGGATCGAGCACGCCCCCTCTGCCATCTGGCCCGGCGCCCTCTTTGCTTTCCGAGATGAAGCGTCCGATCTCGCTCCTTTGGTTCTAGGGTTGATGAAGGATCAGATGAGCGCGGTGACCGAGGACTGGACGATCGGTCCACCGATCCCGGCCGAAACACCGACGGCAATGGGCACGCCGACATGGCCGAGCGACCAGCCGCTCGTTGCCATACGGACGATGCCGTAGCCGAGGGACACAAGGGCCGCGAGCTTGCCAGCCGAGCCGTTGATGTAACCGGTGATGGTCGTGACCGCCGTGTCAAAGGTGGTATCGGCACCGGCAAGGGCCGGTGCCGCCATCACCGCGGCGGCGGCGACCAGCAGCGCGCCGGCGACGACGGTCTGGGCCGCCCTCTCCGTACGCTGATGGGAAACGAAAGACTGCATGGATGGGTTTCCTTATGATGACGCCGGAACCGTTCCGGCCCGCTCATCAAGAAACAGAATTCCCAGACGATCAAACTGTTTTGTCTACGGAATATATGGCCTGAACGGCCACGATCTGGCCGTCTGGGCAAGGCGTTCACGTAAACCGGGCCGTGAAAATCGGACCACACGCTGAACGCGAAAATACGGGGCGTTTGCGGCGTTTCGTCTTGCCGCCACGGCAAGACCCTTTCGCTCAGCGAAAGGTGCTGGCCCTCACCGCCTCATCACAAATCATTACAGAGCCGTCGGCGTGCGGAACGGCGCAAGCTGCGCTAGGATATGGCCGGGTACGCGACATGAGAGAAAGAATCGCGGCCTATGGAAACGTCCAGACTGGAAAGGGCATCGCGCCCATGGAGACCCATCAGATCCGCCTGTCCGCCGACGGGGACTTTCAGTCCTGTCTCCAGGCGGTGCGGCGGCGGGCCTGCAGCCTCGGGGTCTCGACGGGAAAGATCACGGACATCGTGCGAGCAGCGCTTTTGAGCGCGTCGGGGCCCGAGCTGATCCGCTTTGGGAAGCGGCATGACTGCACCTCTCTAACCGCGCCAGCTCGCGCCCCGAAAGCGGCATCGGTCGAAGTCTCTGGACCGTCGGCCATGAAGCTCAAGCAGCTCCTGGGCGAACTCATCGGCGAAGCGCCCTTTGACGCATCCCTCCGGGTCGTTGTTCATGCGAGCGTCCGCCTGCTCGCCGAGCGCGACGATGACGCCTTCCGATCTGCCTTCACGCGCAAAACCTGATTCAGCGGACTTTGCTGATTCTACTTGTCAAGATTTTGTTTTCCCCAGATACTTTGCGGCGAAGCAGGGTTGAGGGATGGAAGGACCAGCCGATATTTGCCCAAGCGCGGCGCGCATTGCCCAGAGACTGGGAAACAGACTTCTCATGGCGCGCCTTCGCCGCGGGCTCTCGCAAACCCATCTGGCCGAGATGGTCGGGATCGGTTCTGGGTCCACCATTGCCAAGTTTGAAGCTGGCAAACGTCCCCCCTCTCTTCCTACACTGATCAAGCTCGCGGCCGCGCTCGAGATCGAGACCCCTGCGCTCCTTGACGGGCTCGACGACCGACAGCTTCCGGCCGAAGACCCCTCTCCTCTCGACGGCGCGATCGTGCTGGAACTCATCCGTAGGCGCGCGGTCACCCTCGAGAGCCCTCACATCCGAAAGGTCGTCTACAGCAATCTCGACAAGCTCGATGACCGGACACTGCGGCGTCTCCTTGAAGATCTAGCGGGCGGTGGGCCTGGATCGAACGATGGCAGCCACGCCGCCTAGGCCGACCCGTGGTCAGGGCATTGCGGACAGGGCGAAAGGTGCACACGCCTCTTCGCGACCTTGCGCTTGCCGACCTCGTCCCTCGAAAGGATCGCAACCTCGTAGTAGATCGGCGACCAATTATAGACCTTGCCGATCAGCCGGCAGGGCTCGCCGGGGATCGGCTCCCGCGCGATCGGTGCCTGAAGGCCCTGATATTCTTGCGGCGTCGCTGGCTTGGAGGAGCGACGCATCGAAGGGGTCGGGTCCGGCATGCCGGATCGGTCGTCGGGCACACCGGTCTCTCCCCGTGTTGAACAAAGGCCACTCGCGCTAAAATTGCGCTCATCCGTTGATAAAGCACGGACCAAACCGGACGGATTAGGGCGTCGGCATTTACCAAGCCGGTAGCCCGCGACGCGACGGACCCGTCTCCATAGGATCGCACGGCTTTCCTCGCTGCGTCCGCTCGACGTCGTCATGCCGCGCGAACCCGACAGTCTTGAGCGCCTCTACGAAGCCCGGCGCATTGCTGCCCATGTGGTCCGCTGTTGCGGCCCCAGCTATCGCGGCCTTTTCCAGCGCCTCGACCAGGAAATCGCCCAGCGCGAAGAGGAAGAGACCCGGCTCATGGCCTGCCTCAGCGCGACGCGACCTCATCATCGAGCCGCTCGAAGATCTCGGGCGAGAACGGGTGGGCGATCTTGAGAAGCTCATCCCGCCGATAGGCGAGTGAACCGCCATCACCGTAAACGGGCCGGGTCGTCTTATGCCCCATCAGGAGGCAACGCAGCCCATAGTCGATATTGGCCTCCTGCATCCGCTTCTCGAAGGCGTGCCGGAACGAATAGATGACATGATCCGGTGTCGGAAAAAGACCGCGGCGTCGAAATCCCTTCATCATATTGGCGGAGAAGAGCTCGCTCTTGTCCTGATAGCGGGGGAAGCCGCCCCGGGCACGCTTGGCCGCCTCCAACGCGACACCGACCAGCGGAATCTCGCGGGCCGAGGTCAGCGTCTTGATCTCGCGGCTGGTCCGGGCCCGGATGGCGATGTGAGGCACAGCCGCCTCGAGCACGATATCCTCCAACTGCAGATTGATGATCTCGCTCGGGCGACATCCGGTTTCGATCAGCATATAGGTGATGACCTGGAGGTCGAGATTGAGACCGAGCAGCGCACCTGGCTTCAGGATCCGGCTCCGGACCCAGTCATTCTCGAAGGGCGGCACTTCGGTCCGCGACTTCGCCTTGAAGTGGATGCCGCGAAAGGGGTTCGGACGCTCTTCCTCGCCGATATGCTTGAAATAGGACGTGTACAGCGTCCGGATATTGCCGATATGGCGGTTCGCCGTGTTCGGTGCCACGGGCTTGGCCTTGGGATCGGTGGGCTTCACCTGGGCCGACCACCAGCGCTGATAATCGAGGGCATGGTCTCTCGTGATCTCGGTGAGGACGAGATCGCCGACCTGGTCGATGAAGTAGCCGATTGAGGTGCGCTTGGTCTTCTCCCAGCTGTAGCGCTGGCGGGGTGACTTGTAGAGGGTGTCGTTGAAGGCGATCTCACGCAGATAGATCTCGAACGCATCGGAGACCCTGACCGGCGGCTGCGGGGCACCGCCCAGAAGCGCCTCGGCTTCCCGCGGCGCGATGTCATCGCTGTGGCTCCGCTCCCGGACGGCGAGCAGCCGCTCGACCAGGTCGTCGAGGTCGGGGGTCGCAGCGAGGCGGTCGACTGTCCGGTAGGTGAAGCCCGCCGCCAGCGCCCGGGTCTGGGCGGCCTTGTGCCGCTGACGCAGCGCCCCCAGGGCCTCGGCTCCACCCTCCCCGGCAGCGGCCAGGGCCAGCCCTTGCCAATAGGCATCGTCGGCCTCGGCCAGATGGTCACGGCGCAGGCGAGCCACTTCCAGAGAGTCCGTCCCCAGACTTTCTCTGATTGTGCCGCGGGTATCGAGATGGGCAAAACGGGTCGGGACGCGGCGGCAATACCACCATCTCCGGCCGCGTGATTTGAGGTAGCGATCGGCGTCGGACCGGCTCACCATGAGCAGCGGTGTAGCACGTTTTGTAGCCATTTTGTAGCACGATTTCCCCGGTTGGGGCGCGCCACTCACGCGGAGCAAACGAGAAAACCGTTTGCTTTCAATACTTTGGCCAATTTCTGATTAGCAGAAAATGGCGCGAGTGACGGGGCTCGAACCCGCGACCTCCGGCGTGACAGGCCGGCACTCTAACCAACTGAGCTACACCCGCGCATTGCACCTTCGTGCGAGAGCCGAGTGCTAATGATCGCGGCCTCTCAGGTCAAGCGGGATCTCGCGCGTTTCTCGCCCCAAATCAAAGGCCCCCCAGCCGCCCCTATCGGACCACCAATAAGGGTCTCCCGCCGTGGGGGGGCGCCTTTCCATCTGGCGGGCCTTCTTTACAGCGATCGTTATAGGCCCTAGGGGGCTGACACTATCGGCGCGTCCTTTGCGACGCTCTCCTGTTCAAAGACTTTTCGCTGGTTTGGGGACCAAAGGCCTTCCTCTTGCACAGACAGCGTCGTGACCATGCCTTAGATAAACCGTGACCGAAAACGACACCGATCAATCGCCCAAGACGACACCGACATTCTCCGAACTTGGTCTCGATACCAAGATCCTGGAGGCGTTGACGGAGTCCGGCTATACGCATCCGACCCCGATCCAGGCCGACGCGATCCCCGAGGCCCTCCGCGGTCGCGACGTGCTGGGTATCGCGCAAACAGGGACCGGAAAAACGGCCTCCTTTGTCCTGCCCGTCATTCATCGACTGGCCAGGGGGCGGGCCCGGGCGCGTATGCCACGGTCGCTTATTCTCGCGCCAACCCGAGAACTCGCCGCCCAGGTCTCTGAACAGTTCGAGAAATACGGGAAGAACCATAAGCTGAGCATGGCGCTGCTGATTGGCGGGGTCTCGTTCGCCGATCAGGACGCCAAGCTGACCCGTGGCGTCGATGTGCTTATCGCGACCCCCGGCCGACTGCTCGACCATCATGAGCGGGGCAAATTGCTGCTCACCGGACTAGAGGTGATGGTGGTCGACGAGGCTGACCGCATGCTCGATATGGGGTTCATCCCGGACCTTGAGCGGATCTTCAAACTGACCCCCTTTACGCGGCAGACCCTGTTCTTCTCCGCCACAATGCCGCCGGAGATCCAGAGACTGACCGACCAATTCCTGTCGGCCCCGGCGAGGATCGAAGTGGCAAAGCCCGCCACCACCGCCAAGACGATTACCCAACGGATCGCCCGCCTGCCGAGCGGGGAGGACAAGCTGAAGCGCGCCGCCCTTCGGCATCTGGTGGAAACAGCCGAAAATCTCAAAAACGGTATTATCTTCTGCAATCGGAAGAAAAATGTCGATGTCATCGCCAAGTCTTTGCAAGAGCATGGCTTCGATGCGCGACCGATCCATGGCGATTTACCGCAAAGTTTCCGCACGGAAACCTTACAGATGTTCCGCGATGGGGGGCTGAAGCTGCTTGTCGCATCGGATGTGGCGGCCCGGGGGCTCGACATCCCCGATGTCAGTCACGTCTTCAATTTCTCGGTGCCGATCAATGCTGACGATTATGTCCATCGCATCGGACGGACAGGACGCGCCGGCCGCCTGGGTCACGCGGTCATGCTGGTCACCCCAGACGATGGAAAAGCGTTCGATGCCGTCCTGAAGGTCACCGGTCTCGACAAGATCGAAGAGCACGATATCAGCGCGCTGCTCGACGATTGGAACGGCGCCGCGCGCCCCCCCGAAAAGGGCCGGAACAACCGGCGCGGCGGCCCCAACAAGAAAGAGGCGAGCAGCAGTCGCCCGACGAGCAATAAGGGGCGTGACCGACGGGATGACCGTCACGACGATGGACCCGCCGACCCGGTCGTTGGCTTTGGCGATCACACACCGGATTTTCTTCTGAAAGAAATGTCCTAACGGCGCCCCTGGCCGCCCCCCAATGCCTCGTTGAGAGCGTTGGCCGAGGCCGATTGCGGCCATGCCGAGAACTGATTGTTGAACCAGGTGGTTTGGCGCTTCACCAGGCGGTGGGTGGCCGTCACCGCCGCCGACACGCCCTCCTCGAGGGACCATTCCCCCGCCAAGACCTTGGACAGCTCCCGCACCCCGACCGCCTTCATGATCGGCAAGGACAGCGACAGATCCCTGGCCAACAGCGCCGCCACTTCTCCCATAGCGCCCCTCTCCACCATGGCGGCGAAACGGTGCGCAGAGCGGGTCCGCAAGGTTTCGCGATCTGGCATCAATACGCCCCGCGCCCACTCAATCGTGAGAACCGGCGTCGGGGGCACCCGCTGCCATTCACTCAGCGGCGTCCCCGTGGCGGTCGCCACGGTCCAGGCGCGCAAATGGCGCTGTCGGTCCGCCGGCGCCAAAGCCTCCATCGCAGGATCGAGGTTAAGCACCTCACGGCGGAAGTCCTCCGGCCCCAATTGCGCCCAGCGCGCCGCCGCCGCTCTCCCATAGCTATCGTCGATGGGGGGGATGGGGGACAGGCCGTCGGTCAGCGCCTTCAGCCACAGGCCAGTGCCACCGACCACGATTGGGCGCCGGCCCCGCGCCAGAATATCGTCGCAGAGGGCCGCCGCCTTGCGGGCGAAGAGACCAGCCGACCACCGCTCCTCCCCCGGGACACAATTATAGAGGTGGTGGGGAATTTGGGCCCGGTCGACAGCGCTCGGCGAGGCCGTCAGGATCGGCAGCTCGCGATAGATTTGCATCGCATCGGCATTGACGATCTCGCCGTCGAGCGCGGCAGCGATCTCCAAGGCCGCGGCGGATTTGCCGCTGGCCGTGGGTCCGGCGATGATCACCCCTTCCATCTGTGTCTTCCGCCCAATAGCTCTAGGAATTCGCGTCACGCCGCTTAGGTGATGAACTGAAGACACCACCCACGAGGAGAGTACACCATGACCGCATCCGCCCGAGAGGAAATCGACTCGGCCATCAAGTCGAACGACATCATGCTGTTTATGAAGGGAACGCCGCAATTCCCCCAATGTGGATTTTCAAGTGCAGTGGTGCAGATCCTCGACTATCTCGGCGCCGACTATGGATCGATGAACGTTCTTGAGGATCAAGAGATCCGGCAGGGGATTAAAGACTATTCCGATTGGCCGACGATCCCCCAACTCTACGTCAAAGGGGAGTTTGTGGGCGGCTGTGACATCATCCGCGAGATGTTCGAGCAAGGCGAACTTCGGCCTTTCCTCGCAGAAAAAGGGCTTATCACCGCCGAAGCGTAAGGCCCGCCCACGAAAAAGGCGCCGCTGATCGCGGCGCCCATTTCTCGATTTGCGATGGCCTGCACCATTTGGCGGTCGCGCCGACGCGCGGCCCCCGCGTTCTTAGGAAGCGTAGTACTCAACGACGAGGTTCGGCTCCATCGTCGCGGCGTAGGGCACATCGGAGAATTCAGGGACCCGAACCAAGGTTGCAGTCATTTTCTTTGGGTCGACATCCACATAATCGGGGATATCACGCTCAGGCAGTTGGAGGGCCTCAAGGACGAGGGCCATATTCTTGGATCGTTCGCGAACTTCCACGACATCGCCGGGCTTCAGGCGGTAGGAAGGGATATTCGTCCGCACTCCATTCACCTTGACGTGACCGTGGTTCACGAATTGCCGCGCGGCAAACACAGTGGGCACGAATTTCGCCCGATAGACCACGGCGTCGAGCCGGGATTCCAAAATGCCGATCATCAGCTCGGCGGTGTTCCCCTTCCGCTTCGCCGCCTCGTCATAGATCCGCTGGAACTGCTTTTCGGAGATGTTGCCGTAATAGCCCTTGAGCTTCTGCTTGGCCATCAATTGCTGGCCAAAGTCGGACATCTTGCCGGCGCGGCGTTGGCCGTGCATCCCGGGCTTATATTCACGACGATTGAAGGGAGATTTCGGGCGACCCCAAATATTTTCGCCGACCCGACGGTCGATTTTATACTTTGCGTTCTGACGCTTTGACATTCTCGTACTCTGTTTTCCGCGCGGTCCGGTCCGGTGGACACCCCACCGGACGATTGCAACGGCGGTGATCGCGCGCCCCGTCATGAAGCGGCGGCCTCTAATCCAAGCGCCTCTCTCTGTCAATCAAGGCCGCCGTCGGGCGCCCCCAAAAAGGTCGGCAGCGTTAGAACCGATACGGCGTCCGGAGACGTTGGATATAGAGTGGGGTGCGGCTCGGCTGCATCTGGATTTCCCAAACGGGATTGGCGCCGCGTTGCGCCTCGAACCGCTCTTCGGTGATCTGATAGCCCTCGATCTCGATACGGGCCGCGAGGGACAGCGTGTCACGACCGGGAACGCCCGGCAAACTGGTCGAGAAGTACATCGCATTATCGCGGTAATCGACTTCGGCGCCGGAATTGCGGAACAAATTATAGGTCGTCCGGGTGCCTTCGACGTTAAGGCGCCCACGGAGCCCCCCTTGGATCGCCATTTTCGAGATGTCTTTGGAAATCCCGTTCGGCAGCACAACTTTGATCCGCAACTCATAAGCGCGAGCGCGATTGGTCTCGGCGTCCGTTGTCGTGGATTGCGTCTGTGAAAAGGTCAGGGGCACCAAGCGCGCCCCGCCATAGGGGCGGAATGAGATCTCATCGGTGGCGATGTTTCCGCCATCCCCAGCAGGGGGCAGATCATCGATGAAGTTCGAGGTCGGCAGGGCCCCGGTCAGCCCCGGCAGGGGAGCCCCCATATCGGACGGGGCAATCGTCATGATCGCCGCTAACGCGCCAAACCCTTGGGCAAAGGCGCCCCGGAAGGTGATGGGCTGAAAATAGAAGATCGACAGGGCCCCAATCAGCATGAGGAGCAAAACGACGACATAAAGAGGAATAGGGCCGAGACCGACGGCATTACTGATCCTGGTCACCCATTCGCCGAATAAAAACAAAGCCGACGCCTCGTTCGACTGCGTCATATCGATGAAAGTTGCGACAGCGATGCCCAGAGCCGCGGCGATACCGAAGCCGAATTTGTCAAAAACCCCGTACCCACCGTCAAGACGGTGCGTTTTGCGATCACCATATGCCATGGCCGATATTTCCCCAAAGACCTCGATCGAACAATATCACGACGGTTAACGCCCGACAATCAAGCCGGCGCGCCCTGTGGTCGGGCGCCGTCGAAATCGATATCGAAGAGATGCTCGAGACTGGTTTTCCGCAGTCCCGCTTTCGAAACATCATAGGCCGTGACATTGACCGCCTTGATGATGGTGCGCGTGATCTCGACCCCGCCATGCGTGTCTGTCACCACGTCGAAATCGAGGACATTGATACACGCCAGATCCTGCTCGAACGCGCCGACCCCCTTGAGCCCGGCCCCGCTGACCCGGGACAGCAGCAAGCGATTGATCCCGTCATGGGCGACCAACAGCGCCTGGCGCCAGCGATAATCGGTAATGAGCGAAGAGAGGCCACGGCCACTGCGCTCGAACGCGTCGGCGAAGGACTCTCCCCCCGGCAAAAAGGTTGCGTCTTGGTCAGCCGCCGCTTCGAGGCTGAAAGCCAGCCAGGCAGCCAGTTCCTCACGGGATTTTGCCACGACCTTGCCGCCGGCAAGCTCCTCGAAGGTCGGCATATTGATCGGCGTGGGCCCGGCCCGGTCATTCTGCTCAAGGACGAGCCGCGCGGTTTCCTGGGTCCGCGGCAAGCCTGAGGTAAAGACCGCATCAAAGGAGATGTCGGATAAAAGAACTCCAGCCGCCCGCGCCTGCGCGCAGCCATGCTCGGTCAGCGGCACTTGGCGAAAATCGGTCAGGCCCGGCGCGAAATAATCCACATGGCCATGGCGCATGAGATAAAGTCGGCGTCGACCGATCATGGGCAATTGAGGATCGTCTTGGGTCATAATGGGCGGCGGTCCGGCACTTCAATTGCTCTTTCGATTGAGGCGCGATAGCCTACTTATCGCTAGGATGCGACGGCTAGAGCCGCCAAAGTGGCGCATGCCCCGTGGGAGCGGTGGTCTGACCTCGTGGGCCCTATGCAGGCGAAGGCCTGCGCAAGGGGAGCCCTCGGCGGACCGAGTATGGGGCAATGAGGGGGAGCGCAAAGGTGCGACGCAGCGGACGGGAGATACTCGCCCTCTTTCTGTTGATTGCGTCAGGGGTTTACGGCCTTGGCTTTTGGAGCCTCGTCACCTTCGACCCCGACAGCGCATGGACCCGATATGAGCTGCTCGATGAGAGCGGCCGCACGGCGAGAGCGGCATGGCACGGCAGTAAAGCGATCGCGCTGCGCCTCGAAGACGGGCTGGACGGGCCTGAGACGCAGAATATGCAGCTCATCGTGGCAGGGGCGCACGACCGCGCCGGCGATCCCGATGAGGCGATCCGGCTTTATCGAGCGGTGCTCGAGGGCCCCATGGGGGAAGAAATGCGCCCCGCCGACGAGATGGCCATCGTCTACCGGATAGCCGATCTTCATCTCACCCAAGGCCGGGTCGTCGAGGCGGCCTCCCTCGCCGTTCGGATTGTCGAGGCCGCAGGGGCCGGTCACGTTGCCCATAGCCGCGTGCCAGACGCAGAGACCGCTCTCTACACAGACTATCTTGACAGGTTATCGACTGACCTCCGGGGGCTCCTGCCCCCGAATGATCGTCGCCCCCCCATAGCGGGTGAGACCCCCGATTTGCTGGTGGCCGCGGAAAACATGACTACCCTCGGCGCCTATTATGCCGCAAGGGGCACGCCCCCGGAAACCGCGGCGGGGCTTTTGTCCACCGCCTATGACCTCAGGGCCTCTCTGTTGGGCATCGATCATCAAGATACGATCCATTCTGCCCTGCTTCTCGGTCCCGTGTACGAACGGATGGGACAGGTCGACAAAGCCGTGCCGCTCTATCTCGACGCTTTCCATGCCCAAGAGAGGACCTATGGGGCCAATCACCCCGTCCTGAGCCTATATATCCGTCTTTTGGTATCCGCTTACGAAGAGCAGGGCCGAATGACAGAGGCAGAGGCGCTGAACCTCCATATGCGGAATATCTTCAGTGATGCCTTTGGCGCGAGGCGCTACGCTGCCAACCAGGACCGGGACCGCACAGCGGACATCAACCGGCCCGTGTCCGAGGCGTTTCCCCTCCCCGCCTCTTACAAGCCCGACGATTTGGTGGCCGCGGGCGCCGAGGCAATCCCCCTATCGAAACTGCCCCATCTCGACGAAATGAAAATCCGCATGGCCAGCATCGACGAGACGACATCGATGCCGGCTTCGCTCTCGGCTCTCCTTTCCCAATGCGAACAGCCGGGGGAAGCGCTTTCCTTACGGTCCGGCTATCGCAGCTACGATACCCAGGCGCAGCTCTATCGCCGCGCCGGACCCAAGGGCCGGGTAACGCCGCCAGGCACCTCCGAGCATCAATTGGGCTTGGCGGCCGATATCGATGTCAACGGACGGTTCATGCGCGCCAGCGATCGGGCCTATCGGTGTTTTGAGGAAAATGCGTTCCGCTATGGGTTCATCCTCACCTACCCCCAGGGCAACGATTATTTGGGCGCGGATGACGGGTTCGAGCCGTGGCATTGGCGGTTCGTCGGCCCCCGCACGGCCCTGCTCTATCGAGAAATCGGTCCCTTGGGGAAACCGCAGGAGTTTCTTGCCGCCCTCCCCTGCTATGAAGAGCGAGCGATGTCGGGTCTGTTCTTGAGCGTCGAGGGGCGTGATGTATGTCTCGATACCCTTGCATCGGAGACGACAGCGCAAGATGATAAGGCAAAAGGGCGGGGAGAAACCGGTTAATTTATGGGACATCAGGAATATCTCCGCCGCACAGCCTTTGTGCGATGCCTCTTCATTGAGCCGCCAAAGGATGTGGTCCGCGCCGCGGCAGACCACCCAATAGAGTTCGTCGGAAGCGAACGTCAGCCCGATATCGTTCTGGCCGATCTCCGCGAGATCCCCGACGAGCAGCTCGCGGGGCGGATCGCGACGGCCCAACAGGCCGCAACCGGCACGCCCCTCCTGTTCTTGATCGGCGGGGACCAACGCCGCGCCGCGCCGATCCTCTCGGCCGTCTCAATCGACACCGTCGTGATGAGCGCACCGGGAGAGGCTTTCCTGATGACGGCGATCAAACGGCGGGTTTTGCAGGCTGATCGCGCCGAAGAAGTCGCCCTTCGCCTTGAGGCAATGGCGGCCCTGGGACGCGGCGCCCTACCCGTCCCCTGCCTGCGGCCTCAACCTCGCGCGCTCTTCGTCGGGTTGCCAGGGGCGTTGAGCCTCAAAACGCTGACCGGATTGACCCGTCTGACACCGACAGGGGCCGCCCTCAGCCGGCATCAGGCCCTCACGCTGTTGGAGATGAAGGCTGCGGACCGCGTCTTTATTCAGCCCCACAAACAACGGCGCCAGATGACCGGTCTTGTCCGGCTGATCCGTCGGCATTCCGAGCTCAGCTCTCTCCCGGTCATCGTCCTTGAGAAACACGCCAAGGGGCGACATCGCGCCTTTTGGGCCACGGCAGGGGCCAATGCGGTGGTTGAAATCGACGACCTGCCCCTGGCGGTGGGCATGGCCGAACAGCTCAGCCGGGAAAGCCAGCTTGCCAAATCGGTCGAGGACAACCTCGCCGATCTCAGCTTTACCGATGACGGCACTCAAAGTCGTCTCTGCGGCGGGCGCTTTTTTGAAGCCGTTCTCGCGCAACGCTGCCGCTCGGCGCACGCGCCCTTTTCCCTTGGCGCCGTGCGGCTGATCCCCCAGTCCTTGGGGACACCGCATCCAGCCATCTTCTCCGAGCCTGCCGTCTATGCGGCCATGGGCGCGACCAACACCGATCTCATTATGCGCGCAGCGCCCGATCTTCTGCTGATCAGCCTCCCGGGCAGCGACCGGATCGCCGCGCGACGGACCCTCCGCCTTTTGGCGACCCTCATCAGTGATCTGAAATTTGGAGCGACCGAGGAGGCTCGAACCTTCGCCACCCGCACCGCGGTGGTCTCTGCCCGTCAAGGGGCGGACCCCAAAACGCTTATCCGTCAATTGGTGGCCGCAGTGGGCGAAGAGCGCGCGGAAACAAGAGAGCTCGCCTGACCCTCAGGCGTCTTCTTCGGCAATTTTCGCAAGGATCGTCAGGATTTTTCGGCATCCTTTCAACCGAAAGGTCTCGTTCGGCCATTCCTGTTTGAACACAAGTTTCTGGTCGGCCCTGACCTTGAGGTCGAGGGGACTTGAACTGAGATAATTGACGAGGCCGATCGGATTGGGAAAGGCTTCTTTGCGGAAGCCGATGACTGCCCCCTTCGGCCCGGCATCAATCTTCTCCACATTCGCCCGCCGACAGAGCATCTTGATGCCGACGATCTGGAGCAAATGGTCCACCTCGCTCGGCAACGGCCCGAACCGGTCGATCAGTTCTGCGGCGAAAGCTTCGATCTCTTCGGACGCCGTTAAATCCGAGAGCCGACGATAAAGAGACATTCGGACGTCCAGATCGGCGACATAATGATCGGGGATCAGGACCGCGGTCCCAATATTGATCGTCGGTGACCAGGTCTCATCCGTCTCGTCATTCCCGTCGCGCAGATTGGCGACCGCCTCTTCCAGCATATGCTGATAGAGTTCGACGCCCACATCTTTGACATTGCCCGATTGCTCTTCCCCCAAAAGGTTGCCCGCCCCACGAATATCGAGGTCGTGACTGGCGAGAGTAAATCCCGCCCCCAGCGTATCGAGGCTCTGAAGCACTTTCAGTCGCTTTTCGGCGCCCTCGGTCATCTTCTTTCGCGGTGACGTCGTCAAATAGGCATAGGCCCGCTGTTTCGAGCGGCCGACCCGCCCCCGGATTTGATAGAGCTGAGCGAGGCCGAACATATCCGCACGATGGACGACGAGGGTATTCGCCGTAGGCACATCGATACCGCTTTCGATAATCGTCGTTGCCAGCAGCACATCGAATTTGCCGTCATAGAAGCCGTTCATCACGTCTTCGAGTTCCGTCGCGGACATCTGCCCGTGGCCGATTTCAAACTTGATCTCCGGCACTTGATGGCGAAGGAAGTCTGCTACCGTGTCGATATCGGAAAGTCTGGGCACCACATAAAAACTTTGCCCCCCGCGATAATGCTCACGCAACAAGGTCTCCCGCGCCACGACCGGGTCAAAGGGGCCGATCGTCGTTCTGACGGCCAAGCGGTCCACCGGCGGGGTGGCAATCAGGGACAGATCCCGAATCCCCGCCATGGAGAGTTGCAAGGTCCGGGGGATCGGCGTCGCCGTCAGGGTCAAGACATGGGTGTCGCCGCGAAATTCCTTCAGACGCTCTTTGTGCTTCACCCCAAAATGCTGTTCTTCATCGATAATCAGGAGGCCGAGATCGCGAAACGCCACGTGCTTGCTCAACAAGGCATGGGTCCCAATCACGATATCGACATCGCCATTCTTGATGCCCTCGCGCGTGGCGCTCGCCTCCTTGGCGCTTACGAAGCGCGACAACTGCCGAATCTTGACCGGAAACCCCTGAAAACGTTCGACGAAACCGCGAAAATGTTGACGCACCAACAATGTCGTCGGGGCGATGACCGCCACTTGCCGACCGCTCATGGCGGCGACAAACGCCGCCCTTAAGGCGACTTCGGTCTTCCCGAACCCGACATCACCGCACACCAATCGGTCCATGGGTCGTCCGCGGCTGAGATCGCTGATGACATCGTCGATGGCGTTCAATTGATCGTCGGTTTCGGTATAGGGAAAGCGAGCGGCAAATTCGTCGTAAGCCCCCGAGGGCGGCGCGAGCTCCTCGGCCCGGCGGGCGGCCCGTTTCGCAGCGATGGCAATCAATTCCTCCGCCATCAGCCGGATACGCTCGCGCATTTTCGCCTTGCGCGACTGCCAGGCCCCCCCGCCCAGGCGGTCGAGGGGATGACTTGGGTCATCAGAGCCGAAACGGCTCAACAACTCGATGTTCTCCACCGGGAGGAAGAGCTTGTCTCCCTTCTGATAGGTGAGGATCAGACAATCATGGGGCGCGCCGCCAACCTCAAGGGTTTCAAGCCCGTCATAGCGACCGATCCCGTGATCCACATGGACGATCAAATCACCGACGGACAGCGATGACGCTTCGGTGAGGAAATTATCCGCCCGCTTTGTCTTGCTTCGTCGAACGAGGCGATCGCCGAGAATGTCTTGTTCGGCGATAAAGCACAAATCATCCGTCTCAAAACCGTTTTCGAGGGGGAGAGCGACAACCGGCAAAGGCTGGTCCTTGGCCTCCGGCCAGGACAGGGCGGACGTCATGCCGTCGACGTCGTGATCGGCCAGAACGCTTTTCAGTCGGTCCGCAGACCCAGCGGTCCATCCCGCGATAATGACCTTCCGGCTTTTTCGCATGGCGGCGATATGCGCCGCGACGGCTTCGAAGACATTTTGTCCCGCAGCCCTCTCGGCGGTAAAGGGCCGTCCCTTCTTGGCCCCAAAATCGAAGGCTCTCTTCCCCTCGGGCGCCGAAAAGGGCGTTAACGGACGAAGGCGGGTTGCCGTCAATGCCGCATCCCATTCCGCCGGGGTGATATAGAGCCTATCCGGCGGCATCGGCCGATAGGGCACGATATCGAGGCCGCCCTTTTGGTCCTCCCGCGCGGTCATGTCCTCGCGGCGGGTCTCATAATAATCGGCGATTTGATCGAACCGCTCGCGCGCCGCCTCGTCCCCCAGATGGTCAACGAAGACGAGGGCGTCGCCGAGGTGATCGAAAACCGTTTCGAGACCGTCATAGAACAGCGGTAACCAATGCTCCATCCCCGCCTGACGGCGACCGGCCGACACCGCTTCATAAACGGGATCGTCCCCTGGGGCACCGAATTGCGCGAGATAGCCGGAACGAAATCGCGAAATCGTCTCATCATTCAGCAACGCTTCGGAGGCCGCCGAAAGGTGCACATCCTGTCGCTGATGCGTCGTCATCTGCGTATTGGGATCGAAGGCGCGGATCGTCTCCAGCGTATCGCCGAAAAAGTCGAGACGAAGGGGCTCGTCCGTTCCCGGCGGGAACAAATCGATCAATCCCCCCCTTACGGCATAATCACCAGGCTCCCTGACCGTCGAGGCGCGGGCATAGCCGTTCATCGTCAGGAAACTGATCAATTCGTCCATTGAGACGGATGCGCCGGGACGGGCCGAGAAGCTGGCCGTCGAGATCAATGCCTGGCTGGGCACCCGCTGGGTCATCGCGTTCACAGTCGTCACGATGACCAGCGGCGTCTTGCCATTATGGGCATTGAGGGTCGAAAGCGCCGCCATTCGGGCCGCCACAATCTCCGGCGACGGCGACAGCCGATCATAGGGCAGACAATCCCATGCGGGAAAGCGCACAATCGGCACCTGCGGCGCGAAAAAAGCCAGGCTCCCCGCCAAAGCCGCCGCACGACTGGCGTCCCGCGCAATATGCACGATAAGCCCCCCCGCCTGAGACACCGCCTGCGCGATGATCAAGGCGTCGGCGCCCTCCGGGGCGCCATGGACGGTAAGGGGCCCCGGTTCCTGCCACGCCCGCTCGGCGGAGATAGAAGACGTCGCCGAAACAAGCGCCATGGTCATTCCTTCCCGACAGAAAAGCGCCCAAGGGAGGATTTCGCTCCCTCAGGCGCTCACCTGATTTAAACGGCGTGACTGATAGCTAGCCCCCGCCGCGGCGACAAGGGAGGAGCGACGCTTAGTCGTCGATAGAGCTTTTCAGCATCCACCGCATTTTTTCGTGCGCGGCGATCAAGGTACTGAGCAAATCCTCGGTCCCCGTGTCACCCACATCGGAGGCTTCGTCGAGGGCGCCTTCCGCATCCTCAAGCCATGTTGTGTGATCTGAGACGAGGTTTTGCAGCATCGTGTCGGCGCTCGGCACCGCGTTATCGTTCTCCTTGATCGACGAGGCTTCGGCCATTTCCCGCGTGGAGAGCGGCGCTGTCACGCCAAGCGTGCGAATCCGCTCGGCGATATCATCGAGGCTCTCCCACATTGCGCGATAATGTTCCTCGAACAAATTATGCAGAGCGTGGAAGCGCGCGCCGGTCACATTCCAGTGATAGCTGTGGGTCTTGCCGTAGAGCACATAGGTGTTGCCAAGCACCTGAAGCAGTTTTTGGGCGATGGTTTCGGTCGTAGCCATGGTCAACCTCCTTATCGGTCGAAATCACTCCTCCAATGTATGGGGATTGCCGAACACCGCCGCAATTCAGTCCGTCAGCATGGCGTTTCGATTATTTCGGTGGAACAGCATGGTCCATGACCTCAGGCGCAAAAGCGTTTGAGACGTCCCATTGCCTCCTCAAGGACGCTATCGGCCGCGGCAAATGACAGGCGGACAAATCCCGGCGCCCCAAAGGCGCTCCCCGGCACGAGGGCCAGCGCCTCCTCATCTAATAGGGCCGTGCAAAAGGCCGTGTCATCCGCCAGCCCCTTCCGCTTCACAACGCCGTTGATATCCGGAAAGACATAGAACGCCCCGCTGGGGGAAAGGCAGCTGATCCCCTCAATCCGGTTGAGCGTGCGAACGACGAGGTCGCGACGGGTCCGCAACGCCGTCCGCCAATCGGTCAAGAAGGAAGGCTCCATCCCAAGCGCAGCGACAGCCGCGGCTTGACTGATCGAACAGGGGTTCGAGGTTGTCTGTCCCGCCACCCGGCGGATCGCCGCCATAAGGGGGGCAGGACCGGCGCCGAAGCCGAGACGCCAGCCCGTCATCGCATGGCTCTTGGAAACCCCGTTCACCGTCAGCGTCCGCTCGCGCATCCCCTTCATCTTCGCAAAGAGCGGACCGGGCGGCGATGCGTCAAACCGGATGAGTTCATAGATATCGTCACTCAGAACCAGGGCCCGGGGGTGCGCCTCGATGACCTCGGCAAGGGCTGCCGCATGCTCAAGAGGAAGGGTCGCGCCGCTGGGATTGTTGGGGAAATTGAGAAGAATCCAGCGCGTCTTCGGCGTCATGGTCGCCTTAAGGGTCTGGGGATCGGGCAAAAACCCCTGCCCCGCTTGGGTGGCAAGGATTACCGGCACGGCCCCGCACATCCGGACGATCCCGGGATAGCTGACCCAGTAGGGCGACGGAATGATCACCTCATCGCCAGGCTCTAACGTCGCCCGGAGAGCGGCATAGATCAGGAATTTGCCGCCGGTCGTGGCGACGATTTCCTCGGGCGAAAGGAGAAAATCGTGATCTCGCCGATATTTTTCCGTGATCGCCGCTTTGAGCGCAGGTGTCCCGTCCACGGCCGTATAGCGGGTCTCCCCCGCCGCAATCGCCGCGATCGCGGCCTCTTTGACCGGCGCAGGCGTCTCAAAATCGAGCTCCCCCATCGACAAGGTGAGGACATCTCGCCCCGCCGCTTGGAGATCTCGTGCTTTTTGCGTAACCGCCATTGTCGCCGATGGGCCGACACGCGCTATGTCGCCGGAGAGAGATATTTCCATGGTGGGTCGTCAATGCGGCGACTGCATCGCCCTGACAAGCGCCGAATGGCCGGGAACCCCCCTGTCCTCGTCGCTTGTTGGGTAAACTGTTGAGAAATGGCGGGGAACATTCATGCGGTTTCACCTGATTCAAGCCCAGGCGGATCCTTCAGTAACGGTTGACGGCGTGGTGTCGTCCGTCACCCAATCGGCGCAGGAGACCTGGTCGTGGCTTCTTGGGTCCGGCACGCAATGGGCCATCTGGGCGGCCGTCGCGGTGGGAATCTTCCTCGTCTTGCGCCTATTGCGGTCGATTCTCTCTGGCATTTTCCAGTCGTCAAAATTGCCGCAGAAATCGGTCCGCAACATTATCTCACGCCTATTCGCCGCAACGAATTCGTTGTTCTTGCTGGTTTTTTCATTCGTCGTCACCCGCCCATTCTTTATCGATGATTTGTCAGACCGCTGGTCTGCCGTCATCGGCTATGTCTTCATCATCGCAGCGGCGCTCCAGGTGGCCTTCTGGGCACGGGTGATCGTCAAGGCGCTGCTGAACAGTCTCGTTGCCAATACCGCCGAGGAAGAATCGACCCTCGAAAACGCCCGGTCGCTGATCACCCTCTTCGCGAATTTTGCGATCTTTGCCATTGCGGTCATCTTCATCCTCCAGAATTTGGGGCAGGATGTTGGCGCCTTGATCGCCGGCCTCGGGGTTGGGGGGCTTGCCATTGGTCTTGCGGCCCAGAGCGTCTTTCGGGACCTCTTTGCGAGTCTGTCGATCATCCTCGACAAGCCCTTCGTGAAAGGGGATTTCATCGCTTGGTCGGGCTTTCTGGGGACGGTTCAAAAGATCGGTCTTCGCACGACCCGGCTGACCTCCCTGTCGGGAGAGCAGCTTGTCGTCTCGAACGACGACCTGCTTTCCAATGTGATCAAGAATTTCCGTCGCATGAATGAGCGGCGGGTCGTGCAAACGCTTGGCGTGACCTACCAAACCCCTCGGCGGGTGCTCGAGATTTTGCCGGAGCGACTGCGTGAGCTGTTGGAAGGACGGGAAGGCGTGCGCTTCGATCGCAGCCATATGTCCGGATATGGCGACAGCGCGATCACATTCGAAACGGTCTATTACGTGCTCTCCCGTGATTACGCCCAGCACATGGATCTTCAGCAGGATATCCTCCTCGACATCCACAAGCTTTTCGAGGACCTCGGCGCAGAATTCGCCTATCCGACGCAAACCCTCTTTATCGAAGGGGAATGGGCGACCGGGCAGAGCACCTGACCCCGCGATAAGGCGCCGCAATTTTGTGGGGCCATCCCTTTTCAGAAGGCGCCCCGTTTAAGGGGAGACAGCGGCCCGAGAGCTCTTTGGGAAGAGGAAGGGAACCGTAAGCGCCGGGCCGCTGCCATGGAGGATGCGTCCTCCGGGTACCGGTGGGGCTGAGGAGGGCAAGGCACGAGGGGAGCTGCCTTTGATCCCTACCACCGATATATGTAGAATAATGACCACAATCTTTACGAGTGGTTAATCGCGCAAAAGGTGCTCCCGAAAAGCGCTTGTCCTCGCAGCGTTTTTTTGCTTCACCCCGCCTTCGCATGAGCGGCGGTCGCTTCCCACCGGGATGGTCCCAACGGGTATGTCGAGCCGAAGGCGTCGCGCGGCCCTCCAGCCCCGATGTCTCCGCCGCCAGAAAAGGAGTGACCATGCCTCTATACGAGCATGTCTTTGTTGCGCGTCAGGATATCAGTCCGGCCCAGGTTGAGGCGCTGACCGACGAATTGCAGACTATCATTCGCGAAAACGGCGGCGAGATCCGCAAATCCGAATATTGGGGTCTGCGGAACCTTCAGTACAAGATCAACAAGAACCGCAAAGGCCATTACAGCCTGATGAATATCGACTCTCCCTCCGAGGCGATCGTCGAACTTGAGCGGCAAATGCGGATCAAGGAAGATATTTTACGCTTCATGACCCTGAAGGTCGAAGAACATGACGATGAGCCCTCGCCGGTCATGTCGCGACGCGACCGCGATTAAGGGAAAGGACCTCCAAAATGGCTAAAACATTTTTCCGTCGTCGGAAAACCTGCCCCTTCTCCGGTGAGAAAGCGCCGAAGATCGACTATAAAGATCCCAAGCTGCTCGGCCGCTATATCTCGGAAAAGGGCAAGATCGTGCCCTCCCGGATTTCCGCCGTCAGTGCCAAGAAACAGCGCGAGCTGGCCCGTGCCATCAAACGGGCGCGGTTTCTCGCCCTTCTCCCTTACACGACGGAGTAATCCATGCAGGTCATTCTCCTAGAGCGGGTTGAAAAGCTCGGCTCCATCGGCGACGAAGTGAGCGTCAAAGATGGGTTCGCCCGAAATTTTCTCCTTCCCCGCAAAAAAGCGCTTCGCGCCACGGACGCCAATCGCAAGGTCTTTGAGGCACAGCGCGAAGCCATTGAGCAAGAAAACGCCGAGGCGCGCGAGAAGGCCGAACGCCTGTCGTCGTCCATCGCGGACAAAACCTTTGTCGTCATCCGGTCCGCGTCGGACATGGGTCAGCTTTACGGATCCGTCAGCGCACGGGATATTGCCGAGATTGCGACCACGAAAAAGCTGAAGCTTCAGCGTAATCAGGTCCTTTTGAACGCGCCGGTCAAGGAATTGGGAATTTTCCCCGTTCGCGTGATGCTTCACCCTGAAGTCATTGTGAACATCAAGATCAATGTGGCGCGCAGTCAAGAAGAGGCTGAAGCGCAGGAGCGGGGCGAAAACATTCTCGCCAAGAAAGAAGAAGGCGTCGAACAGGTCGTTGGGACTGGTGAATTCGACGAATTCGGCGAGGCGCCGGCCGAGACCCCGGCGGCCACCCAAGGGGCGGATGCGCACAGCGATGAGGCCGAAGACCGCGCCTGACGGGCATTGTTCATCTTTGGTCTGAACTCGTTCGCTTAACTGACCGAACTCACATCAAATACCGAAGGCGGGCTACGGCCCGCCTTTTCTATGCGGGTCTGCGGCGCACTCCCGTGGTCCGGGGGGCGGTCTATTTCCGCTTTCAGAACGATGACCACCTTCCCTCGATTCTCCTCTTCCTCGGGGGGTCGGTGGAAAAGGGGGACTTTCCCACCTGCCCCTCCCCTCCTACGCTTGTCCTATGGCAGATGGCAGCTCTCACACAGGTTTTGGTTCCGACGCGAAGGTCCCCTTTTCGATTGAGGCGGAACAAGCCGTTCTAGGCGCGATTTTATTCGACAACGAAGTATTTTATCGCGTCTCGTCTTTTCTCAAGTCCGATCACTTCTATGACCCGGTTCACGGACGAATTTACGAGACGATCGAAAAATTGATCGTCGGCGGGCGTCTTGCCAGTCCGGTGATCCTGGCGACCTTCCTCGAACAGGAACCGGCCTTCAAAGATGTTGGCGGCGAGGCGTATTTGAGCGACCTGGCGCGCGCGGTTCCCTCGACCGTTGGTGCCCAGGACTATGCCCGGGTGGTCTTCGACTTTGCCACCTCTCGCGGATTGATCCGTCTTGGAACGGATATGATCGAAAAGGCGCAGGCGGTCGATCTCGACGATGATCCGCAGGAGCAATTGGCCGCGGCAGAGGCGAAACTCTACGCGCTGGCGGAAACCGGCCGCTTCGGTAGCGGATTTGAGAGCTTCGAGAACGCCCTCAAGACCGCAATAGAGCTGACAAACGCCGCCTATCAGCGAGGCGGCGGCCTTGCGGGCGTGTCCACCGGCCTCCGTGATCTCGATGAAAAGCTCGGGGGCCTCCACCCCTCCGACCTGATTATTCTCGCTGGACGTCCCTCCATGGGGAAGACCGCGCTGGCGACCAATATCGCGGTCAACGCGGCTAAGGCCTATTTGCCCGAACGCCAGGCCGATGGCAGCATCAAAGCCAAATCCGGCGGGGTTGTGGGGTTGTTCAGTCTAGAGATGTCGGCCGAGCAGCTTGCCGGTCGTATTCTGTCTGAGTTCTCGAATATTCCGTCGGAGAAAATCCGCCGCGGCGATATCGATCAATCCGACTTCGAACAAATCTACGAAGCGGCGCGCCAGTTGAACGATATCCCGCTGCATATCGACGATACCGGCGGCTTGTCGATCGGCCAGGTCGCCGCGCGGGCCCGACGCCTGAAACGTCAGCATGGGCTCGATCTTCTCGTGCTCGACTATCTCCAGCTCCTCTCTGGCTCCAAAAAGGCCGGCGATAACCGTGTGCAGGAGCTGACCGAGATCACCACGGGGCTGAAAGCCCTGGCGAAGGAACTGAATGTGCCGATCCTCGCCCTGTCGCAATTGTCGCGGCAGGTCGAAGCGCGGGAAGATAAGCGGCCCCAGCTGTCCGATCTTCGGGAATCGGGGTCGATCGAGCAGGACGCCGACGTGGTCATGTTCGTGTTCCGCGAGGAATATTATCTCGGTCGCGCCGAACCCAAGGAAGGCACAGCCGAACATGTCGAATGGCAGGAGAAGATGTCCGATGTGATGGGGCAGGCGGAGGTGATCCTTGGCAAGCAGCGCCACGGCCCCATCGGCACCGTCAAGCTCGCCTTCGATCCGCGCCGCACACGCTTTGGGAATTTGGCCAGTCCCGACCGCTTTCCCGATCCTGGTCTTTGAGCCGGCCGACGAGCAAGGCATAAAAGGGGTATGTCCTCCCCCCCGGCTTCCCCGACCCTCACCGTCGATCTCGGCGCTCTCGGTCGTAATTACGACGAATTGAAACGCCGCACCGGCGGCACCAGTGCCGTGGCCCCCGTGGTCAAAGCCAATGCCTACGGGCTTGGCATGCACGCCATCGCCCGGACGCTCTATCGGGAAAAAGGGGCCCGCCTCTTCTTCACGGCGACCTGTCGCGAAGCCCTGGCGCTGCTCGTCGACGGCCAGCGGTTTTTCGATGACGCACCGCCGCGGGTTTACGTTCTCAATGGCTTTGATGGTGACAGAGCCCTGCAGGAAAAAGTCGGTTATCTCCCGATCCTAAGCGACTGGCAGGATGTCGGCGACTGGGTGGCCGGCGGCGGGGGACCTTGCGGAATCTCCGTCGATATCGGCATGAACCGACTGGGCATGAGCTTTCAGGACGCCGGCGGCCTGCCCCAGGACACCCGTCTCAACCCAGACGATGTGCAGCTGATCATGATGCACTTGTCCCATAGCGGCGACCCCACCGCCCCGGAAAACGAGCTCCAGGCCGAGAAGTTCTTTACCTCAGGGATGATGCTCGCCCGGCTCTATCCGAAGGCGCAATTCTCCCTCTCCAATTCCGGCGGGATCCTGCTGGGCCTTGCCCCCGAACAACAGATCGTTCGCGCCGGCTATGCCCTCTATGGCGGGGCGCCCAACGGCCTGCCGGGTCAGGGCCTCGATCAGGTCACCACCTTTGAGGCATCGGTGCTGCAAGTCCGCGATATCGGGAGCGGCGAGTCCGTCGGGTATAATGGGACCTGGCGGGCCGAGCGCCCCACCCGCCTTGCGGTGCTGGGGGCGGGCTATGCCGACGGCATCCAGCGGGCCTTGTCCAATCGCGGGGCCGTGTGGCTCGGCGGGGGCCTGTGCCCCATCCGAGGGGCCGTGTCGATGGATCTTGTCACCGTCGATATCACTGATGCCCCCTCTCCCGTCACACGGGGAGACAAAGCGGAAATTTGGGGGGCACAGATCGATCTCGATCTCGTGGCGCGCCAGGCAGGGACCATCGGCTATGACCTGTTGACGGGGGTGGGGTCGCGGGTCGAGCGCATCTATCGGCTCGCCCCCCAGGCGCCTCGCCCCCCCGCCGGATCAGGGGGTCAATGACGCAAAGCGGAGCGTATCCTCGAAGTCGCGCCTTAGGCTCGCCTCCCTGATCGCCGCCTCGGCATCGATGCCCCAGCGTTCGGCCTGGAAGGTTTCATCGAGGCGCGACGCCGCGAAAATCTCGTGCGCCGGGGCGTCCTCGTCGAGGGCGGCAAGGGCGAGCACCGCCGACCCCGTCATTTCGGTCAGCAGTTTCGCCGCATATAGGCGCTCAAGGGAATAAGGGTCGAGATACGCCTCGATCGCCGCCAGGCTCTTGGGGTCCTGCTCCACGGCGATGATCCCTTCAGTCACCGTCAGGGGGGCGCCGACCCTTTCGGCGAAGCGGGCCAGAAAGGGATCCCATATCTCTGCCTGCCGGGCCGCCAATCCCGTCTCCGGGGCGCGGTAGCAAAGAAGGTCCGAGCCGGCATAGGCGAGGATCGTTTGCCTCCAGGGGCCCCGCGCGTCCTCCCCGCCGTCGCGGGCAAAGCCGGTCAAGCGGGTGAGCGGCATCGTGGTGAGGTCGATGATATCTTGCTGTTGGGACCATTCCGCAGCCAGCGCCTCGGCGAGGATTTGGCTTTCTGCGCCCAAAAGGTGCCGTCCCGGTGTCTTGGCCGGCCGCCCGTCGAGCTTGATGACATAGACCCCGTCCTCGGCCGCGACGGTCACGGTCTCATAAAAGCGCTTCGGTCCCGCTTCACTCATCGGGCCACTCCAAATCGTCCGGTCGCGAAAATCCGAAAATCGACCATGATGTCGCCATTCCTCCGGTGAGGTCCGCCGTGACCACCAAGGGCGGTCGCCCCCGCCGAGGCACATGCATTTGCCGACAGAAGAGATGCATCTGGTTCGGCAAGCCCTCAAGCACCGCTCCGGCTCCCCCATATTTCCGGTCACCGACAATCGGGGTGCCAATCGCCGACAAATGGACGCGGATCTGATGGGTCCGGCCGGTGTGGGGTCGAAGGGCGAGAAAGGCCGCCTTCTGTCCGGCGGTTTCCACCGTTTGATAATCCGTGAGCGCAGATTGACCCTGTTCGGTTCCGCGCATTTTTTCCCGCCCCGGCTCGCCGGCTTTTTCGATCCGCATATCGATACGACCGAACAGGGGATGGGGAACGCCTTTGGTGATCGCCCAATAGGTCTTGCCGATGCGATGTTGTTGGAAGGCAAGGCTTAGCGTCGCCGCGACGGCCCGGCTCTTCGCCAAGAGGAGCACCCCGCCCGTATCCCGGTCGAGGCGGTGCACCAGGCGGGGGCGCGCCTCCCCCTCCCCGAAGACATCGAGCATGCCGTCAATATGGATCAGGGTTTTCGCCCCCCCCTGAACGGCAAGGCCAGCAGGCTTGTTCAGGGCGAGGATGTCGTCATCCTCATAGATCACAAGGCCGCGCATCATCTCGGCCTCGGCGGGGCCCACAACAGGGCGGGACGGCGGCGGGGCGGCGGCTTCGGGATCGATCGGCGGCACCCGCACGACTTCTCCGCTCTCAACCCGGTGATCGGCTTTTACACGCCCCCCATTGAGCCGGACCTGCCCTTTACGCAGCCATTTTTGGACTTGTCCCTGGGTGACGCCAGGGAACCGCCGTTTCATCCAGCGATCGAGGCGCTGACCCGCCTCCGCCGACGTCACCGTCACTTCCTGAACACCGCTCACGGACGCCCCCATCGCAGGAGCTGATGGCCGAGGAGAAAGCCGGCGATCGCCAGTCCCACCGACAGGCCGACATAAAGGCCGGCAAGGGTACTGCCGCGCTCCTTGTAAAGGGTCACCGCATCGAGGGCGAAGGTCGAGAAGGTCGTGAAAGCCCCCAAGCATCCCACCAATAAAAACGCGGCAAGAGGCGACTGGCGGTCTTCGAGGACGGTAACGGCCATCCCAAGGCCAAAGGAACCAAGCACATTGATGGCTAGAACCGACCAAACGGGCTCCCCGCCGTGCCACGCCGTAAGGCTGCGTATGACGCCAAAGCGGGCCACCGCGCCAATGGCGCCGCCGATCGCAACGGCCAGATAGGTTTGAAAAGCCATGGAGACGCATAGCTCCCCCACCGCCCGACGCCAACCGGCCCCCCGGGCTTTCGTCCGATGCAGAGGTTCGCTATCAGGTGAGACCCGCGCAAAGTTCGAAGTGATGACGTCCCCCTCCCCCCGTCCCTCCTCGCTGACCATCTCACGACCCGTCGTGCTCATCGGCTTGATGGGCGCGGGGAAGACCACGGTGGGCCGTCGTCTTGCCGAGCTCTTGGCTCTGCCCTTCAAGGATGCCGATGAGGAGATCGAGGACGCGGCGAATATGTCCGTCGCCGATATCTTCGAGACCTATGGCGAAGGCTATTTCCGAGAGGGCGAGCGAAAGGTTATCGAGCGCCTGTTGTCCGAAGGGCCGATGGTCCTGGCCACCGGCGGCGGCGCCTTTATGAACGCCGCGACCCGAGAGTTGGTGAAATTGAAGGCAATCAGCATATGGCTGCGGGCCGATCTCGACCTCCTGGTCAAAAGGACCGCGCAAAAAGCCACACGGCCGCTCCTCCAACAGGGCGACGCGCGGGAGATCCTGGCGCGTTTGCTGAAAGAACGGGCACCGGTCTATGCCGAAGCGGACATCGTCGTTGACTCCCTTGAGGGTCCCCATCTCAAAACCGTGAACCGGATTATCAAAGCCCTCGACCGTCATGCCGAGGGCGGAGCGACCCTATGACCCTCCGCCGTGTGCCCGTCGCCCTTGGTGAGCGTTCCTATGATGTCGTGATCGGACCTGGGGCCCTTGGACAGTCGGTCGAACGCTTGAGAGAGATTGTCGGCGGTGGACAGGCCGCCATCGTCGCCGACGACACTGTCTGGGCCCAGCATGGCCATCAGGTTTCGGCCCTGTTGGCTGAGGCCCCCGTCATCACCGTCCCCCCGGGAGAGGGCTCAAAAAGCTTCGCCTCGTTCGAGCGCGTGGCCGAGGCCCTCCTGGCGGCCAATGTCGGCCGTGATGGGACGGTCATCGCCTTTGGCGGGGGGGTGGTCGGCGACCTTGCCGGATTTGCCGCCGCGACCTTACGGCGCGGGTGCCGGTTTGTGCAGATCCCCACGACGTTGCTCGCGATGGTCGATAGCTCCGTCGGGGGAAAGACCGCCATCAATGCGCGGGCCGGAAAGAACCTGGTCGGGGCCTTCTACCAGCCTGCCCTCGTCGTTGCCGATACCAGCCTGCTTCACTCCCTGCCGAACAGGGAATTGCGCGCGGGCTATGCGGAAATCCTCAAATATGGCTTCCTCGGCAATCGGGCCTTCGCCGATTATCTCGAAACCAACGGCAAGGTCATTCTCGATCAGTCGCCAGACGAATTAGCCTATGCGATCGAGGTTTCGGTCCAAGAAAAAGCGCGGATCGTCGCCGCCGACGAGCGGGAAAAGGGCGAACGCGCGCTCCTCAATCTCGGGCATACCTTCGGCCATGCCCTCGAAGCGGCGGCGGGATATGATGGGCGTCTTCTGCACGGCGAAGGTGTCGCGGTGGGGATGACGCTCGCCGCGCGCTTTTCCGCTGACTGCGGGATGATCACCGAGGCCGAGGCCAAGCGTGTGGAGCGGATGATCGCCGATAGTGGGCTGCCCACCCGCCCCCAAGACATTCCGGGGCTGATCACCAGCGCCGCCGAGCAACGCGCCTTCATGCAACAGGATAAGAAAGTCGAGGCCGGGCAATTACGCCTTGTCCTGCTTGAGGCCATTGGCGCGGCCCGGCTTGTCCGCAGCGTCGATGAGACGGCATTGATGGCCTTTCTGACGACCGCCTTTTCGACCGTATCGAGCGCTTCATGACCCTCATTCTCATTCTGTTCCTGCTCTGCCTGTCCGCCTTCTTCTCAGGATCGGAGACGGCGCTGACGGCGACGTCGCGGGCCCGCATCCGCACTCTTGAGCTGAAAGGTTCCCGCCCGGCCGCCGCCGTGCTCAAACTCACGGAGGACAAGGAACGGCTGATCGGCGCGATCCTTCTGGGCAACAACCTCGTCAACATTCTCGCCTCGGCCCTGGCGACGAGTTTCCTCGCGTCGATCTTTCCCGGCGGTCTTGGCGTTGCCCTCGCAACGGCGGTGATGACCATCCTCGTCCTGGTCTTCGCCGAGGTGATGCCAAAGACGGCGGCAATCTCCCGCCCCGATCGGTTCGCTATGGCCGTTGCGGTGCCGATGCAGGTCCTCGTGCGATTATTCGCCCCCGTCACCGCCGTGGTCCAGGCGGTGGTTCGGGTGACCCTCAGTACCCTTGGCGTCGATGTGTCAAACACCCACGTCCTGTCCCCCCATGAGGAACTCAAAGGCGCGGTCGATCTGCACCACGAAGAGGGCCAGATGGAAAAAGAGGCTCGGGACATTATCCGCGGTGCGCTCGAGCTCGACGACATCACGGTGGAGGAGATCATGATCCACCGTAAGAATATCGAAATGTTGGATGTCGACCAACCCAATCGCGATATCGTCGAAGCCGTTCTGCAATCGAAGTTTACCCGTATTCCTCTCTATAAGGACAATCCCGACGATATCATCGGGGTCCTTCATGCAAAGGATCTGCTTAGGGCCTTATGGGCGCACGAAAACGACCCTGACCGCATTTCGATCCGAGAACTGGCGATGGAAGCGTATTTCGTGCCCGAGACCACGACGCTTCAGGAACAACTCGACGCCTTCAAAGCCACACGGCAGCATTTCGCCATGATCATCGATGAGTACGGATCGATCCAGGGCCTGGTAACCCTGGAGGACATCTTGGAAGAGATCGTCGGTGAGATCGAGGATGAATACGATGCCCCGATCATCGGGGTGAAGCGCCAGGCCGACCGATCGGTCATCGTGGACGGGACGGTCACCATTCGCGATCTCAATCGGATGATGGATTGGCGGTTGCCCGATGAAGAAGCCGTGACCATCGCCGGCCTGGTCATTCACGAAGGACGCTGCATCCCCGATGTCGGACAGATCTTCTCCTTTTTCGGATATCGGTTCGAAGTCCTCAAAAAAAGGCGAAATCAGGTGACAAGCCTGCGGGTGGTGCCCCTGGACGCCGTTAAACGATGAGCGCTCCAGCCCCTCGCCGGGCGCTTGTCTTCATCTTTATCACCGTACTGTTGAGCATGATCGGTGTGGGCATCATCCTGCCCGTCATGCCCGCGCTGTTGACCGACCTGACGGGCTTTGCGGAGGGGGAGAGTGCCCGTCTCTACGGTTATCTCATGTTCGCCTATGCGGCGATGCAGTTCTTGTTCTCGCCGGTCATCGGCGCGCTTTCCGACCAATACGGTCGGCGCCCCGTCATTCTGGTCTCGTTGTTCTTCTACGGCATCGATTTCCTTCTGATGGCCTTTGTCCCGACCTTTGGGTGGCTGGTCCTCGGTCGGCTTCTCTCCGGGGCGACGGCAGCGACATTCAGCACCGCCGGGGCCTTCATTGCCGATGTCTCGCCGCCGGAGAAAAGGGCCCAAAATTTCGGGATCATCGGTGCCGCTTTTGGCCTTGGGTTCATTATCGGACCGGTTCTTGGGGGACTAGCCGCCGCCTACGGCCCTAGTCTCGCCATTCTCTTCCCCAGTGATAGCGGGGTTGCCTCTGCGCTGACGGCCTTCGGTCCCCGCTATCCGTTTCTGCTGGCCAGTGTCGTTATCTTCGCAAATTTTATCTTTGGGCTGACCGCCTTTCCCGAATCCCTACCCGTGGAGCGTCGGCGCGCCTTTGATTGGCGTCGGGCCAACCCCATTGGGGGGCTGATCTCCGTCAGCCGGAATCGGACGGTCCTCGTCATTATGGGGGCCTATTTCCTGATGCAGGTTGCGCATCATTCTTTTCCCGCCGTCTGGGCTTTCTATACGACGGCCAAATTCGGCTGGTCAGCCCTCTCGATTTCCCTTTCCCTTTCTTATGTCGGGATCACGGCCGCGGTCGTTCAGGGATATCTGACCCGGAAGGCGATCCCAGCCCTCGGCGAAACCCGGGCGGTCGTGATCGGCAGCGTGGCCATGGCTCTCTCCACCCTCGGCTATGCGTTCTTCACCCCGGCCGGACCGTGGGTCTATGTCTGGATCACCGTCGGCGCCCTTGGCGGTTTCATGATGCCCGGCATGCAAGCAAAGATGACCAAGGCCACCGCCGAAGACGCCCAAGGGGAATTGCAGGGCGCCATCGCCAGCCTGTCCAGCATCACCATGGCCTTCAGCCCTCTGATGATGACCCAGATCTTCGCAGCTTTCACCGATCGTACGGAGGGACAGGATTTCCCCGGCGCGCCCTATGCGGTGGCGAGCCTGTTTCTCTTCGCCTCCGGCGCCCTGTTTCTCTGGGGTGCCCGAAGGAATCGCCCCGCGCCGCCTGAGCCGATTGCCGCCCAAGACGCCGGGACCGCCTAACAGGCGAACGGGGCCTCTAGTCGGCCGCCGCGCCCCGCGCCTCGACGGAAAGGGCATGGACCGGCCCCGCCAGTTCCTCGGCGAGGACCTTGGTGATCGCCCGGTGACGGGCGAGGCGGGACAGGCCGTCAAAGGCGGCGGCCACGATCACCACGCGGAAGTGACTTTCCCCTGCCGCCCCGGCTTCGCTGTGGCCGGCATGGAGGTAACTCTGATCGATGACCTGAAGCTCGATCGGCGCGAAGGCATGCTGCAATTTCTCGGTAATCCGATCCGCCACACTCATGCTCAATCTCATTTTTCGCAAAACCAGCTACCACGCACGGGAACGCCCATATAGTCAAGTCTGGTACGAAAAAGCGGCGCGTCCCATACTCTCCCAATGCCAGATGACGGGTACAAATATAAACCTCGCATGGGTTTCGATATTCGGGTGAAACCGACGCGTGGGGGATCGAAGCGGCGGCGGCCGGTGGAAGAGACGGCCACTCGTCAGTGTGAGCACGAGGACTGTGCCGAAGTCGCCTCGGTGCGGGTCGCCAAATCGCCTGACCAGCCGAATATCCATATCTGGCTGTGCCAGGCCCACGCCCGGGAGCACAATAAGAATTGGAACTTCTTCGAGGGCAAAACCGATGCCGAGGCGGCGGCGATACGGAATCAGGCCCGCTATGGCGATCGGCCAACCTGGAAGATGTCCAAGAACGGTCGCGCCGCCGCCGCGGCAAAGGCAGCGATGGGGGGCGCGCAGGGCGCCGCCGAAGATCAACTCGGCCTCGCCAGCGATCGGCCACAGCCACAGGATGACGGGATCTATCGCGAAGGACGGCGTTTGACCCGACTTCAGGTTCAAGCCTTCAGGACACTGAATCTCAAACCGACCTCGTCCAGCGGCGATATCCGCAAGCGGTACGCAGAATTGGTCAAACGCTTCCACCCCGACTCCAATGAGGGGGATCGCTCAGCAGAGCATCAGCTCCAAGAAGTAATCAAAGCGCATCAGATTCTCAAAAAGGCCAACTTCATTTGAGGGGGCAAAAGTCGGCGAGAGGCGCGGGGAGCCTTTCTGCCCTTCGTCGATGGGGGGCCTTCTTTGTTCTCGCTCTCCTCATCGCCGGATGCGGGGCGACCGGTGGGGGCCTCGGGCTGACGAACAATGTTGCGCCAACGCCCAGCGACACACTGCCTCCCCTCCTCCTGATCCATCCCCCCTTCGCCGAAACCTATGCCTGTGCAGAGCATTGGGAGGGGGAGCATAAGAAACGCGGCGATGCCCTCGGCACCGATTGCTTCGTGATCGGCCAGGTGCCGACCCCAACGGGTGGCGTGATCCTTTCTCCCTTCAAAAATCGTGGCTTTGAGAATAGCGATTGGTTTACTTACCGCGCCGCTATTCTGGCGCCTGTGGCGGGCACCGTTGCGCGCGTCGTCCGACGGACCGAGCCCAATCAGCCGGGCATCATTGGCGCCGCCCCGGCAACCTATGTCGAAATCGTCGACAGGGATGGAGTCCACATTGTCGTCGCTCATATCGAGGCCATCACCGTCGCCAGCGGAGACGAGGTGACGGCGGGCCAGGTGATCGGCCGGGTCGGCAATAATGGGCTTTCCCGAGCGCCTCATATCCACATAGGGGCGTGGAAGGGCCGAACCGCCTATCAGCTGCGTCACGATCAGCAGGCGATGCTAGGAGGCCGAGGGCAGGACTGATCTTGCCCCGCGGCGCGCGGCGGATTAGGCGGTCGCCATGACCGACGATCCGATCGATACTGACGGCGTGAGCCTGACGACCATCATATACGGCTTGTATCTCATCGCCCTTTTTACCGGCTTTCCTTTCTTTATCGGCGTGATCATCGCCTATGTCGCCCGCGACGGCGTTACCCCCGCAGCCCGTAGCCATTATGATCACCAAGTGCGGATCTTTTGGACCGTGCTGATCACGGGGGTCGCGATTGCCATCCTGATCGCGACCTTCTTTCTGGCGCCGCTGGCCTGGCTGCTTGCCGCCTATATTTGGGTGTGGGTATTCATCCGCTGCATTCGCGGCCTTCGGGGGTCGAGCCGGGGCGATCCCTATGAGGGGCCAAGGGGCGCCCTGCCCTGAGGGAGGGGAGGACGTTCCTCTTCCCCGCACGGCGAGGCCATAGCCATGCTTCACATCAATGACCTAACCTATCGGGTGGAAGGGCGAACCCTCTTCGACCAAGCCACGGCGATGATCGCGCAGGGGTGGATCGTCGGCTTTACCGGCCGGAACGGCACCGGGAAATCCACCCTGTTTCGGCTGATCCAAGACCAGATCAGCCCCGATGGCGGCAGCCTTTCGCTCACCCCCGGTCGCCGCATTGGCGGGGTCGCGCAGGAAGCCGCGGCAACCGAGGATACCCTGATCGAAACGGTGCTGGCCGCCGACACCGAGCGCGCCGACCTTCTGCACCGGGCCGAGCACGCCACGGACCCCCATGAGATCGCGAGAATTCAGACCCGCCTGGCCGATATCGATGCCTATTCGGCTGAGGCACGGGCCGCCCAGGTCCTGTCCGGTCTTGGCTTTGACAGTGTCGATCAACGGCGTCCCTGTGCAGAGTTTTCAGGCGGGTGGCGGATGCGTGTCGCCCTCGCCGGCGCGCTCTTTGCGGCGCCGGATCTGTTATTGCTCGATGAGCCCACCAATTATCTCGATCTGGAAGGCGCCGTCTGGCTTGAGACCTATCTCAAGAAATATCCCTATACCGCAATTGTGATCAGCCATGATCGCGGCCTTCTCAATCGCTCCGTCAGCCATATTCTCGCCCTTGAAGGCGGAAAGCTTTCGGTCCACCCCGGCGGCTATGATACCTATGCCCGGCGGCGGGCGGAGCAGCAGCGACTGGCCGAAGCGCAGGCCCATAAGACCGAGGCTCAGCGGGCCCATATGCAGGCTTTTGTCGACCGCTTTCGCGCCAAGGCCAGCAAAGCGAAGCAAGCCCAAAGCCGTCTTAAGGCCCTTGAAAAGCTCAAAAGCAGCGATGTGCCCTTGGACGAAAGCACAACGCCGTTCGTTTTTCCGGCGCCAAAACCGGCCATGGCCCCGCCCATCGTCCGTCTACAAAGTGCCGACCTTGGATATGAGGAGGACCGTCCGGTCCTGCGCGACCTCACCTTACGGATCGACGAAGATGACCGGATCGCGATCCTTGGGACCAACGGGCAGGGAAAATCGACCTTGGTCAAAGCGATTGCCGGCCGCCTCTCCCCTCTCAATGGCAATGTATATGCCCATAAAAAGCTCAAAATCGCTTATTTCGCACAGCACCAATTGGACGAGTTGCGCCCAGACGAAACCCCTTATGACCATGTCAAAGCCCTGATGCCCGAGGGGACCGAAGCGCAGATCAGGGCCCGTACGGCTGGGTTGGGCTTCGGACCGGAGAAGGCCGATATCCCTGTACGGAACATGTCCGGGGGAGAGAAAGCCCGATTGCTCCTTGGCCTGATCGCCTTTGAGGGGCCACATCTCATGATCCTCGACGAGCCAACGAACCACCTCGATATTCAAAGCCGCGAGGCCTTGATTGCGGCTCTCGACGCCTATCCGGGCGCTGTGCTGCTCATCACCCACGATGCCCATCTGGCCGAGGCGACGGTGGACCGCCTGTGGGAAGTGAAAAACGGCGCCGTTCATATCCTGGACGAAGATATCGACAATTACCGCGCCCGCATTCTGGCCTCGGCGAAAGCCGCCGGTGAACAGAAAAAGACCTCGGGGAAGACTGGGCCCACAGCCCCGACCCCTGCCGATCACCGACGCGAAGCGGCCGCCCGGCGGGAGGCTCTCAAGCCCCTTCGGGCCCATATTACCGGGCTCGAAGGCGAGATCGCCCGCATCGATGGGGTGATTGCGCAGATGGATGATATCCTTGCGACGCCGGGCTTGTTCGATACCGATTTAGCGCGCGCCACTGATATCAGCCAAAAGCGGGCCCGCGCTGAGGAGAAAAAAGCCGCCCTCGAGGAAGCGTGGTTAGAGGCGTCCTCCCAGTATGAAGAGGCCATCGCGGCCGATTAAGGACGGCTTTCGGCAAGAGCGGTCTTTGTCTTGAGGTAATCGCGCCGGGCGATCTGAAACGCTTGTTCAGAATCGCGCTCCTCCCGCCGCAGGGCGCTCATACTGGACCGCAGCAGGGCGCTCCGATCCTCCAGGCGCTCCGCCTCCTGCAACAGCGCCGCCCGCCTATCGGCGTCGCGGGTCTGCCTGAGCTGGCTGAAGAGCCCGTTGAGCCGTTGCTCATTGAGGGCGAGAGCGGCCTCCGCATCGGCGATGGCCGCCGAGGCCCTCTCCTTCGCCGCCTTCGCCGTGGCATAGGTCGTCCCCACGGCGTAGACTTGACGATTATAGCTGTCCGACGCCACCAGCGCGACCAGTTGGCGACGGGCCCCCTCCTCCGCTCCGCGCTGGGCCTGAAGACGGGTGATCTCATCTCTCAGGTCGCCCCGCCGAAAGGCATCGTCTTCGCCCTCAAGCGCCTGGGTCAGCGCATCGATCTGCCCATCGAGCGCCGTGAGACGATCATCGTAGACCTTGACGGTCGCCGCCGCCATTTCTTTGCACAAAGCCGGGGTCACGCTCTCTTCGGTCTCGCCGAGGCTGGCCGATCCGGCTTCGAGGAGGCCCATCGGCTCACAGGCCGTAAAAAATCCCGCCTGCCAGCCATCGAGAAACGCGGGCCCCAGGCGCCCATCAGTTGAGGGGCGGGAGGTCGAAAACAGTCTCGGAAATCGGCATTTGCTGAGGAAAAGCTCTCTTGCATCCACGGGATGGCGGGCAAAGGAGCCCGCAAGGAAGCCTTCTTGCCGTGCCGTTTCGACGGTACAGACGCTCCCCAAGTCCGATGATTGTGTCGCAGCCCCGAATAGAGCGGTGACGCCGACGATCAGATGACTGACACCCACCGCTTCCCCCGAATGCCTTAGGCTCGGCGGAGCTTATCTTCGTTAAGGGTCCGGCGGCAAGGGCCCGTCGCGACGACAGGCCCTTTCCCGTGCAAGGGTCAGTCGGTCAACGCGGCGGCGGTGACTGACTTGACCTCATCGAAGCTCACCCCGGGGGCCAGTTCGACAACCTTCAAGGTCTTGTTTTCCTTGAGGACGTCAAAAACACCCAGATTGGTGATGACGCGATCGACGCAGGACACGCCGGTCAGCGGGAGCGAGCATTCCTTCAGCAATTTTGGTTCACCGGACTTAGAGGTGTGGTCCATCAGCACCACGACGCGCTTCACCCCTGCGACGAGGTCCATGGCCCCCCCCATGCCCTTCACCATTTTACCGGGGATCATCCAATTGGCGAGGTCCCCAGCCTCGGAGACCTCCATGGCCCCAAGGATCGACAAGTTGATGTGTCCCCCCCGGATCATGCCGAAACTGTCGGCGGAGGAGAAATAGGACGTTTTCGGAAGCTCAGTGATGGTTTGCTTTCCGGCATTGATGAGATCGGCGTCGAGCTCATCCTCATAGGGAAAAGGCCCCATGCCGAGCATGCCGTTCTCCGACTGGAGCGTCACGTCCATGCCGTCGGGAATGTAATTGGCAACCAGGGTGGGAATGCCGATCCCCAAATTGACGTAGAAGCCGTCTTGCAGCTCTTTCGAGGCGCGCTCGGCCATATTGTCGCGTGTCCAAGGCATAATCGTTCTCTTTCCTATGCCGCCCGCTCACGGGTGGTGACCCGCTCGATGCGTTTTTCCTGATCCGCTTGAAGAATACGGTCGACGAAAATTCCCGGTGTATGGATCATGTCAGGATCGAGTTCGCCCGGTTCGACCAGATGTTCGACCTCGGCGATGCAGACCTTGCCCGCCGTGGCCATCATCGGATTAAAGTTACGCGCGGTCTTGCGATAAACGAGATTGCCGAGCGTATCGCCTTTCCATGCCCGCACGATGGAGAGATCGGCGATCAGCGCGGTCTCCATGATGTAGCGCTCCCCGTTGAACTCCCGCTCCTCTTTCCCATCGGCGATGATCGTGCCGACCCCGGTCTTTGTGTAGAAGGCCGGAATGCCCTTGCCCCCGGCAGCGATCCGCTCAGCGAGGGTCCCCTGTGGATTGAACTCCAGTTCGATCTCACCCGACAAATATTGCTCTTCGAAGATTTTGTTCTCACCAACATAGGATGAGATCATCTTCTTGATCTGCCGGGTCTGGAGCAGCAGCCCAAGTCCCCAATCGTCAACGCCGCAATTATTGGCAATGACGGTCAACTCTTTGGCTCCGCTGTCCCGCAGCGCCAATGTCAGCGTCTCTGGAATACCGCAGAGACCGAACCCTCCGGACATGACGACCATCCCGTCGAAGGGGACCCCCTCGAGGGCCGCCTCAGCGTTTTCATAGACTTTATTTACCATGGCATCCGTTCCTCCACCCCTGCGCACACGGGTCGTTCCCCCCGCTAGGGACGACACGCAGTGTAGGGGCTTTCCGCTTGGCAAAGAACTGTAAAGAACATCGCAACGCGAGGGGGGGGGCCAACGGAAAAGCCCCCGTCTGGCCGCGGCGCGGGTCTGAGCCACATGGTCGAGTATGTCTCAATCATCGATGTTCCCCGAAGCTGGGGCCGCCCCCCTGGCCTATGCCTCGTCCTTGGCCTTTGTGCCGACACGAGCGGCTGCCCTTGCGCGACTCGACGCCTTCGCACCCAATATGGGCAGTCTTTATGCGAAAAATCGGAACCGCGACGATGGACCTGCGGATCGACGCTACGTTTCCTGTCTGTCACCTTATCTTCGGCATCGGCTGATCACCGAGCAGGAGGTCATTGCCGCCGCTCTCAACCGGTTCGCCTTTTCCACTGCGGAAAAGTTCATTCAGGAGGTCTATTGGAGGACTTATTTCAAGGGCTGGCTGGAGCGTCGCCCCTGGGTCTGGGATCTCTATACGGATGACCGAGACCGCCGGCTTAATGAATTGAGCGGCGATCAAGCCACGGCCTATCAGGCGGCAGTCGAGGGCCGTACCGGCATTGACGGTTTCGATGCCTGGACAAAGGAACTCATCGCCACCGGCTATTTGCACAATCACGCGCGGATGTGGTTCGCCAGTATCTGGATCTTTACCCTTCGCCTCCCTTGGAGTTTAGGCGCTGACTTCTTTCATCGGCATTTGCTTGACGGCGATGCCGCCTCCAATACCCTCTCCTGGCGATGGGTCGGCGGACTGCATACAAAGGGCAAAACCTATCTCGCCCGTCCAAGCAATATCGAGAAATTCACCAATGGGCGTTTCTCTCCGTCGCCGGAGGACCTCGCCAAGGAGGCCCCGGCCCTTGAGGATGATTGGAACGGTGAGCCTGGCGATCCGCCCGGCGACTTACCGCTGACGAGCCGCGACCCGGCTTTTTTGTTGCTGCATGAGGAGGATCTGGGATTGGAGACCCTTCCCGTGGAAAAGGCACGCCTTGTCGGGGTAGGCCTGTTCGTCGATCCGGCATGTCGCAGCGCGGCACCGGTGGGGGGTCTTGTGTCTCAATTCACCCAAGGCGCGATCGACGATACGCGCCATCGGGCCAAAACGGTGGTTGGTTGCGATGCCGTCATTGTACCGGACGAGGACAATCTGCTGGAAGCGGTCACCGCCGCCGGCGCCAACACCGTCATCCTGCCCTATCTGCCCGTAGGCCCATTAAGAGGTCCCGTAGCCAGAATGACAGGAAGGCTTGCCGCGGAGGGATTTCGCGTGGAGACGATGCTACGGTCCCACGACCGCCATGCATGGCCCCACGCGTCAAAGGGCTTTTTTAGACTCAAGAAAAAGATCCCCTCACTGATCGCGCGAGAGCGAACGCCGTCCCTCCTCTGACGAAAGGGTTAGCGGTCCCAGCCAGGATTGGTGCGGGCCAGTCGTCGCATCAGGCCAGGCCAAACCAATTTATCGCCTATGCCAGGGGCCCATGCGGGTTGGCTCTGGCGTCCGACGAGCTGGGCCAGATCGGGTCCCGCATCGCGAAGCGTCCCCCCCGCTTGCGCCAGAATTTGCGCGTGACAGGCCCGTTCAAGGAAATACATCCGTAAAAAGGCGATCGCGCAATTGGGCCCTGTAGTCAGCGTGCCATGGTTCCGAAGAATGAGAAACGAGCGGTCGCCCATATCCGCCACGAGACGCGCCCGTTCCTCCGTGTTTGTCGCAATCCCCTCATAATCGTGATAGGCGAGATCGTCGTGAACCTGCATCGCAAATTGGCTGTAGCGGCCAAGCCCGCCTTCCTGGGCGGCGACGGCAACGCCATAGGGGCTGTGCAGGTGGAGAACCGCGCCGGCATCGTGCCGCGCCCCGTGGATCGCTGAATGAATGACAAAGCCCGCGGGATTCGCCTGATACGGACTTTCGTCGATCTTCCGGCCGTCGAGATCGATTGTGAGCAGCGCGGAGGCGGTCATCTCCTCAAAAAGGACGCCATAGGGGTTGATCAGGAAACGAGGATGTCCCTCCATTTCCGGCAGACGCACAGAGATATGGGTAAAGACGAGATCGTCCCACCCAAAGAGTGCGACCAACCGATAGGTCGCGGCCAGCTCGCACCGTAACCGCCATTCTTCCTCGGTGACGATGCCTTTTACGCTCGGCAAAGACGCCGGGTCGATTTCCTGTGGCGTGATTTTTGCCATTGGGTCATCGACCGTTGAGGCAGACTGAGGCATGTATTCCTCCCCCGGCCGTGTCGGTTCGGCATCGGCCGGCCAATATTGTTTGCGCTTACCTTATGGGTCAGCAACAGACGCGGCAACAACCGCCGCGGCAGAAAGGACACCGGGGATTGCGATGGGGATCGAAACCACTCCCGGCAGAATTGCCTTCGTCGCGGGCGATCGTCCCGATGCCCAGGACGCCTTCGCAAGGCTAACCGCCCTTTACGGCCAAACGACGACCGAAGAGGCGGATGTCATCGTTGCCCTCGGCGGTGACGGCACGATGCTGGAAACCTTGCGACACGCGCTGCCGCTCAATGTCCCCGTCTATGGGATGAATTGCGGGACTGTCGGCTTTTTGATGAATGCCTATGACCCCGAGGGGCTGCTCGACCGTCTTGCCGCGGCAAATCCCGTCGTGATCAACCCGTTGAAGATGACCGCCGAGGATCGGCGAGGGCAAATTCACGAGGCCATGGCGATCAACGAAATCGCGCTTCTCCGCGAAACCCGCCAAACGGCACGGATTGCGGTACGGGTGCAGGGCAGGACGCGTATGGATCAATTGATCTGCGATGGCATCTTACTGTCGACCCCTGCCGGCTCCACGGCCTACAATCTTTCAGCCCACGGCCCGATCCTCCCGATCAACTCCAACTTGCTCGCGCTCACACCGATCAGCCCGTTTCGCCCGCGTCGCTGGCGCGGGGCCTTGCTCAGCTATGATGCGACGGTGGAATTCGAGGTGCTCGAACCTGACTTTCGGCGCGTCTCCGCCACGGCGGACAATATGGAAGTCCGGGATGTCTATAAGGTGACGGGAAGCATTTCTTCCGATGTGCGTATGACCCTTCTCTTCGACGCAGGCGCAGGCCTTGAAGAACGCGTGCTAGAGGAACAATTCGCCTATTAAGGTTTTTGTCCCGAGGGGCGCGGCGTTCAGGCTGTGTTAACCGATGGGGCTTTAACGTTTCTTGCCAAACCGTTTGCTCTCGGAGGATGCATGGGCGCCCAAGCAGTCCGGCTCACCAGCATCGATATTGATAACGCGCTCACCAACGCGCATCTTGAACTCGCCTTTCAGCCCATCATGGCGTTGCAGTCCCGCGCGGTCAGTCGTTACGAAGCTTATGTCCGTTGGGATCATCCTGGCCTTGGCAGTCTGCCTCCCGGCGCCTTCCTGTCGTTTTTCGAATCACAAGGGCGGATCGGCGATCTCACCCGCTATGTCCTTCGGCATGCCGTCCGCGAAGCGAAAAAAGCCAATATCACCGCCCCCGGCGGCGTCTCGATCAATCTTGCCTTCGGCGATCTCGTGGATGAGCGGTTGCCGGGCGATATCGCCGAAATTCTCGACCGTTATGAATGGGCCCCGGAGAGGCTGACCCTCGAATGCCCGCAATTCTCGCCGGAGGTCTCCGCCGACGAACAGGCGGAAGCCTATGGCCGGTTTCGGGAATTGGGCTGCGAGCTCGCCCTCGAAGTCAGAGGGCGCGCCAGCGATGCCATGAAGACCTGGTCGCCTTTCCCGTTCCAGGAAATCAAGACCGGCGGCCCCGGCGTGTTACGCCAAGTCCGCTCTCGCCGGGGCGCACCGGGCCTCAGTACGCTGTCCGAACTCCTCGCCTTTGCCAAACAGCGGCAGGTGCGGATCGTCGCGGTGGGGGTCGAGGACCTGCAGGCGGCGCACGCCCTGACCCAGCTTGGCTTCGATCTCGGCCAGGGCAATGCCTTGGGACGGGCCGCTGCGCTCAAACCCGAAGCAGCAGCCGAAGGACAGGACCCGGCAACCTATCTGCCGAAAATCTCCCCCCTCGATCTCTCCCAGGAGGAGGAGGCCCACCGCCGCCAGGCGGCAGGGCGCGAAGCGCAAATCGCGGCGGCGAAACGGGCGGCTTTGCGGCGACTGAAAACCTCTCCCTCCCTCAATCGGCCGAGCGACCCGGCACACCAAGCCGTCACGGCGGCGCGCAAGCTACAGGTCCGGCTGGAAACAACCTTCGAGGCGGCCGACAGGGCCCCTGCGGCGACCGGGGGGGCAAGTCATGCCCCGAAAAATGCCGCGGCCACGGCGACGAAAACCGAGACGCCGATTGATGCCCCCCCTTCCGCCACAGCGCCCTCCGCGCAACCGGAAAAGGGGGGCAGCTCTGCTCTCCCCGCCGCTGCGCCTTTCGGTCTCTTCCCCCCCGACCCGGTCTGTCTGACCGGTCCCGTGGACGGTCGGACTCTGATCCTTACCGTGCCCCCCGCGCACAGCTTGCCGATCGATTGGGCCGTCGATGCCGCAGCCCATGCCGTTGACGGCGATTCGATCAGCCCCGGGCCCTTGTTGCGGGCGGCGCTCGCCGAAACGGCAAAGGGACAGGTCGATGTCGAAACGGTCGACCTTGGGCGAGAAATGAGGCAGACGGACCTTGTGAATGACCTTGCCGAAGATACCGTCGACCCCGCCGACCTGTTGGATGCGCTGATTGCTGAGTTACCTGAAGTCCGGGACGAGGACGCAGGCGCCGCAGACTCGCGCGCTGATCTGCCCCCTGTGGAGGCCCCGGCCTTCCTCGCCCGTGGGCGGGTACAGAGCCGAGATCACTTGGTCCTCCGTCTGTTGAAGCGGAAATACCGGATCACCCATTTCTGGCCCCGCTCATTCAAGCGGGCTCTCAAGGCCTATAAAGCGCGGAAGGCCACCGATCAGACGCAGGACACGCTCTACCGTGACTGGGGTCAGCAGAATGCCGTTCCGGTCATGACCGTAGGCCACGATCAAGCGCGGATCATCCCCATGGAGGCCTATCAGCGGGGTGCCCGTGGCGAGGGCGGGACGATGGCCGTCGAACCGCGCCAGGATGCGCCGGCCCTCAAGGTCGGGCAAGAGAGCGACCGCCCGCTCCCACAGTCGGGCTAGCGCGCCCTCCTCGGCCATGGCGGGTTCCTCGGTTGCGCCCACATAGAGGCGCCCATCCGCCTTGGGACAGAAATAAAGGTCAGCGGTGCGCACCACATGGCGGGTGGGAAATCCCGGCCATTCGACCAGCACAGCCCTGCCCCTGACAGAGGTCAATTTGGGCAGATCTCCCGCTAACAACGCCGCGCTTCCGACCCCGGCCGCGATCACGAAGCGTGCGGCCGATACCCTCGATCCGTCGGAGAGGAGGGCCGCCCCCGCCTCAAGATCCAACGCCTCCACGCGCCCTCCGCGCCGCTGCCCCCCGGCCTTTGCCAAAGCTGTGGCCAACGCCCCATGCACCCGCCGGGGATCGACCTGTCCTTCATCGGCGATCAGACAGGCGGGCCCTAGCGTCGCAAACCCTTCGGGAACGGCAATAGGCGGACCCGCGACCGGCGGCGGCGCTTGTCGATCGGCAAGGGCGATAATCCCCTCACGGCGATAGTCGAGGGTCAGCCCCGACGCTTTCACCAATCGATCGTGAAATCCCGACCAGAGCGTCAAACTCTCATATAATAGATCCGCAAGCCCCGGCGCCGCCCGCGGATGCTGCGCCTCGAACGAGGGGGCCAACATCCCGGCGGCGGCGAGAGAGCCCGTCATCTCGCTCTGTCCCAGCACGGTCACGGTCTGGCCCGCTTCGGCAAGCGCCCAGCCGACAGCCATCCCGATCAGTCCGTCCCCGATGATGAGCGTATCCGTCGACATCGCTCAGCCCCTGCGCGCCGATACCGGTCAGCGCAAGCCGCCGATCAGTCGCGTTTTCACCGCGCTCTCGGCCGAGGAACCGAAATAGTAATTGACCACCGCCGCGGTCATGGTGGCGAGCGCCCCGAGCATAATGGAGAACATGGTTCCCGCCCCCTCCGGCACCGGCAATGCCACCATAAAGATCAACGTCACGAAAAACCCAGATATGATTCCCATGCCCAGAATGGCGGGGGTCGGATCTTTGGTCTTCACCTCCCGCGCCCGGGCATCGGCCCGGTCCGCCGCCGCTATGCGCGCAAGGTCGATGCGGCTGTCCAATACGGCGTGGCGGAAGGCGATCTCCGCCTCCTTAATGGCCCCTACGGTTTCAGGATCGCCCCGTCCCGTCGCCTCAATGATCGGTCCCCAGTCATCCGCCGTGCTCGGCTGGCCGCCGAGGACCCTCTTAGACAGGATGTCCGCCGCTGCGCCCGCCAGGGGCCCCCCAAGAGCGGCCGCGAGACTGGGCGCCACCTCCCCAAGCAAACGCCGCAGCGGAGCGGGCGGCGCAGGGGCCGCAGTGAAATGGTTCATCAAGCCCTCCCCTTATGGCGTCTGTACTATAGGCCCGCCGCACGGAGGGGGGATGAATTTGCGACGGGGGAAAAAGCCCCTTTGCGCCAATCGCCAAACGGGCCCAGTCTGTCTCATTGGTAGAAGAGAAGTTCGGGCCCCTGTGTATGTCGTCCTCATACCTATCGTTCTGATTGGTCTGTCGATCGTCATCGCCAGGCGGGGCCTGGTCGCCCCGCTTCTCCGACGCCCGATCACCATCCTCGCGGCGGGATCGGCGGTAGGATTCCTGCTGAATTGGGCGGAAATCAATATCGGCACCAGCGTTCCCATGGCGGTCGCCAGTCGGTTCGTCCTCGGCATGCTGGTTTTCACGGCCGCCCTCCAATGCCGCCTGTCACGTCTGCCCAAAGTCTCCGGGATCGCAACCCGTCTGATTGCGATCTGCTTTCCCCTGACCGTGATCGTTTACTGGATTGCCGGGATTGTCATCGTTCCGGACACCGCCTTTTTGTCGGCCATGGCGGTCGCCATGGCGGTATCCCTCAGCGGTACGCCCACCCCCGCCTCCGCTCTCCTGACGGCGCCGGTCGATCCGCGTCTGGTGGTGAGCAGCCGTGTCGAAGCCGGGGCCATGCTCCCCCTTGTGCTACCGCTGATTATGACGGTCATCGGGATCGGGCTCGACCCCGATCCGCAGCGCGGCTTTTTCGGCAATGCCGCGGTCGCTGCGGTGATGAGCTTTGCGGCGGGGGGCAGTCTGGGCCTCCTGGCCGCGTGGTTTTTCCCCCTCGACAGCGGTGATTTTCCGATCGCGCCCCTCGCCCTTGCCCTTGGGGCCTATGCCTTGGCCCTGATTTTCGGGTTTGAGCCCGTGACGATGATGGCGGCGACCGGCCTTCTTTACGCTGAAGAAGCGGATCTTTCCGCCCCGGTCCGCACCCGCCTCTGGCGGGTCACCGAAAGCGTTGCGACACCCTTTATTCTTGCGCTGTTTGGCCTGGCAGCGGTTCCCTATGCCATTCTCGGCGGGGGGGCGAGCGTCTGGATTCTCGCTCTCATCGCCTTTCTTGTCGCGCGCCGCGCCGCCCGATTCTTCACCCTCAATACCGCTCGACTGGCCGCCCACGAGCGCCAATTCCTCACTTGGTATGGCGGCGCGCCGGGGCATTTAACGGCGCTCGTGGTGACCTATATGGCAGTCGCGGGACTAGGGATCAGCGACCAGGCCTTGTCATTCGGCGTTGCGGTGGTGGTCGTTGGCCTGGTGGTTGGGCGTCTGCTCGACCGCATCCTTATACGGCGGCTCGTGCAACAAACCGCCCTGGCCGAAAAACGCCGATACGGCGTCGCCCTATAGACGCCCTCCCCGGAATTTGTGAATAACGCCGATAATACTGGGGAAAGTTCGGCTCTAGAGAGCCGAATCGCTCTGCAAAGAGTGCACACCTCAACGACCTCTTAACGCTGTCGGTCCACGGAGCGGCACCGGGAAGGAGCCTTTCGGCGATGTCGACGCCTGCCAGCCAGGATCCAGCAAGCGATGACGCGCTCAGCGCCGATGGCGCCCCCCCGCCGCATGAGACGGTCATCCCCCTGACGGCGCCGGAACGATCCTGGTCGACCGCCCCCTTGGCGGAGGAGGCAGAGGGACCCCACGGCGCCCCCTGGACCGGGGCGAGCCGCCGACTTTGGACCAGCGCGAAGATTACCGCGATCGGCCTTGTCCTTCTCTTTCTCATCGGGTGGCCCCTGGGGACTGCCCTTGCCCATTTCCAGGCGACCGGTCTGTGGCGGCTGCGCCTTGGATCGACGATATCCACCCTGCCCTGGCTCCTCACGGTGAGCATTCTTGTGCTCGCGCTGGGCTATGCGGGGGCGATTGCGTTGCGGCTTGAGCGGGCCGCGTCTCGACTCACGGCGGGGATTGCCCGGGGGGGCGATGATATCGGCGCGGCCGCCCGCCACCAGGTCACGGCGCTGAATGACGAGATCGATCGCGCCCTGGCCCGGCTTGCGGACGCAGAGCGTCTGATCCGCCATCAGGTGGCGGCCATCGACAATGCGGGGGCGGCCATCGAAAAGGGGGCAGCGGCGGGCACCCAAAAGCTATCCGAGGAGCGGGAGGCTCTTCTCGCCCTGGCCGAGGATATGAACGCCACGGCCGATCAAGTGGCGGAAAAAATCGCCGAGAAGACCCAGGCGGCCAATGAGGCGCAATCCGCGTCCTCCGCTCAGTGGCAAGCCCAGGAGCGGGAACTCGACCAGCAAATCAAGCGGCTCGAGGCCATTTCCACCGAGAGCTATGCGCGGTTCGAAGCCTTGGCCGACGCCATGGAGGAGCAGCGAGCCACCGATGCGGCCGCACAGCAGGAGGGCCGGGCGGCGGAGACCGAGCGGCGCCACGCTGTCGTTGAGTCCCATGTCGACAAAATCGCTGCCGCCCAGACCGCCTTGAAAGAACAATCAAGCCGCCTTGAAGAGCTTATCGCCGAGCAGCGGGCGCGGGCCGACCGCCTGGCCGCCGCCATCAGTGCCCATGCCGAGCGGCTGGGCACGGTCGACCTCCCGCCGTCTCCCGAAACGACGCCGGACACTGATCAGGGCTGGGCGCCGCGGGCAAAGTCATGGAAGGCGATCCTGACCGGGGTCAAGGCACAGCAGGAGATGCCGTCGGAATCCCTTTCCCTCCCGCCCCCCCCTAGCGCCCCCCTCGCCCTTGAGACCGAAGAGCCGGCGCCGCCGGCGGCCCCCTCGCCCCCCCAAGACGACCCCGCCCCCGTCGCGGCGGATCTGTTGGAACGCTGTCTCCTCCGGGCGCAGAATTACAGTCTCGCCCTGCAAACCCAGCTATTCGGCTCCCCCTCGAAAGATGATTTGCGCCGCTTTGAGAAAGGGGAGCGGCATCTGTTCGCCAAAATGCTGAATGCCCGGGACAAGACCTTGCTGAAAGCGCGCATCACGGCGGAACTCGACAGCAATAACGTCTTCCGTGGCCGCAGCCTCGCGTTTTTAAGAGACTTCAGCCTTCTGGTCGAAGCCCTGCCGGAGGCGGCGGGAAATCCCGACATCGTCGAAAGCTATCTCAACACGCCCCTCGGCCAGCTCTATGTCCTGATCGGCTCCCTATTGGACGCGCGCCGGGGCGGCGCCAACGGCCTCGGCGATGAGGTCGAGCGACCAGGAGATGACGTCGTCTGAGGCATCGATGGCAACGCGATTGAGCGCTTCGACCGCCCCCTCTCGCCCCCGCCCTTCGATGGGGATCGTCCTGTCGATGATCCGTGTGCCAAGGGTTCCCCCCTGCGCATCGACCAGCCGCGCCCCAAAGCTGAGCCGGGCGGCTTCGGGCGATACCGTTCGATCAAGATAGAAAGCGCGGAGATCGGTCTTGAGCTCGAAATCTGCGCCGACCGGCAGATCGGAACGATCGCCCACCGCCGTCAGGGCCCCAACATTCTCAAAGCGGCGTTCAAGATAGGTCCGAAACAGGACGGGAACTCGGTCGGTCCATTCGGATCCGTCAAGATACTCGAACTGATACGGCGCCGTTTTCACGGCGACATTAAAGGTGTTGAGGACGGCCTCTGCATCCGGGTCGGCAATCACGAGCGTGGCATCGATCGGCCGAGAGGTCATTTCGACAGGTATATCGACGTCAAGGGTAACCCGGGGGGGCAAATCAGCGGCATCCGGCAGGATACTGACGCAGCCGGCAAGGGCGGCGGCGGCAGCGGGGAAGAGCAAAAAACGGTTCACGAACACAATGATCACCTTGCTGTAGGTCGGCCTTCGCCAACAAAGAATGCCGCCGGATTACGATCGAATTCGAGCAAGATTGCCTGGGTCGTATCGACCAGCCGGCTGGCTTTGTTCACCATTGCAACAGCCGCGCCGAGTCCTTCGCGGGTGAAGCTCCTGATCGCGCCCCGGTTCTCTTCGAGGACCTCGCGCATCTCGACAATCAACTCTTGCAGATCGACCGCCGCATCGGCGAAAGCCTCGGTGGCTTGGCGAACATCGCCGTCAACGACCGTTTCAACATCGGCCAAGACTGCATCGAGGCGGGCCGACGCGGCGCTGATATTCTCCGCCGCCACCCGCATCTCGGTGCTGACCGCAGCGGCATTGTCGATGATAAGGCCGATCTCGTTTTCGCGGTCGGCGAAGATGTCGGTCAGACTTTCGACATCGGCGAGCACCCGCCCCACCGCTTCGGCATTGCGCTGACTGATCAGGCGCTGAAGGTTCAACGCCAGCTCCCCTGAGGATTCAAGGACCGCCGCGACACCGCCGAGATTGGCATCGATAGTCGGGATCCGCTCGGGACTGACATTCTGCAAGAGAGGCGCTTCGGGCGATCCGCCGGTAAACTGGATAACGGCAAGGCCGGTCACCCCAGCCAGTTCCAGCTCAACCCCGGTATCGGTCTTAACAGGGGTGCCCTGATCAACCCGAACGAGGGCGAGAGAGCGATTTGGATTCTCCTGATCGAGTTCGAGGGACGCGACCTCTCCCACAGGGATCCCGTTGAATAGAACATTGGCGCCTTCTTGCAGCCCGGAGATCTTTTGCGTGAAGATAATCCGGTACTCATCATATTCGCTCCGCGCAGAGCCGAGCCAGAGGGTGAACAGGACCGTCAGGACGATCCCCCCCAGCATGAAGGCACCGATCAAGACATAATGTGCTCTGGTTTCCATGGGTCTTTCCCTCCTAAGCGTCCAGGCCGGGACGGGTCGGGGTGGCTGATGACTGGGGGGTGCTGAGAAACGCGGCGCGCCCCCGGGGGCCGCTGAAATAGTCCTTGATCCAGGGGTGATCGAGGGCGCTGACTTCGCTGATCGGGCCGGTGGCGATCACCTTTTTTTCGGCCAGAACAGCGATCCGGTCGCAATCCCGGTAGAGACTGTCGAGATCATGGGTAACCATGAAGACGGTGAGGCCAAGACTGTCGCGCAGCCCCAGTATCAATTCGTCGAACTTTGCGGCGCCGATCGGGTCGAGACCCGCTGTCGGCTCGTCGAGGAAGAGAATGTCAGGGTCAAGAGCGAGCGCCCGCGCCAAAGCGGCGCGTTTGCGCATCCCGCCGGAGAGCTCGCTTGGATATTTTCCCCCGGCCGACATATCGAGACCGGCCATGGAGATCTTCATCGCGGCGATTTCCTGAGCCAGCCGATCGGAAATCGACAAATGTTCTCTGAGCGGCGCCATGACATTCTGGGCGACGGTCATGGAAGAGAAGAGCGCCCCGTCCTGAAACAAGATCCCAATCCGCTGCGTCAGCAACGCCTGCGCTTCCTCGGTCAGACGCGTCACATCCTTGCCAAGAAGCTGGATCGTTCCCCCCTGGGGTGACCGCAGCCCGACAATGGCCCGCAAGAGAACCGACTTCCCCGTCCCCGAGCCCCCTACGACCCCGAGAATCTCCCCCCGGCGCACATCGAGATCCAATTGGTCGTGGACGCGGAATGGGCCGAACTGGTTGACCAATCCCCGCACTGAAATCACCAGGTCGCTTTGCTCCGCCATCATATGTCGAGCTCCAAGAACAGCATCGCAAATAGGGCATCGAGCAGGATGACGAGAAACAGCGATTGGACAACGGCCATGGTCGTGCGACGGCCGAGTTCTTCAGCGGAATTTTCGACGCTCATCCCATGGTAACAGCCGACCACCGCGATAACGAAGGCGAAGAACGGCGCCTTGACCAAACCGACAAAGAGATTTTCGACGGTCACAATCTCTTGGAGGCGCCCGATAAAGAGCTGTGGCGGAATGTCGAGGGCGAGCCATCCGACCACCCCGCCGCCGAGAAGGCCCAAAAACCCCGCCAGGAAGGCAAGGACCGGGAGGGTCAATACCAGAGCGATCGTGCGCGGGAGGATCAAGGCATCAAGGGGGCTAATCCCCAGGGCCCGCATCGCGTCGATTTCCTCACGGAGTTTCATCGAGCCGATCGAGGCGGTAAATGCGCTCCCCGATCGGCCGGCAATCAGGATCGCCGTCAACAGAACACCGAACTCCCGAAGGACCGAAATGCCCACCAGTTCGACGGAGAAGACCTCCGCGCCGAATTCCGAAAGAACCCGGGCCCCCATAAACGCCACCACGGCGCCGATCAGAAATGACATCAGGCCGACGATAAGCGTCGAATTCAGGCCGGCTTCCTCCATATGGGCGACCGTTGCGGTCAGCCGGAAGCGGGCAGGCGACATGATCGTCCCGGCCAGGCGCGCGACGACGGATCCGACAAAACTTAAAATCGCCAGCCCCTCATTGCCGACAGCGATCGTCCCCTGGCCCACCCGGTTCAGCAGGAGAATGAAGGATTTCCGCCGGGGCGGATCCCCCTCGCAATCGGCGATATGCGCCGCCATGCGCTCCATCAATTCGTGCTGGGGGTCGGTCATGCCGGTCAGCGTGGCAATGGCTTGCGGTCGTCCTTCGCCCATGCATCGATGGCGCAGACGCTGGAGCATCAGCGCGCCTGCGGTGTCCAGCGCCTCGATTTGCGAAAGGTCGATTTCGGCGAGATCTTCGCGCGGACCGAAATTCAAGGCTCTGATCTTTGAATCAATTTTCGTCAGGCCCCCACGAAGGGTCCATTCGCCTTTGGGGATGAAGCGTTTTTCAGTGGCTGACCCCGACAGATCGAAACTCGCTATCGTCATTGCCTTCACTAACTTAGGGCGGACCCGCACATCGTATCCTATTCACCATGACACAGGAGCCTGAACGGGGTCTGAAGACGAGCGAAATCGTGCCAAACCATTGCTGTAGCGGCCAGTGACGTGCGATGGGCCTTATCCGCGGCATGCGTGTTTTAACCTTATTGAAGTAGGACGGCCGAATGCTCGAACAACGGCTCCAGCAACGGCTTCGTCTCCTGGCCATCCCGGCCTTCACCTTGGTCGGGATTTTGGCGTTGACCGCCTTACTCTCCTCCCGGATGCACGGCGTGCAGCCGCGGGAAACCTTTTTCGACCTCTTCTTACAGGCCGCCCCCGCGCCGCTTGAGCAAGCCGAAACGATCGCCCTGATCGATATCGACCAGGCCAGTCTCGATAATTTAGGGCCCTGGCCCTGGCCGCGAACCGCCATCGCCCGATTGGTCGCCGCCGCCGAGCGCGCCGGCGCGCGGTCGGTCACTGTCGCCCTCCCCCTAGAGGGGCGCGACCCCCTATCACCGGACAATCTTGCCGCCTTTCTGCCGCGCAACGAGGAAAACGGAGATACCATCCGCCAATTGCAGGCCATGCCGACAACCGATGCAGCCCTTGGCGCGGCGGCCCGGGCCCTCCCCACCGCCGTCAGCGCCGGGGCCGGGGCGCGGTCCTGGATCGGCTGGCAACGCGCCGACTTTGAGGGCACCCCCTGGCTTCGCGCCATAGACAATGACGGGCGCTCAGGGCTTGCCCTGCCGATTGCCCCTCTCTCCGCGGGGATCGAGCGTGCCCTGACCGACACCTCCGCACCGGTGGTCGGTACCTGGCTCAAAGACAGTGATGGGCAGGTCCGGCGGCTCCCTCTCTTATGGGCCACGGCCCAGGGCCCCATGCCTGCGACGGCGCTCGCCCCCTTTGCCTTATCGGGGGGCGTAGCGGTGGATCTCGCCGCCACCCGGCGGGAGACCGGCGCGCCCCCCCCGACCGCCCTGACCGTCGGCGGGGCGAACAAGATCCTCCTCGGTCCGAAGGTGGACCTTCGCTATTGGCCCGGACGCACTGACACCCTCGATACCGTCCCCGCCTGGCGGGTCCTCGAAGGCGGGGCGCAATGGTCGACGATGCTACGGGATCGTGATGTCTTTATCGGGGAGAGTGTCACCAGCGACGGCGTGGCCCAAACCCCGTGGGGGGAGATCAGCTTCGCCCATCTTCATGCCCATATGGCCCGCCAGATCGTCGCCGGCGATGTCCCCATACGGCCGGTGGTCAGCGGGGTCACGGAATTCGTCCTGACCCTTCTGGCCGGGGCGATCACGATCGCCGCCGCGATCTTTGCCCGCCCCCTCGCCGCCATCATTGTCAGCGTGGTGGTCGCCCTTCTGTCCGTCGTCGTCTTCCTCTGGATCTTTAGTGAAACCGGCCGACTGTTCGACCCAAGCTTCATTATTGGCGCGGCCCTTGGCGCCCCTCTGGTCATCTTTATCGTCGTGGTCGGCAATATCTTGATGCGTGACGATGCCCTGCGCGGTGCCTTTCACGGCAATCTGCCGCCGGCGACGATGGAGCGTTTACAGAAATCGACGAGCGGTCCCTTGCTCAACGGGGTACGCCGTGAAGTGGTGGTTCTGTCCTGCGGCTTCCGCCTGCCCGAGGGCCTTGAAGCAAAGTTTCATGCCCGTCCTGATGATTTCGTCCGGTTCTGCGGCGCTGCGAACGATGCCCTAAGGCGGACGATCCTTAGCCATGGCGGTACCGTCGATTTCGCCGAAAACGGGCGACTGATGGGATATTGGAACGTTCCCGAAGTCCTGCCGCATCCCATCGAGAAGGCCTGCGCCTGTGCGCTCGCCATGATCGACGAGATGAACAATCTGACGGAAAATGTGCAGACCGCGGCCTTTGCCGCAGGCGGACTATTGAGCGATACCGAAATGAGTTTCGCGGATGCCAGTGTCGAAGTCGGCATTGCCGTCGGTGAATGCTTTGCCGGACCGATCGGACTTGGCACCCGCAATCGCTATGGCGTTGTTGGCCCGGCCGTCACCATTGCGCGTCAATTGCGGAGCCGCTCTGGATTTTACGGTCCCGCCATCGTGACCGATGATCGTATATTTGAGGCGCTGCGGCATCATTATGCCTTTCTCGACCTCGATGTGCTGCGCTTCTCCGAGGACGATACGGCGCACACGATCTATGGTCTGGTGGGCAATCCTTTCCTCAAAGCCTCCAAAGCGTTTCGGGAGCTTGCCGACGTGCAGCGTGAGATGGTCGGCGCCTGGCGCCTCGGGGAGTACGCAAAGACAACGATCCACCTGCAACGGTTACGCGGCTTTCCCGGCGTGCCGGATGGGTATGTCGAGCGCTTCGACGCTCGCTTAGCCCAGGCGAGAGGCCAGCGGCGGAGCCTGGACCGCGGAGACCATATCGAATGCCTCAAAGCATGACCCTGCGGCTCTGCTCGACCGGCCCAGGGCTTGAGGATAGGCTTGAGGATGGATCCACCGCCTAGAACCTTATCAGGTCTATCGGCTGCGAGAGGCGCCTCTGGACCTTTAGGTTGATCGCATTGTCGTCACCCGAACCGGTGCCCCCTTCGCCAGCAAATGCTCAAGAGAAGTCTTGGGGGGTCAGATCACGAAAGCGTGCACGACCGCGCCCACCGCGCAGGGCCCTTCTTCTCCCTTGCGAGGCTCGCGAGGGCGTCAGGCTATATGGGGAAAGCCCTCGACAGCGTCAGCGCTGACCGCTTGTCGTTCCGGGCTGGGCGTAAACAGTCCGATCGCCGGTCTCCGCCACGCGAAGGGCGACCAGATCCGCCATCTGAGAAAGGTCGCTGATGGTCTGGCTATAGGCATCGCGCAGGTCGCGAATCAGCGCCGGTGACACATCCGCCCCCTCCCGCTCAAGCACTTCGAGCGAGGACACATAAAGCCGACGACAAAGCCGGGCGTCGCCGATCGCCCGCTCCACCGCCGCAATATCCGCCGGCAGGGGCAGGATCGCGTCGGCGGTCTGGCGACTGACCTCCACCACCCGGCGAGCATCCGACAACGATTTGTCAGCGTCCATCACGACGGCCTCAACAGGATCCTCATGGGAGATCTGAATGGCGTCGACATAGGCGTCGATCGCGGCTTGTCGTCCAATCTCTGCGTCGGTTCCGAAAACAAAGGACACAAACCCGCTACCGGATACATCTTGCCACGGATGATCGGCCAGTTCTTCGGTCGCGGCCTTGAGCGCCAAATGCTCCGACGCGGCGCGCGAAAGGGCCGTCTTATTGGTCTCATAGCCGGGCACGGCGACCTTGACCGAAGCACAGGCAGAGAGGGCAAAGACGGGAGACAGAGTGATGAGAAGTCGGCCGAGCGATCTTCCTTTCCCCTCACGCATATGCCTACTACGCCTCACAAGCCCAATAATCCTCAACTGCCACATCATTACTCAGGCGTGAACCTGAGAAGTTACTGATTTCTGACCCTTAGGGAGAGTATGACTGCTCAGATGGTGCAACGCAAACTCTATCCACCCCATGATCCCATTGAACGCGGCCGTCTCCGCGTCTCCGCCCTCCACGAAATCTATTACGAGGTGAGTGGTCATCCCGCCGGGCGCCCCGTCGTGGTTTGCCATGGCGGGCCGGGCGGGGGCTCTACCCCCTCAATGCGGCGATTTTTCGACCCCCATCGGTACCGAATTGTGTTGTTCGACCAGCGAGGATGCGGGCGCTCGACGCCCCATGCGGAATTGCGGGACAATACAACCTGGGACCTCGTCTCGGATATGGAGGCCTTGCGCGCCCATTTAGGCATTGATCGATGGCAGGTCTTTGGCGGATCCTGGGGGTCGACGCTGGCCCTGGCCTATGCCCTTACCCACCCCGACCGTGTGAGGGAGCTGGTGCTCCGGGGGATCTTCACGCTGCGGCGCGCCGAACTCCTTTGGTTCTATCAGGAGGGCGCCAATTGGCTCTTTCCCGAAGGCTGGCAAGCCTTTCTCGCCCCGATCCCTGAGGAGGAACGCGGTGATATGATGGCCGCTTATTACCGACGTCTGACCGGATCGGATCGCGCCACCCAGATCACGGCTGCCAAAGCGTGGTCGGTCTGGGAGGGCTCAACGGTATCGCTTCGCCCCTCGCCTGAGCGGATGGCGGGCTTCTCGGCGGAGACCTTCGCCCTCGCCTTCGCCCGGATTGAATGCCACTATTTCGTCAATGGGGGATTTTTCGCGCAGGACGACTGGATCCTCGACCAAGCGCCTCGGCTCGCTGAGCTGCCCGGCGTCATTGTGCAAGGCCGATACGACGTCGTCACGCCCATGCGCACCGCGTGGGAGCTGCATCGCCGATGGCCGGGCAGTGAGCTCGACATCGCTCCAGAGGCGGGTCATGCCGCCAGCGAGCCGGGGATTGTCGATCGCCTGATCCGCGCCACAGACCGGTTTGCCGATCTCGACGCCTAGGGGCCCTCACCGCCCGTGGGGGCACAAGGCCTCAATCGAGCAGCGGGACGATAATCGCCCCATACAACAGAACGAGGCCCACGGCGATCGGCGCCACCCACCGCACCAATGTCTGCCACAGCGCAAAAGTGCTGTCATTATCGAAGCGCAATTCTTCCTTTGCGGCGGAGGTGGAAATCGCCCACCCCGCGAAGAGCGCCGTAATCATGCCGACAAAGGGCTGAAGAACTGTCGTGGCGAGGGCATCGATCGCATCAAGGAAGTTCATGCCCTGAAAGAGCGGGATCGCATCGAGGGGAGACCAATCATTGAAAAAGGTCGCCGCTACGGTCTGGGGCACCTGGCTCAGCGCGTGACCGATCCCGATCAGAAAGGCGAGCCCCCCAAGACAGATCGCCCCGATAACCCGCCGACGTGCCTTTTGAGCAGGCGGGACATCGTAATCTCCATCGGCCCATGACACCGAGGTTTCGAGCAGCGCGATGGCCGAGGTCAGGGCGGCAAACAGCGCCATGACAAAGAACGCCAGGCCGAACAGGCTGCCGAAAGGCATGAGGTGGAACGCGCGCGGCACCGTGACGAATAGGAGGCCAAGGCCGGGATCGTTGTCCCCCATCACATCGGCACTGAGCACCGGAGAAGCAAAAACGATCGGAAATAAGGCGAGCCCGGCAATCAGTGCCACCGCCGTATCGGCTGTGGCAACGATCTGCGAGGAGCTCTTAATGTCCGTCTCACGGCTGAGATAGGTCCCGTAGGTCAACATCATCGCGGCGCCGAGGCTGAGAGAGAAAAAGGCTTGCCCCACCGCCCTCAACAGGGTCGAGCCGGTCAGTTGGCTAAAATCGGGGGTGAAAAGGAAAGTAAGAGCCTGCATCGCCTCCCCCGTCACGAGACTGAACGTCGTCAGGCCAAGCAGTAGCACGAAAAAGATCGGCATCATGACATTGGCCGCCGCCTCGATCCCGCTTTTCACCCCACGGGAGAGAATGAACACGGTCGCCGCCATGAACAGCGCGTGCAGAACGATCATCCGGCCCGGCTGGCTGAGAAGCTTTGGAAGGATCCCGCCGATCTCCTCATCGCTCTGCCCTTCGAAAGCGGGGGCGGTCAGCGCGACAGGGCCCTCCGCGACGAACCGACCGCCAATATCGACGGCGAACACCTGGATGAAGTGCAAAATCCAGCCGGCCAGGACGGAATAATAGCTGACGATCAAAAAGCTCGCCAGGATACCGAGGATTGGGAAAATCACCCATGCCCGAGTGCGTCCCTCGGTCCTGGCCAGACGGCTGACCGCCGCAATGGCAGAGCCGCCGCCGCGCCGACCGATCATGAACTCAGCAATAAGAACGGGCACCCCGATAAACAGGATCGTGGCCAGATAGACGAAGATAAAGGCGCCCCCGCCGGAATCCCCTGCGACATAGGGAAAGCGCACGAGATTCCCAAGTCCGACCGCCGAGCCCACCGCCGCAAGGATGAAAGCGGCCCGTCCTGACCAATTCTCGTTACTCTGTCCGGTCCCAGCTACTGCCATTCGATCGAATTCCTTTACTCAGCGCCAACGCTCGTCTCGAGAGAATTAGCCGTTCTTTTACGCCGCTTAGCAATACTCGCGAGGTCATCAATCGCGGATAGACGGCGAAGCCGACGGAGAATGTCAATCTATGACGACGGAACAGCACGCGGTCATCGACGAGGACCAGCTTGGTGGCCTGGCCGAAGTGGCCGGGACAGAAGCCGTCCAAGCCATTCTGGACGCCTTTTGGTCGTCGACAGAAGAATTATCCACGGAGCTGTCGACAGCTTTGCACGATGCCGATGCGGAAAACGCCATTAAACTCGGCCATGCCCTTAAGGGATCGTCGGCAAATGTCGGCGCCGCGGCGATGGCCGCCCGGGCCAAGGCCATCGAATTGGCAGCGCGCGAGGGCGAGCTTGATGTGGCGCAAAAAGCGTTCATCGAATTCGCCAAGGACATCAATGCAACCCGTCTCGCCATGGACAATTTGCTGATCCGCTACGGGTGACGCCGCCGGATTAGGGATGGATGAGACGGTCGGTCTTCCAGCCCCGGGTCCGCAAGGTATCTTGATCGCGGTCAATCCAGGTCGAAAGAACAAGACCAAAGCCGCCCATCATCGCCAGCATGACCGTGCCCCCATAGGACACAAGCGGTAGGGGCACCCCCACCACGGGGGCGAGCCCCATGACCATGCCTGTATTCACCAGGACATAAAGGACAAGGGTCACCCCGATACCAAGGCTCATCAGGCGGCCGAAATGACTGCGCGCCGATCGGGCGACATGCACGGTCAGGAGGAAAACGGCCAAATACGCCCCCAACAGGAGAAGCGCCCCCCGCAGACCGAATTCCTCTCCGAAAATCGTAAAGATAAAATCCGTGTGCTTTTCGGGCAGGAACCCAAGCTGACTCTGCGTCCCCTCAAGCATCCCCTTGCCCTCGACACCGCCCGACCCGATGGCGATCTTCGATTGGTTGGCGTGGAAATTGGCGCCCAAAGGATCGTAGGTAGGATCAAGAAAAGCGGTCACCCGCTCCCACTGATACGCCTTGACGAGACCGGTCTGGATCCCCCCCGCAATACCGAAGAATGCCGCGAAAACGCCCACCAAAATGTATCGCCAGCTCAGCCCGGCGAGGAGAATCATCGCGACCCCGGAAAACCCGATCAGCAACGCCGTGCCGAGGTCAGGTTGAATAAAGACAAGCCCCACGGGGACAGCAATCATCCCCAAGGGCGCGAGAAGACCGCTGATCGTGGAGACGCGCTCGAATTCGAGCCCGTGATAGTACCGGGCCAGGGCCATGACGAGGGCGATCTTCATCATCTCCGAGGGCTGTAGGCGAAACCCGCCAATGGCGATCCATCGCTGCGAGCCATTCACCACTTCGCCGAAAACCGGCACCATCAGCAAGAGAACGATCCCGGCGGCATAGAGGGGATAGGCAAGGGAGAGCCACACCCGCAACGGGATCATCGCGACAATGAACAGCCCACCAGCCCCAATAAAATAGCGGATCAAATGGGTCTTGGCATATTCATCCATGTCGCCAAGAGACACGGAATAAAGCGTGAGAACCCCCGCCCCGGCCAGCCCGGTCAGCACCAGGATCAGCGGCCAGTGCAACCGGGCGATACGCGGGCCCAGCTCAACAAGGGAGCGGCGACCAAGGCTTGGCATGGATTGAAAGACGCCCATCATGTCTCTCTCAGTCCAGCCATACGGCGCTGGATGACCGCACCGGGCTCATAGAGGTCATGCTTGGACGGATTACCAGGATCCTTATCCAGCACCGCTCGCATAAGGTCGCGCGCCCGCGGTGCGGCTGACCGGGACCCCGAGCCGCCATGTTCGACCACAACGCTGATGGCGTAACGCGGGCTTTCAACCGGGGCAAAGGCAATGAAGAGCGCGTGGTCACGCTCGTTCCACGGCAATTGGTAGTTTGAGAATGGCTGCCCGGTTTGCGGATTGATCCGTAGGCTTCGGACTTGGCTGGTCCCGGTTTTGCCCGCCATACGGTAGTCGGGCAGCAGTCGCGATCGCGCCGCCGTCCCCCACCGGTTCACCACCGCATCAAGACCATCGCGTACCGCGGCGAGATGCGAAGCTTCCACCCCGATATCCTCGAAATCTTGAACGGGAACGGAGTCGGTCGCGACCCCACGGACGATCCGCGGCATGACCCGTTTGCCTGAGGCGATCCGTGCACTCATCACCGCGAGTTGAAGCGGAGTTGCAGTGGTCGCCCCCTGACCGATGGCCACCGAAAGGGTTTCGCCGGGGAACCATGTCTGGTTCGCCGGATTTGTCCGATAGCGGGTTCTCTTCCATTCCGTACTGGGAACGATTCCGCTCTTTTCATTCTGCAAGCCGATATCGAATGTCTGCCCCAGACCAAACCGCTGGGCGACATCGGCAATCTGATCGATCCCAAGGCGAGCGCCCATATTATAGTAATAGACATCGCAGGAGTGCTGGAGCGACCCGACCAGGTCGACCGAGCCGTGCCCTTCACGCTTCCAACAACGAAAGCGCTGCCCCCCGTAATAGTAATAGCCAGGACACCGGAACCGGGTTGTGGGAGAGATCCCCGCTTCGAGGGCCGCAATCGCGGTAATCGCCTTGAAGGTCGACCCGGGGGGATAGACCCCAGAGACCGGCTTTGAGATGAGCGGATTTTGGGGGGAGGTCGATAATTCCCGCAAAGTGGCAGGATCGACATCGGTGGCGAAAAGATTGGGGTCGAAAGCAGGCGTCGAGGCGAGGGCCAGAATATCTCCCGTGACAATATCGAGGACAACCGCGGCACCGCTGGCGGCGCTAGGCCGCTCGGTCCCTTCAGGATATTCCTCATAGTCCGCCGACATGATCTCCATCGCCTTGGCCTGGATCTCATCGTCAATCGTCAGGGCAAGAACTTTTCCAGGGACTTGCGGCCGTCCACGCTCATCCTCCTCGGCAAGAACGCGCCCAGCAGCGGTCACCTCAATCGTTTGCGACCCCGCCTCTCCCCGCAGCACCTCGTCATAACTCCGCTCAAGCCCGTTCTTTCCAAGGCGAAATCCCGGCTGGAGGTAGAGAAGGCGCTCTGTCCGTTCTGAGACCCCGGCGAGGTCCTGGGCCGTCGCGGCCCCGACATGTCCGAGGAAAGGCGCAACCACCTCCCCATCGGGGTAATAGCGGCTTTCCCCAACCTCCGACGAAATCCCCTTCAGGCGAGAAGAATGATAATTGACGGCGGCATATTGTTCCCAGGTCACATCGTCGCGAACAGTAATCGGCACGAAGGGCTGATTGCGCGTCCGCTCGACCTCACGCAGCGCCGCTTTGATTTCCTCATCCGACAGCGGAATAAGCGCCGCAAGATTGACCAGCGCCGTCCGTTCATTCTCCGCTTCCTCAGGGATCAGCAGAATTCGGAAGTTCTGCCGGTTGGTGGCCAACACCTTGCCATAGCGATCGACGATATCACCGCGACCCGGCACCACAATTCGCTGCTTGAACCGATTATTGTCCGCCTTCGCTGCGAATTCATCGTATCTTTTCACCTGCAGATCCCACAGACGATAGACGATGCCTCCGAAAAGCGCCGTCACTCCCCCGGTGACCAGGGTGGCTCTGCGGGTAAAGGTCATCTGCCGCTGGGTATCGAACGGTTCAACTTTCACGCGGGACTTGGTCCTCTCTCGGAACGGCGGACTGTCAAAAAGACGTAGGCGCAAGCGGGGTACATTAGGATCGTCACCAGGAGCTGAACCGCCAGAGGCCGCACAGGCAAAACCTCCGCAAAGACGAGGGAGCTCAGCCCCCAGAGGATCGCCCCCACCGCCGCGACGAGCATCGCGAATAAGACCGCAATGACGCGATGGAGACGCCCTTTCAGATAATCATGCTGGGCGAGCACCGCATAATGAAGAGATAGAAACACGGTCGCCCAAAGGCCCAAGGGACTGGCGAACAAGAGATCCTGCAACAGACCGGCGGCAAAGGTGATCGGGGCGGGCAGCGCATTCGGTGCATAGGCGGCGTACAGGAAAATCACGATGAACGGCGCCAGAGGCAGCGGGACACTATGTCCGAAGACCTTGAGAGGCGTAATCATCAACAGAACGGCCGAAAATAATATCAGCCCGGGGGCCGCAGCCGTGAGGAGCCGACTGAGAAGACCGCGCTCGTCACCCATCATCGGCCTCCGGCGGACGGCCAGAGAGGATTTCCTCAAGCTCGACATCGCTGGGGAAGGCGTAATCGACCACCCGCACCAAATCCGGGGTCGTAAAATTGCCGAACAGCTCGACCCGAGGCCGCCCCTTGCCGTCGCGTCCTGCGGTAACGACGCCCACCGGCAAGCCGCGGGGCAGCATTCCATCCGCGCCGGAGGTCACGACTCGGCTGCCGGGGGGCACGCGCTCAATATCAGCGTCGGCAAAGACATCAAGGACCGGATCCCCTGCGGAACGTCCGGCAAGGATTGCCTGAACCTCGACTTCTTCGATGAACACCGGCAGTCGACTTTGCTGATCTGTGAGCAAGAGGACCCGCGCGGCGGACCGGCCCGCGGACACCACATGCCCCACCATGCCGCCATCGTCGACGACGGCCAGCCCCAGCTTGACCCCGTCATTGCGCCCCGCGCTCAAGATCAGCGATCGATCAAACGGCCCCTGGCTCTCACCGATGACGCTGGCATCGACGAAGGTCGCAGGCGTTGGCAGCTTGGTATCGAGCAAGCTCTCATAATACGCCAATTGCCGCCTAAGGGTTCGCGATTCCTCCATCCATACCCGCAATTCGGCGTTTTCCTCGCGGAGGCGCTTATTCTCCGCATAGATCCGAAAATAATCTTCGATATTCCCGATCCGAGAGGAGAGCCAGCGGCTCGGCGCCCCGAAAATACTGACGACCGGCTCGGCGATATCGAGCACCGTCTCCCGCGCGCGCTCGAACACACTCGCCTGCGCGCCAAAAAAACTCGATAGGGTCATCGTCGCGGACAACGCCAGAAGGAAGACAATCCCGTATCTCTTGGGGCGCCCTCTGACGCCCGCCCCTTCTCGGCGCAATTCGGTGTATACGGTCATGACAAGGCCTTTGCGGCGAAGGGAATGTCACACCACGACATTTCCGATGATTAGGCGGCTTCCGGCCCTCGTTTCAAGACGGCAGGGATTAGCCGGCCGAGGCGAATATCGATTGCCGCTTATTTTCCTCAAGGACCTTACCGGTGCCGAGAGCAACGCAAGAGAGCGGATCTTCGGCGATCGATACCGGCAAGCCGGTTTCCTCCCGCAGGACCGCATCGAGATTTTTCAAAAGAGCTCCCCCGCCGGTTAGCATAATCCCGGTATCGACGATATCCGCCGCCAGTTCCGGCGGAGTCGCCTCAAGCGCAACTTTGACGGCTTCAAGGATCTGCCCGACCGGCTCCTTCAGCGCGTCGGCCACCTGCGAGGCGGTGACCCGCACCTCTTTCGGCACCCCATGCATCAGATCCCGGCCCTTGATCTGAATGGACTTTCCGTCGCTTTCTTTATCCGCCCGCGCCGAGCCGATCTCGACTTTGATTCGCTCGGCGGAGGCTTCGCCGATCAGGAGATTATATTCTCGCCGGACATAGCTGACGATCGCCTCGTCCATCGTATCGCCGCCGACCCGAACCGAGCGAGAATAGACAATGCCGTCGAGGGACAGAACCGCGACCTCTGTGGTGCCCCCGCCAATATCCACGACCATTGAGCCGGTCGCTTCGGAGACCGGCAAATTCGCCCCATAGGCCGCGGCCATCGGTTCCTCGATAAGATCGACCCGGCGCGCCCCTGCGGACAGGGCCGATTCCATGATGGCCCGCCGTTCAACCGCCGTGGCGCCCGACGGCACGCAAATCACGATCCGTGGACTGGCAAAGGCCCGCCGATTGTGCACCTTACGGATGAAATGGCTGATCATCGCCTCGGCGACCTCGAAATCGGCGATCACGCCGTCCCGCATCGGACGGATCGCCTCGATCGCGCCGGGGGTGCGCCCCAGCATTTCCTTGGCCTCGTTCCCCACCGCGCGGACAATCTTACGGCCGTTTCGGTGTTCAATGGCCACGACCGAGGGTTCGTTGAGGACCACGCCCCGCCCCTTTACGTAAACGAGGGTATTCGCGGTCCCCAGATCGATCGCCATGTCGGCGGACAATAATCCAAAGAATGAAGAGAGCATCGAGTTTTGCGATCCTTCACAGCCAGCATGCGGACCGTCCTGGGCGCAGTACCCTTGCGTCCACCGCGCCGGGTCTTCGCATACATCGCCTCAAGACGGGTTAACCGTTCAGCCTGCAATTGCCCCTAGCCGTCCAGCCCTTGCAATGTCGACTGCCGCAAGCGCCGGAAAATAACGCGAACAACCAATAAAAAGCCCAGCCACGCCAGCAATAACAGGCCGATGGTCAATAAGTCCCTCGGATCTCGGCTTTGAAAGAACCCCAATAATTCGTCGACCTGCTCGGTGAAGACCGAGAGGAAGAGGATCTTCGGGGCAATCCCTATTCCCGTCCCCAGCCAAAACTTCCAGATCGCAATATGCGCCGCCCCGCAGATCGCATTGATCACGATAAAGGGGGCGGAGGGGGTGACCCTGATGAACATACTGGCCAATAATCCATGCTGGCGCACGACCTCGATCATCGTTGCCGCCCGCCCGGCACTCAATTTTCTGACGAACCGTCCGCCGAACACCAATCCCAGAACGAAGGTCAGCGTGGCTGAGCACATGGTGGCGATCCAGCTGTTGAGGGCCCCCGTCACCGGCCCGAACACGGCCACGGTTCCCGCGATCAGAAGGGTCTGCGGAAATCCCACCAGGGCGAGCGCGCTAAAAACCGCGATGACCCCTATGAGGGCAAACGGACTCGCCGCGACCCTATTCATGATCTGGTTGAGGCTAGACTGATCAATCCCCAGCCAGTCGGCGCCGAATACGATCAAAACGGCAATGATCGCGATCAGCAGCAAGGTGACCAAGAGGGAGCTAAGGGCCCGCGCATCCATATTATTGAAGAAATGCGCAAGTTTCTGGAACAGCGTGACCATTGGGCCCCCGGGGAAGAAAACAACACTCAACACAAAGCCGCCCACCGGCTCTTCCAAGACGGGCCGATACCAGCGGAAGCTCTGCACGGACAGACCCGCCCGCGCGATGCGTCCTACTCCGTCTCCTGGCGCGAGGTCGAGAGCGCCGGATCAGGCTCCCGGGAATTCGCCCCGCCGAACGGTTCAAATAGGCGCCGCAAAATCCCCGGTGTCAGGGCCGCCGCCGAATTCACATCGATACGCACCTCATCGAATTCCCCCGTCACCCTGTAGGCAATGGCGAACATCCCCTCCCCCTCCCGCGAAATGAAGAGGTCTCCGATCCCTGGAATTTTCCCCGCAAGACTGTTGACGGGATAGGCCGGGACAACCGACCCGAAGAGCGCGACCTCCTCCTCGCGGAAATCGACCTGACCGCCGGCCGTAAGGCCAAGGGAGGAGCCGGTCATGCGCGTTTCGGAGAGGGAAAGCATCCCTTCGGCGAGGCTGAGCTGTCCCACCAATCCGTCAAAGGCGATCCCCTCTCCGTTGAGGATATTTTCGAGCCCATCGAGGGAGGCGATCGACAATAGCCGTGCCACCGTGGGCGCCCGGCGCAGGATGAGATCCCCCGTGCGGAACTCGCCATAAAGGCCGCCCTCGGCGGGGAGGGTGGCCTCAAAAGCGGCCGCCGCCCCCCAGACCGATTCGATCCCGAAGAGCCCCCGGAGCAATTGGCCGAAATCGGAGGTCTCAACCATCAATTTTGCGTCCTGCCCCTCACCGGCGGGGGCCAGTCGACTGGCGAACGTCCCCTCTCCAAGGCGACCATCGGCGATAAGGCGCTCGACCCGCTCACCATCGAACAGCCCCGATACGGTAAGATCATGGAGAGCGGTCCCGGCCTTCAGATCGACTTTATCAACATTGAGATCGAGGCTGACTTTTCCGGGCAGGCCAATCGTTCGCCGAGGGCGGCCGGACAGGCGCCGCCCAATCAACGGGGTCGCGTCGACATACCGGCCCTCCGCTTCGATCACCAGGCCATCTTCGATCCGCTCGGCCCGCAGCGCTAAATCCGCCGCCCCTGCAATCCACAGCCGGGTGAGTTTGAGATCGTCCAGCCCCCCGGTCGGCCCCATGCGCAATTGTCCTTCGGCGATCGCGCCGGGGGTTTTGAGGCTGAAATCCTCGATCGACAGCGCCCGTGACCCCGCGTCCTCCGGTCCGCGGGCGACGGACAGGTCGATCGTCCCCCCCTCGCCCGCCGCTTTGAAGATTGTCCCGTCCGGCCATAGGAGCGTGGCGCGCTTGAGATCGGCCCCGATCGTCAAATGATCGAAAGCCGTATGTTGACCGTATCCTTCAATTCTTGTGATCACCTCGCCGCGGACAAAGCGACGCAAAGCCAGCCCGAAGCTCTCCCCCGCGCTGGCCGACAGACGCATTGAGGCGTCAAGGGTTCTGAGGCTGCCCGCGGCAAACCCGCGATGCCAGCGAAATTGCGTCGGCATGCCGTCGGTCTCGACATCCCCCGCGATGGTCAATCCCTCGGGGGCCAGCGTGACGGTGCCCTCCCCGCCGCTCACGCGGACGCCCGCGAAAATGTCAGGATAGGAAAGATCGCTGAACACCCCGCTGCCGGAGAATCGATAATCTTCGATAGGGACAAAGACCTTCATGGGGCGGACAATTTCGAGATCGAACCGCGTCTGTCCGCCGAAATTGCGCGGCACATAGCCGGCCGTGGTGAGGAACCGTTGCGGCGCCTTATCGACTTCGCTGAGGACATCTCTCAAGGACCCCTCGATCTGCACGGCAAAGGTCGCGGGCGCCTCCCTCGGGATCAGTTGCGGGATGTCGACACTGCCGCCGGTCACCCGCGCGGCCCCCAACCGCCCCGAAAACGCCTCGAAGAGAAGTCGGTTATCGTGAATCCGAAAGCGACCGGAGAGATCGGTGATCGGGCTCATCGTTGGGACATGCCGTACCGTCGTATCGTCCGTCCTGAAGGAGAGATCGACAACGGCCTGATCGGGTGTGGGCGGATAGGCGGCGGTCATGGCAATATCGGTCACCGTGCCGGCCAATATGTTGGCCTGCGCCCAGCGTCGAACGCCATCGGCGGCCGGGAGGGGCCAGGCCCTTAAGATATCCTGCGGGGAGAGGGGGCCGGGGATCCCCGCCTCGGCCGCCACCCGGAGCGGCGCGTCTTGGGGGAGGGAAACCTCGACATTGCCGGTCAGGACAGATCCTAAAACCCCCGCCTTAAGGGTGGTCACGGACAACAGCCGATCGGTCCAATCATAGGTGCCCATGAGGCGCACCGCCTCAAGCGCGAGGGGCCCCTCCAAATAGGCATCGGCGGTGATATCCACCTTCGGCGCGCTCAGGGCGAAACGGTGAGCCGCGCCCCCCTCCAGCGGGGTGAGGCTGCCGGCAAACCGGCCCTGCCCCAAGGGACTGACAACACGAAGATCCAAGATTTCCATCCGTCGCTCGCCGGGGGTGGCGACCCCCACAAGACCGATCTCGTCAAAGGGGAATTGCCGATCCTGCGCCGTGAGGGTCCCGTCATGAAGGCGGAGGTCGATGTGTGTCGTCGCCGGCTGCCCTGGGCGGGGAAGCGAGGCGTCGATCTCGCCATTGAGGGTGCCCGACACGGCAACCGGCAGATCTCGGCCGATCAATTGCTCGATCGCCTCATTGGCAACGACCCGATCGAGCTCCAGCCGCACCGAGCCGTAACCGTCAGGCCCCAACAGATCCGCCCGTAGACGGGCCGCGCCGCCCCCCTCAAAGGGGATATCCATGCTCAGCGCCGGCGATCGCCCATCGACCGAGAGGCGCAGATCCCCCGACAGGGTCCCCGCAAGGCCCGCCTCGGCCGTCCCATAATCAACCCGGAAATCGCGAAACAACGCCCGATCAAAGTGTCCGCCAAGCCGATCCCACAGGGTCATCACGCGGCCAAGGGCTTCCACAAGGTTGAGGGAGGGGCCCGCCCGCTCACCGCCGAGGGATACCTGCCCCCCATCGACGATGAGATCGCTGATCGCCACCTGCCCCCCGATCAGGGCCCGAACATCAAGCGCTATGGTCGCGTTCGGAACACTCAGACGGGTGCCCGTCCCGGTGGTAAAATCAAGCCGTTCGGCCTTCAGGCTCAATAAGGTGACGGCATCTTCGTCATGTATCAGGCGCAGAGCTTCGAAGGCCAAATCGGACTCCGGCATGGCGGCGCTGAGGGCGCCTCTGATCGGCCCCTCAAAGGGCGCGAGGGACACCCCGTCCCCTGAGAGGGTCTTCGCCGTGAGAATGACAAGTCCGACGACGCCGCCAAAGATCAGAGCAAGACTACGACCGAGCCGACAGAAATGATGAGTGAGGCGCTGGCCCATTCCGATGTCGTTATCCTCTCCGGTCCGCCTCGGTACAGCATTGTTGTTATTTTCTCACTTCTAGGCTGGAGGATCACCACCGCCCAAGCCCTGCGCCGCATTACAAATGCGATGGTTGTCGCTAAACACCCGCGGGCAACCGGGATGGTGATGCCCTCACCCCCCAGAAAGTGGAGGATTATCATGGTCGAGATCGGAAACGCCGCACCATCGTTTGAATTACCATCGGAGAATGGTAATGTTTCTCTAAGCGATTTCAAAGGGAAGTGGCTGGTTCTTTATTTTTATCCAAAAGATGACACGTCAGGCTGCACCAAGGAAGCGATCGGCTTCTCCGAGCAATTGGATGCCTTTCGCGAGGCCGGGGCTGAGGTCTTGGGCGTCTCCAAAGATTCTGTCGCAAAGCATCAAAAATTTCGGGAAAAGCACGACCTGACCGTGCCCCTCGCCTCCGATGAAGGCGGGGACATAATCGACCTCTATGGCGTGTGGGTCGAGAAGAGCATGTATGGCAAGACCTATATGGGCATTGAGCGCGCCACCTTTCTGATCGACCCCGAGGGCGTGGTCCGAGAAATATGGCGTAAGGTCCGTGTCCCGGGGCATGTCGACAAGGTGCTCAAAGCGCTCACCGATCATGCAGGATGAAAGGCGGCGGCGTCTTGCCGCCGTACTACTGACCTCGGACCCGCTCCTTAAGGTCGAACGGGCCCTTGCTGGGGTCGAGACAACGGATATTGACGGCCAGGCCGAGGGTCGGGACAGCGACCCTGCCGACCTCGACCCATGGCCATTGCCGGCCCGTCGAGCCCGTCCACCTCTATTGGATCCCGCTGACATGCCCAAAAGGGGGAGCGGCTCCGACCGGGGGCGCGCCGCGCTCTTGCATGCCATCGCCCATATTGAGATCAATGCCATCGACCTGGCCGCCGATATGGCCGGGCGCTTCACGCCAACTTTGCCCGCCGCAGACAGGCAGGCATTCCTCGATGACTGGACGGCGGTCATGATGGACGAGGCCCGGCATTTCCGTCTCCTTACGGAAAGATTGGTCGCATACGGCGTCAGCTACGGCGATCTCCCCGCCCATTCCGGCCTGTTCGATGCCGCCCTCAGGACACGGGATGACGTCGCTGCCCGTTTAGCGGTGGCCCCCTTGGTCCTGGAGGCGCGTGGCCTCGATGTGACCCCGGCGATGATCAATCGCCTGCGCCGGGCAGGCGATACGGAAAGTGCGCGGGTCCTTGAGGAGATCTATGAGGACGAGATCGGGCATGTTGCCGCAGGGGTGCGATGGTTCGAGCGGGTTTGTGCGCATCGGGGCCTCGCGCCCGCGACCGCCTTCCGTGATTTGGTGGCGGCATATTACGGCCCCGGCCTCAAAAAGCCCTTCAATCAAGAGGGGCGGCGGCGGTCGGGATTCCCGGTGACGTGGTATGACGCGCCCGAGTTGCAGAAGTCATTTACCACTTCATCCTAAACCGCGGAGAAACGTGACCAAAAGTTTCAACACCGTTTAATGAAATTCCGGTACGACTGCCTTGGAAGTCTTGCGCCAGCCGCCCATTGTGTGTGTTATTGTAACAGTCAGGGTAAATGGGTTCTGGCCTGCTTTTTGTGTACCGATTGAGGTACGCATCAGTCGCCAGCCTACGGGGGCCAAATAATGGGCCGAGATTCAGGCCGAATGGGTCGCAAGATCGGACGTTTTTTCCGTGAGCGGCAGATTTATCATCGTTCTGAAGGCGTCGTTCGCTTTATCAAGCTGTCGGCGCGCACTCAAATCGCCATGGCGACCATTCTGGGCACGGCCCTGCTCTGGGTCGCCTATGCGTCGGTCAATGTCGTCTTTAAGGAACAGATCATCGTCGCCAAGGATCAGGAGCGACGGGATCAAGAAGCGGCCTATCGGCGGCGATTGCAGACCGCCGAAGGCGCCTATGAAGAAATCCAAGCCCTCAATTACGCCTATGAGCGGGAATTCGACGCGGCCATCACCGGCCTGACCCGCGAATATGAAGCCCTCAGATCCTTAGTCGAGAACAAGGCGGCCGTGGATCGTCGTTTCCAGGCCCTGGCCGAGAACCTCTCCGCCGCGGGCGCCCCCGGGGGAACCCGTCGTCAGTCGACCAATCGCTTGATGATCGATCCGGTCGGTCGCGAACCGACGCCAAGGCAATCCCGCATTTCCGCCCTGCGGGAGGAGGCACTGAATTCCGTTCAGGGGAACAGGGTCGCCGCCGGGATCGACGATGCGGTGTTGCAGCGGGTACGCCAGGACTCCGCCGCCCTTTCCGCCCGCCAAGTGGTGCTGATGGCCAGCCTCGAAGAAGATATGCGGCGGGCTATTCGCGAGCGTCAGCGTATTTTGGGACATACCGGGGTCGACCTCTCCCCGATGGTCTCTTCCGTTCGGCAATCCACTGCCGACGCCCAATATTCCGCTGTCGCGCCGGCCCCCACTGATGACGGCAGCTTTATCGGGCAAGGGGGGCCGTTCATTCCCGCCGATCTCGGGAGTGACGCGTCCCCAACCGACCCCACGGCTTATTTTCGCAGTGCCGCGCGGGTCCACGATACCTTCACCGAGCTGGTGACCCTTAACGAAGCCCTGTCCGCCGTCCCGCTCTCTCAACCGCTCAAAGTGCCTCACCGCATGACGTCCCGTTTCGGGATCCGGTGGGATCCGATGCGTCGCAATGTCAGGGCCGCCCATAAGGGCCTCGATTTCGCCGCCCCGCGGAACAGCCCCCTTTTGGCGACCGCGCCTGGTAAGGTCACTTTTGCCGGCTGGCGCAGTGGGTTTGGACGGACCGTCGAAATCGACCATGGCAACGGGTTCAAAACGCGCTTCGCCCATATGAACCGCATTAAGGTCAAAGCGGGGGATGTCGTTGAGTTGCACGATGTCGTCGGCCTTATGGGCAGCACCGGCCGGTCGACAGGGACCCACCTGCACTACGAAATTCACTATCGGGGACGGCAGGTTGATCCCCTGAAATTTATCGAGGCGGGACGGTATGTTTTCGAGAGTTAAGAGTCAGCGCCGGGCGCAGGAGCCCTCGTCCCTTCCTGACGAGGTACCCGACCCCTCCCAGCCGTCGCGTAAAGCCTCCGCCAAGCCAAAGACCCAGCGTACCAATCGTGGCCCCAGCGTCCCCTCGATCATCAGCGGCGATATGGCCATTCGCGGTGTCATCGAGAGCACCGGAGAGGTGCAATATGACGGGCAACTCGAAGGCGATATCCACGCAAAGACACTGATCGTGGGGGACGGGGCCAGCGTCGAAGGGGAAATCACCGCTGAAAAGGTGCGGATTTCCGGCACGGTCAAAGGGGCGATCAAGGCGATCGAGGTCGAAATGGCCAATACCGCCATCGTCACCGGTGACATCACTCACAAATCGCTGATGATCGAAAGCGGCGCCCGCTTCGAAGGGAAATGTCAGTATAGCGATGAGCCGCTCGGCACGGTGACACCGCAACTGGCACTCTCAAGTCCGCCTGCGGACAATGCCCAGCCGACGGAAGCCGGGGGCACACGGCCATCACTGGCGGCGCCCGATACCAATCGTCTTGAGAGCGCAGCGCCGCCGCGCCGTCGTCCCACGCCGCTGACCAGCGGGACGACGACCCAGGGCAGCCAACGGCAATTTGTCAAACGTCCAACCAACGCGGCAACGCTGCGCTAACCCGCCCGATTGCCTCACGACTGATGAATCGCCGAGGGGATCACTCCTCAGGCGAGGCGCCAGCGACCATGAGAGCCATATCGATCAATCGGAGTCGCGAAATGGCTCTACCGGAAATCGATCCGCCGCAGGCGCCCCCCATCCGCCGTGTTTTCCAAAAGGGCAAAGGTTGAAAACCCCAAGGTCCCGCCACGCATCCGCCCCGCGAGAAACAAGAGATGCTCGCCGTCGCCGTCATCGTCGAAATCGGCGTGGCCAATATCGGTGATCCGCATATCGAGGGCAGCGCTCTGGGCCGACCATCGAGGCGGCGTCCCCTCTAGGGCCGTGATCGCAGGGCGCATGGCCCGCTCATCGGGAAGGGTTGGCCAGTCCGCTTCGGGAACGTCTTCGAGCAGCGCCCCCAGGGGGGTCCCGTCAAAGCGGCTCCGCTCAGCAGGTTGGGCCAGGGCTGCCAGACGCCGTAATCCGCAATATCGCAGGAACCGAGCTTCATCGGCGCGGTCGGCGGTTGTCAGCCCTCCCCATCCCTCCGCCCACAGCTCGGCAAATTGCTCACAGGTTCGCACCATTCTCACCGGCGCTTCATAATCAGTGGGGTGGACAAGCGAGGCGGTCACGGGCCGCCGCTGTCCATCCGCCGTCAGCATATCGGTCGGCTCCGGTGGAGAGGAGAGCAGCGAGCTCCGCGACGCACAGGCCCCGCCCGGTAAAGTATCGGGCAGGCACAGGGTCACCTCCACCTCGGTTTCACCGACAGCGCCCGCCTTCGCCGCCGGAAGATCCGCCTTCAGATCGACGACAAAAATCTCTCCGCCATTCTCCTTATAGGGAGAAAACACTCCCCCCTCTTCCCTCGCCTCCGCATCGCCACCGCGCGGCGTGCGATGATCGGCTCGGTCCGTGCCGCCCTGGAGGGCCACTCGCAACCCGATCGTCGCGACAAGCCCCATGGCCAGAATGATCACTGCTTCCTTCCGCATATGCCCCTCACCTCCCCCAAAAGGGTCCCAAGCCCCTGTTTCTTCATAGCGATAAGCGCGGCAGGATGCGACCGCCTTGGCGCCGCAAGCCTTGGTCAGAGAAGGCCAAGGTCGGAAAGAGACACCCGCAGCTCAGCGGGCAGGCGCGCGCCCTGATCGTCCGACGACATATCCTTTGGGGCGTCCTCCCCGGCGAGGTAACGCCAGCCTTGAAAAGGCCGCCGTGCAAGGGCCCGCACGGGGATCAAGGTCGGATCGAGGTCGAGGCGACAGGCCGCGCGTCCATCATCAAGGGTGACGCGCTCGATCCCCACAATTCCCTGACGGCAGGCGAAGTGCCCCTTGATCACCCAATAGAGCGAGCCGCCCGACAGGATCTCGCTGGCCCGGCGCGGCATCATGCGCGTGATGTGAAAGGGATTGGGGCGACCGCCATGGCGACGCAACTGCCGCTGACGGATGCTGAGCGCTTCGAGATCGTCGATCCCCACCGCCAATTTCATGAGATGAAGGGTCAAGACCGGCCGTAAACCCGCGCCACCTCGACGGCCCGTCGCCGCTTCATACTATGCCGCGACGCCCGCTTCGCAATGACATAGGCGATGAAATAGAAGGCCACGCCCCCTGCCCCCATCAGCCAGAGGGGAAGTTCGGCATGCACCCTGTCCATCATGGCCGCATCGAGGCCCAGGGGCGTCAACAGGCCAGGCCAGGATTGGTCAATCAGCAGGACACCGCTGAGACCGATGACGAACAGGATCATCAGGCCCGCCACCGCCGCCCCGATGGTCACCCCGATATCTTCACGCTCCTCGGCCTTGGAAATGATCATCTTACTCGGGTCACCGGTCAGCGCCTGTTGGGCGTGGAAGAGGGCCTGGAGCCGCATTTCCCGCTCCTCCGGCGTGAGGTTTTTGTCCCGGCTGCGACGGAAGGCATCGAAATCAAATAGCGGCGCATTGGTGACCTCCGCCGCCTCTCGGATCGCCCCATCACATTCGGCCGCAGGGCTGATTTCCGACGTGGGCACCACCAATTCCGCGTCGGTGGGCATGAGGAAAAGCGATTTCTCCGCGGCCCGGCGGCGGACCAGGCCATCGAGCTTCACCAAGCGACCATCGACCCGCGCCCGGCTCCACCGCTCAATAGCGTCCGCCGCGGCGAGCTTGTCGCCATCGTTCAGCTTGGCGAGCACCGTCGAGCGGCGAAAATTCTCCTCCCCGATATTGAAGATCAAAGAGACAAGGGCGTCGTGTTCGTTCTGGTTGAGGGGGCAACGTACCGTCGATTGGATCAGCCCTTCGATCGGGCCAATGTCATCGGCGAGCAGCCGCGCGGCCTCCTTTTCGGTGACCGTCATGCCTTGAGCGGCCGTTTTACGGTGACCATAGCCAACCGACCAAAGCCGTTCGCCGTCCGGCAGCGCGGGCTCGGCCTGCGCTGTCAGCCGCAAGCCCTCATAGGCTTTGATCAAATTCAGCCCGGTCTGACCCGTCTTCATGGTCGAGAACTCACCCTGCACCCCCCGCAGATCGGAGATATCTAACACCGATGTTAAGAGGTACCACGGGCCCGCCCGCTTGAACAGACAGGGACATTAACCTTCTGGCCGCAGTGACGTGACACTCCTATATAATTGGCCTAGTGTTTGCAGTATCTTAACCGGTCGCCAACGGGGCGATTGCAGATAAGGTCGAGACTCTCTGGCATGCGAAACAATGTATTGCGTTCCCTTGCTCTCCTGGCCATTGGCGGCCTCGGCGCCCTGGCGGGGTACGGCGTTGTCCAAATGACCGATGAGACGGCGCCCATTGCCGATGAAACGGCGGCGGCCGACATGACCGCTGAGAACACGGCGACGACCGACGAGTCTCCCACTGAGACACAGGATCTGTCGCAATTGGGCGCGACCCTGCCCGGTGAAGACGAGGCCAGCGCGGTCGATGTCGCGGCGGCGGATAGCTCATCCACCGAGGCGACCGCGGCCGATGGGCAAGCCTCCGCCGAAGGCGACACCTCTTCCCCTGAAGAGGGAGAGACACCGACAAACAGCTTCACCAAAAACCCCGTGCGCCTGGCGAAGCGGGATGATGGCACCTATTACTCGGCGAATCCTGTGCGCCTCGCAAAGCGAGATGACGGACGGTATTATACCGAAGCCTCGCCCACCAAGGTCTTCGACCCCTGCACCAAGGCGGACGGCACCCCCTATGTCGGGCCGGGGACAGCGGTGAACGCGTTCGCCCCCGTCAATCCGTGTCTGCCTCAGGCGACCCAGGTGGCCTTTGCCGGCCAGCCGACGCCGGTCGTCCCGCCAACGGCGACCGCCATTGATATCAGCTATCTCGACCCCAGCTTCGGTGGACCGCTGATCCCCGGCGGTTTTGGGCCGGAGCCCCCTGCGGGTGATCCGGGGTCTGATTACAGCGCCCTTTAGGCGACAACGCCCATTAAGCAACAGGCGCCCGGTCGGGTGCCTCAGCTTTTGCCGACACCGTCTCAGCCACATCGACGAGCCAGGCCGGGCACGCTTTTGCCGATCGCCCCTCCTCAGAGAGCTGACGGCGCCATGTCTTCGCCCCTGGCTGTCCATGATAGAGCCCGAGCATATGCCGCGCATAACGCCAAATCGGGACCGCCTCCGCTGCCGCCCGGTCGGCCACCGCCTCGACGATTTCAAGGCGTGAGCGCGCCGCCGGGGGGGCGCCGAACAGGCGCTGATCGACCTCACTGAGGAGGAAGGGCTGCTCATAGGCCGCCCGCCCCAGCATGACCCCTGGGAAGGTGGTGAGCCATCGCTCGGCCGCCGCGCCCCCCGCAAGACCGCCATTGAGAATGAACGACAGGGCGGGACGTCGCTGCGCCTCCCGCACCACCAGATCGTAATCGAGGGGGGGGATGGTGCGGTTCTCCTTCGGGCTCAGCCCCTCAAGCCAAGCCTTCCGGGCATGGACGATCACGGTTCTGACGCCGGCCGCTTCAACGGCGTCCAAAAAGCGGGGCAACGCCTCTTCAGGGGACTGATCGTCGATGCCGATGCGGCACTTGACCGTCACCTCGCAAGGAACCGCCGCGGCCATGGCGCGCACCCCCTCCGCCACCGTCTCCGGCTCCGCCATCAGACAGGCGCCGAACCGCCCCGACTGCACCCTGTCGGAAGGGCAACCGACATTGAGATTGATCTCATCATACCCCGCTTGCGCGCCGATGGCGGCGACCTCGGCCAGCTTGCGCGGGTCGCTCCCGCCGATTTGCAAGGCAACGGGATGCTCGGCGGAATCAAAGCCCAGCAGGCGATCCCGATCGCCATGCAGGATCGCTTCGTCCACGACCATTTCGGTGTAAAGCCGCGCCTTTGCCGACAACAAACGGTGGACCCACCGACAATAGCGGTCGGTCCAGTCGATCATCGGCGCGACGCAGAACCGATGGCTATGATGACCGTCCTTGGGGCTCATTCCGCAAGGTCGTCGAGGGCCTTTTCAAGGGCCGGCATCGTCGGCTCATGGGTAAAAGCCAGGTGCAGCGGCGTGACGGCAACCAGGCCATCATAGATCGCCCGGAGGTCGGTGCCCGCCGGCGGCTCTTCGGGCGTCCCCTGAAAACCGAACCAGTAATAGCGGCGTTGGCGAAGATCGGTCCGTTCCTCGGCATACAGCTCAACATTCGCTCGCCGTCCCTGATGACAAACGGCAACGCCGCCGACCTCCTCCGGTCCACGATTGGGAAAATTGACGTTCATCACGACATCGTCAGGCCACCCCACATCGAGAAGCCGTTTCAAGACTTTGGGGCCCCAGGCCCTCGCCGTATCCCAACGCGGTTTGTTACGATCCATGCGTGCCTGGGAAAAGGCGACCGAGGGAATTTTGTAGGTCATGCCGTGCAGCGCAACGGCGATCGTGCCCGAAAAAGAGACATCTTCGGCGAGATTATGCCCGTTATTGACCCCGGAAAGGACGAGGTCGGGGCGACGGTCGAGAAGATGCCCCACCGCGAGTTGGACGCAATCCGTCGGCGTCCCATCCACAGCGAAGCGCTGGTCGCCTTCCTTCCGTATCCTGAGGGGTCGGGTGAGCGTGATCGACCGCGACATACCGGATTGATCGATTTCCGGCGCGACCGTCCAGACATCGTCTGACAGGGTCCTGGCAATATCCTCCAGCGCCGCAAGGCCGGGGGAGTGAATACCGTCATCGTTCGAGCACAAAATACGCACTGATCAGTCTCCGTCTGAACGGGGGGCCGCAGAGAGGTCGCAACGGATCCCGTCCGGGCCGATATCGGCCACATTGCCTTTGCCGCAGACCCGTTCCGCCTCGCGCTGAAGGACACGGTCGGTATCCCGCTGAAGCCCGAGGGCCGCCGCCGCGGCAAGGGCGCTCACCGCCAGCCCGACCAAGATCAGGGTCCGTTTGCTCATTCCCCCATCGCGGCCCGGCGGCATCGGCACGATCATGACGCTCTCTCTATTCGGCTCTGACCGATATAGGGTTGAAGCGCGTCGGGCACACGAATGGCCCCGTCGGCCTCCTGATAATTTTCAAGGACGGCGACCAAGGTCCGTCCCACTGCCAGCCCCGACCCGTTGAGGGTATGCACGTAAAGCGGCTTTTTCTCCCCCTCCCGCCGGAACCGGGCATTCATGCGTCGCGCCTGAAAGTCGCCAACATAGGAGCAGGAGGAAATCTCTCGATAGGTATTCTGAGCGGGCAGCCAGACCTCAAGATCATAGGTCTTGAGGGCGCCGAAGCCGATATCGCCGGCGCAGAGCGTGACGACCCGATAGGGCAGATCGAGGCGCTGGAGAACCGTCTCAGCCGCCTGTGTCATCCGCTCATGTTCCTGATGGCCCTCCTCTGGGGTCGTAATCGAGACCAGTTCGACCTTGCTGAATTGGTGGAGCCTGATCATGCCGCGGGTGTCACGCCCGGCCGATCCGGCTTCGGAGCGGAAACAGGGCGTGTACGCCGTATATCGGCGCGGCAAGCTGTCTTCCTCAAGCAAGCTGTCCCGGACAAGATTGGTGAGCGGAACCTCGGCGGTGGGGGTCAGGTAATGCCCCGAGGTGGTTTTGAAGAGGTCTTCCTCGAATTTCGGCAATTGCCCCGTGCCAACCAACGCGTCGTCCCGCACGAGAACCGGCGGGCTGACCTCGATGTAGCCGAACTCATGGCGGTGCAAATCGAGCATGAAGGTGGCGAGGGCCCGCTCCAATCGGGCGAGATCCCCCGTTAAGAGGGCAAATCGCGACCCGGATATCTTGGCGGCCGTCTCGAAATCCATCTGACCAAGTCCCTCGCCAAGATCGACGTGATCCTGCGGGGTTGCGATATCCGGCGGGGTGCCCCACCGGCGGATCTCGACATTGTCGTCTTCGCTCTCCCCGTCGGGCACATCGGGCGCCAGGCGATTGGGGATGGGCAGCAAGGCCGCCCGCAACTCATCGGACAACCGCCTGTCGTCGGCTTCACGCTCCTGAACGCTGGCTTTGAGGGCGGCGACCTCCGCCTTGAGCGCTTCGGCCTTCGCCTGGTCGCCCGCCCCCATGGCTTGCCCGATTGCCTTTGACGCCTGTTTCTGGGCGGCCTGGGCCTCGTTCATTGCTTTGGTATTGGCCACCCGCCGCTCATCAAGGGCGATCAGATCCGCCGCTTTGATGGCAACCCCGCGGCGCGACATCGCCGCATCGAACCCGTCGGGATCGTCCTTAATGGCCCGAATATCGTGCATTCTTTCCGCCTTTTGCGCTTGGCCCGCACCATAGTGGCATCATCTCGCCCCGCAAGCGTCGGCATGGCCGTGAAGAGGGCTATATGGGACCCATGGCCGATGGATCCTCCCCCGCCCCCACGATCGACCTCGTTCCCGCAATGGCCGAGATCGACAAGGGATCATGGGATGCCCTGACCCAGAGGGCGGACCGCCCTTCCTATCCCTTTGCCAAATGGGATTTCCTTGAGGTGCTCGAGCGATCGGCGGCCGTGCGTCCCGAAACCGGCTGGGGCCCTCGACATCTGGTGGTCAAGCGGGGAGCGGAAATGGTGGGGGTCATGCCGCTCTATCTCAAAGCTCATAGCCGCGGCGAATTCGTCTTCGACCACGGCTGGGCCGACGCCTATGACCGGGCGGGGGGACGCTACTACCCCAAATTCCTCGCCGGTATCCCCTTCACCCCCGCCACGGGCCCCCGTCTCCACGCCGCGACAGCCGACGCCGAACGCCTCCTCATCGAGGGCGCCGCCCAGGCGACCGACCAACTCGGCCTTTCCTCCCTTCACATCACCTTTCCCGTACCCGAGGAGGTCGAGCGATTGCGGGCCGCCGGTTATCTCATCAGGACGGGCACGCAATATCGGTTCGAGGACGAAGGGTTTGGCGATTGGGACGGCTTCCTCTCCGCCCTCGCCTCCCGCAAGCGAAAGGGGTTGCGGAAGGAGCGCGCCGCCATCGCCGAAGCCGGGATCGAGATCGAATGGATCACCGGCAGCGGGATTACCGAAGATGTCCTCGATCATTTCTGGACGTTCTATCAGGATACCGGTGCCCGCAAATGGGGCACCCCCTATCTGACCCGCAGCTTTTTCTCGATGATCGCCGAGGTGATGGCGGATGAGATCCTGTTCGTCTTCGCCAAGCGGGCCGGCCAAGCGATTGCCGGGGCGATGAATTTTATCGGCGGGGATACGCTTTATGGCCGATATTGGGGGTGTACCGAGCACGTCCCGTTTCTTCATTTCGAGGTCTGCTACTATCAGGCCATCGATTTCGCGCTCCAGCACGGTCTCCGCTTTGTCGATGCCGGCGCCCAAGGCGAACACAAGATCGCCCGTGGCTATCGTCCGGTGACCACCTATTCTGCGCATTACCTTCCGAACCCTTCCTTTCGGGAGGCGGTGGAGCGCTTTCTCGACGCTGAGAGGCGCGAGGTCCAAGACGCCATCTCCTATCTGTCCGATTTTACCCCGTTCAAGAAAACCGAGGGGCCGTGAAGGAAATCGCGCGGTTCTACGACCCCGAGGAGGCCCTGATCGCCGCGGGCTTTCTCCGTGCGCAGGGGCTCAGCGTCCACCTGGCGGATGAAGCCACCCTCGCAGCCCAGCCCCATTTGCGCATCGGGCTCGGCGGCTATCGTCTGCTCGCCGATCAACGGGACGCGCATATGGCGCGTATCGCCCTCAATACCATTGCGGCAGCTTCCTCCTCGCCCGACACGCCCCCGGCTGAGAGAAGTGACGGCGCTCCCGATCGTTGCCCGCAATGCGGCGGCCCGCTGCGCCGCCGTCGGCACCGGCTGCTTCCGGCTCTTTTGCTGCTGACCGGGGCCCTCTTTCCCTTTTCCCGGGCCGGCAAGGAATTGCGTTGCGGCACCTGCGGCCATAAACAGCAGGCCCCGTAAGGAGTGGCTATGGACCTTTCGACCCCCTACGACCCCGAGAATGTCTTCGCGAAGATCCTTCGCGGCGATATTCCGGCTGCGGTGATTGCCGAGACCGATGACACCCTCGCCTTTATGGACGCCTTTCCCCAGACGAAGGGCCACAGTCTCGTGATCCCCAAGTCACAGGCCACCAATCTGTTAGAGATCGGCGAGGCCCCCCTCGCCGCCTTGATCGCGGAGACCCAGCGCATTGCGCGGGCCGTCCACCGCGCTTTGCAGCCCGATGGCATTCGATTGATGCAATTCAACGGCAGCGCGGCGGGCCAATCGGTCTTTCACATCCATTTTCACATTCTGCCGATATGGGCGGATCAGGCCCCCGGCCCCCATGGCCAAGGCCAGGCAGACCCTGAGACCCTGAGCGCGCTGGCGGAGGACATCCGTGCCGCCCTCTGATCAACTACGCCTTATCCTCGTGACCGGCGCGTCCCGCGGCATTGGCCGGGCCCTGACCGTCGCCCTGGCGGCGGCGGGTCATCACCCCATCGCGCTTGCCCGCACCCAAGGGGCCCTCGAAGCCCTCGACGACGAGATTACCGCCGCCGGGGGCCGGGTGACGATGATCCCCGCCGATCTGACCGATCGCGAGGCCATGGCCCGATTGCCCGAAGCGTTGGCGGCGCGGTTCGGTCGCCTCGACGGGTTCGTCGCCAATGCCGGGAGTCTCGGCGATCTGACACCGATTGCGGACATTCAAGAGAAGATGTGGGACCGCACGATGGCCCTCAATGTCACGGCGAATGCATTCTTGCTGACAGGCCTTGATCCCCTCCTCCGTCAATCGGCGGCGGGACGGGTGGTCGGGATCACCTCAAGTCGTGCGCGGAAGTTCAAACCCTTTTGGGGCCCTTATTCGGCGAGCAAAGCGGCCTTCGAAGCGGTCTTTCTGACCTATGCGGCGGAGACGGAGGAGAGCGCCCTCAGGGTCAATCTCGTCAACCCAGGTCCAATGCGCACGGCCATGCGGGAGAAAGCCATGCCGGGGGAGGATCCAGCGAGCCTGCCGCCCCCCGCAGCACTGGCTCCACTGGTCCTCGACCTTCTCTCTCCCGAAGAAGACCGTCACGGTCAGCTGGTGACCTTCTCGGCCTGAGGCCCCAGGGGCGCGGGCGCGCCCTTGGGGTCCTGAGGGTCAATTATAGTTGAAAGCGGATCTGGTCGGCCCAGAAGCGCTCAAGGCGTTCGAGGGTCGTATTGGTGGTGTCCATCATCTCGGCATGGACATCGCCCACCTTTTCCACCGAGTTCAGGTGACGCTCGAAAAGGCCGCCAATGATCTCGCGGATCTCGAACCCCTTATCCGTAAGGGACACCCGCACGGACCGCCGGTCCGCATCGGACCGTTTATGGGAGATGTATCCCGTATCGACCAATTTCTTCAGATTGTAGGACACGTTCGAGCCCAGATAGTGCCCCCGTGTCCGCAACTCGCCTGCGGTCAATTCTGCATCCCCGATATTGTAGAGGAGCAGCGCCTGGACGGCGTTAATATCGTCAAGGCTCTCGCGCTCCAGCTCATCTTTGATGACCTCGAGCAATTGCCGGTGAAGGCGCTCGATCAGGGTTAACAGCCGCAGATAACACGAATGAATATCAAGCAGATCATCCTGATCTTTATTGGGGAAGGCTAGCCCGGCTTGCATAACTAGAACTCTCGGTTGGACTTAAGCATAAGACGGTCTAGCGAACGGACACTAAACCCCGGTAAAAATGTGAGTACAAACAACTCACACTTCCGAAACCAAGGATCCCATGCCCGCTTACGTTTTTCCCGGTCGTTTCCCCTCCACCCGTCCGCGTCGATTACGCAGCGCCCCGTGGATCCGTGACCTTGTGGCGGAAACCGCGCTCAGACCTCAGGATTTGGTGCTGAACCTCATTTTGCGGGACGAAACAGCCGCCGCCGGCCCGATCCCGGCTATGCCGGGGATCGCACGCCATACGGTCGACGAGGTGGTGACACGGGCCGAAATCGCCTGGGAAGCGGGGATCAAGGCTCTAGCGCTCTTTCCGTTTACCGGCCCCGACAGTCGGTCACCGGGGGGGGAGGCGGCCCTTGATGCCGACAATTTGATGTGCCGTGCCGCCCGGGGGATCAAAGCATCGCTGCCTTCCATCGGGTTAATCGCCGATGTGGCCCTCGACCCCTACACCGATCACGGCCATGATGGGCTTCTTGCCGACGGCGAGATCCTCAATGATGAGACAGTTGCTGTCCTGTGCGACCAGGCCGCGCTGCTTGCCCAAGCGGGGTTCGATACCCTTGCCCCTTCCGACATGATGGACGGACGGGTCGGCGCCATCCGCCGGCGCCTCGACGATGACGGCTACACCGATCGACTGATCCTGTCCTACGCGGTCAAATACGCGTCGCGCTTTTACGGCCCCTATCGCGATGCCATCGGGTCCCGCGGCGTCCTGTTGGGGGACAAAGCGACCTATCAGATGGATCCGCGGAATGCTGACGAGGCCCTGAAAGAGGCCGCCCTCGATTGTGCCGAAGGCGCCGACATCCTGATGGTCAAGCCGGGCCTGCCCTATCTCGACCGTATCGCCGCGGTGAAGGCGACTTTCGGCCTGCCGGTCGCGGCGTTCCAGGTCTCCGGCGAATATGCCATGCTGCGCTGTGCGGCCGATCAGGGGGCCTTTGCCTTCGCCCCGGCCGCCCTCGAAGCGCTGATCTGCCTCAAACGCGGCGGGGCCGATATGATCTTCAGTTACTATGCCGACGAGGCGGCACGGTGGCTGTCAGATGGGCTGCCGTCCTGACCCCTCCACACTTAGCTGATGACCGGACCGGAGAAATAATGTCGCCCTGCATAGACGAGGGGGGCGCCTTCCCGGCTGTCGAAATGGACGACTTCGCCGATCAAGATGACATGGTCGCCTGCCTCATGCCGCGTTACGATCTTGGTATCGAAGCCTGCCACCCGGCCCCTGACGAGGGGACAGCCGGTGATCGCCACCTCCCCCGTCTCGGCCGGAAAGCTGTGCCGGCCGGGCGTGGCAAACTGGTTCGAGATGGATTGCTGATCGGCGGCGAGAACACTCACCGCATAGGCTTCGCTCTCGGCAAAGGCCTCGAACACGCTGGCCCGCCGCTCTATACACCAAAGAACAAGGCTGGGATCCAGGGAAACGCTGGTAAAACTATTAACGGTAATGGCCACAGGCCCGCCCTTTGCAGGGAGGCAGCTGACCACCGTGACCCCCGTAGGATATCGAGAGAATGCGGCCTTAAGATCGAGGAATGGATCATTCATCGCGACGGATTAGACGACGCCAAGCCCAAGGACAAACGTCGTTTGCGAAAACCCCCTGCAGGATTATGGCTTTTCGACGCGATCCCCCCCAAACAGAACGGCACCGGATTTCGGCAGATTGGCTAGGGACGTAATGGAAGGTCTTGTCGTCACATGGCAAATGTGGGTCGTGTTCGGGACGATTTTCGCCGCGATCGTGGCGTATTCGAGCGACCGCGTCAGCCTTGAGGTGGTCAGCGGCTGGGTGATTGCCGGGCTGCTCGTCTTCTTCCACTTTTTCCCCGTTTATGGCCCGGACGAAGCCAATCGGCTGAGTTCTGAGAGCCTGCTCTCCGGCTTTGCCAGCCCCGCCCTCTTTGCGATCCTCGGTCTTCTGATCGTCGGGCAGGGGATGTACCAGTCTGGGGCCCTCGAATTACCGACGCGAATGCTGCTGCGGTTGTTCGACCGGGCGCCCAAACTGGCCGTCTCCAGCATGTTCATGTTCGTGATCACGGTCAGCGCGTTCTTGAACAATACCCCCGTGGTGGTGATGTTCGTCCCCATCATTTCGGCCATGGCGGTTCAGTCCAAAATCGCGCCGTCCCGGCTGATGATGCCGTTGAGCTTCGTGTCGATCCTCGGCGGGATGCTGACCACCATCGGGTCGTCGACCAACCTCCTCGCCGTCGAAATCTTCGAGCAGGAGACAGGCGAAGCCATCGGCCTTTTCGCCCTGGCCCCTCTGGGCCTGGTCCTTGCCGTTGTCGGTCTTGGATATCTCGCCATTGCGACGCGGTACTTTCTCCCCAACCGATTGGGGGAGATCCAGGCGACCGCTGACGGGCGTCAGTTCCTTGCGCAGATTACTCTGGAGCGCGGCAGCCCGCTGATCGGAGAGACCGCCGCCGCCGGTCAGTTCCCCAGCCTCAAAGATGTGACGGTGCGCCTGGTCCAGCGCGGCGATGACCTCATCTTGCCGCCCTTTGACGACACCACCTTGCGCCTGCGGGACAAGGTCGTCATTGCCGCCACGCGAGAAACGCTGACCAAGCTGCTCAAGAGTAATGTTGGGTTGCGCGCGAGCTTTTTATCCGAAGTCTCCCCCCCCGAGGGCGGGACCGGAGAATTGAGCCTCATTGAGGCGGTAGTGGCCCCAGGCTCGCGTATCATCGGCCGCTCGATCAATCAGATCCGGTTCCGGTTCCAGACCAATTGTGTGATCCTAGGTATTCAACGCCGTAGTCGGATGATGCGGGGCGATATTCAGGACATTCGCCTCGACGCCGGTGACGTGCTGCTCATTCTCGGCGACCGACAAGACATCCGACGCCTGAGGAGTGACCGGGACATCCTGATGCTTGAGCAATCGATGACGCAATTGCCCGACCCGGATCACGCCCGCTTTGCCGGCCTGATCTTTGTCGGGGTTGTCGGCACCGTCGCCTTTGGCCTGCTCCCGATCGCCATCGCCGCGACAGTGGGGGCGGCGGCCATGGTGGCCACCGGGTGCCTCAATGTGCGCCAGGCTTCGCGGGCAGTGGACCGTCGCGTCTTTTTGCTGGTCGGCGCGGCGATCGCCATGGGCACGGCCCTGCAGGCCACGGGGGGGGCCATTTATATCTCCCAATTGCTTGAACCGCTCAGCCAGCGCCCCAATGGCGCGGTCGTCCTCCTCTCCGCTTTTTTCTTACTGACAGCCCTTCTTACCAATGTGCTGTCGAACAACGCCACCGCCGTCTTGATGACGCCCATCGCCGTCAGTGCCGCCCAAGCGGCGGGGATACCGCCCATGCCGCTGGTCCTGACCGTGATCTACGCGGCGAATTGTTCCTTTGCGACACCCGTGGCCTATCAGACCAATTTGTTGGTGATGGCCCCGGGGAATTATCGCTTTCGAGACTTCATCGTGATAGGAACTCCGCTTATCCTCTTGCTTTGGCTGGTCTTTACTTTTGTCGCACCGAGTTATTTCAGAGCTGTGGGCCTTCTCCCCGTTGGATAATTGCCGCGGCATCGATCTTGAGAAGCGGGAGCGTGCATGACGAAACCGTTTCAATCCGAGAGTAAGGAGTTCTTCCTGACGTCTCCGACCCCCTGCCCCTATCTTCCGGGGCGGCAGGAGCGGAAGATCTTCACTTTCCTCGGCGGCAAGGACGCCGAAATCGTCAACGCCGATCTGAGCGAGCGGGGCTTTCGGCGATCCCAGAATATCGCCTATCTCCCCGCTTGCGACCGATGCCGGGCCTGTCGGTCGGTACGCGTTCCCGTGGCGGATTTTTCTTCCCGCCGGTGGAAAAGACTGATCGGGCGCAATCGTGATCTGGTCAGGACCGTTCTGCCCGCCAAGACCACCGCCGAACAATTCGGTGTGCTGAGAAGCTATCTCGATGCCCGCCATGCCGAGGGGGGAATGGCGGACATGACCGCCCTCGATTACGCCGCCATGGTCGAACAGACGCCTGTATCGACGGAGGTGGTGGAATATCGCGAGGGGGGCGAATTGATCGCCTGTAGCCTCCGCGATCGGTTCGAGGGCGCACTCTCCATGGTCTACAGCTTTTTCGATCCGGCGGCGTCGAAACGCTCGCCCGGCACTTTCATGATCCTCGACCATATTATCGAGGCGGCGGAGACAGGGCTCGATTATGTCTATCTGGGCTATTGGATCGAGGGGTCACGGAAGATGGACTATAAGCGTCGCTTTACGCCCCTCGAAGCGTTGACCTCGACGGGATGGCAAACACTCCCGCGCCTTCCGAGGAATCGCCCTTAAGGCCGGGGCCGCTCAGTCCGACTGGGCGACCTTTTGGGCCATCACGGCGAATTTCATCGTTTGCTGGTTTCCCTCGACAAGACGTTCCGCCCCCGTCTCATCGGTAATCTTCTCCCAATTCTCGGCAATCGCCTCGGCATTTTGCTGCGATGTCGGCAGCGCAATGCCGCGGGTCTCCTCAATATAGGTGACGGAATAGCCGCCCGCCGTCGCATTGAGGATCGTACGATTGGGGCTGTCCTCGGAGACAAGATAAACAGCGGCGGGGGTGACGGAGTCAGGGGTCAGAAGCGCATCCGCCCCAGGGGGCAGCAACCCTTCGGTCATCCGTGTCGCGGCGGCGGGACAGAGAGCGTTGACCCGTATGTCGTATTTCTTCCCTTCAATGACCAATACATTCATCAACCCCACAAGGCCCATCTTGGCCGCACCGTAATTCGATTGGCCGAAATTTCCGTACACCCCCGAAGATGATGTCGTCACCAGCACGCGACCATAGGCTTGATCCCGCATGATCGGCCAAACAGCCTTCGAACAAATCACCGCGCCCATCAAATGAACGTCCACGACCTTTTCGAAGTCTTCGATGCTTCCCTTATGGAAGCTGGCATCCCGCAAAATACCCGCATTGTTGATGAGGATATCGATACGGCCCCATTTCTCCATCGCCGTCTCGACCATATGCGCGACCTGGTCGGCATTCGTCACGTCCGCCCCGTGAGCGATCGCCTCGCCCCCCGCCGCAGCGATCTCGGCGACCACAGCTTCTGCTGGACCCGAAGAGCCGCCGCTGCCATCGACGGCCCCACCGAAATCGTTGACGACCACTTTGGCGCCGCGGCGGGCGAGGTCGAGGGCGTGGGATCTGCCAAGTCCCGCCCCTGCACCGGTTACGATGGCCACGCGGCCGTCAAACGAAATCGCCATGGTCAAATCCTCTTCGATGGCCTCGTATTCTCCCAGAGAGTAGGCCAGCATTTGCGCGCCGTCACGGGCGCCGCCAAACAAAACCCCCCGCTGCGCACAGCGGGGGGTGAGGGTGTTGTTGGTCGCCTTGAAACGGGTGTCCCCGTCTCCTGCCCTTAGGCGGAGCTCTTGGCCGCGACCTGGCTGTCCTTTTCGCCGTAGACGTAAAGGGGATCGCCCTTGCCTTCGACGACTTCGGCGTTGATCACGACTTCCTCGACATTTTCGAGGGTGGGCAGATCGAACATGGTATCGAGCAGAATGCCTTCCATGATCGACCGAAGGCCCCGCGCCCCGGTCTTCCGCGTGATCGCCTTTTTGGCCACCGCCACCAACGCCTCGGGTTTGAAGGTCAGCTTCACGTCTTCCATCTCGAACAGACGCTGATATTGCTTCACCAACGCATTTTTCGGGCTGGTCAAAATTTGAACCAAGGCCTCTTCATCGAGGTCTTCGAGGGTGGCGATCACCGGCAGACGACCGATGAATTCAGGGATCAACCCGAATTTCAGCAGATCCTCCGGCTCGACTTCGCGCAGAACGTCGCCGATACGCCGATCTTCGAGTTCCTTCACCTCGGCGTTGAAACCGATCGATGCGCCATCGCCGCGGGATTGGATCACTTTGTCGAGACCTGCGAAGGCCCCGCCAACGATAAACAGAATATTGGTCGTGTCGACCTGCAGGAATTCCTGCTGCGGATGTTTCCGCCCGCCCTGGGGCGGCACGCTCGCCACTGTGCCTTCCATGATCTTGAGAAGGGCTTGCTGAACCCCTTCCCCTGATACGTCGCGGGTGATCGAGGGATTATCAGACTTGCGGCTGATCTTGTCGATCTCGTCAATATAGACGATCCCGCGCTGGGCCCGCTCCACATTGTAGTCCGCTGACTGAAGAAGCTTCAGCACGATGTTCTCGACATCTTCGCCGACATAGCCGGCTTCGGTCAGCGTGGTCGCGTCGGCCATGGTGAACGGCACGTCGAGAATGCGCGCGAGGGTTTGCGCCAGGAGCGTTTTCCCCGATCCGGTCGGTCCCACCAAAAGGATGTTCGACTTTGCCAGCTCCACGTCGGAATTCTTTTGCGCGTGATTGAGGCGCTTGAAGTGGTTATGGACCGCCACCGACAGCACACGCTTCGCATAGGCCTGGCCGATGACATAATCATCGAGCACGGAGTGAATGTGCTGGGGAGACGGCACCCCCTCCCCCGATTTGACGAGAGAGGTCTTGGACTCCTCACGGATAATATCCATGCACAGTTCGACGCATTCATCACAGATGAAAACCGTCGGCCCGGCGATCAGCTTACGGACCTCGTGCTGAGATTTTCCACAAAACGAGCAGTACAGCGTGTTCTTTCCATCGCCACCGCCTGTGGTACCCGTCGGGCCGGCGCCCGATCCACCTTTATTACCGACTTTGCTCATGCAAGGCGCCTCCTGGGCCAGGCCACCGAGCTGATCTCAATGGCCGTCTCGATCCGTCTTCTTACTTGCCACAATCCTGCATGAAGAGGACCAGTCACGCAATCGCGGCTTAGCCCCAAGATTGCGCGGCTTTTGTTACTATCTCGTTCGCAATGAAGCGTTAATCACTAATTCATCACCCTTAAAGATGGGCTACTCACCCCTCATCGCCAGAGGCGACGGCGCGTTTTTCCAGAACCTGGTCGATCAGGCCGAAATCCAGCGCGTCTTCGGGGGTCATGAACGTATCGCGGTCGAGGGTGCGCTCGATCGTCTCATAATCCTGGCCGGTATGCTCAACGTAAATTTCGTTCAGACGCTTTTTGGTTTGAATGATGTCACGCGCATGGCGCTCAATGTCAGACGCCTGCCCCTGAAACCCAGCGGAGGGCTGGTGCACCATGATCCGGGAATTCGGCAGCGAAAAGCGCATCCCTTTGTCCCCGGCCGTTAAGAGCAACGACCCCATGGAGGCGGCGAGCCCCACACACATGGTGGAAATCTGCGGCCGGATATATCGCATCGTATCGTACATCGCGAGACCGGCCGTCACCGACCCGCCGGGGCTGTTGATGTAGAAGGCGATGTCCTTTTTCGGATTGTCCGCCTCGAGAAACAAAAGCTGCGCCACGATCAAGGTCGACACTTGATCGTGGACCTGCCCGGACAGGAAAATGATACGTTCCTTGAGCAGTCGGGAATAGATATCGAAGGAGCGCTCCCCGCGGCTGGTCTGTTCAATGACCATAGGGACCAATGTGTTCATATAGATGTCGTGGGGATCACGCATGGATAACTCCTGTGAGGACAGCGTCGACGGACGTCGGCGCCAATAGAGGTAAGATCTCCCGCCTGGGGATCAACGCCTTCCGAAGAGAGCATCGTGGGAGACGACAAGACCCCTGACGCTTAGCCTCAGGCCCTCAAACAAACCGTTACCCGGGCAGGACCGAAAACCACAGAAAAGGCTGACGGCAAGCCCTATGTCGCGCCCCCACGGCACCGAAGCAATCAGCGGCGGCGGGCGATGCGCCGCACTTCTTCTTCGACCTTTTCCTCAACAATGCGCGGCAAATGCGTGTCGAGCCACTGACGCACCATGGGCTGCAACATCGTCTCAACCAGGTCTTCTATCGTGCGCGCGCCCTGATTGGTCAGGCGCACATTTTCCTCAAGGGCGCCAAAGGCGTCGGCAGCGGCTTCGGAAGCTTCGGCACCGACCAGTTGATCTTGAAGGGCGGGAGCGGCGGCTGCGGTCATAGACACGGACTCTTCTTGCGCTGACGGAGAGGGAGCTGGGGGTTCGTGGTGATCGTAATCGTCGAGGGGATCGCTCACAACCTCGGCGGTCGCCTCGGCAGGCAATTCTTCTTCGGCGGCGGCCGCGGGGCCGTCGGCCTCAAGTGCCTCAGTCGACTCCTTGGCCTCGGCCATCGGCCTGTCCGCCCCTTCGACAGCGTCCTCTTCGGCCAATTGAAGGGTCTCGAGTTGCGCCTGCTTTTCTATGGATGGTTGATCGTCCTCGGCGATAATCCGCCTTATCGAGGCGAGTATCTCATCCATGCTCGGTTCGGTATTTGGTTGCGCCATTGGGGAGCGATACCCTTCTGTCTGGTCTATGAAACATTCCCGCATTCGCCTTGCGGGGCAACCCGCGGAAGAAAGAATAACGCCGCGTTAAAATACGAAGGCGCGTTCTTTTTCGAACCCCGGCAGAATACCCGCTGGATACGCTTCGAAAAGGATCCTGTGCCCCCTTTTTTCCCCATGCCGGGTCCAAAGGGTGGCGTGCCCCACGCCGTCTTCGCACATGATCGCGACCAATCGCCCGCCATTCGGCTTCAATTGCGCAAACAGGGTGTCGGGCAAGGTTTCGATACCGCCCTCAATGACAATGACATCATAGGGGCCCTGCTTGGGACACCCCTCAGCCAGCGTGCCCTGCACAAACGCCACCGTGTCGTAGCCATGGGTGCGGCAGGTTTCCGTGGCCCGCTCGATCGGGCGGTCATCAGCCTCAAGTCCCACCACGACACCGGCGAGAAAGGAGATCACGGCGGAGGAATATCCATAGCCGCAACCAATATCGAGCACCAGGTCGCCAGGCTGGATCGTGGCCCCATGCACCAGCTTGGAGAAGTCGCGTGCCTTGAGCAGCCATCGCCCATCAAATAACGGGACATCCTTTTCGACATAGGCGAGACTTCGGCGATTGGTGGGGACAAAGGCCTCCCGCGGGACGGTCGACATGGCCCGCACCAAGGCAGGGTCGGTGACGTCATTCGGCCGAACCTGGCTGTCGACCATATGTTTGCGGGCCTCTATCGTATCCATCATCGCTCCAAAGGCTTTGGTTCGTTGGAATAGGCCGCCCCGCGCCGTCAGGAAAGCCCCCGTCCGACCGGAAATGCAGGATGCCCCCTCGCCCCATGCGCACGCCCTGGCGGCCCCTAAGAATGCGCAATGGAACAGCGCATCACGGGGCCACAGCGGCGCGCAGTTTTCCTTGCGGCGCGAAGACTGACAGCGTAAGGCCCGGTCTCTCGTCTCGGCGAGGCCACGTGGCGGAGTGGTGACGCAGCGGATTGCAAATCCGTGTACCCCGGTTCGATTCCGGGCGTGGCCTCCAGGTCTTCGACCGATCCTTTTATATCTCTCTTCTATCTAACGAGCCTCTCTTCGTCTGATCCTCAGATATCCCAATCTTTCACGGCCCCGCTTGTCCCTTGTGCCGCGCGCTTGAGGAGAGAGACACAGGTGACCAGCACGCCGATAACGATGCACCGCAATATTCCGAGAACAATTCCCCCGTTTTGGCGAAACTTTACGACATAATGTGACACAAAAGGCGCGTTCGAGCGGATGACACAGTGTCCTCCGTCCTTTTAAACTAAAACCAATCGGTCCTCGTTTATGATGACCGAATGATGGGATTTCTTATGGTGAGCGGAGCAGGGGAGCGTTGCCGTTTTGGCGCGGTCTGGCCCGGAACGGCAGCTCTTTTGATGAGCGTTGCCGCCTGCGCCACCGTGCCCGCCGAACAAGCCCTCGACGGGATTTCCACCCCACCGAGTTGGACTGCGCTGACGGATGATGCCCCGGCCCAGGCCGTCACCGAAAACTGGCTTGCCGATCTTGGGGATGCGCGGGCGGATGCCGTGGTCGCCGAAGCGTTGGCCCGGAACAAGGATCTGGAGAACAGCGCGTCCCAGGTGGGGGCGATCCTCGCCAATGCCAGGGTCACCCGGGCGTCACTGCTGCCGCAAGCGCAATTCGGCTTTACCGCCTCGAGCGTTCGGACACCGGCGGGGGATCCGCAGTTCAATCCCGAAACCGGCGAATTCGAGGGGGGTGGGGAAGCAAGTTCCTCAGACTCCTATCGCCTCTCCACGTCATTATCCTGGGAGCTCGATGTCTGGGGACGGCTGACGGATCAAACCCGTGCCGCCTATCTGGATGTCGAGGCGGCGCGGCTCGACTTCGCGGCCGCACAATTGTCTCTCGCCGGGGCCGCCGTCCAAGGGCTCTACGGGCTGACCGCCGCGACCCTTCAGCGTCAATTATCCGAACGCGATGTCGAGACGGGGGAGAACAACCTTCGGGTCATTGAGCGGCGCTATGAACGCGGGATCTCGACCAGCCTCGACGTGCGCCTTGCACGGTCGTCCCTGGCCCAGTCCCGCGCCAATCTCGCCCAGCGTCGACAGACCGAGATCGCCGCGGCGCGGCGGCTCGAAACCCTGCTCGGCCGCTATCCCGCGGGCCAGATGCAAGGGCTTGGCACCCTGCCCGGCTTGCCGACAATCCTTGACGAGGATGGCGCCATTACGGGGGTGGGGGAACCGGGATGGCTGCTCGTCAGACGCCCCGACATCCTTGCCGCCGAAGCCGATATTGAGGCGTCCGGCCTCAGGGTTGCCGCCGCGCGAAAAGCCTTTTTGCCCAGCCTGTCCCTTTCCGCCTCAGCCCAGAGCCTTGTGGCCGACAGCTACGACGATGTCTCATACGACCCCGACGACCTGATCGCCAATCTCGTCGGCAATCTCGTCCAGCCTCTGTTTCAGGGCGGTCGCCTGCGGGCCAATGAAAAGGCGCGGGAATTTCAGTTAAAAAGCAGTCTCGCGCAATACGGCCAAACCGTTCTCAGCGCCTATGAAGAGGTGGAGAACGCCCTTACGGCGGAGCACCTGCTCAGCACACAATATACAGCCCAGGCGCTGGCCCTCGAAGAGGCGAAGGCGGCTGAAGCCTTGACAGTCCGACAATATCTGGCCGGCACCGCGACGATCTTTGACCTGATTAACGCGCAGCAGCGGGCGATTTCGTCGGAGTCTCAGTTCATCACCGCCGCCGAGGCGCGGTTGTCCAACCGCATCGACCTTTACCTCGCCCTTGGCGCGCCCTTCCACCCCCAAACCGATCCTGACCTCATCGCTTTCGATCAGCCGATCGGGTCGTCTAAGGAGGGGTCATAATGATCCGCAAAATTACCGTTATCTTCGGCAATCTCGCCGCCGTCCTCGTCGTCGTGGCGATCTTCGCCGTGATCCTTGGCTTCCTCAAAGCCGGTCAACCAAAGGCCGAGCGCCAGGCGCCAACGGCCTTCGATCCGACGGTCTTCGTCGAGGAAGTCGCTTTCGGCGAGGCCAAGTTGAATGTCGCCGCCCAAGGCGAAGTCACGCCCCGCCAGGATATCAGTCTGGTGACCCAGGTCAGCGGAAAAATTCTCTCCGTGTCGCCCGATTTCGCCCCCGGCGGCGCGGTCACCGCGGGGCAAGAATTGGTCAAGATCGAGGATTCCGACTATCGTCTGGCAGTGTCCCGCGCGCAGGCCGAGGTGGCCCAGGCGCGGACGGAGCTGGAGATCGAGCGGGCCGAATCCGCCCTTGCGCAACAGGACTACCAAGATCTTTTGGGCGATACCGGATCAGGTCCCTCAGACCTCACCCTTCGCCGCCCTCAACTCGCCCGTGCCGAAGCCAATTATCAGGCGGCCCTCGCCAATCTCGAGGAAGCGCGGCTGAATATAAAGCGCACGACCGTCACCGCCCCCTTCTCGGGCCGGATCCGATCGATTGCGGCGAATACCGGTCAATTCGTCAATGCAGGGGCAAGCTTGGGGCAAATTTTCTCCACCGAGATTGCGGAGATCCGCCTCCCGCTATCGGACAGCGATCTGGCAAAGCTTGGCATTTCCCTCGCCTTCGACAGCGACGACGACCGCCCCAAGGTCACGCTCTCGACGATTGTGGGGGGGCGCCTCCATCGCTGGGAGGGGCAGATCGTTCGCGTTGACGCGGCCATCGATCCCACCACGCGTCAGGTGGCGGCCATCGCCCAGGTCCCCGACCCCTATGGTCGGAGCGCCGATGGCGGGACCCCCCTGGCGATCGGCCTCTTCGTGGATGCCCTGATCGAAGGCCCACGGGTTGAGCGCGCCGTCACATTGCCGAGGGTCGCGATCCAAGAAGAGAATACGGTTTATGTCCTCGACGAGGACAATGTGCTCACTGCCCAACCGGTCGACATCGCAGCGTTCACCGACCAGGGGGCGATCATCACCGGCGGCCTGAGCGAGGGACAACGGGTGGTGGTCTCTCGCGCCGCGGTGCCGGCGGGCACGACAGTTCGGCCTCTTATGCGGGGTCGAGATACCGCCGCCCTCGGCAGCTTAAGCGGCTCGTCGGAGGGCGAGCTTGCATCGGTCCCAGGGACCAGCGGCGGGCGGGGCGCGCCATGAACGGGTTCGTCGCCTGGTGGGCCCGCAACAGCGTTGCCGCCAATCTCCTCATGGTGCTGATCCTGGTTGCGGGGATGGCCACATTTTTGTTCCAGATCGAGCGGGAGGTCTTTCCGACCGCCTCTCTCGACCAAGTCAATGTGAGCGTCTCTTGGCCCGGCGCCTCTCCGCGCGACGTTGAGGAACAGATCGTCCTCCGCATCGAAGAGGCGGTTTCCGGTCTCGACAATGTGAAGGAAATCAGCGCCCAGGCCCGTGAAGGGTCCGCACAGGTCACCGTCGAAATGGAGGACGGGGCCGATTACGATTCCTTCCTCAATCTCGTGAAGGCGCGGGTCGATGGGGTGTCGAACCTGCCCCCCTCCTCCTTTCCCCCCGTCGTCAGTCGCCCCACGGCCGATACGCCCATCACCTTTGTCTCGGTCACCGGCGACCCGGCGCAGATCAGCGAAGTCGAGCTCAACCGATTGGCCCGTCGGTATCGGGACGAATTGGCTCAGATCCCTTTCAGTAGCCCCCTCATCGAGGTTCAGGGCTATCAGGAGGAAGAAGTCGCCGTCGAGATCACCGAATCGGCCCTGCGCCGCTATGGTCTGACCTTCGACGAAGTCGCCGCCGCCATCGGCAGCACCTCGGTCAATCGTTCGATGGGTGAAATTCGCACCACCACCGGCAATATCCCTATTGCGACCCGTCAATTGGCTGACACCGCCGATGAGTTCGAGGCCCTGGTCATCCGGCGCAACCAAGATGGCTCCGTCGTCCGTGTCGGCGATGTCGCCACCGTCACGGACGGCTTTGCCGAACGGAACTCGATCTTTCGGATCGACGGCAAGCCCGCGCGCCTGATCGAAGTTTTGCAACCGGAGACGGTCAATATCGTCAATACCAGCCGGGCGATCTCTGACTGGATCGACGAAAAGCAGTCTTCCCTGCCCCCCGGCGTGGAACTGAAGGAGCAATACACACTCGCCGAGCTTTATTTCGGTCGGATGAAGCTGGTCAGCGAAAACGCCGTCGCGGGGCTCATCCTGGTTCTGATCATCCTGTTCCTGTTTTTGCGCCCCACCGTGGCCATATGGGTCTCGGCCGGGATCGGCATTTCCTTTATCGGCACGTTTATTTTCCTGCCGATGGTCGATGTTTCCCTCAACATGCTGTCGCTGTTCGCCATGTTGCTGGTGATCGGGATCGTGGTGGACGATGCCCTCGTGGTCGGCGAAAGCATCCACCGGCAGACCGAGATCGGAAAACAAGGTCTCGATGCGGCCGTTCTCGGCACCCAAATCGTTTTGAAGCCGGTGGTCTTTGCCGTCTTGACCACCATGATCGCGTTCTCTCCCTTCCTGCTCATCGGCGGTGTCTGGGGCGATTTCACCAAGCATATCGCCTGGACAATCATCCTTGCTCTGACTTTTTCTCTCATTGAAAGCTTCCTCATCCTGCCCGCTCACCTTGCTCATTTGAGCAAACCAAAGTCCGGGGGACTGCTGAGCTTTCAAGGAAAGATCGCCGACGCCTTGGTGACCTTCGGCGACATGATTTATCGGCCGGTCCTGCAACTGGCCCTCGCCTCTCGCTATGTGACCGTTGCGATTTTCCTCGGTCTTTTCGCGGTTAGCGTGGCATTGCTGCAATTGGGGTATGTGAAATTTCAGTTCCAGCCCGATGTAGAGCAGCGCCTCATTATGCTGACCGTCGATATGCAATCGGCAACGCCGATGTCGCGTACCGAGCAAGTGCTGGAGCAGGTGGAAACGGCGATCGAACAGCTCGACCAGGAACTTCTCGACCGCAATGGTCAGGATACGGTGTTGTCGGCCACCGTCGCGGCCTGGCCGGGCTGGATCAATGTCACGCTCATCATGAGCCCCTCGGATGCCCGAGACCAGACCTTGGGCACGATCTCCGAACGACTGCGCACACTGATCGGCCCTGTTCCGGACTCTGAGGACATTTCCCTTTCCACGAATTTTGCGAATGATGGGGGCGATCGGTTTATCGTCGGCCTGCAATCGGCCGACATCGATGAATTGAGCGCCGCCGTAACCGAGGTCAAAGCCTTTATCGGCCAGTTCGGCGAACTCTACGATGTCGGGGACAGTCTGCAATCAGCCCAGGATGAGCTTGTTTTCGAACTCAAGCCCGGGGCCGAGCGCTTTGGGCTGAGCATCGGCGAGGTTTCCCGCCAGGTCCGCCAGGCCTTTTACGGCGAGGAGGCCCAGCGCCTGCCCCGAAACGGTCAAGATGTGCGGGTGATGGTCCGCTATCCCCTCGAGACCAGAGAGAATTTCGAAAGCCTGTCGAGTATGCGCATTCGGCTTGCCGATGGGCGCGAAATTCCCCTCAGCGCCGTTGCGGACTATCGGTACGGTCCCGCCGTCCGCCGGATCGACCGGGTCGATCGGGAACGGTCCGTGCGCGTCTGGTCACGCGTGAGGGAAGGCGCCGATGCGGGCCCGATCCGCGCGGATTTCTACTCAACCTTTGTGCCGCAATTACTGGCCAAATACCCGTCCGTCGAAATCAAACGGCGCGGCAATGATGAGGAGCAGCGTGAGTTCCAGCAAAATGTAACCGTGCTCTACGGCCTTGCCCTCTTCTGCATGTATATGCTGCTGGCCATTGCCTTCTCGTCCTATTTCCAGCCGCTGATGATCATGTCGGCGATTCCCTTTGGATTTATGGGGGCGTTGTTCGGGCACCTCCTATTGGGGGAAAACTTTGCCATGTTCTCGATCTTCGGGATCTGCGCCGCCGGGGGCGTTGTCGTGAACGACAATCTGGTTCTCGTCGATTACGTCAATCGCCTCCGACGAGAAGGCGTGGGCGCCGCCGCTGCCCTGGTCGAGGCCGGCGTCGTGCGTTTCCGTCCCATCTTGCTGACCTCTGTGACGACCTTTGTGGGCCTCGTCCCGATCCTGCTTGAGGACAGCTACGACGCAAAGTTCCTGCGCCCGATGGTCATCGCCCTTGCCTTCGGGGTGCTGTTTGCCCTCTTCGTCACCTTGATCTTCGTCCCCGCCCTCTACGCCGTGGGGGTGGACATCGCTCGTTTCTATCGGGGGTTGTGGACCGGAGAGGATCAGCCCAGATTGGGTCATGAGGGGGGGCTGTCGGGACCGACACCGCACCATCCAGAAATCGATGACGACCGATTACATCCTGCGGAATAATTCTCATCACGCCGTTTACTCGCCGTTAACCTTAACGGCTTAGGCATTAGGTATCTTCTCTCCCAGGAAGATACCCACCATACCCCCAAGTTGGCCCCGTCTCCCCAAGGCGGGGCCATTTTTTGTCCTTCCGCCGGTTTTCAGGCTGGATTTGCCCCTAGGAGATGAGTAAGGCAGCGGTCCACGGCATTCCGGAGTAGCTCAGTGGTAGAGCAAGCGGCTGTTAACCGCTTGGCCGGGGGTTCGAATCCCTCCTCCGGAGCCATTTTTCAGCCCAAATCCCGCATTAAAGACAGGCGTTCGGCGGAAATCTTGAGAGTGACCGGCGCCCATAACGGCGCATGGGCACAACACACGATCCTTACCGACAGTCCCACGGCCGCACCCGGATGACCCTGCGGGGGCCGCAGACCCACATCGGGCAGATTTCCGTCGGGCTGGTCGGCCGGATCGGCGAAGGAACAGGTATTGCTAGCTCCCCTCAAGGTCTCAGAGCCATCGAGCCATTAAGACTATCTGTGACTCCCCCTTGTGAGAATTCGATTTTCCGGCCAATCTCCTAGGGTAATCGCCTAAACGAGGTTAAAGAGGTGTCTCAACACACCCGCCGCCAGAGCGAGAGGAAACATAGCGCTATGTTAGAATTAGCTGTCTCCAAATCTGAGGTTTCCGTTTCGGAGCGTCTCGACACCATTTTGGAAAAGCAACAGGCGGCGTGCCGACGTCAGCGGGTGCTGAGCGCCGACCAGCGCCGCGATGCCATCGCCCGTGTCAAAAAGATCGTGACGCATCATAAGGATGCCCTCATCGAGGCGGTTAATCGGGATTTCGGCCACCGCTCACGCATGGAAACCGAACTGTGCGAGCTGATGCTTGTGGCGACCGCGGCGGACCATGCGAGGAGCCACGTCAAAAAATGGATGAAACCGCGACGCCGCGGGGTCAATTTGACCTCACTCCCGGGCTCGGCATGGGTGCAGCATGAGCCGCTCGGCGTCCTTGGGATCATCTCCCCCTGGAATTACCCGCTGCTCTTGACCCTTTCCCCCCTGATCGATGCGCTGGCCGCGGGGAACCGCGTCATGATCAAACCGTCCGAATTGACCCCCCAGACATCGGCGCTGATGGCGCAATTGATCGAGACCTATTTCGATGAAGAAGAAGTTGCGGTGGTGACCGGCGGGATCGATATCGGCGCCTATTTCTCCACCATGCCTTTCGATCATCTGCTGTTCACGGGCTCGACCTCAATCGGACGGCGTATCGCCCTTGCCGCGGCGGAGAATCTCACCCCCACGACCCTTGAATTGGGCGGGAAATCACCGGCCATCGTCTGTGACGACTACTCCATGGATAAGGCTGTGCGAAGCATCGCACTGGGCAAGTTCATCAATGCCGGCCAGACCTGTATCGCCCCAGACTATGTGCTCGTGCCTAAAGGGACCGGGACGGCGTTTGCCGAGGCGTTGATCGCGGAGGTCAAGCGCGGCATCCCCGATCTGGCCAGCGAGACCTACACGGGGATCGTCAATGAACGGCATTTGGAGCGCCTTGAGCAGATCGTGACCGAGGCCGCGCGCCTTGGGGGCAAAGTGCTCACCGCCGGGCAAGCCCCCGTGGGCAAAATGAGCCCGACCGTGATTCTAAACCCGCCCAACGGGGTGGCGATCTTAGAGGAAGAGATTTTCGGGCCGGTCTTACCGATCGTGGAATATAGCGACCTCGACGATGCCCTGCGCTTCATCAATGATCGCACGCACCCTCTCGCGCTTTATGTCTTTACCAAGAACAAATCACGGGAGAAGCAGGTGCTTTCGGGGGCCATTTCCGGCGGGGTATCGGTCAACTCGACCCTGCTCCATCTAGTTCAGCACAATTTGCCCTTTGGCGGCGTGGGACATTCCGGCTCCGGTGCCTATCACGGGGAGGATGGCTTCAAACGATTCTCCCATGCCCGCTCGGTGTTCAAGGTCGGTCCCCTGAATAGTTTCGAGATGCTTGGCCCTCCCTTTGGACGTCTCGCCAAGCTGACGACGAATTTCTTCTTACGGAAATCCTGAGCCCTCCATCTGGGGCGCGCGCCTTCGTTACGTCTCCAATGGCATGAGGCGGGCGAGGCCCCCTGACGATGATCGAAAGAGTGAGGGTGTCACATGCCTCCCTCGCCGGACCGGGCGGAATCAGGACAAGGCGCGCACCGGAAGCAGCGCGCCGTGGATATCCGCCGCCGCCTCCGAGGCGAGGAAGCACATTGTCCGGGCCAGTCGATCAGGGGAGACCCATTTTCCCCAGTCCGCATCGGGCATGGCCGCGCGATTGCCCGGCGTGTCGATGATGGTGGGGAGGACGGCGTTGACATTCACCCCGTGCAGACGCTCCTCCGCCGCCGCAGTCTCCGTCATCCGCATAACGACGCTTTTGGCGGCAATATAAGCCCCCATCTCCGCCTGACCGGAGAGCGCCGCATAGGCCCCCACCGTGACAAACGCCCCGCCTCGTTCGCGCAGACGGGGGAGGAAATGCCGCATGACGACGCGGCAGGTGTCGACATTGGCGCGCATCATTGCGTCCCAACGGTCCGAGGCCGGATCGCTGAGGCGTTCTCCCATATCGAAGCCGCCGGCGATGGCAAACACAGCGTCGACGGTCTCCACCCGGGCGGCTAACGCCGCCACCGCCGCATCGTCGGTCACATCGAGTTCGGCCATCCGTTCACGGTCAGATAGCTCTGTGAGCGTTCGATCGACAAGGAACGGCCAGCCCCCATTGGCCTCCACAGCCTTTACCGCGGCTCTGCCCAGCGCTCCCCCCGCGCCTGTAATGACAACGGATTTTCCTTCGAGCATAAGACCGCCCCTCTCTGATCAGATCGCTGTCCGCCCTTAGGGTAGAGGAAGTTCCACCGCTTCGACAGAAATTTCATGGGCATTATCCGCAAGGGGCAGGGTCGCCCCATAGCTGATCAAAAGGCGAATACGGTCGGGAAGGGGCATCTCAGCAGCAAGGCCACAGGCCCGCCGCGGCCCGCCATGATCGGCGAGAGAATGGTGGTGGCGGAAATCCGTCGGGCTGGGGGCATTGGCCGTCGGTGACCAGCGACAGGACCAGATATCCCGCCCCAAAGGGCCCGACACAACCGGCCCGGAGAGAAAATAAAGCCGATCACGGAGAAAACTCATCGCATGAATGCCCCCTCCCCCCAGATCGCAGGTCAGGATATCGGGATGTCGCTCCCCCTCCTTCGGGAATTTCAAGCGACCTTCCGCCTTCTCCGCAATCGGCCATCTGACCAAAATCGCCTTTCCGTCGATGACGGGGCCCTTCAGAGCGAAAATCACGGAGGAAGAGGACGGCTCCATCATGACACCGCCCACCGCAAGGCCGTTATCGCCCTCGGGAAGTCCGGCAAAAGGCGTCAGCAATGGGTGTGACGCCAGGCGTTGACGGATGACGTCACGCCCCTCCTCCATCGGGATCGATGCTGCCTGGCGCAGCGGAAAGCCGAACGGCGCCACCGCGCCCACGACCTCGAAAACCCCCTTTTCGCGCTCCAGCAGAGGCACCCGACCGAAAAAAGCCTCATCCGCACACCAGTGAAGATCCGTCAGCGGCGTATCTCCATCTTCACCAGAAGGGCGCCGAAGACTTTGCGTCGCACAGACCCACAAATATCCGTCGGCAATGGAAAGTCCTGCCAGCCTCACGCCCTTTCCGGTCACACTTGGAAACGAAAAGACCGTAGAGAGATCGTAGCGCTTATGTCGATGAAAGCGATCCCCCCCCGGGGAGAGGACAAGGCGGTCCACAAAAGCCCCAAGGGCGGGCGCAAGGAATAAGGTCTGCCCGATGCGGATCATTGACCCCGCCGTGGCGACGGACGGCGTCCCTGTCCGCCCCCCAAGAATCAGGGGATCGAAGATCAAAGGAACAGTCGTCCGTTCGCCTATTTGGAGCACCTTGCTCAACGCAAGGACACCGCCGTCCCATTACATGAGACCATCAGCATAGAGCCTTTATTCGTGTCGACCGCCTCATAATCGATATCGATGCCGACCACGGCATCGGCCCCGAGTTGCAGAGCCTCCTCAACCATGTCGGCCATGGCGTGATCCCGCGCCTCTCTGAGCGCCTTTTGATAGCCGCCTGAGCGGCCCCCAATAATATCGCGCAGCCCTGCGAACAGGTCCCGAAAGATATTCACGCCGAGGATCGCTTCGCCCGCCACAACGCCTTTGACTTCAGTGACTTCGCGCCCCGCTACGCCTTCGGTGGTCGCAACGATCATCCTGGTATCTCCCCTATCGCTCTATGCCTCTGGCAGGATAATCGTTATCGATGACAAATTCGAGCCCGGACAACAGATCGTCCAAGGTCGGTCGTGCGAACGGTACCGACTGAAGATACGCCGCGAACAAAGTCCCGTCAGGCTTGATCATAAAGATCCCGGGCTCCGCAAAAATGGCGGGCTCTTCTTCCTTGATGGCGGTCGACAGGAATAGCCCCCAATCGGTGGCCCTTTCGGCGCTCAGCCCATAGCCAAGCGGAACGTCGTCAATCGCCCATTCCTCCGCGGTTTGCTGGGCCCGCTCTCGACTATCCATGGAAAGAGCGAAAATCTCCGCCCCGAGATCAGCAAAACGACCGATCATCTTATTCAGCTTTTCCAATTGTTCTTTGCACGCAGGACAATGAAGCCCACGATAAACGAGGATAATTGTCATCGCATCCGGTGTGCGGCGATCAAGAGACCAATGATCGCCCTTTAGAGTCGGGATGTCGAGCGACGGCGCCTTCCGGCCGGGATGAAGCAGCATACGAACCTCTTTTGTTCGGGCGTGTCACAGAAGAACACAAAGCCCCGATGCACGGTTCCGCCAGCGAGAGGCAGTTTCAGACTCACGGTTGAGGTTTCAGGCGGGCAGCCGGGCGAAGGGCCGATCCTTGCCGCGGTAGAGGACGAGACGGCCCTCGCCGCCGTAAACCCGATCCTCTCTGGCAAGACCGTCTCCGCCGATGGCACAGAAAGGATCGTTCTGATGTGCCAGGGAACCTCTGGGACATAGGCCGTTTGTGTGTTTCAGGATTTGGCATGAGGCCGTGGGGGGCCACCCCACGGCCTGTTGTCAATTTAGCATGTGGGTTGGGGGGGATCCGGCATCGGATGTCGGCACGGTCCCGAGGGAGAAGGCTTTCCGACTCGTCAAATGCTCCCCATCGAGAATTAACCCCGTATCATCCGCAGACAGATGCAACGTTGCTCCATCGGAAATGCGGCCCGCCAATAGACGCTCTGCAAGCGGGTCTTGCACGGCCTTTTGGATCACCCGCTTGAGCGGGCGCGCACCGAAGGCTGGATCATATCCCGATTGCGCGAGCCACTGCCGAGCCGCGTCATCAATCTCGATAACGATCTTTCGATCATCGAGAAGCGATTGTAGCCGCGCGATCTGGATATCGACGATACCGCCCATCTGATCTCGCTCAAGACGCGAGAAAAGAATGATCTCATCGAGACGATTGAGGAATTCCGGCCGGAACGCACTTCTGACGGCGGCCATCACCTGCTCCCGTACCGTCTCTACCGTCTGTCCTTCGGCAAGGCCGGTCATATACTCCGCGCCAAGATTGGAGGTGAGGATAATGATCGTATTCTTGAAATCGACCACCCGCCCCTGACCATCCGTCAGGCGGCCATCGTCCAAGACCTGAAGGAGGATATTGAATACATCCGGGTGCGCCTTTTCCACCTCATCGAACAGGATCACTTGATAAGGGCGCCGACGGACAGCCTCGGTCAACACGCCCCCCTCCTCATAGCCGACATAGCCGGGAGGCGCGCCAATCAGGCGACTGACCGCGTGCTTTTCCATGAACTCCGACATATCGATCCGCGCAATGGCCTGATCGTCATCGAACAGAAACGCCGCCAAGGCCTTTGTCAGCTCGGTCTTGCCAACCCCTGTCGGGCCCAGGAAGAGGAACGATCCAAGGGGACGGTTAGGATCCTGCAATCCCGCCCGCGCGCGCCTGACGGCGGCGGATACGGCGGTCACCGCCTCCTCCTGTCCGATCACGCGAGAGTGGAGAACCTCCTCCATACGGAGGAGTTTGTCACGCTCCCCCTCAAGCATCTTGTCGACGGGGATACCGGTCCATTTCGAAACGACCTGCGCGATCGTTTCGCTATCCACGACCTCTTGCACAAGACCTGAATTGACCCCGTCCGCATCCTGACGGCCCTCCGCCTCCTCAAGCCGACGCTCCAGGGCCGGGATCTGGCCATATTTCAACTCTGAGGCCTTGGCCAAATCGCCCCGCCGTTCGGCGTCCACCAGATCCTGCCGGGCTCTGTCGAGCTCTTCCTTGACTGACGTGGTCGAGGCCAGCGCCTCTTTTTCCGCCTGCCAGGCGGCCGTCAGCTCGGCCGACCGCTCCTCAAGCGCGGCAAGGCCCTTCTCCAAATCCGTCAACCGATCTTTCGACGCGGTATCGTCCTCTTTGAGAAGGGCCTCCCGCTCGATCTTCATCTGGATGATCTGCCGATCGAGGGCATCGAGCTCCTCGGGCTTTGAATCCACGGCCATACGGAGCCGTGAGGCCGCCTCATCGACAAGGTCAATCGCCTTATCGGGCAAAAAACGATCGGTAATATACCGGTTCGATAAAGTCGCCGCGGAAACAATCGCGCTGTCGGCAATCCGCACGCCATGGTGCAACTCATATTTCTCTTTCAGCCCACGAAGGATAGAGATCGTATCGGCAACCGTTGGCTCACTGACGAACACAGCCTGGAAGCGACGCGCAAGGGCCGCATCCTTCTCGACATATTTACGATATTCGTCGAGGGTTGTCGCGCCGATGCAGTGCAATTCCCCGCGGGCCAGCGCGGGCTTCAGCAGGTTGGAGGCATCCATGGCGCCGTCGGTCTTCCCGGCCCCCACCAAGGTATGCATCTCATCGATGAAGAGAATGATTTGCCCCTCCGCCGATGTCGTCTCCGACAACACGGCCTTCAGCCGCTCCTCGAATTCACCCCGATATTTGGCCCCCGCGATGAGAGACCCAAGGTCGAGGGCGAGGAGCCGTTTATCCTTGAGGCTCTCAGGCACATCGCCATTGACAATCCGCAAGGCCAGCCCCTCGGCGATGGCGGTCTTACCCACCCCCGGTTCACCGATCAGAACGGGGTTGTTCTTGGTACGGCGGGACAGGATTTGCATGGCTCGGCGGATTTCTTCGTCACGGCCGATGATCGGATCGAGCTTCCCTTCGCGCGCGGCGTCGGTAAGATCACGCGCATAGCGTTTGAGCGCGTCATATCCCTGCTCCGCATTCGCATTATCCGCTGTACGACCTTTGCGGATTTCATTGATGGCTGTATTGAGTGATTGAGGGGACAGCCCCGCCTTTTTCAAGGTCGCCGCCGTTTCCCCCTCAAGCGCCAGAGCGACGAGTAGACGCTCTGCGGTGACATAGCTGTCGCCCGCCTTTTTCGCGATATCCTCGGCCTGGGTAAAAATACGGGCGGTGGGCTGGGCCATATAGACCTGTGCGTTCGCCCCTTGAACGGTCGGCAATTTTGCCAATGCCTGATCGACGGCGGTAAGCGCCAGATCAGGGTCGCCCCCGGCACGGCGCATCAGATTCGCCGCAAGCCCTTCACTGTCGTCAAGCAATGCCTTCAGAACGTGGAAGGGCGTAATCTGCTGGTGATTTTCCCGGATCGCAATGGTCTGCGCCGCCTGGACCAGGCCCTTGGCGCGGTCCGTGTATTTGTCAAAATTCATGACTGACCTCATTTGAGCATCAATACGGATGATCGCTCCGAAAAGCGGCAACGATCATAGTCATAAATGAGAACCGGCCCCTCGATTTCAAGCAGGCAACGCGGCGGGACTGGACGGCGCTTGATATCGATCAATATCAGTTTTCGACGGGGACAAGAAAAAAGCGTGCCCCAGCCAGCGATGGACGGAGACGACAATGCCATTAGAATTTGCCTTCATTGCCGGGACTGTCATTTTAGCCCTCGGTCTCGCTTATGGGGTCGCAAGGACGCGGGCGCGGACGGAAGACGAGATCGCGCTGACCGAACAGGCGACCAAGGACCTCTATAAGCGGCGGTCCTGACAATTTGACGGCACGGGGGCGAGTTTTGGGCGTCCGTCTGTTTGCGCCGCGCCGTAAAGGGGGTAGTCTGGCACCGTAGTTGAATGCAGGATCTCATGCTGCCGAAACCTCTCGCCGACCTCGCCCCTAATACTTTCGAGTACGAGACCTTGCCCAAGGTCAAAGCCACCGGCTTCCGCGAATATGATGCGCGGTGGCTTTTCGAGAAGGAAATTAACCTCCTCGGCATCCAGTCTCTCGGCGCGGGCCTCGGGACGCTCATCCATGAATTGGGTAAACGGCCTGACATTGTCGTCGGGCACGATTTTCGCAGTTATTCCGCCTCGATCAAACAAGCGTTGATCGTCGGGCTGATGGGGGCTGGCGTACGGGTTCACGATATTGGCCTGGCCGTCTCGCCCATGGCCTATTTCGCGCAATTCGACCTCGACGTTCCCTGCGTCGCAATGGTGACAGCCAGCCACAATGAAAATGGCTGGACCGGTGTGAAAATGGGCGTGGATGCACCGCTCACCTTTGGTCCCGATGAAATGGGCCGACTGAAAGAGATCGTGCTCAGCGGCCAGACGAAAGCTCGGGAAGGCGGCGGTTATCGCTATGTCGAAGGGGTGCGCGAGCGCTATATCGCCGACCTGGTGAAGGACGTGAAAATTGCCCGTCCCCTCAAAGTGATCGCCGCCTGTGGTAACGGGACCGCGGGCGCCTTCGCACCGGAGGCTCTCTCCCGTCTGGGGGTCGAGGTCATCCCCATGGATGACGAGCTTGATCATACCTTCCCGAAATATAATCCGAACCCCGAAGACATGAAGATGCTGCACGCCATGCGCGATGCCGTTCTGACGCATAAGGCGGATCTGGCGCTAGGTTTCGACGGCGACGGCGACCGTTGCGGCGTGGTCGATAATCGCGGAGAAGAAATCTTCGCCGATAAGATTGGGGTGATGCTGGCCAGAGATCTGTCCAGCCGCCACGATAATGCCGTCTTCGTGGTGGATGTGAAATCCACCGGCCTCTTCACCGCCGATCCGGTGCTCCAGAAACAAGGGGCCACGACGCATTATTGGAAGACCGGCCATAGCTATATCAAGCGCCATACGACCGATCTCAATGCGATGGCGGGGTTTGAGAAATCAGGGCACTTCTTTTTCCGGGAGCCCTATGGCCGGGGCTATGATGATGGGTTGGTTGCCGCCATCGCCATTCTGAAAATGCTCGACAACAACCCAGAGAAGTCTCTGGCCGAGCTCCGCGAAGATCTGCCCACGACCTACCAATCGCCCACCATGTCGCCGCATTGCGACGACGATAAAAAGTACGGCATCGTCGAGAAAATCGTCACGCATTTTGAGGGCCAGAAAGAGCTGATCGGGCAGAAGGTGTCGGACGTCAATACGGTGAACGGCGTTCGCGTCACGGTCGAAGACGGGACCTGGGGACTGGTCCGTGCCTCCTCCAACAAACCCGAATTGGTGGTGGTGGTGGAAAGTCCGGTCTCGGAGGAGAACCGTAACAAGATGTTCGCGGAGATCGAGCAGGTCATGGCCGGCTATCCCGAAATCGGCGCCTTCAATCAGAAATTATAAGGATCAATCGCCCCCGTGACCGACCGTCCCTTTGACAGCATTCCGCTCCGGACGATCGCGGGGGACCCACTGTCCCTCGCCGATTTTGCCGGAAAAGTTATTTTAATCGTCAATGTCGCCTCAAAATGCGGCCTCACGCCGCAATATGCGGCGCTTCAGGCTCTTTATGAGGCCAAAAAGGATCAGGGGCTCGTAATCCTGGGCGTGCCGGCGAATGATTTTGCCGGGCAGGAGCCGGGGACGGATGAAGAGATCCAGACCTTTTGCGCGACAACCTATGATGTCGACTTTCCGCTTCTGTCGAAAGCGGTCGTGACCGGCCCCAGCAAGCATCCTCTTTATGCGGCATTGACCGATGCGCAACCGGTCAAGACGGGGGATGCGGACGGCTTTCGCGCGAAATTGCGATCCTTTGGGTCCGAGCCGACCGAAGACCCAGAAGTGCTCTGGAATTTTGAGAAATTCCTTATCGGAAAAGAGGGCAAAGTGATCGGACGATTTGTCCCGACCACAGCCCCCGATGACCCCGCATTGATCTCGGCCATCGATGCGGCCCTGGCCGCTTGACCCTATGGGCCGGGCCCTCTGCCTGAGACCAGCAGAGCCAGAGCCTAAAAGGGTCGCCCCCCTCGCAGCATTAGGCGGTCAGCGCATCGTCGCGCATCGGCCCAATGTCATGTTCGACCTCCCCCACCCCGTCCAGGACCAGCCGGAGGCGGTCGCCCACCCGCAAGGTACGGCCATTCTCCATGCCGGACCCGCCGGGCAATGTGCCGGTGGCAATCAGCTCGCCCGGATAAAGCGGTTCGTCGACGGAAAGATAGGCGAGAACCTCGTCGATCTTATGTTCCATGCCGACGCTTGAAACCTCGGCGACAATGTCCCCATTGATCTCCACCCGCCCGGTCAATCGATCGATCTGCGGCCAGATTGCCTCGGAAGTCACCAAACTGTCCGACATCGAACTGCCAAAACTCTTCGCTTTTTGCGGACCAAGCCCCGTCTGCATTTCCGCCCGTTGAACGTTACGGCACGTCAGATCATTGACCAAGACAAAGCCGCCAATGGCCGCCCGGGCGTCCTCAACGCTCGCATTTAACAGCGGTGCAGAGAGAACCACCCCGAGCTCCAGTTCATAGTCGAGGACAGAGGCGTATCTGGGCCAAGGAATCGGGGTCCCGCTGGCGATGATCGTGGAATGATTGCCGAAATAGAACAGGGGTTGCCGCTCAAAGAGCGGGCTTGGGGTAAACGCTGGAAACGGGTGCCGCGTGATGGCCTCATAGATTTGGGTCAGGGGGAAAAGGCGCGGCAGAAACCGCTTGGTGAACCCCCGCGATGAGTCGATCCAGTGCTGACGAAACAGCATGCAATCGCGGAAAGACCGCGGCGCAAACGGCAATTGCCGTCCCTCTGCCGGCGGCATGCTTGCCTCTAAGGAAAGAAGCCAGTCTGGGACTTCGTCCCGACCGGCAACCCGCCATACCGATTGACGATCGTCATCCTCAGCGGCGACCTCAAAGCGCTGCACAAGGGAGGGACCATTCCACCCAGATTGGCCATGCCGTCGTCTGATCTTCACCATGACAATGCCCCCCCCGGAAAGGCAGATACGGGCCTATTGCCGCCCCATGACGATCCGCCCTCTCGAGATCCGGTTCCCAGAGAGCCGACCCTCAAAGATCAAGCATGACCCAGACGAAAAGCCCCTTAAGGCCCCGGCGACCGGCCCTTACCGGTCGCCTCAAGGGAGAGGGGTCAGCTCAAGAGGTGCTCAACCGCGGCGCGCTCCTCGCGGAGTTCGGCTTCCGTCGCGGCTATTTTTTCTTTGGCAAAGTCGTTCAGATCGAGGCCTTGGACGATCTCGTACTTGCCGTTCGCGCAAGTGCATGGATAGCCGAACATGATCCCCGGCTCGATGCCGTAGGATCCATCGGCCGGCACCGCCATCGACACCCATTCGCTGCCTTCGGTGCCGAGGGCCCAGTTCCGCATATGGTCGATCGCCGCCGAAGCCGCAGATGCCGCCGAGGATGCGCCCCGTGCCTTGATGATCGCCGCGCCCCGTTGCTGAACGGTCGGGATAAAATCATCCTTATACCACTCTTCGTCGATTTTCGAGAGCGCTTCGGCGCCGCCGACTTTCGCATGGTACAGGTCGGGGAATTGGGTCGAGGAGTGGTTCCCCCAAATGGTCACGCCACTGATATCGGTCGTCGCGGCCCCGGTTTTTTCCGCCAATTGGCTGATCGCCCGGTTATGGTCGAGACGCATCATCGCATTGAAGCAGGAGGGGTCGAGGTCCGGCGCGTTGGCGGACGCGATCAAGGCGTTGGTATTGGCGGGGTTCCCCACCACCAGAACCTTCACATCGCGGCTGGCCCCCTTGTTCAGGGCCTTACCCTGCGGCCCGAAGATGCCGCCATTCGCCGATAAGAGATCCTTGCGCTCCATGCCCTGCTTACGCGGCATTGCGCCCACCAGCAGACCGTAATCGCATTTATCGAAGGCCCGTTCGGCATCATCCGTTGGGTTCAGCCCCTGCAGCAGCGGGAAGGCACAATCATTGAGCTCCATCGCCACCCCTTCGAGGGCGCCCATGGCGGGAGTGATCTCGAGCAAATTGAGGATGACGGGCTGATCCTTGCCCAGCATGTCCCCCGACGCGATGCGAAAGAGAAGCGCGTAGCCGATTTGGCCTGCGGCCCCGGTGACAGTCACAGTGACGGGAGATTTCATATCTTAAGTCCTTTCTCGATCGCGGCAGCGGAGAAGGAGCGCCCGGTCGCGCGGCCCTCTCCGGTATCGTCCCCTGCCCTTTGGCCGATTGTGATCGACTTGCGAAGGCTCTTCGATCAGTTTTGCGGGCCTTGGGCCTGATTTTGCGCTTCGATCAATGCCTGATCACGCGCCTTGGCGCGCTTATAGGCCGGACGGTCCCTCAATCTGGCCGCATAAGTGTCGAAGGCCGGGCGCGACGGGATCGTGCCAAAGGTCAGCCCCCAATCGACCTGGGACCCAACATAGACATCAGCGGCCGTAAATCGCGCGCCACACAAATAGTCGCGCCCGCTCAAGGCCCCCTCAAGGACCGACATTGTGAGATCATAATTGCCAAAGCCGGCCATGACTTCTTGATCGGGCTGTGGGGAGAACCCCATGGCGCGGGTGGTCACCGCCGCCTCCACCGGCCCCGCGGCAAAGAAGATCCAGCGATAATAGTCCGCCCGCTCATCCGGATGCGGCGCGAGATCCGCCTCTTGCGCCATCTCCGCAAGATAGACGCAAATGGCGGCGCATTCCGTCACGATCCTCCCCTCATGAACGATGGCAGGAACCTTTCCCATCGGATTGATTTGGCGATAATTTTCGCCCTTCATCTCAGGGCCGTACGCAACGATCTTTTCCTCATAGGGAAGACCGCTTTCCTCCAACATCCACCGGACGATTTGACCGCGCGACATCGGGTTCGTGTAAAAATCGAGTGCCATCGCCCCCTCCTTGTTCACCCTTTGTCCACATTCGTCGGCGCGGAATCAAGGGGAAAACGCAGTCCTCTCAGGCGAGACGTCGCTGGGGCAGAATGGCCGAGCGCAGATAGTCGACAAGCCCCGTCAACGGCACCTCCTGCTTGGCGCCGGTGCGACGATCCTTGACCTCCGCCTGCCCTGCCTCAACGCCGCGTGGGCCGATCGTGACGATCAGGGGCAGACCGATCAGGTCCATCCGCGCAAACTTCTCCCCGGCCCGATCCCCCGAATCGTCGAGCAGCACATCAAGCCCGGCCGCCACGGCTTCATCGTAAAGGCGGTGACAGGCCCCATCGGTGCCGTCATGCCCCGTCTTCAAATTGACGAGGCCGACCTCATAGGGCGCCACGGGGACAGGCCACCGGCACCCCTGGTCGTCGTGATGGGCCTCGATCAAGGCCCCCACCAGCCTAGAAACGCCGATACCGTAGGACCCCATCTCCACAAAGGCCCGACCGTCCGGTCCCTCCACCGCGAATTGCATCGGCTCTGAATATTTTGTGCCGAAATAGAAGATGTGGCCGACCTCAATCCCCCGCGCTTGCAAGCGTTGGTCTTCCGGCAGGGCGAGGAAGGCGGCCTCGTCATGCATTTCATCCGTCGCGGCATAGGTGCCAGTCCATTCGGCGAACAAGGGCTCAAGATCGCCGTCATAATCTAAGCTCGTCGGCGGTGGGGTCTTCTCCACCAGACCTTTGGCGGTGAAGACCTCGCTTTCGCCGGTCTCGGCGAGGACAACGAATTCATGGGACAATTTCCCCCCGATCGGGCCGGTATCGGCACGCACGGGAATCGCCTTGACCCCCAGTCGCGCGAAGGTCCGAAGATAGGCGGCGAAAAAGCGCAAATAGCTGCGCCGCGCGGCCTCGGGAGAAAGGTCAAAGCTGTAGGCGTCTTTCATCAGGAACTCTCGCCCCCGCATGACGCCGAAACGCGGCCTCACCTCGTCGCGAAATTTCCATTGAATATGGAAGAGGGTCTTGGGCAATTCCTTGTAGGACTTGATCCCGGCACGAACCAATTCGGTGATCATCTCCTCATTGGTCGGTCCGTAGAGCATGTCCCGACCGTGGCGATCCTTCAGCCGCAGCATTTCCGGCCCATAGGCATCGTACCGGCCCGATTGGTGCCACAGGCTGGCCGGCTGGATGGTCGGCATGAGCAATTCCGCCACCCCTGCCCGCTCCTGTTCTTCGCGGACGATCGCCTCCACCTTCTTCAAGACTTTCAGACCGAGGGGCAGCCAGGCATAGATCCCGGCCGCCTGCTGGCGGACCATACCTGATCGCAGCATCAGACGATGCGAGGCGATCACCGCTTCGGCCGGCGTTTCCTTTAACAAAGGCAAATATGTACGGGACAGCTTCATCTTGCCGGCGGATCTTCTCTTGGACGAATAAGACGAGGTTAGCCCTGCTCCCTGGGGCACACATATAAGGGGGGTCAAGCCATAACGGCCCTTGGCGGGCGAGGGGCGTTAACGTTTCTTCTTCACAAAGCGCAGACTAAGTCACCGATCATAGTTAAGGCACTCAGTAAGACTCTTCGACTATGCTAGGCTTATGACCCATGCTGCCCCCGAAGACCGTCGCTCCCATCGCCGCTTGCCGCTTCGGTCAGCGGCGCGTTTCCTTCTCCCAGAATATGGGGAGAGCCAGGCGCTGGTGACCAATGTGTCACTGAGCGGCCTTGCGCTCAAATCGCCCTCCCGCCCGCGATTGGGCGTCCCCTTGATCGTCTATGTCGATGCCTTGGGGCGCCTCGAAGCTGAGGTTGTCCGTCACCTCTCCGACGGCTTTGCGCTGGTGTTCAAGTTCACCAAGGAAAAGACGCGACGGATCGCAAGAAAGATCCTTGCCTTTGCGCTCAACCAACGACGCGGTAGCGGACTGGCCTCGCCGACCCTCGCCCGCGCCACCTCCCCCATCCGCTACGAGGATGGGCGGGAGGAAGCCTGTAAATTGCGCGATTTTTCGATCCTGGGCGCCATCGTCGAGAGCGAACGGCGTCCCTTTTTAGGGGCGACGGTCATCGTCCATGGACGGCTCGAAGCCACAGTGGTCCGTCACCTGAACGATGGATATGCGGTGGAATTTTCCCAATACTGGCAAAGCATTCCAAAATTCGCACAAAGGTCGTTGGCCTAAAAATTTGCAGCTTTAGAGAGTTGTTCAGTTCGAAGTGATACAAATCATAACAGGCGCCTAGTCGGTGCCATAGCCTGCACCAGCAGACCTCTCATGGAGCGAGTGATGCACAATGATATGCTAACGATGTCCCGGAGCGCCCCAAAGCCGACATCGATCCCTAATTCCGATCAGCAACGATCCGCTCCTCGCGCACTCGTCCTGGAAGATGACGGTTTCGACGCCGCCGTCACCCGTGAGCTGCTAGAGAAATTCTGCACCCGAAAATATCAAGTGACCGTCGCCTCCTCCGTGCAGGAATCGATTCGTCACCTATCCCGAGAAGTCTTCTCGGTGGCCCTTGTCGACATGAACGTCATCGACAGCAAGGGACTCGAAACCGTGCAGGACATCGTCCGATCGAGCAGCGATACGCCAATCGTCGTCTTGACGGGAGATGAAGATATCGACACCGCGACCGAAGCTCTCCGCCTCGGCGCCCAGGACTACATTCCCAAATCACAGCTCGACAATCGCACTCTCCAACGAACCATTGAATACGCCATACAGCGAAAGGCCAAAGAGACCGAATTGACGATGCGCGCCTATTATGACGGGCTCACCGGCTTGGCCAATCGGGCGCATCTCTACGAACGGTGGAACCGGTCCCTTGCGCGGACCGAGCGCTCTGGCAAGGATGCCGGCTTGATGATCGCCGATCTCGACCGGTTTAAAACGATCAATGACCATTACGGTCACGATGCCGGCGACGACTTGCTCAAGCATTTCGCCAGTGTTCTCCTCGACTCCGTACGGGAAAGCGATGTCGTGGCCCGCCTCGGAGGGGACGAATTTATCGTCGTACTGGAAAGCCTTCAGAACAAGGATGAGCTTGATCGCGTCCGGCAGGCAATCTTTGATAATATCGGCGGCGGGTTCAATTATAGGGGACAGGTCATTCCCTATACGGTCAGCATCGGCGGAACGCTGACATCTCCCAAGGATCAAGAAGACCTGCTGGCGGTCATCAAGCGCGCCGACATCGAAATGTACGAATTCAAAGCAAGCTCTCGTGTGGCGGCAAAGAAAATCGACAACTAGAGCATTTTCAATACGATTTGGGAAACGGTTCGTACCAAGAAAATATTCTCAAAAAAGACTTGGAGATATTTCGCGCCGCCGATTGACGTGAAATGGCTCTTAGTTCTCTCCTCCTCTCTCCCCCCTCTGCGGCTCTTCGGAGCCGCCTTTTTTTTGCGCTTTTGACCACTGAAGGGGGGAGGCGATGGCTCAAGACAAGCCGGCAGCGCAAAGGCGCTGTGGCCCGGCGCAATTGGTCGGAGGGTTAATGGACCTCGGCAGTCGACCGCCTTTGGATCATCACCTTGGGCAAAGTGACGTGAAAGGCCGACCCGCGATCGGTCACCGGCGACAGGATCCACAAATGTCCCCCAACGCTTTCCACCAGCTTCTTGACGATCGCGAGCCCGATGCCGCTGCTCTTCTCCGTCGTGCCAGGCTGACCAAAGGTCTGGAACATCTTGAAAATGCGAGGCTGTACGCTTTGCGGGACTCCGGGGCCATCGTCTTCGACGATGAAATGATGCTGCTCGCCTTCGTCCAGATAGTTGACCGTGACGGTTGGGTCGGTGCCATCGTGATGCTTGATCGCATTCCCGATGAGGTTCGTGAAGATTTGTTCGATTAGTGTCGGGATTGTTTCGATGACCGGCAATCCCTCCCCCCATTCAACACGGGCCGATGTCCCCTCCGTCGTCCAGGTCGCGATGTCCGCTAACATCGTCCCCATATCGACAGGCTCGGGATCGCCGTCCAACTTACCCGCCCTCGAATACGCAAGAACATCGGTGAGAAGGCGGTTCATGCGCCCGACGCGGCCGCGGAGGAGCAATAATTTTCCCTTGGCATCGTCGATCTGTCCGTTCTCAAGATCTTCTTCGATCCACTGGGCGACATTATCCATCCCGCGAAGCGGTGCGCGCAAATCATGGGACGCGATATACGCGAAATGATCGAGATCCTGATTGGTTTGTTCGAGCCATTTTGTGCGTTTACGGATCTCATCTTCCATAAGACGACGACGATTGATGTTGGTGGTCGACCCAATCACGCGAATGGGTTTTCCGCACTCGTCCCACTGTGCCTGACCGGTGGTCATCATCCACTGATAGCCTTTGGTAGCGTGGCGAAGCCTGTACTCGATCGAGAAGGGCTGGCCGAACTCCAAGTGATTGTTCAAGGCAGATCGGGCCATCTCCAAATCATTGGGATGGATGAGATCATGAAAATCGGTCCGCTTGAGCTCTCGAGGATATGTCGGCAGTCCCAGATTCTCAAGAAAGTGCTCCGAACACCAAATCTCGTTCGGTTGCGCCAGTTTGAACTCCCAAATGCCGACACTCGACCCCTTTGCCGCGAGCTCGAAGCGCTGCTGGCTTTCCCGCAGTGCCTCCATCGATTGATGAAGGCCAATCTCATATCCCACCCATTGGGCCAAAAGTGCGACCAGATCTCGCTCCGGCTGGGTGAACGGGCCGCCGCGCGCGTCGTGGGAGGAGAAATTGATCGTCCCAAATCGCACGCCATCGACAATCAGTGCACAGCCAATATAGCTCTCAAGGCCATGGATCTGATAACAGGGATGAGATTGAAGGCTCGTTTCACCGGCCTTGTGATAGGCCACAACCTCGGTCTTATTGTAGGTGTGGTAACAATAGGTGGTCTCAAAGGGGAGGAGGCTTCCTTGGGGGATCGCCTCCCCCGTAGTCACGGCCTCGACCACCCGATAATTCGGGCCGTCAATATGGCTGATAATCCCCGTTTCTAATCCGAGGTAATCCGAGGCCTGTTTGAGAAGACAGCGCATCTTTTGCGGGAAGTCGAGCGTCTCGGATTTCAGTGTCGTCCATAAATCGTTCTTGGTCCGCTCGGTCCTGAGGCTTTCGGTAACATCCTGAAAGGTGCCGGCGAACACGATATATTGCTCTTTTTCGACCCGGCCGCCCGTCAATTTGATATCGGCATAGGTGCCGTCCGTCCGCTGGAACCGGCAGATCAGGGTCTCTTCCCCCTCCCCCATTTTCAGGCGATCGACAAAGCGGTCAAAGGCAGCCCGATCGACGGGGTGAAGCCGCGTGATCGGATCACAGGCGCCCGGCGCTTCGCCCAATAGAGGGAGGAGATGGTCCGACCATTTCACCTGATGCGTAGCAGGATCAACTTCCCAAATGCCGACTTTGGCTGCTTGCGACGCCAATTCGAACCGGGTTTCGAGCCATGCGACCTTTCTACGGTTTTCGACTTCGTCCGAGATATCCGTGAAGGTTCCCACCGCCCGGCGAGGCGCCCCATCGGGCGTCCAGTCAACCACTTTCCCCTGGCGCAGGATCCAGACCGTATGCCCCTCCTTATGCGGAAAGGGAATTTCCACAGAAAACGACTTGCCGGTACAATGACGCAAATAATCAGCAAACGCCTCATCAACCTGGGCCAAGGTTGTGCGGTCAAGCAAGGCCCGCCAGGAGGACGGTCTGGCGGCATCTTCCTCCCCGCCATAGCCGATGAGACGCCAGAACTGATCGGACGTTTCCTCCACTTCCTCGGCGATGAACCATTCCCAATAGCCATTGTGATTAGCGTCGAGAATGGTTTCGAGAAGAACGCTTGTGGCTTTGAGTTGCTGCTGGTGCGCTACGTCTTCGGTGACATCCTGGAACGTACCGAACATCCCCGTGGCCCTGTCCTCCGCATCCGTTGTACAGATACCGCGGCTGCGAACGACCCGCACCTCGCCGTCCCGACGAATGATACGAAGGTCGAAGGCAAACGGTTTTCCCTTTCGCTGCGCCTCACGCACATAGGCGTCGACGCGATCGCGATCCTCGGGATGGTAAAAGTCGATCCCTTCGGACAGGCTGGGGTGATAGCCCGGTGGGACCCCATGTATCCGGCAAACTTCGTCAGACCAGAATACCGACCCAGATTGGAGATCGACATGCCAGTGTCCGACCCGTGAATATTTCTCGACCAGCTCCAACAAGCGTCGTTGCAGCGACAAATCGTCGATGACGCTTTTATCCACCACCGTCTCGACAAAAGCGAAGCTGAGAACGGCCGGCATGCCCTCCTCCGAGGGCTTAAGGGTGGTCGCGGTCGTATGTAGCGGCCGCCAACGGCCGTCCTGTTGACGCAGGCGAACGACCCTGCCGCAGGACTTTTTGCCCTCCCCGGCCAATTGCTGCAGGATCGCGCCGTCCTCTTCATGGACATAGCGGCTGCAAAATTCTGTCAGCGAAAGTCCCAGCTTCAGATCGTGCCCAATGAGATCGAGCCAGTTCCCCGCTGCGAGGACCTGATCGCAATCCGCCGTGCAATGAAGCACGGCACAGCGGGGGAGAGATCTCTCCGACTGATTGTGCTCGGACAGCCACTGACCGAAATCGACAACCGTGTTAGACATCAAATGCTCCTAGGCCGTCGTTGAAGGGCCAAGCAGCTGTTGTATCGCGTCTTCGACCGCCCGGAGATCAATCACACTTCGCTTTGAGAACAGCACATTGCTGAGCGCCTCCCGCTCTTCTCGAGAGGCTCGGGTACAGCAGGTCAAAAGACGGATCATTGAGACACAGGGCGGTTTGGTGAAATAGGCGATGACATTGTCAAACGACCGAGCTTGTTCGCGATCCTCGGCGAGGTCGGAGGTCGACATGATCACCGTGGGGAACATCTCAAGATCGAGGGTCGGCGAGTCCTCGATTGCGCGGAGGAAATCAAAGCCGGACATGCCCGGCATATTGATATCCAGAAAGATCAACTCAGGCCGTTCGCCGCTATCCAACACCTCAAGAGCACTTTGGGCGAAGGAGAAATTAACGGCACGCTCAACCGCAGCTGACCGCTGAAAGACCCGTTCGTACATTAAGATATCGAGTTCATCATCGTCGATGACGAAGACCGTCGATAGGGGCGCGACGGGGAAGGTTTCCTGCGGCGCCAACGCATAGGGACGGTGCTCTGTGATCTCAGCCGACGACACAGGGGCGAGCGCAGGACGAGAGGGAACCGGCGCGCTCGCCTGCAAAAACACCGTTTCGAGCACCATTTGGTCCTCGGCATGGTCAATCGAGACCGTCACCTGACGGGTCGCGGCGGCGGTGTTTTTTCTTTTCTGATTTCGTACCGGCTCGACCACGTTCCCGCCCACCTTAGACAGCTGTCACAATGACTTAGCGAGAGAATGCTTGTGGACGGTTAAGTAGTCGTACGATCAGAAAAAATTCGCTCAACCTCTGTCAACCATAGCGCCCAGGAGGCGCGCGCACCGCGACAGAGACCGCGATAGAGCAAGACGGGCCGCGCCCTCCCGCGAGGGGCGCTCGCGTTATGTCGCCCCCATCGTCGACATCGTCTCAGCGCGGCCGACGACCATATGATGGACCTCATCGGGACCGTCCGCAAAGCGCAAGGTACGCGCCGCTGCGTACATCCCGGCCAGGGGGGTCCAGTCGGACACCCCCGTCCCGCCATGGAGTTGAATGGCCTCGTCCAAAATCCGGCATACGGTTTCCGGGACCATCGCTTTCGCCATGGAAATCCACACCCGCGCCTCTCGATTGCCTTGCACATCCATGGCCCTGGCCGCTTTCAGGACGATGAGCCGCATGGCTTCGATATCGATGCGCGCGCGGGAGACGATTTCGAGGTTCTTCCCCAGTTTGATCAGGGGCTTTCCAAAGGCTTCCCGAGTCACCCCGCGCCGCACCATCAATTCGAGCGCCTTTTCGGCCTGACCGATGGCCCGCATGCAGTGGTGGATACGGCCGGGGCCCAAACGAAGCTGGGAGATCTCAAACCCCCGCCCCTCACCGAGCAACATGTTCTCTTTTGGGACACGTACATCCTTGAGCCTGATATGCATGTGGCCATGGGGGGCGTCGTCGTGACCAAAGACGGTCATTGGCCCGACGATCTCGAGGCCGCCTGCCTCCATTGGCACCAGGATCTGGCTCTGCTGCTGGTGGGGGGGCGCCTCCGGGGAGGTTTTGACCATGCAGATCATGACTTTACACCGAGGATCGCCGGCCCCCGAGATCCAGTATTTCTCGCCATTGATGACCCACTCATCGCCGTCCAGCTCCGCCCGCGTCGAAATATTGCGTGCATCGGAGGAGGCCTGGCCGGGCTCGGTCATCCCAAAGCAGGAACGGATTTTCCCCTCAAGCAGGGGGGTCAACCACTGCGCTTTTTGCTCAGCTGTCCCGACCCGCTCCAGCACTTCCATATTGCCGGTGTCCGGCGCCGAACAATTCATGGTCTCTGAGGCGAGGAAATTCTTGCCAAGCTCGATGGCGATATAGGCGTAATCGAGATTGGAGAGCCCCTCCCCCGTCGCCGCATCGGGCAGGAAGAAATTCCACAGGCCGCGGGCTTTGGCTTCGTCCTTCGCCCCCTCCAAAAGGGCGAGCTGCTCGTCCGTATAGGCCCAGCGGTCTGGCCTATTTTGTCCTGCTTTTTCAAAAGCTTCCGACATGGGATCGACGATTTCACCGATAAAGCTCTTGACCTTCTCCAGCAGCGGCAAGGCCGCTTCGGACATACGCAGATCGTGCATGTCATCGCGGGCGGAAAAGCTGTAGAGGGAGGGGGTGTCGGTCATTTTGGGCGTCTCCAGCAGTGGTGAGGGATCGGGAGAGGTGATCTCTTCTTCTAACTCTTCTTGGGATATGTCGGCGACCCTCGCCAGTTGGCGTCAACTTCGCAATAGTCCGAGGAGCCTAGGCCTTGGCAGGGCCTTGTGGCTATGTCAGGCTGTATTAGCGCGCGTTATAATGGCCGCATCAGACGGTCATTGAACAGAATGAATGAAAGGGAGTCCCATGGACGGTAGTGCATTTCCGAGCCCACAAGAGCCCGGCGGCGGGCGGCCCGAAGGCGATGAAGGCCAATATGATGTGGTGATTGTCGGGGCGGGGATTTCCGGCATTAATGCCGCCTATCGTCTGACCGAATCCGATCCGACCCTGACCTACAAAATCTTCGAGGGGCGGGAGCGTCTGGGCGGCACCTGGGACCTGTTCAAATATCCCGGCATTCGCTGCGACAGTGAGATGTCCACCCTCGCCTTTCCCTTCCGCCCGTGGGAGGAGAAATCGCTGATTGGATCGGGATATGAGATCCGTGATTATCTCGAGGACACGGCGCGGGAAAACGGGATTTATCCGCGCATCGAGTTTCAGACATATGTCAAAAGCGCGGCCTGGTCGTCCGAGGAAAATCTCTGGACCGTAAAGATCGTCAACGCGGCGGGAACCGAACGCACCGTCAAGGGGCGCTATATCTATCTCGGGACCGGCTATTACGATTATGGCAGCGGCTATACCCCAGACTTCCCGGGCCTTGAGTCCTTCGGCGGACAGATGATCCATCCCCAGCACTGGCCGGAGGATCTGCCGCTGAAAGACAAAAAGGCCGTCATCATCGGCAGCGGCGCCACCGCCATCACCCTGGTCCCCGCCATGGCGGACGAGGGCGCAGAGGTGACGATGCTGCAACGCTCCCCCACCTATGTGATCGCGATGCCGAGTTCCGCGGCCCCGGCCCGTGCCCTTCGCGCGGTGTTCGGCCGCAATCTTGGTAACAAGATTGAGCGCTGGCGGAGCCATTTCCTCGGCGATACCTTTTACAAGGCCTCCAAGGCGTTTCCGGGGCTGATCCGGAACATCCTTCAGCGTCGGGCCCAATCCCTTTTGGGTAAAAATGTTTCGGTCGACCCGCATTTCACGCCGAAATACAATCCTTGGGATCAACGGCTTTGCCTCGACCCGGACGCGAAATTGTTCAAAACCCTTCGCAAGGGCAAGGCAAAGGTGGTCACCGACCATATTGAGCGGTTCGACGAGACCGGCATTCAGCTCAAATCGGGTGACCATCTTGATGCAGATATCGTCGTCAGCGCCACCGGCCTCAATGTGAAAATGTTCGGGGATATCGACCTGTCCGTGGATGGGCGCCCCATCGATCCGGCCGATCACTTCGTTTACCGGGGGATGATGCTGGATGGTGTGCCGAACTTCTTCCTGGCCATCGGCTATGTAAATGCCTCCTGGACCTTGAAGGTGGATCTGACCGCCCAGCTGGCGGCATCGGTCATCGGGCGGGCCAAGGCCGGCGGCCACCAACGTGTTGCCGCCATTCCATTGAGCGATATGGGGAAAGAATCGCCACTGCTCGACCTCACCTCCGGGTATGTCCAGCGGGCGCTTGAGCGTCTGCCGCGACAAGGGGCGGAAGAGCCCTGGGTTGTCCATCAGGACTTCAAGAAAGATATCAAGTCTACCCGCGAAGGCATGAAGGGAGACGAAGCCGTCAAATTCGATCCGAGCCCCGATCAGCTAAAGCCTTTTCAACCTCGGACACCTTCAGCCACCGCCCCCGAACTCCAGGCGGCGGAGTAACACACTTCTCCTAGGGGATCATTCGATCCTCCCGACTTGCCGCCCGGCGCACCGCGCCGGGCGGTTTTTTGTATCCGCCAGCCCCATATTCCTGGGCGCACCGCCCAGGGCTAAAACGACCTCAACGACAAAAAAGGTCCGCCAAGAGATCATCTCTCAGCGGACCAGTGGGGGGAGGAAGTATCAGTCTTTAGGACGAACGCGCCGCCTATTATTCTGCGGCGTAGGCCAACGCCTCAGGCAAGGGCGAGAGGCGAAGTTCAGGTGCGACGACTTCGCCCTCCTTCATCATCTCTGCATCCTCACTGTAATTGAAGGTCATCTCCCATGGGAAGGCATCCCCCTGTCGGGGCATCTTGTCGATCGCCCGCCGAACATATCCAGCACCAAAATCGAGGAGCGGCCGCAACTCCATGGGACGATCGGGCAATTCCGGGGTACACACCGCCATCCCCCGACGATCCATCTCCGCGAACAGGCGGCAAAGATATTCGCAAAGAAGGCCAACCTTAAGCGTCCAGGAGGATTGGGTATAGCCGAGCGCCATCACGAAATTCGGGATTCCGTTATACATCATCCCCTTAAAGACGACCCGCTGCGACCAATCGATTTCTTCACCGTCCACGGTGTAGGTCACGCCCCCCAGAAGTTTGATATTCAATCCGGTGGCGGTCACGATGATATCGGCCTCGACTGTCTCACCCGAACTCATCTCGATCCCTTTTTCAGTAAACCGAGCGATCGTTCCCGTGACGATTGAGCATTCCCCTTTTCTCAATGATTTGTAGAGGTCGCCGTCAGGAACGGCACAGAGACGCTGATCCCACGGATCATAAGGGGGGTTGAAATGCGTATCCACGGGATAGTGGCTTGGCAGATAGACCTTGTTCACAAGGCGGATGAATTGACGCATCATGCGCGGAAAACGTCGGCTTGCCCCCCAAAGAAGTTTCTGCCGGAGAATATTTTTCGCCCGCATCAACCGGTGGAGCGTATTCTTCGAGACAAAGGGCCTGAATAGATACTGCCAGGGATCGACTTGCGGCACAGGCAACACATAGGTGGGCGTCCGCTGAACCTGGATCACATGAGCGGCTTTTTCGGCAAGGGAGGGAAGGAGTGTCACCGCCGTTGCCCCCGAGCCGATCACCGCGATCCGTTTGCCGCTATAGTCGAGATCTTCGGGCCAATGCTGGGGATGAATGATCTCGCCTTTATAGGCGTCTTCATTGGGGAAGGAAGGCCGATAGCCCTTGTCGTAGTCGTAATATCCGGTCCCTGAGAATATCCACCGTCCGAAAACATCGCTTTGCTCGCCGGTCTTTGTATTCTCGACACGGACGGTCCACAGAGCTTGTTGGGAGTCCCAGGAACAGGACAGGATCTTGGTATGGAATTGAATATGGTCCTTGACGTCAAATTCCTTGGCGGTGTCGTCGAGATAATCCTTGATCTCGTCGCCCCGGGCGATCGACCGTTTGCGGTCCCACGGCTTGAACTCATAGCTGAATGTATAAAGGTCGCTGTCCGAGCGGATGCCGGGATATTTGAAGAGGTCCCAGGTGCCGCCAAGATCGTGCCGCATCTCTAGGATGGTCCAGGTCTTTTCGGGACTTTTCTGCCGAAGCGTGGCGGCACAGCCGATCCCTGAGACACCGGCCCCAAAAATCAGCACGTCATAGATTTGTTTCTTATGAATGGGGGTAACTGACATTTTTCTTTCCTCCTGCCCTTTGATTACCTCGCCCCTTCGGACAGAGTGAGTGGCAAAATGCCCAGATTGACGACGAAAGAGACGCAAAATGCCCATCACTCCCGATCGTCTCGCCTATTTGATGCGGGAAGCGGCCACGCGGGCCCGGCTGAACCCTGATAAGAGCCTGAAAATGATCGACGATGCGGTCCTCAACGCCATCGACCAAACGCAAGACCCCCTGCTGGTTGCCCAAATTCGTCTCGCCAACAGGCTGAACATGGATTACTGGCTCAACCGGGCATTTCAGGCGCCGGAAAAAATCCCCGAGCCCAATCTCTCTCCGGAGATCCTTCGCTCGGTCCACGAAAACGCCCGGGTGGGTCTAGGGGAAACGGCCCTCGAAGCGTTCAGAGCCGGCCAGAACGCGGCCTTCATGATTTGGATGGAGGTCGTCTTTGAGCTGACTGACGATCCCGAGGAATTGAAGGCCGTTCTCGACCATTCCTTGCGGTCGATCTCGTCCTTTGTGGAAGAAACCGCGCGGGCAATTCGCATTGAGAATGCCAAAGGCCTCGAAGACGCAGCCCAAGGGTCCCCTGCCCAACGGCGGGTCCTGGTCGAGCGGCTATTGGAGGGCGAAACGTTCGATGCCCCCCTGGCCGCGCGCCGTCTTGGCTATCGCCTAGACCAACGTCATCAGGCGGTCATCTTTTGGATTGACCGGATGGAGGGAGATCCGGACATCCTTGCGGATTTCGCCACCAGGCTGACCACACTGACCCCGGGGAAATCCATTCTTCGGATCGACGAGGACAAATCGCGGTTGTGGCTCTGGTTCACCGACAAGATCGACAGCAAGATGTTGGCCTCTCTCCGGCCCGAGACGGTCTATGTGGCGATCGGACCTGTCCTGTCCGGGGTGGAGGGGTTTCGGCGCAGCCACCTTGATGCGCGAACCGCCGAGCGCCTTATTGCCGAGGGCCCAGGTGACCGGCGAATAGCCACTTATGAAGACACCCGACTCGCCGCGCTCATGGGGACGAATTCGGCCCTGCGGGATCAGTTTCTTGAGGAAGTCCTCGGGCCTCTTTCAACGGCTCCCCCCCATTTCGCCCAATCCCTGAGGGCCTATTTTCTTCATGGTGAGAATGTCAGCCGTACCGCAGAGGCCCTCGCCATTCATCGGAATACCTTGATGCGCCATTTGGAAGGGGCCGAGGATTTGCTTCCCCGCCCCCTCTCCGAAGCGCGGATTGAAGTGGCAGCAGCCCTAGAGGCGCTCCATTGGCGACGCCGCGACGGATCCGCCGCGGCGTGAGCTGTTGGGAAAGCGCGCGGCCCGGGACAGGAACCGATATCGGCGGCTTTTTCATATGAGCCGGAGCGCCCGTAAGATCGGGGCCGGCCATTCATTGGAAGTATGGTGGGCGTACCAAGGATCGAACTTGGGACATCTACCGTGTGAAGGTAGCGCTCTACCGCTGAGCTATACGCCCTGAGCGTGGGGTAATAGGCGACGCAGCGCGGCGCCGCAACGGCAAAGGATCATTGCTCGATCGGATTTTCGGCCAAGGGCGACTTAGGCCGCGGCGAGCATCCGATCGACTTCGTTCACCAAATCTCTGAGATGGAAGGGCTTGGACAGCACCTTTGCCTCGGCGGGGGCCTTGTTGGCCGGGTTCAGGGCCACGGCCGCAAAACCGGTGATGAACATGATCTTCATATCAGGATCAATGTCGGTGGCCCGACGGGCCAGTTCGATCCCGTCCATGATCGGCATGACGATATCTGTCAGCAAAAGGTCGAATTCGCGCACCTGCAACTCGTTCAGCGCATCGTCCCCTTGCGCGGCGTCGACAACGATATGACCAGCCTTTTCAAGGGCTTTCTTCAGGAAGCCCCGCATGCTGTCATCATCTTCCGCCAAGAGAATGGCCGCCATACCGTCGCCCCTTAGAAAATCTTCGCCACTTCATAGCGGAAACGCCGTTAAGGTGACCTTACTTTAGATCATTCTAGCGGAGTAGCCCATCGCAAAAATTTCGGCGGCGCCAACGCTGATCGATTAAGGGAGACGGCATGGTTGCGAAAATCGTAAAGCCCTCATTTCCAGGCCATGCCATTGCGATTCCCGATCTATGGTCGGCCCCTTTCGTTTTCGCTTCTCCCCATTCGGGCCGTCACTATCCCCAACGGTTTCTCTCCATGAGCGCGCTTGATCTGCGTGACCTACGCCGCTCCGAAGACGCCTATGTCGACCTTTTATTGCCAAAGGCGTCCGACACAGGGGTGCCGGTCCTCACGGCGCGATTCCCCCGCGCCTTTGTCGACGTTAATCGATCGCCGCGGGAAATTGATCCGACGGTATTTACCAGCCCGCCCTATGACGATCTCGACACTCAATCCCCCCGGGTGGCGGCGGGTTTTGGCCTGATCCCCAGCCGCGCGGCGACGGGCGCGGATATCTACACGCGCCTCCTGCCAGCCCAGGAGGGACGGTCACGCATGGACCGATGCTACACCCCCTACCATAACGCGTTGAGCGAATTGCTTGGCCTGTGTCGTCACCGCTTCGGCCACGCGATCCTTGTCGATTGGCACTCCATGCCGTCCATGACCCTTGGACGGGAGCATCTACCCGACGTCATTCTCGGGGATCTGCACGGCCAGGCCTGTACTGCGGATCTGCGCGATGTTTGGGAGCAAGGGTTCCAAAGCTTTGGGTTCTCGGTGGGCCGCAATCTGCCCTATGCCGGGGGGTATGTGACCCGCCGCTATGGTCGCCCCGCCGAGGGGATCGAGGCGATCCAGATCGAGATCAATCGTCGCCTTTATCTCGATGAGGAGCGGACGACCCGTAACGCCTCCCGCCATCGCGCGCTACAGGCCCGCTTGGCCGCCGTGATCAGTACGGTGATCGGGGCCTATGAAACCCCCCTCCAATGGGCCGCGGAATAGGATCTTTCGTCCCCGACGGCGCTTTTCTCATTTAACCCCATTGATCCACGAAGAATACTAGTAAAGAGTAAATGCCTGGGGGAGGCTCTATTCCGTGAATTCACGACATTATTTGAGAGAAATAAAATCAATCATCGATGAAGTTTGTGGTGAAGCCACTTTGCATGTGTGCATTGAAGCTTCGCATCCTTCCACCTTAGGACGACCATCTGACCAGCTCGTTGAACTCTTAATGAGTGAAAATTTCGGCAGCACCAATGGGATGAAAGTACATTTCATTCCAGATCGTCTCTCTGTGCCCCCACTTGAAGGCCATATTCTTTCCATAGGCGGACCACGCTCTAATGTTATTTCTCGTATCGCGATGGAGTATGAAGTCAATTTTCTAAATGAAACACCATTTTATCGGCGCTACACAGGTGCTCGCTTTGACCTCGATTACATACATACAACAAGAAGAGATTACGAGGGACGACTTCTTTCAGATGTATCTACGTTAGACGATACTGCAATTTGGTCTGCCTCCCGAAAAGTGGTCCGGTTGATGTGTTAGACTTGGCTCCATGGAAGGAGCTGAGGAATGGGACGGAAGAGACGAACGGCCGAGGAGATCATCGGTCATTTGCGAGAGGTCGAGGTGCGCCTGGCGAAGGGCGAGACCATCGGGATTGCCTGCCGGGCGATCGGTGTGACCGAGCAGACGTACTATAGGTGGCGACGGGAGTATGGCGGTCTGAAGGTCGATCAGGCGAAGCGGCTTAAAGAGCTTGAGAAAGAGAACCAACGCCTACGGAAGGCTGTGTCGGATCTCACGCTGGACAAGCTCATTCTTTCTGAGGCCGCAAAGGGAAACTTCTGAGCCCCGACCGCCGTCGGAAATGCGTCGATCACGTCACGAAGGAGCATGGCGTCTCAGAGCGCCGTGCCTGCGAGGTGGTGGGTCAGCACCGTTCGACCCAGAGGAAGCGTCCTTCGGGCCGTCCTGGCGAGAAGGCGCTGACCGGTGCCATCATTCAGCTAGCTGAGCAGTATGGCCGCTATGGCTATCGCCGGGTGACTGCATTGCTCCGGCGCGACGGATGGCACGTGAACCAGAAGCGGGTCTATCGCATCTGGCGGCGGGAGGGGCTTAAAGTACCGCAGAAACAACCGAAACGCGGGCGCCTATGGCTGAACGATGGGTCGTGCGTGCGGCTTCGGCCGGAGCGCCCGAACCACGTCTGGAGCTACGACTTCGTCCAGGACCGGACCCATGATGGAAGGGTCTATCGGATGCTCTGCATCATCGACGAGTTCACGAGAGAGTGCCTCTCGATTCGCGTCGAGCGAAGGCTCAACTCGCAAAACGTGCTCGAAGAGCTCTCTCAGCTGTTCCTCATCCACGGGCCACCGGAGAACATTCGCTCCGACAACGGACCAGAGTTCATCGCTACGGCTGTCCGGGGATGGCTCGGCAGGCTGGGCGTGACGACACTGTATATCGAGCCTGGCTCACCATGGGAGAACGGCTATTGCGAGAGCTTCAACTCGAAACTCAGGGACGAGTTCCTGGACCGGGAAATCGTCTATACACTGAAGGAAGCGAAGGCCCTCATCGAGTGGTGGAGGCGCCACTACAATCAGCTGCGGCCACACTCATCGCTGGGGTACAACCCGCCCGCACCGAAGACCATCTTGCCCGCGGGGCTCCCGCCGCCTTACTATGAAGGTGCGGCGGCATGAGCCCCGCTAACCTGCCAGGTCTAACGCTACCGTTGGACCACCTCGTGGGGTCAGGCCAGCCCATTACTATTTTGATAAGATACGAGCATTCAATTCTAAATTTGATGACGGTAATTCATCTAGAGGCATAAATTTATTCAGCGTTGCACGAACGATCAATTGTGGAACAAAATCTCTACCTTCTCTATCCGCCTCCCTAGATATCCCAGGTATGTCAAAAATTAACGACTTTGTTATTTATGACAATTTTGTTGAAACAGTGTTGCCAAATGTTTTTTCTGACAATTTCAATAATAATGTTTTGATAATACTTGCAGGATTGAGAGATTTGGGAACATTAACTTCGGTTCTACAAATATCTGAGTTTCAATATTACTCGCAACTACGCCAACATTTGATAAAATGGCATTCAGAAAATCGCCAAACCGCCATTCAGCGCGCATGGAGCGTGATTCGCCCGCTGAGCAATTTATTTATTGATTCAAATGTGAAACATTCACTTCGTGATAGTGGTCATTTTGACGAAGGTAATTTCACTGATGATGATCCGATCATCGATGACAATAATGTATTAGACGCACTTAGTAAGCGCAGTAAATACAGAGAGATAAACAAGAGATCAGTCAAATATTATGTATCCCCTCACCCCCACCCGAACGCATCCACTTCGCCGGTAAAACACAAAGTAAAGAAGTATAATCAGGCTGAAAAAAACAAAGAATTCCACAAAGAATTAAAAGATCAATACTACACTAATGCTGCTAGCAATAATATATCTGTAAAAATTGATGTCATCAATCATCAACAGATCTTAGACGCAATGTCCGTTCAACGTGATGATTTGCTTAGAAGACATGATATTTACGCGCTGGGCTGTTTCGAAAAAAAGAAAACTGTTTATACACAGCAGGCCCGCGCACTTACTTTAATTCACGCCCTTTTTAAGGCTGGTAAAATTGCGAAGGGAACGAAAATTGGAATTGTGGGAGGGGGTATTAGCGGGATCGCTGCTGCGATAGCCGCCAAAAAGGTTGGCGCGCGCGTGGTCGTGGTTGAAAAAGAGGAAAATCTCATTCCTATACAGCGGGACTGCTCACATCGCTACCTCCATCCACATGCATATGACTGGCCCGCAGCTTGGTGTAATGAAAATAATTCTGGTCTTCCGATTGACGAATTGAACTGGGAAGCAGGCACGGCCAAAGAAGTCACCGAAACACTCGAAGATAAATTCAAGAAATTTGTAAATAAGTCCAACGAAACGGGCGATTTAAAAGAAATCACATTCTATACGTGCTGGCCAGCACGAATGCTGCTGTTCGATCGCGTCAATAAAAAACACGTTCTGTCAAAACGAGCATTTGATCGTGATGGAGAAAACTGGCGGCTTTTCGAAAGGGACCCTAGTTGGTCTGGTGTGGTAGACGAATGCACTCCAATAAGTGACGAATTTCGTGCCGAAAGAGAGCAATGGAAATCTGCTGCCAGTAAGCTTATCCGTAGAATTCGGCATGGCGATATCTCGCTACCCCCGCCATATCTCTCCCCGAAAGGAAGAAATGGTATAAACGGGCAAACTCCCATATTTTGGAATGGACAAGAACATTTCACCTTTAAAGGAAAAGAAATATCCGCAAAGGCATTTCCCGATGATGATATCAATCCTGATTTTATTGTAGATTGTGATATACTTATATTTGCGACTGGTTTTGGCATTGAGGACCCACGAGATTCCATCTTAAATGATCTTAAAAATCATTTCGGTCACAAAAAAGAATTTGACGAAATAGTTGAAAAAAGAATCAATAAACTTCCATTAAAAAATAATGGATATTGGGAAAAAGACCGCATCAATGAAGAAAAGAGTCTTACTAATACAATTCATGAGACGGACATAAAAGAAAATACACACGACAAACCGCCAAAGCTGTATGTTGTTTCTGGCAGCGGAGACGGTGCGTTAATAGATATACTAAGATTGCTTATCTTAGATTTTACGGGCCCTGAGTACCATCGAGATTTATTAGACAAGCTCAACGCTTTACTCTTTCCGAGACAAGCTGTTGGAGTGTGGCTGAGTCAAAAAGATGTGCTTGTTTACGCTGAAGCCCTGAGGCGTCTTTTTAACTCAGATGATTTCAAGCGTACTGAAGGGGAGACGGATAGACTTAGCATGATAGGGCGAACGATGGCAGGGTTTGATATAGACGCATTCCTTGATCATTTCAGCATCAATTTAGCAGACGCAGAAGTTTATAATGTTTCAATTGACCCCCAACCATTCTGGACCCCTGCATCGGTAGCGCACCGATTACTCGTCTGGTGCTTGCACAAAAAAGGGCGCGTGAGATTCGTTAGGGGGCGTGTCATCAGATATGCTGACAAACGAAGCGCTATCCAGCGAACTGTCACTGGCAAATGGCGAGATGTTGGTAACAGCGCTATCGTCGCGAGACATGGGGTCGCACGACAATCAGAAGCTTTTTTGAGAATCCAAGGCGTCTTGATCAATACGACGAGAACGCCTGGTGAAGTCGCCGCCGACGGGCGCCGATTGGTGTCTCTGCTGAGATTATCGGATCGCCTCCATCCTGAAACCGAAAAGTTCTTCCGGCACACAATCAAGCATCTGAGGTGAGGCACAATCCACGCGTGGACAGGTCTTCGCTAGCGGTCACCAGCGGCAAGGACAAAAAAAAGGCCGCGGCAGCGCCGCGGCCAGTTGTAGGGAGGAAACGCCCAAAAAATTGGGCAAGCGGCCTAGCCGCAGACCTGATCTAGACAATGTAATGATCGGGTTCAATAGGTTTTTGCACTGGCGAATAAAATGCAGCTTTATCCCGCTCCTGCCGGCACAAATCGAATCAAATGCCAATACGCACCAATTTGTTGCAGGGTTTAGCTCTTTGTGCCTTTGTCGATGAGGCCGACTCACCGGGCGAAGGCAGAGCGTTGCAGAGCGTAGCGGCGACCGAGACCCAAAGCCTTCGCGCCCCTCCCCTTTCGCCCAATAGGCGCTTCACAATTGTCTCCGGCCGGGCACCCTCATATGTGGTCGCTATGACAGATCAAGAAAACATGCCCCAGGGCCGATCCCATCGCATCAAAGATCTCGGGGGGCGGGTCCGCAGTTTGACCCGCGCCCGGCAAAAATTCGAAATGCCCAATGCCGAGTCGCCGAACCCCCAATCTGGCCTGAAGATCGTCATCGCCACCGATGCGTGGAAACCGCAACTCAATGGGGTTGTCACGACCCTTGATACGCTGGGGCGGATTTTGACCAAATTCGGGAATGAGGTCCTCTACATCACGCCTCAGGATTTCAAGTCGATCCCCATGCCGACCTATTCGGAAATCAGGCTTTCGCTGTTTCCGAATCGCAAGGTCGCCTCCATGCTCAATAAGTTCAAACCCGACGCCATTCATATCGCGACGGAAGGCCCCATCGGTCGGGCGACGCGGCGTTTTTGCCGCCGGCGGAAATATCCCTACACCACGAGCTTTCACACCCGCTTTGCGGAATATGCCCATGAGCGGACCGGGTTCCCCATCAGTTGGGGATACGCGCTGCTCAAGGATTTTCACAAACACGGCGAAGCGATGATGGTGGCCACCCCCGGCCTGATCGAAGAATTGTCGGGTCGCGGCTTCGAGAATATGCGGCTGTGGGAACGCGGGGTCGATACCGACCAGTTCCGGCCACTCGACAGCGACGTGCTCAAGGACCTCCCCCGTCCCATCTTCACCTATGTCGGCCGGATCGCCGTCGAGAAGACCCTTGAGGATTTCCTGGACCTCGATCTTCCCGGCTCGAAGGTTATTGTCGGCGCCGGCCCCCAGGAAGCGGAGTTACGACAAAAATATCCGGCGGTGCATTTCGTCGGCAAACATTTCGGCGACGATCTGGTGAAATATTATTCCGCCAGCGATGTGTTCGTCTTCCCCTCTCGGACCGATACTTTCGGCCTCGTCAATGTGGAGGCGCTCGCCTGCGGCGTGCCGGTGGCCTCCTATCCCGTGAGGGGGCCGCTCGAAATCCTGGCTGACGCCCCCCCCGGTTGCGGCTGTCTCGATGAGGACCTGAAGACCGCCTGTATGACCGCACTTGAGACCCGAGATCCCGAGGCGTGCCGGGCCCATGCCTTGACATTCAGTTGGGATGCCGCCGCCCGTCAGTTCATTGCCAATCTCGAAATTCCGGGGTTCGATGATCAATTCTGGCTGCGCTCCGCCAAGATGATCGAAGATCCCATCCTGCCCACGTGAGTATTGCGGCCCTGGTCGCCCCACCGCAGCGACCGGAGCCACTGGGCAGGGAAACAGAAGCCCTGTAACGACAATTTCTGTCAGTGCGCGTCCGGAGGTCAGCCATGTCGTCAGGCCCGAATTCCCCATCCAATATCCATATCGCCCTCGATGTGATGGGCGGCGATGCCGGACCGGACGTCATGCTCCAGGGGCTGCGCCAAGCGCGAGAGACGGGCTTTGACGCCGAGGTTACGCTGCATGGGCGACAGGCCGATATTGAGGCCGCCCTGGAGGCGGCGAACATTACCGACCGCGTCCCGGCGATCGCGCCCGCGGAGGATGTGGTCACGATGGAGGACAAGCCGACCGATGCCCTGCGTCGGCGCCGGGGCTCCTCGATGTGGCAAGCCATCGCGCAGGTGAAAGAGGGGAACGCCAAGGCCGTCGTCTCCTCCGGCAATACCGGCGCCCTGATGGCCATGTCGGTCCTGCAATTGCGCAAGATCGAAGGGATTGACCGGCCCGCCATCGGCGCGTTGTGGCCCACGGTGTCGAGCCGCTGCGTGGTGCTCGATGTCGGGGCGAATGTCGAAGTCAGCGCCAATCAGCTCGTGCAATTCGCGATTATGGGCGAAGCCTATGCGCGGGCCTTGTTCGGGCATGACCGCCCTTCGGTCGGGCTGCTCAATGTCGGCGCCGAGGAACTCAAAGGTCATGGCCTGATCCAGACCGCCGCCAAGATCCTTCGCGAAGCCGACCCGGAAATGGCTTTTATCGGTTTCGTCGAAGGGAATGACATTTCCAAAGGCGTGGCGGACGTTGTCGTCACCGACGGGTTCAGCGGCAATATCGCCCTCAAAACCGCCGAAGGGACGGCCAGAATGGTCGGCGGCTGGGTGAAAGATACCCTGACGGCAAATCTCCGGGCCAAAATGGGGGCGGCGTTGATGATGGGCGCCCTCAAGGATCTCAAGCAAAAAATGAACCCGTCACGGGCCAACGGCGCCCCCCTTCTTGGGGTCAATGGCCTCGTCATCAAAAGCCATGGAGGCGCGGATGCCGATGGCGTGGCGGCGGCGCTGATGACCGCCTTGGCTCTCGCCAAACATCCCTATCTTGAGGAAATTCAACGGACTGTGGCGAAGGTCAATCGTCGGGTGGAGAGCGGCGCGGTGGCCGACCTCGATGGCCATGATCTGGCAAAGGCAGCGCAATGACGGCAGCACTTCCCTTCAGGCCCCTTTATAGGGGCTGCGGCGCCGCCCTGCCCGACAGGATCCTGACCAATGCCGAGCTGAGCACCCGGGTCGAAACCAGTGACGAGTGGATCCGCAGCCGAACGGGCATTCAGGAACGGCGCCTTGCGGGACCGGAGGAGACAACCGCCGATCTGGCGGAACGCGCCGCGCAAAAGGCCCTCTCCGATGCGGGGATGTCGGCGGATGATATCGACCTTCTCGTGCTGGCCACCGCCACGCCGGATCTCACCTTTCCCTCCACCGCAACGATCGTCCAGGGGCGGCTGGGGATGACCAAGGGGGCCGCGTTCGATGTCCACGCGGTTTGTACGGGCTTTGTCTATGCCCTCGCGACCGCCTCGAATTTCTTGAGTTGCGGCCAGCATCGGCGCGCCCTCGTCATCGGTGCCGAGACGTTCTCTCGCCTTCTTGATTGGACCGACCGGACAACTTGTGTCCTGTTCGGAGACGGGGCCGGCGCCATGGTCCTTGAGGCCGTGCCGACCGAGACGGCGGGCGATCGCGGCGTGCTGTCAACTTATCTTTGTTCGGATGGTCGGTTGACCGACCTGCTCTACGTCGACGGCGGGCCGTCACGCACCGGGACCGTCGGTCATTTACGGATGCAGGGCAACAAAGTGTTCAAAGCCGCCGTCATTCGCATCGCCGACGCCATGGCCAAGGCGGCCGAACGCGCCGATATCCCCTTAACTGAGATTGACTGGTTTGTCCCGCATCAAGCCAATGAGCGGATTATCGGCGGTGTCGTAGACAGACTAAACCTTGACCGGAATCGCGTTGTCTCAACGATTGCCCGTCATGGGAATACTTCAGCTGCGTCGATCCCCCTTGCCTTTGAAACAGCGCGACGCGACGGGCGTCTCAAAGACGGCGATCTCGTGGCGATCGAGGGGATGGGCGGCGGCTTGACTTGGGGGGCAGGATTGATGCGATTGTAGAGGTGAAATTATTGCGCCTTTCTCATCGCAATTTCATACAAACTCCTTTAGGTTTCGACCGTTGGGCTCCGGAGAATAAAGACGGAAGATGACCAAGACACATACACGCGCCGATCTTTGCGACACTGTTTACGAGAATGTTGGGTTGTCCAGACAAGAATGTGGCGAACTGATTGAGTCGGTACTTGAGAAGATCGCTCAGCACCTTGAAGAAGGCGAGCAAGTCAAACTGAGCTCCTTTGGCACGTTTCAAATCCGCGAAAAGAATGAGCGGATTGGACGTAACCCTAAAACGGGTGAACAGGTCGCCATTACACCCCGTCGTGTCCTGACCTTCCGCGCCTCCCATGTGCTGAAAGACCGCGTGGACGATGGCCATAAGGGTGGCCACAAAGGCAGTCACAAGAATGGCGGGCAGGCGGAGTGACAAAGGCCCCAGATGCCTTTCGAACGATCTCTGAGGCGTCAGAGGAACTCGGCCTCGCTCAACATGTCCTGCGTCATTGGGAAGACATGTTCGGAGCCATTCGCCCTATGCGACGGGCGGGCGGGCGTCGGTTCTATCGACCGCAGGACCTCCACCTTATCTACGGGGTCAAAATCTTGATCCACGAAAAAGGATTCACGACCAAGGGCGTCCAGCGTATTTTTGCCGAAAAAGGCGCGTCCCACATCACCGATATCGGCAAGCGCGCGCTTGAGGGGGCGCCCGAATCTGCGGCCACGACGCCAGAGACGGTCAGCCTCTCCCATGAAAGCCTTACCCTGGTTCTGAACCGCGTGCGGTCCGCCCGACACGCCCTGTCCACTATGCGACGGGGCGCCGAGAGAGAGAGCTCAGACGCGACCGCTTTGCCGACGAACACCGCTTGAAGAGCCCCCTGTCTTTGGGCTAGAGGGGCGGTCTCGCTTTAGCGAGGCTCGTGATGTCGGAGTGTAGCGCAGCCTGGTAGCGCACTTTACTGGGGGTGAAGGGGTCGTCGGTTCAAATCCGGCCACTCCGACCACGGCGAGCCAACAATTCCAGTAACGAACCCAGTAACTAACGATGGGCGCACGCCGGGCCCATAAAAGCTGCTGGCCAGAAAGGTGCGGGCCAGAAAGCTGCGGGCCAGAAAGCTGCGGGCCCGTAAACGGTGTTCCGGGTCAAAATCGGCTCACCATTCTCAATCTCGCACGGCAAAAGCCATCCCGGCTGGGCAGCACAGCCCCCTTAGACGTTCTCTGCGACCTTCACGCTAGAAGACCTGACAAGCGGGGCCCCTCCTGAATTTATCGGTCGAGGATCTCGGGCCAATTCGCATCGGCGGTCTCGATCAACCCCGCGCGATCCCGATCCCACAAGGCCTGCACCCCCTCGTCGTAATTGAGATAGAGCTTGCCCCCGACGATCGCCCAATATCTGGGGTCGCCTTTCGACAAGGATCCCTGGGCGACGGCCCAGGCGCAATAGCCGCCATATTGCGGCACATACGCCTCCGGGTCGGCGGAAAACCGTTCGAGGTTTTCTTGATTGGCGAAGCGGAATGCCGCCCCGCGATAGGTGCGGCTGATCTGGCGATCTCCCCGCTGCGGCGTCCCGTCGAAATAGCTGACTGGGTCATAGCCCCCCACAGCCACATTGCTGAGGCGACCGGTGAAGAAGGGGGAGGATTGGGCGGCCGCGACACCGAAGCAAAGCACACATAGCGCGGTGAGCGCGGCAATCAGGTGTCTGGGCATCCCTGTCCCTCCGAATGACGTTACCTCTTTATTCGCGCCGCGGGAGGGAAAGGTTTCGATCCCTCCGCTATTCGTTCGCGCCCCAGCGATTGAGGAGGGGATAGCGTCGATCGCGGCCAAAATTTCGGACCGTTATCTTCGGTCCCGGCGGCGCTTGGCGGCGCTTATACTCCGAAAGCAGGAGAAGGCGGCGAACTTTTGTCACAAGAGCGGGGTCGTGGCCACGCGCGGCCACGGCTTTTGGCGAGAGATCCTCCTCCACGAGCCCGGAGAGAATATCGTCAAGAATATCGTAAGCCGGCAGGGACTGGTCGTCCCGCTGGTCGGCCCGAAGCTCCGCCGAGGGGGGTTTGGTAATGATCCGCTCAGGAATAACCTCTCCCCGCGGACCGAGACCGCCCGATGGATGGTTGGCATTGCGCCAGCGGGCAAGGCGGAAGACAACGGATTTATAGACGTCCTTGAGCGGATTATAGGCGCCATTCATATCGCCGTAGAGCGTCGCATAACCGGTGGCCATTTCGGACTTGTTGCCGGTTGAGAGAAGGAGACACCCGAACTTATTGGAAAGCGCCATCAGCGCGGTCCCGCGGATCCGGGATTGCAGGTTTTCCTCCGTCACATCGGCGGATCTCCCCGCGAACAGGGGCGCCAAACTGTCCGTGAAGACCGCGATCATGGGCTCAATCTCAACCCGGTCCAACGTCACCCCCAGGGCCTTTGCGCAGGCCGCGGCATCGTCGAGGCTCTCGGTACTGGTATAGCGGGAGGGGAGCATGACGCAGCGGACATTGTCCGGCCCCAGGGCATCGACGGCGATGGCGGCCACCATGGCGCTGTCGATACCGCCTGAGAGACCGAGCACCACAGAGGAGAACCCACTCTTCCGCACATAGTCACGGGTTCCCGTCACCAGCGCCGGATAGATCAGCGGCTCCTCAACGGGCCAGTCCTCCGATGGCCCCGTTTCGAAGCGGAGGTGCCCCGCCTCATCCCGCCGCCATACCGTCCGCGTGATCCCTCGCGCGAACAGGGGACCACGATAGACCCCCTCATCCCGATCGACGGCGAACGCCCCCCCATCGAACACAAGCTCATCCTGGCCCCCCACCTGATTGGTGAAGACCAAGGGACGCCCGGTTTCCCGCACCCGCGCCTTAGCGTGGAAGAGACGCTCCGCATGGGCCGTCAATCGGAAAGGGGAGCCATGGGGCGCAACGAAGATTTCCGCCCCCCTCTCCGCCAGATCCGCCGCCGGGGTCGGGTACCACATATCCTCACACGTCATCAGCCCCAGCCTGACGCCGGCCACAATCCCAAGGTCGGGGATGGCGGTCGACGCGGAGAAGGTCCGCGGCTCGTCAAACACTCCGTATTCGGGCAAATATCTTTTATAGGCGACGGTCTGGACCTTGCCATCGGCCAGCAGGACCGACGCATTATAGGGTTTCCGCTGGCGCCCTTCCGCCGGCCATGGCGTGCCGACGACCAGCGCTGGTCCATCCGCCGTCACCTGTGCCAGGGCGTCGACCGCTTCGCGGCACCTGATCGCATAGGGCGCGTGCAGCACCAAATCTTCGGGCGGATAGCCTGAGACGCAGAGCTCGGAACACACCACGAGGTCGCAATCGGTGGCCTCTTTATGGGCGGCCTTGATCCGCTCGATATTGCCGGCGACATCCCCGACCGTCGGGTTCAGGACAGCAAGCGCAATCGATAATCGCCCTGTGGTCACATCATCCCCCGCAGACCTCTTTCTTGGCCGCTTTGAAGGCATCGCAGACAAAGTGGGCCTGATCGTCCGTCAGATAGGGGTGCATCGGCAAGGAGAGCACCTGGCCCGCGGCCGCTTCGCACCCGGGCAGCCCCCCCTCCGGCGCCAAATGCGCAAAGGCGGGCATCTTATGGAGGGGCGTCTTATAATAGATCGCCGTGGGGACGCCGATTTTCGTCATCGCCTCACGGATCGCATCCCGTTGAACGGTTCGGATCGTGTAATATCCATAGCCGCTCTCGATGCCGGGCGGTATTTCCTGGGGCGTCGCAAAGCCATCAAGGTCGCTGGCATAAATTGCGGCGATCTCGTGGCGCCGCTTCAGCTCATCCCAAAAGATCGCTTCTTTTTCCAGAAGGACCGCGGCCTGAAGGCTGGCCATCCGGCCGTTGATCCCCACCCGAACGGAGATGGCGCGATCATTGTCCGTTCCGTGCCAACGGATCGACCGGCAAAGTTCGGCCATCTCGTCATCGTCGGTGAAGGTCGCGCCCCCATCGCCATAGGCGCCGAGCGACTTGCCGGGAAAGAAACTGCAGCCGGTGACGGAAGCAATTGCGCCCACCCAGCTGCCCTGGTGTTTCCCGCCAAAGCTTTGCGCGCCATCGGCGAACAGCGTCAGCCCGTGGGAGGCGGCAATCGTGCCGATCGTCATATAATCCGCCGGCGCCCCAAACAGATCGACGGGACAGACGACCCTGGGGGTCAGTCCCGCTTGTTTCGCTTCGTCGATCCGCCGATCGAGATCGTTCGGACACATATTGAGTGTCGAGGGATCGATATCCACGAAGACCGGGCGTCCCCCCGCGACCAGGACGGCATTGGCGGTGGCGTTATAGGTGAAGGCGGGGATGAAGACTGCATCGGTCGGCTGCAGTTTAAGTCCCATCATCGGGATCAACAGCGCGTCGGTCCCCGAACTGCACGCGATACAGTGCTGAACCCCGACTTTATCGGCGAGGGTCTTTTCCAACTCATCGATCTCCGGCCCGGCGATATACCGACCATGATCGAGGACATCGAGGAGCCGTTTTTCGATCCGTTCACGAATGAGCTTCTGTTGAGCCTTCAGGTCGATGAACGCAATCGTCCCGACACGGGTTTCCCTCTCAAGGGCCAGATTGGCAACGCCGTTCATGGGCGCCCTCCTCTTACGATCTCATTCGCCGCCCGTTCGATCTCGACGGCCAGGGCCAGGGCGCGACGTCCGGCCCGGCCGCCCACAGTGGGCTCCTGCCCCGTCGTCACGGCGGCGACGAATGCTTCGGTACCGAACCGCAAAGGATCCCGATAGGCCAGCGGCAGCGTCGCCGCGGACAGATCGATCCCCAAGGGCTGGTCAGTCGTATTTTCGAAGGTTCGGGTCAGGAAATCGAGCAAGACACTCCCTTCCCCATAATCGAGGAACAGATCCCTGACCGGCCTTTGCTCAAGACGGGAGGCCGACAATTCCGCCTCAAGCCCCCCGGCTAGCTGCAAGTCGACCCGCACGAAATCCGCCAACGTCCCATGGACGGCCTTCGCCTCAATATTGACGATTCTCGCCTCATGGGTGCCGGTGAGGATCGCCAGAAGGTCGAGATCGTGAATCATCAAATCGAAGACGATCGAGACATCCATGGCGCGTCCCGAATAATTGTTGAGACGGCGGGAGCGCACGCGGTTCGGGATGCCGCGCTCGAACAAGCCGAACGCATCGGCGACATAGCGTTCCTGATGGCCGACCTGGAGGATCAGCTCATTGCGCTCAGCGAGGGTGATGAGCCCATCGGCCGCCGCAAGATCGAGGGCAATCGGCTTTTCCACCAGCACATGCCGGCCCGCCGACAAAGCCTGCTCGACCAGGGCCGAATGCGTGGTCGCCGGGGTGGCGACAGTGAGAATATCGACCGCGGCGAGGAAATCGTCGAAGGCGGCATAGGGCGTGACCCCGCGTTCCGCTGCGGCCTTGGCCGCCCGTTGCGGATCGGCATCGAAGATTCCGACGAGATCGGCCCCGTCGACTTCGAGATATTTATTCGCGTGATAGCCGCCAAATACACCGGCTCCGGCAACGCCTGCCCGCAACTTATCCGTCATGGCCTTGCTCCTACCGCGAACCGGCGATCCTGCATCACACGAAAAGTGACAGCCGATTACGGGGCCGTCGACGACCCGATTTCAGCGGATTGTCGATCCTCGCGCAGTTTTTCGGCCAGGATAAAGGCCAATTCGAGGGACTGGCTGGCATTGAGACGGGGATCGCAATGGGTGTGATACCGCAAGGAGAGGTTTTCTTCAGAGATCGCCTGACCGCCGCCGATACATTCGGTCACATCCTGTCCGGTCATTTCGAAATGCACCCCGCCGGGATGGGCCCCCTCGCTACGGCAAATGTCGAAGAACTGCGTGATTTCCGCTGCGATATTGTCGAAGGCGCGGGTCTTATAGCCGCTCTGCGCCTTTTGCGTGTTGCCGTGCATCGGGTCCGAGGACCAGACGACATGGCGGCCCTCCTCCTCAACCCGCCTGATCAATCGCGGCAAGCCATCGCCGACCTTATTGGCGCCAAACCGTGAGATCAGCACGAGGCGTCCAGCTTTATTGTCGGGGTTGAGAATGTCGATGAGCGCGATCAGGTCATCGGGCTCCAGCGTGGGGCCACATTTGATCCCGATCGGATTTTGAACGCCCCGGCAGAACTCGACATGCGCCCCATCTGGCTGGCGGGTCCGGTCGCCGATCCAGATCATATGGGCGGAGGTATCGTACCAGTCACCACTGGTCGAATCCTCACGGGTCATCGCCTGCTCATAGCCAAGCAAGAGGCCTTCGTGGCTGGTGTAGAACTCCGTTTCGCTGACGCTCTCATCGCCGCTGCCGGTGATCCCGCAGGCCTCCATAAAGGCCATGGCCTCGGAAATCCGATCCGCGAGGGCACGGAAGCGCACCCCTTGCGGCTCATTGGTGAATTCCAGCATCCAGCGATGGACGTTCCGCAAATCGGCGTAGCCGCCCTTTGCCAGGGCTCTTAACAGGTTGAGGGTCGCCGCGGCCTGTCCATAGGCTTGTTGGAGCCGACGGGGGTCGGGGACGCGGGAGGTTTCGTCGAAGGCCATCCCGTTGATATTGTCGCCGCGATAACTCGGCAGGGTCACCCCCCCGGAATCTTCGGTCGGTGAGGAGCGAGGTTTCGCGAACTGACCGGCGATGCGTCCCACCTTCACCACCGGCATGGCGGCGCCATAGGTCAAGGCAACCGACATTTGCAGCAGCACCCGGAAGGTGTCGCGGATATTGTTGGGGTGGAACTCCTTGAAGCTCTCAGCACAGTCCCCGCCTTGCAGCAGAAAGGCCTTTCCCGCGGACACATCCGCCAAGCGGCGGCGCAAGGTCCGCACCTCCCCCGCAAAAACGAGAGGAGGAAAGCGTGACAATTCTTGCTCCACGGCCGCGAGAGCCTCGGGATCGGGATAATCGTCGGGAATGTGTTTTGCGGGCTTTACGCGCCAGCTATCGGGTGTCCACATCATGGCCTTAGACCGGTCCTGTTCTCGGAATTGAGCGCCTACCCGCCTCAACGCGTCGGCGCAAATCCCCTCCGGCTCAAAACGCCCCTTGGCATCGGCCGAAACTGCAAACAAATCGAGAAATAGGGGCGCGCCGGTCTATATGCTCCCCTAACACCGTTAACTGCGTAGAGGTTCTTCATGTCCCCCATTCTCGCCGCCCTATTCGCGACGACCGCCCTGACCGTACATCCCGCAACATTGCATCCCGCAGCCCAAGAGGCAGCCCAAGGGCAAGGCAGCCAAACGACCCCGGCGACGCCCGAGAGCGAGCTGCGCGATCTCGGCGATGGTCTTTACATGATCACCGGAGAAGGCGGGAATATCATGGTGTCGACGGGCGCCGACGGGGCGTTCGTCATTGACGACCAATTCGACCGCTTAGCCGAGAAGAACCTCGCCCTGATCGAAGAGGTGTCCGAAGAGCCGATCGTCTTCGTTCTCAACACGCACTATCACGGCGACCACACCGGCGGGAACCTCGCCTTCTACAATGCGGGCGCCACCATCATCGCGCACGAAAATGTCCGGCGCCGCCTGGCTGAAGCGGCGGACAAGGAAGACGGCGCCCTGCCCGTAATCACCTTTTCCGAAAACGTCACTTTCCATTGGAACGATCAATCGATCCGGGTCATGCACGTTCCCAACGCCCATACCGACGGCGACTCGTTCGTCTTTCTGCCACAGGCGAATGTCATCCACTCCGGCGATCTCGTCTTCTCCAGCATGTATCCTTATATTGACGTTGAGGCGGGCGGCTCCGTGGACGGCATGTTGAGCGGCCTCAACCGTATTCGCCAATTAGCCAACAGCGAGACCCAGATCGTACCGGGACATGGCCCCCTCTCCGACGAGGATGACGTGACCGCGCAGATCGACCTATTGCGTACCGCCCGTCGTCTGGTCCGTGAGCAGATGATGGAAGGCCACGATGTCGAGGCGGTGGTCGAGGCCGACCCGCTCGCCGACTATAATGAAGACTGGGCCTGGCGCTTTGTCTCCGGCGAAAAGATGGTGCGTCAGCTCTTCGCCGACTTAATGGCAACGGATACCGACGCCAAGGCGGCCGTCGAAGCCGGCTCCACCGCCGACGCCGCCGAGACCACGGCAAGCGCCGAGCCCCCCGAGGAAACTGCGGCGGCAGAGGAGACCGAGGAGGCGCCCGAAACCGAGGAGACCGCCGCCCCCGCCGCGGACGACGCCTCCGCCGCGGACGCGCCGGTTCCGGCCAATCGCGACGCGGCCCTTGACGCCGCTGTGGCCGACACCTCCGACACGTCCGATGCGCCCGAAGAGGAAAACACCGAGGACGGACTTGGCCTTCAGGATCGCCTCGAAGACGCCCAAAATGCCGCGCAAGCCGCTGCGGCCGCGGCACGACGCCGGGCCGAACAGGCGATCGACGCCGTTCGCGGTAGCGGGGCTGAGGAAGAGGCGGCATCCGCCGAGGAAAACGCCGATCCCGATGCCTCCGACGCCGAATAATCTCCTCCCCGTCCTGAGGGGCACTTCTCTGCCTCTCAGGACGAACCGAGGATGCTTCATGGACAAAGACCCCCTAAGAGGTGCGCTTGCCTGATCTCACCACGCCATCTCTCCGGCTCGATCGGTGGCTGTGGCATGCGCGGATCTTCAAAACCCGCGCCCTTGCGGCGCGAATCGTCTCGCAAAAAGGGGCACGGGTCACCCGGGCGGGGAAGACGCAAAAGACCACCAAACCAAGCTTTGCCATCCGGCCCGGTGATACCCTGGCGATCGTTCAAGCCCAGCGGGCGATCATCCTTGAGGTCGTGGCCCTCGGCGACAGGCGCGGCCCCGCTCGTGAGGCGCAAACCCTTTACCGCATCAGCGACGACAGCCCGGCGACACAGGGCAATGGAAGGACTTTCCCATGCTAAATCGCCTCTTTGCCGCCTTTCAAGGCGCCCCGCAGGACGAGACCGCCGCCCCCCAGATGGAGCCCGCCATCGCCGCCTTACTGGTCGAGGCCGCCCGCGCGGACGACATCTATACGGAGGATGAAAAGCACCTCATCGACACGCTCCTCTCCAAACGCTTCGCGTTGTCTGCGGACGCGGCGGCGGATCTCAGAGCTCGGGCGGAGATCGCCCAGGCCGAAGCGAACGATCTTTACGGCTTCTCCCATATTGTGAAGTCGGAACTCGACCGCGAGGGGAAGATGTCCCTTGTCGAGGACCTATGGCGCATCGTCCTCTCGGATGGCGATCGGGACCCCCATGAGGAAATGCTGATCCGTCGCTTGGTCGGGCTCATCTATCTGGAGGATCGCGACTCGGCCCTCGCCCGTCAGCGGGCCGAAAAGGCGCTGGAAAGCGGCCAGTGACTAGGTAAAACTGAGGGCCCATGCGCCCCGCCGAACTCAACCGATACTTTGCCGATCTCACCTCATTACCGGGCGTTGGGCCGAAGACGGCCGCCCTTTTACAAAAAGTGGCCGGCCCACGGATCATCGATTTGCTCCTGACCGGCCCCACCGGGCTGATTGATCGCAGCTATCGTCCCAAGGTTGGGGAGGCGATCCTCGGGCGGGTCGCGACGGTGACGGTGACCGTCACGGCGCACACACCGCCGCCGACCGGGCGCCGCTTGATCCCCTATCGCATCCTCACCGCCGACGACACGGGCTATCTCACGCTGGTCTTCTTTCGGGCAAAGCGCGAATGGCTGGAAACCCGCTATCCGGTGGGCACGAGCCTGACGGTCAGTGGGACGATCGACGACTATGGCGGCGCCCGGCAAATGACGCACCCAGATTATATGCTGCGCCCAGACCACGATGAGACGCTGCCCGAGGTTGAGCCGGTCTATCCATTGACCGCAGGCCTCACCCTCCCGACCTATCGGCGGGCGGTGGCCGCGGCGTTGAGGCGGGTGGCGCCCTTGGCCGAATGGCGGGCACCGCCGCTTGAGGGCGATGGCGCGCCTCCCCTCCCCGACTGGGCCGACGCCGTTCGCACCCTGCACGCGCCCCAGTCCGAGCGGGACCTGTCCCCCTCCTCCCCGGCGCGCCGCCGTCTCGCCGCGGACGAATTGCTGTCGAACCAGCTAGCGCTCAGCTTGATCCGCCATCGGCGCCAGCAAATTGCGGGACGCGCGCTGCCCGGCGATCCGACATTGATGGAAGGTGGGCGGGCCGCCCTGCCGTTTCGCCTTACCGCCGCGCAGGATCAGGCCCTCGCGGAGATCGTTGCCGATATGCAGTCACCCGCTCGCATGGTTCGCCTGCTCCAGGGGGATGTGGGCTCTGGCAAAACCATGGTGGCCTTTTTCGCGCTCCTCCAGGCCATCGGCTCGGGGGTACAGGGCGCCCTGATGGCGCCGACGGAGATCCTGGCCCTTCAGCACGAGGAGACCCTCCGCCCCCTCTGCGATCGCCTGGGCCTGTCGCTTGTCACGCTGCTCGGCCGCGATAAGGGACCGGAACGGGCAGCCAAGCGCCGGGGGGTTGCCGAAGGCTATGTCCCCCTCGTGATCGGCACCCACGCCCTTTTGTCCGAGGACGTTGTTTTTCGCGACCTGGGCCTGATCGTTGTCGACGAGCAGCACCGATTTGGGGTCACCCAGCGATTGAGCCTTCAGGAAAAAGGGCGGCGGGCGGATATTTTAGTGATGACGGCCACGCCAATCCCCCGCAGCCTCGCACTGACCACTTACGGCGATATGAGTGTCAGCCAGATACGGGAAAAACCCCCCGGACGGAAACCCGTTGCCACCCGTGCCCTTCCCACCACGCGCCTCGATGAGGTGATGTCAGCCATAGGGCGCGCTGCCGCCCGCGGAGACCAAATCTATTGGGTATGTCCCTTGGTCGAGGAGAACGACCAATTGGCCCTGACCTCCGTCACCGAGCGAGCCGCGTCTTTGGCAGACGCAACCGGCCTCGACATCGCTGCGGTACACGGACGAATGTCTCCGCAGGAGAAGGATGCCGTGGTCGCCCGCTTCGCGCGTGGGGACGCCGATGTCCTGGTGGCCACGACCGTGATTGAGGTGGGGGTGAACACGCCAAATGCCACGATCATGGTCATCGAACATGCCGAACGGTTCGGCCTCGCCCAGCTTCACCAATTACGGGGACGGGTTGGCCGCGGGGACAAGCCCTCAAGCTGTCTGCTTCTTTACAGCACCGGCGACGGGGAGCAGCTCGGCAAAACGGCAAAGGCACGGCTTAACACGCTGCGGGAAACCGAGGATGGGTTTGTGATCGCCGAAGCGGATCTCGCCCTTCGCGGCCCCGGCGATGCGTTGGGGACGGCACAATCTGGGCAAGCGCGCTTTCGGTTCGGCGATCTTTCCGCGCACAAGGATGTGCTGGAATGGGCCCATCAAGAAGCAGCGGACATCGTCCGTCATGACCCCTATCTCGACACGAAAAGAGGAGCGGCCCTGAGGACGCTCCTCTATCTATTCGGTCAGGACGAGGCCGCCCGCCGCCTGCGGTCCGGCTGAAGCCTGCTCAAGCGAGGGGGCGAACCGGTGCGCTTGAAACCGCTCAGGCGCGCTTTTGACGCCGCCGCCAGGCGATCGCCCCGCCGGCAAGGCCAAAGCCCGTCAGGGCAAGACCGAGGGGCTCAGACACGTGCGTCGTGGTTTGGTTCTCGGTGTCGAACCAGCTCTGCGCATCGGGGCGGAACGCTTCGATCAGATCTCCATCGGTCCGGAACACATCCAGCGACGAGAAATGCAGCCAGACGCCGATTTCGTCCTCAAAGGAGACGCCTGTCCACTCGCTCCCGAAAACGCCCGGCGCCAGGGCCGAAACATCGAGATCGTTGAACGAAACGGTCACACCGCGGCGCTGGCTAAAAAGACCGTCATAATCCACGTCGAGCACGTTCTTATAAGTTGTGATATAATTGTCACGGTCGAAATAGGAGCCGGACCCCGAATCCACCTGGCCGTTTTTGCCCTCATAGCGATAGGCGTAGAGATCGCGACCGGCGAAATCCATGTAGAAGATCGCCAGTTGATCATCGACGGCCGACGGCATCGGGCCGGGACTGACGACGAACCAGCCGAATTCAGGCACATCGTTGCGCGACGGCGTGGGCCCCAAGCTCGCCTCAAAACTCAGGCGATCACTCGTATCATAAGAAATTGAGACATACTCGATAGCGCCCACATCAGTCTTCTGAGACGTATCCTCGACCGTATAATTGTAGACGACGGATGCATAAGCGGCCGGTGACAGTATAGCTGCACTCGCAATGGCCGATACCAATACCCGCATTGGATTTCCTCCTATTATTAACAAATCATTACGACACACGGCCATGAAGTGCAAAGGCTGGGCCAAGTACCGTTAACGATTTAATTGGAGGTATTAGGAAGATGCTACCGACTTTTTAGTCGGTTTTTTGGGGTCAGTTTGCCCCTCATCCACCTGTTTTCGTCCGAATAGCGAAAAGGTTTTCCCGCCATTCCCCTCTTCAGGGGCCGACCGCTCCTGTCCCTCCATGGAGGTTACGTCGAAATTGGGCGCAACGAGACCCGCCGAAAAGATCTTCTTCGCCCCGTCTTCCACGGACATATCGAGGATCCGCAACTCCGATCGCGGGACGAAGAGCAAGAAGCCGGAGGTCGGATTGGGGGTCGTCGGCACGAAAACATTGGTCATGTCCTCGCCACGATCGGCCAGGGCATGACGAACCTCGCCTTTCGTCGACGTCACCACAAAACAAAGCGTCCAGAGGCCGGGGCGCGGATACTCAATCAGGGCCACCTCTTTGAAGGATTGCTCTGACTGCTGCAGCGCCATCTCAAAAACATTTTTGAAGAACCCATAGAGGCTGCGAACGATGGGTACCGAATCGACCGCCCGTTCACCGAAACCGATCAGCGAGCGGCCGATGAAATTCTTCCCGATGATCCCAAGGACGGTGAGGAAGATGACAGCGATCAACACCCCAAGCCCGGGCAAGATGGAGATGTCTTCGGGCAGGAATTGCTGGGGAATATTGTTGCGGACAAATCCATCGAGGCGCCGGAGGGGACCGGTGATGAACCAGTAAAGAACCGCAAAGGTAATGAAGAGCGGCGCGGAAATGACAACGCCGGTGAGGAAGCTGTTACGCAGCGAGGCGAACGGCCCCGGTTTTGGCAAATGCGGCACTCCGAGGGGCGGGACATCCCTAGATGATTGGCGTTTCCTCAATGTCCTTCACTCCTGGCAGGACCGCCCAGCGCATGGGGGTCTTCGACATTAAGCATGATCAACCGTTACTGTTCGCTCAAATCGGCGGATTGATGGCGAGTTGTTTTTCCGTTGCCACTGATCCCCAGGGCCTTGAGTTTGCGGTGAAGGGCCGACCGCTCCATCCCAATAAAGGATGCGGTGCGCGATATGTTCCCTGCAAAGCGGGCGATTTGGGCGGCGAGATATTCCCGCTCGAACTGCTCCCGTGCCTGGCGAAGCGGCAGAGAGATCACCTGTTCCAGTCCTGTTCCTGCGGACAAGGTGGCCCCCCCGCGCACGATTTCCTCCGGCAGGTCGGCAATGCCCATCGGCTCTTTGTCCTCACCGGCCCTTAACAGAATAGATCGTTCAAGCGCATTGCGGAGCTGTCGCACGTTGCCGGGCCAATCATAGGCTTGCAGGGCCGTGATCGCCTCATGACTGATCTGCGGCAGGGGGCGACCGGCCCCCTCGGCAATCATGGTGAGGAGATACTGGACCAACTCCGGCACATCGTCAGGACGCTGACGAAGAGGCGGCAGCTTGAGATGAACGACGGCCAAGCGATGGAAAAGGTCTGCCCGAAAGCCCCCTTCCCCCCCATCGGACAACAAATTCCGAGAAGTGGTCGAGATGATCCGGGTGTCGATCGCCACGGGTGCGGCCCCCCCCAACCGGGTAAAGCGCTGATCGACAAGGACCCGCAACACCTTGGCCTGTGTCGATAGAGACATTTCTCCGACTTCGTCGATCAACAAGGTCCCGCCATGGGCCCGCTCGAACACCCCAATCGTTTTCGGCGTCCCATCCGGCGCGGTGGACCCGAAAAGAACTTCCTCCATCGTGTCAGGCTTGATCGTTGCGGCACTGACGACGACGAAGGGTCTGTCGCGGCGTGGGGACAGGCGATGAATTTCCCGTGCCGCGGTCTCCCGCCCCGAGCCGACCTCTCCCTCGATCAGGACACGGGACCGTGCCTCCGCCACTTTGAAAAGAGCCTGGCGGAACTGTTGTATGGCGGTCGATTGCCCGCGCAGCGCCTCATCCGCCGCCTTGGATCTCAGACTGTCATTTTCCGTCCGTAGCGAAGAGGCCTCCAGCGCTCGCCCAATCGTCAAAATCAGTTTCTCGGCATTGAACGGCTTTTCGAGAAAATCGTAGGCCCCGCGCCGGATCGCCGCGATCGCCGTCTCAATATTTCCGTGTCCCGAAATAATGATCACGGGCATGTCGGGATAGAGTTGCTTGAGCGCATCGAGAATATCGAGCCCATCCATGCTTGAGCCCTGGAGCCAGATATCAAGGATGACCAGCGCTGGACATCTCTCGCGCAGCGCTGCGAATACCGCGTCGCTGTCCGATGCCGTCCTGGGGGTGAACCCCTCATCCTCGAGAATCCCCGCGATGAGGTCGCGGATATCCCGTTCGTCGTCGACAATGAGAATATCGATCGACATCGCGCTACACTGCCTGCCTTGTAGGGGGCTCATCGCCCTGCTCATACGACGACCGTTTGGGCAGGACGATCCGCGCCACCGCGCCGGGGGCGCCGTCCTCCGCCCCCCGATCGATCAGGGAGAACTGGCCTGAATGCTCCTCTACGGCCTTGCGCACGATGGCGAGGCCGAGCCCGGTCCCCTTGACCCGGGTGGTCATGTAGGGATCGGTCAGCCGGGCCCGATCTTTCTGCGGAAGGCCCCGGCCATTATCGGTGATGCTGATCACGACATTGGTCTCCCCTTCTTCAAGTGAGACAATCATCTCACCTTTCTTTTTGCCGCTGCCCTCGTCTTCCGTAATGGCCTCCACCCCGTTTTTCACAAGGTTCATGATCGCCTGGCGCATCAGCCGACTGTCGCAGCGCATCGGCACGGGGCCATCGGGTAAGATGTAGCGGAAGGAAATGGTCGGATAGGCAATCGCGAAGGTTTCCGCAGCGGCCCTCACGGTCTCACGCATATCGCATTCAGAAAGCACAGGGGCCGGCATTCTGGCAAAAGAGGAAAATTCTGCGACCATTCGGCCGATATCGCCGACATGGCGGACAATGGTGTCCGTGCACGCCTCAAATACCTCTCGATCCTCGCCGATCTTGTCCCCATATCGCCGCTTCAGACGTTCGGCGGAAAGCTGAATAGGCGTCAGCGGGTTTTTGATCTCATGGGCAATCCGCCGCGCCACCTCTCCCCAAGCGGCATTTCGCTGGGCCGCCACCAATTCGGTGATGTCGTCGAGCGTAATCAGCGTGCCGCGGGGCCGGTCCTTGTCGTCCGGCCGCACTTGCACATTGATGATCCGGGTCTGCCCGCGCCGATTGATTTCGATCTGATTTTGGGCTTCCCGCCCCGCCAGCGGGGAGGTTTCCTCAAAGAAAGGCGCCAATTCCGGGGCAACGTCAAGAAGCTGGCGCCCGGTGAGCGCCTCTCCCTCCGGAGAGAGGATCGCGTCGGCGGAGGGATTGGACAGCGCAATGGTCCCTTCCCGGCGGACATTCAAAACGCCGCTCGGCACCCCCGACACGACGGTTTCGATGAAGCGTCGGCGTGCCTGAGATTGGCGGTTGGCGAGCAGAAGCTCCCGCCGTTGAAGCGCCAGCTTTTCGGTCATGTCGTTAAAGATCCGCCCCAATTCGCCCAGCTCCCCCTGGGCGGTCTCAAGATCGGGGTGCCGGACGAGATGCCCACGGCTCACCGCCTCCGCCGCCGTGGCCAATTGCCGGACCGGGCGAATGATCCCGTTGGCGACCATGATGCCGATCCACATGGCGGTCAAAAGGAGCAGGATCATCACGAGGCCAAAGCCGATGGTGAAAGTCCCGGTCAGCTTCTCCAGACGTTGCCGTATTCCGATCGTCTCATCTCTGAAGTTCCGCACCCTTAGCAATTGCTCTGCAAGCGCGGCGTTCTCCGCCTTGTAGGCCACGATGAATTGATCCTGCGGCGAATAGAGCAGCGCATAGGCGGCATCGAACACCCGCTTGTCGTGGGCGTCGTATTTGAACGGGATGGCGCCCGGCGTGCTGACATCCTCAAAATAGCGCAGGGGCGGCAGTCTGAAGGGCTGACCGCTCCGGCGATTGACCTGAACAATGACATTAAGGTCGCGGTCGAGAATCGTCACGGCGGTAAAGTCCCGAAGAATCGCCTGGCCGAGAAGATACTTGCGAAATCCGATCGGCTGCGTTTCCGGATCGAGCCCCGCGCGGGCTTGCAAGGCGAGGTCGGCGGCCAATTGGACGACCTGCGGACCGATCTTGCGGCTTTCGGCGGTGAAATATCCATTGGCGAAGTCCCGGGCCACGGCGTTGGCGGCCGTGACACGTTCAACGAAGAACTCTTCCGAAAAAGTCTTGAGCACGGTCCCAGCGAGGACGAAAGCCGCCATTGCGGGGACCACCGCCACCCCAAGAAGCAAGGCGACGAAGCGTTTTTGGAGCCGCGCCCCCCGCAAATGCCCTCGATCCTCGACGAACACCTCGACCAGCCGGGCCAGGACGAGGACACTCAGCCCCATGGCCCCAACCGCGACTAGCCCAAAGAGGCCACGCACCGGGGCCGACACCCCCTCAACGACATTCGAGAGGCCGTAAGCCGTCAGGATGAAGACAAGAATCGCCGCCCCGGCGAGGGCGACAGGCGTCAACCTACTGCGGAGATGGGGGAGCCTTGATACCGCCCCCCCGCCGCGCGGCGAGGCTGTCGTCTCGGCCCCGGTCGTTGGGAGATAACGATCTGGGCTGCTGATCATTCGGCGCACCCTACAGAGTTGCCCACACGCAACACTACTCCGTCGGCACCGGGTTGTCACGCAGCGACGAACGCCACGCTTTGGGTGCCGACGGGGGGCACGGGACCGTCAGCCAGCTGGCTCAATAGGTCCACGACCCGCGTCGGATCGTTCTCGGCACAGAGAACGCGCCGCCACTCCCGTCGCGCCGCCGATGACCACGGAGCCGGAGCCCCATCGATAAAAGCGGCGAGGTGTTTTCGGGCCATGCGCGCCCCCAATTGCCGCCCTTGCGCCGCCGACCGGCCGTGCCCCGCCGCATAATGCGACAGGGTCTCGTCATAGAGGCGCCGCACCCCCTGTATCTGATCGACAAAAGAGGGAGCGATCATCGGCGTTCCCGACGCCAGGGCCTCGGCGAGGGCGGCGGGCAACCAAGGACGCCCTTCGGCCGCCCGACCGATCATCACCCCCGCCGCCCCCGACTGGGCAAGGGCGGCCCGCGCGGTCACGTCGTCCACGATATCGCCGTTGACGATGACCGGGACAGAGACCGCCTCAACCGTCGCCCGGACCGCCCGCCAATCCGCCGTTCCCTTGTAGAATTGTTGACGGGTCCGTCCGTGAACGGTGATCACGGCCACCCCGGCATCGGCCGCGCCCTTGGCGATTTCCGGCGCGTTCAGATGGCCATGGTCCCACCCCAGACGCATTTTTAGCGTCACCGGCCGGGAGGTCCCCGACAGGGTCGCCTTGATCAGCGATAGGGCGTGGTCGACATCCCGCATCAGGGCGGACCCGGACAACAGGCCCGTCACCTTTCGGGCGGGGCAGCCCATATTGATGTCGATGATGTCCGCCCCAAGCGCTTCAGCCTTGGCCGCCCCCTCGCGCATCCAGCGGGCCTCTCGTCCCGCAAGCTGAATGACGTTGAGACTGTCCCCCGTCGGCAACGCGGCCCGCAAGGCAACATCGGGACGCTCCCTCACCCATTCCTCAGACGCCACCATCTCGGACACCACCAATGGCGCCCCCGCCCGCAACGCCGCCCGGCGAAAGGGCAGGTCCGTTATCCCTGACATGGGCGCCAGTATCACCGGTCGCTCTAGCGGATGAGGGCCGATCGACAGCGGCGCCAAGACGGGCGAGGCCGCCGCCACAGGGCCGTTTGCCCGCTGGCCCATGTCAGCCGCGCCCTTTGGTCGGCATCCGCATCAAATGGGCGGACCAGTTCAGCACCGGCGCCCCCGCCGCGGTGACGAGCCCGCGAGTAAAGAGGCTGCGCCCACCTGCGCGAAGGATCTCTCCCTTACACCGCAGAACGCCACCGATTGGCCCCGCCCCGACGAAGTCACAGGAGACCCCCACGGTGACGGCTTTCCAATCCGGCACCTCGGGGGTGATCGTATGAAACGCGGCCATGTCCACAAAGGTCATCAAGGCCCCGCCATGGCCGGTCCCGCCGAGATTTTGGTGATGTGCGGCAAGCGCCATGGCGGCAACCGGCGCGTTATCCTCTTCATCGAACGAAAAATAGAAAGGCCCGGCAAACTGCGCGAAATTCGGCGCATCGACGAGGGTATACCACCCCTCGAACTCGCCGCCTTCGACCCGCGCCAGAAAGGGGGGCATGCCCCCCGGCCAGTCACCCATCATCGCCTCCCTCGTCGAGAGAGACCAAGCGCCATCGCGCTCGGTCTCCGGCGCGGCTTACATATTGGGATAGTTCGGCCCTCCGCCCCCTTCGGGGGTCGTCCAGACAATGTTCTGCATGGGATCTTTGATATCGCAGGTTTTGCAATGGACGCAGTTCTGGGCGTTGATCTGAAACTTGGTCTCACCACCGTCTTCGACATATTCATACACCCCCGCCGGGCAATAGCGCGCGGAGGGGCCGGCGAATTCAGGCAATTGGATCTGCGTCATCATGGACGGATCCTTCAGCTTGAGGTGGATCGGCTGATCCTCCTCGTGATTGGTCGCCGAGAACGAAACATTGGTGAGCTTATCAAAGGTCAGCACCCCATCGGGTTTGGGATAATCGATGGGCTTGTGTTTCGACGCCTTCTCCAGGCTCTCCGCATCGGTCTTGCCATGCTTCAAGGTCCCGAACAGCGAGAAGCCGCCGGTCCTTGTGGTCAGGGACAGCTCAAGACCGTTAAGGACCAGCGCTCCAAGGAACGTGCCGTATTTGGACCAAAGGGGCTTGGCGTTCCGCACCTTATAAAGCTCATCGCGCACCCAGGAATTGTCATAGGCGGTTTGATAGGCGACCAACCGGTCGGCCTTGCGCTCCTCGCTCACGGCCTCGAAGGCCGCTTCCGCCGCCATCATGCCGGTCTTCATGGCATTGTGGTTGCCCTTGATCCGAGGGACGTTCACAAACCCCGCCGAGCAGCCGATCAGCGCCCCGCCGGGGAAGGTCAACTCGGGCACCGACTGAAAGCCGCCCTCGGTGATCGCCCTTGCGCCATAGGCCACCCGCTCTCCGCCTTCGAGGAAGGGGCGCACCTCGGGGTGGGTCTTGAAGCGCTGGAATTCTTGATAGGGCGCCAGATAGGGGTTTTTGTAGTTCAGATGGACCACAAAGCCGATCGAGACGAAATTATCGCCGAAATGGTACATCCATGACCCGCCGCCCGCATCGTTCGGCAGCGGCCAACCGAAGGTGTGCTGCACCAGTCCTTTGTGGAACTTCTCGTCCGGCACCTTCCACAGCTCTTTGATCCCAATGCCGTATTTCTGCGGCTCAGCATTCTTGTCGAGACCGAATTCCGAGATCACCTGTTTGGACAAGGAGCCGCGCACGCCCTCCGCCAGCAGGGTATATTTCCCGCGCAATTCCATGCCCGGCTCATAGCTGTCTTTCTTTTCCCCATCCCGGCCAATGCCGACTTCGCCGACGATCACCCCCGCAATGGCGCCATCCTCGGTCCTGATGAGTTGGCTGGCCGCCATCATCGGGTAGATCTCGACCCCCATCGCCTCGGCCTTTTCAGCCAACCAGCGGCACACACTCCCCATGGAAACCGCGTAACACCCGTGGTTCTTGATCATCTTCGGCATCGCCCAGATAGGCAGGGGCATGGAGCCGGCCGACCCCAGATAGAGGAACTTTTCATCGGTGACCGGGGTGTCGATGGGGCACTCCGCATCATCGCGCCAGTCGGGCAGCAATTCATCAAGGGCCTTTGGATCGAGGACGGCGCCGGAGAGAATATGCGCCCCCACCTCGGACCCCTTTTCCACAACGACCACGGAAAGGTCCCCGCCCTTTTCCTGTTCGAGTTGTTTGAGTCGGATCGCCGCGCAAAGCCCCGCCGGCCCAGCGCCGACAATAACCACGTCGAACTCCATGCTCTCCCGTTCGACAGGCGTATCGTCAAACATCATAAACTCCTTGCTCGGGCGCGATGGCCAGGTTGCTGAGTCGCCGGGGGAACCGCGGCGACGGTACGAACACTCCATCTATGGGAGCTGTGGCTTTTGGACAATGCGCCCTGTTTTCGCATAGCTTTGCAAGGCCCTAGGTATCGGCTTTCCGCTGAGCCGCCGGGCGGCTGAGGCCGCCGCAGCTCCTGTCGGCGCGCCTTTTCCCTGTCCGCGAGCCTTTTCAAAGACGGGGGAGGTCGCCAAGAAAAGGGGATGAGCGCGCCCCCCTCTTCGGCCCCCCCCTCTTCGTCCCTAGCGTCTTCGGCCCGTGTCTCATTGGATCGCGCGACGGCCCTTGCCCTGTTGGCGTGGTATCGGGCGAGCGGGGTCGACACCGCCGAGAGCGCCGAGCCCTCAGATATGCGGGACTGGCCGACCCATGGCTTTCCCGTCCCCCGCGCCCTTGCCGGGGGCGAGCGCCGCCCGCCTTTGCCTCCCGGCAACGAGGTCGCGCCGACAGCAAAGCCCCCCTCCTCGGCGGGGGGCAGCGACGAAGCTGTAATGGCCGCTACCGCCCTCGCTGAGGCAACGACGACCCTTCCAGCCCTCGCCGACGCCATTGCCGGGTTCGACGGCTGCCCCCTCAAAGCCGCGGCGCGCCGCACAGTGGTTTATGATGGGGTCATTGGTGCCCGTCTCCTGATCATCGGGGAGGGGCCCGGCCGGGACGAGGACCGCATCGGCAAGCCCTTTGTCGGCAAGGCCGGCGGCCTCCTCGACCTTATGTTGCACGCGATTGGCTATAGCCGGACCGAGGCGGATGGGCGCGGCGATGTCCTCATCACCAACGCCGTTTATTGGCGTCCTCCGGGCAATCGGGCACCGACGGGCGAGGAACAGGCCATCTGCCTCCCATTCCTGCGCCGGTTTATCACGCTCGCCGCCCCCGAGGTGATTATTTTGATGGGGAATGTCTCGACCCAAGCGCTCTATCCCGGCGCCCCGGGGATTACGCGAACCCGCGGGAGCTGGCGGGAATGGCCCCTCTCGGACGGACGCCAAGCCGCCGTGCTCCCGATGTTCCACCCCGCCTTTCTCTTGCGGGCGCCGGCACAAAAGCGCCTGGCCTGGGCGGATTTGCGCGCCGTGGCGGCCCGGCTGGCGGCGAGTTAGGGCTTCTCCCCGCGACCAGTCATTGGTACCAGTTCTGCATGATCGGGTTGGAGAGCTGAAGGGCGAGCCATGGCAGGGCAGGGGCTTCATTCAGGCAAGCGCAGGGCATGGGGGGCTTGGGTCCCCGGACGAAGGGTCGTGCGCGTGCTGGCGGGGATCGCCATCGGCCTGTCTTGCGGCCTCTCCGGCGCCCTCTCCGCCGCCGCCGCGCCGCACACCCCCCTCTCAAACGCCGATGCCGCGCGCTATGAGAAGATCTTCGCCCTCCAGGCCGACGCCAAATGGACCGAGGCGGATCGTCTCATCGCCGCGCTCGATAACGATATCCTGCTCGGTTATGTGCTGGAGCAACGATATTTCCACCCCACGGCTTACCGGTCGAGCTATCCCGAATTGAAAAGATGGCTCAGTGCCTATGCCGATCATCCCACCGCCGACCGGGTCTATGACCTCGCGATGAAACGCCGGACCGGCGCCCCGCCACGGCGTCCTCAGGCGCGGCCCTGGCGGTCCCGGGCCCAAGTTCCCCTTCCCCCCGCGCTGCTCACCGACTACCGCGAGACGCCGATCGACCGTGGTCGGGTCGACACCATTGAACGTCACTTGCGGGCGCTGTGCCGTCAGGGAAAACCGGCTGAGGCGCTGAATTATTTAATGGCCCCCGCCCAGTTCAACGACCTCACGGCGACCCAGACCGATCGGGTCCGTGGATGGATCGCCGCCGCCTTCTATTACGACGGCCAGCTGACCCGCGCGGCCCAGGTGGCACAGCAAGCGACCCAGCGATCGGGAGACGATGCGATCCTTTCTCATTGGATCCTCGGCCTCATTCATATGCGGCGTGACGATCCGGCCACCGCCTTTGGCCATTTCGCCGCCCAGGCGCGCAGTCCGTATCAGGAAGACAGCCTTCGCGCCGCAGCGGCCTTTTGGGCGGCCCGTAGCGCCCTTCGCAGCGGCTATACCGGTCAGGTGACGGATCACCTCAGCCTCGGCGCGGCCTATCCCTTCACCTTTTACGGCCAATTGTCGCTCGCCATGCTCGGGCTCGAATCGGGAATTGACTGGTCGATCCCGCCCCTCACCCAGCGCCAATTCGATCAGCTGGTGGCCAAGAACCGGCGGGTGGAACGGGCCGCCGCCCTCGCCCAGGTCGGCCGCCGCGATGAGGCCGAGACCGAACTCAAATGGGCGCAGGGGGAATTGAGCGCGGCGGACGATCTCGCGCTGCTTTCCCTCGCCCAGGCGGCGCGTCTGCCGAATGCGCAATTGCTGATCGCCCATCAAGCCGCCGCCGAGACGCCGGCGAATGCCCATTTGCGCGGAGGATTGTTCCCTGCCCCGCCTTTTGCGCCGTCGAACGGGTTCGAGGTCGACCGCGCCGTGCTGTTCGGTCTGATCCGGCAGGAATCGAAATTCCTCCCCCACGCCTCGTCCCGAGTCGGGGCCAGGGGATTGATGCAATTGATGCCCAGGACCGCCTCCTATGTGGCGGATAAAGCAAATCTCAGCGCGGTCCACGCCAGCGAGCGCCTGCTCGACCCCGGCTATAACATGCAGCTTGGCCAATCCTATGTCCGGGATCTTCTTGAAACTTATCACGGGGGCACCGGCGACCTGATCGGCATGGCGCTCAGTTATAATTGGGGACCTGGCAATTATGCCCGCTGGAAGACCGCGACGGGGATCGACGATCCTCTCCTGATGATCGAAAGCGTGCCGAATGATGAAGCCCGTCACTTTGTGGAGACGGTCTTGACCAATTTCTGGCTCTATCGCGACCGGTTCGGCGAAGCGGCACCGTCACGGGACAGCCTCGCCGCGGGCGGGGACGCGGTCTATGTCAGCGTCGCTCAAGCGGGGCGGTAAGCGCCCCTCGCTGTTTCCCTTTGACCGAACAGCGGGGGCATTGTACGCCGCGCCTCCATTGGGTTCGGGGCGTAGCGCAGCCTGGTAGCGCATCTGCTTTGGGAGCAGAGGGTCGCAGGTTCGAATCCTGCCGCCCCGACCATTGGGGGCCTCGCCATGGTCCCCCCCCCTCGTCACGTCGCTTTCTGTGAGGTTCGGCCCGGCCTGCCAGGGGGCCTTTATCCCTAGCGTCCCTGCGCCGATCGGCGTATGTGCGTCCCATGCTCGCTCGTATCTACCGCCCCTCCCGCACCGCCATGCAGTCCGGCAAACGCAAGACCGAGCTGTGGGTCCTGGAATTTGAGGGTCGCAGCCCGCGCAAGACCGATCCGCTGATGGGCTGGACCTCCTCAGCCGACACGCTGGGGCAGGTTAAAATGACCTTCGACACCAAGGAAGCCGCCATCGCTTATGCGAAGGAACAGCGCCTTCCCTATCAGGTGCTGGAAAAGCCCGATCAGGCCCCCGTGCCGAAATCCTACGCTGACAATTTCGCCTTTCGTCGTCGGACGCCCTGGACCCATTAAGGGCCCCACTGCGCGGTTAATCGAAGGGGAGCCATTCGGGCGCACCAGGGTGTGACGCGCCAGCGCCCGCCGCTGTCGTGCCCCCTTGGGGGACAAGGCGACAACGGAACTCGGCCCCCCGGCCCTCGACCCACAAGCCTCGCCCCCTCCCCCCGTCCGTCCGGTTCGCGCCCGCCGCCAGCGCCCTTTCCTGGCGGGCGGCCAGATCGTCGAGGGGCGCCGAGAGGCAGGGGCCAAGATCGAAGGGATCGAAATGACCGTCCGTGGACAGCCCCTCCTGTTGCAGGAGCGCGAGGGCCGCACGACCGTCAGGGTGCGGCACCCCCACAATCTCCCTGACCCGTGGGGGGAGAAGCGAAAGATAGAGCGGATGGGCGGGCAGCAGCGCCTCGATAAACGCATTGCCCGCGGTCGCGTTGAGATGATCGGCCTCAAGAAAGCTCATGCCGAAAAAGGGCATCACTATATCGTCCCAGAACGGACGGTCGCCCGACGGGCCGACCCATCCGCGCATCTCCGCCATCAGGATATCGGCAAACGCCTCCCGGTGGTGGCGACAAAAGGCGATCGCGGCGGTCACCAGCGCCCGCCCGAGGGAGAGACCCCGACCGGCGGGGGAGACAAAGAGAGCCGCCAATTCCGAGGACGTACGATGGGCTGTCGAGACCTCGAGGATCTCATGGGCGAACGCCTTGCCCAGCGCCGGGAAGGCCTGAGGCGCCGTGGCAAGACGATAGGTCACAAAGGGACCACCGCTGCCCGAAAGCGCAAAGAGGGCCACACTGCCGAGGGGGACGCCCTCCCGCTCCGCCAGCAGATAGAGGGAGAGCGGCGGCTCACCGGCGCCCCCTCGCCCCGCCAAACGCTGCAGGCCCTGGACGCTCCGCTCGACCCGCGCGGTCAGGGCGTCGCCATCCTCGGGCAGGCTGGTCATGCCCCCGCCGCTCGCCCGGGCGAGGGCCAACAGTGCCGCCTCATCGCCATCACGCACAGGCCGCAGGGTAATGACCGAAGATGTCATCCCCGCCTCTTAGCATAGGCTGAGCGAAAGAGATGTCGCGGACGGGGCTTTGGCCCAAATGGCGACCCCTGCAGGACTCGAACCTGCAACCGTCGGATTAGAAGTCCGGTGCTCTATCCAGTTGAGCTAAGGGGCCGAAGCCGCCTCCTTATCGCGCGCCGTTGCCGGTTTCCAACAGGGATTGGCGATTTGCGCGCAAGGATCGACGCAAGGGCAGCGGCAGGGCGGGGAGGCGCCGCATCGCGCTGATCCCCACGGCCATGACGATCAAGGCGCCCCCGACAATGTCGCCGGTGCCCAACGCTTCGCCCACCGCCAGGCCAAGGGCCCCTGCCCAGAGAGGCTCCGTCGCATAGAGTAAGGAGGCCCGCTCCGGGCTGATCCGCGCCTGTCCCCAGCCCATAATGGTCTGGCTGTAGGCCGTGCCTATCCCAAAGATCGCGACCACGGTCAGAAGCGAGCCGTCCCACCGGGGCGCGGCCTCCCCCGACAGGCTCGCCACGCCGCCCGCCATCAGGGCAATCGCCAAGACCAGGACAAAGCTTACCCGCAGCGGATCCGCCCGTCGCATCACGAGACCAAGGAGGAACACTTCGGCGGCGATGCTCACGGCGCTGAGGGCGGCCAGGCCGTCCGTCGCGCTGAGGCCGAGATGGGCGCCGCCATGGGACATCGCCACAATGCCGCCCAGGGCCAAAAGGGCGCCGATAAAGACCGGCGCGGCCACCGGTCGCCGCCACACCACAAGGCCGATCACAGGGACGATCGGCACATAGAGCGCCGCGAGGAAGGCGACCCTGGCACTGGGCGCCGTTTGCAGCGCCACGGCCTGGGCCCCGTAGCCGACCAGGGCGACGGCCGCGAGGAGGATCCCGGCTTTAAGCTCATAGAAGGTGATCCGGCGGATCTGCTGAGGTCGCAGGGCCGCAAGGATCAGTGCCGCGGCCCCGAACCGCAAGGCGACGATGCTGAACGGGCCGGCGCCGTCCATGCCCATTTGCGTCAGCAGAAAAGTGGCGCCCCAAAGGGCCGCCACACTGGCCAAAGCAAGGGAGGGCCACAGCCCCGCCGCCGGATGCTCGATGCGCATAGGATCTCCATGAATGAAGAAGCCGCACAACTTGCGGCCCTGATATTCAGTAGATAAGGGATGTTGCGCCGTATGTGGCGCGCTTCTTACCGTCATTCGCCGCATAATCTGCGGCAGGAGAGGCCGATGCCCGCAGAGCGTTCGCTTGACAGAATCGACCGCGCCATTTTGGCCGAGCTGCAACATGATGGCCGCCTCACCAATCAGCGATTGGCGGAAAAGGTGGCGTTGTCCCCCAGCGCCTGCCTTGCGCGGGTGAAGCGGCTCGAGGCCGCCGGCGTCATTCGCGGCTATACGGCCCGCGTCGCGCCCAGCGCCCTTGGCCTGCCCGTGACCGTGTTCGCGGAGCTGACCTTGGCGACCCACGATCTGCGCCGGGTGCGGGCGGTGGAAGTCGCCCTGCGCGCGATGCCCGAAGTCGTCGAAGCGCTCCAGGTTTCGGGCTCCTACGACTATCTCGTCCGCTTCGTTGTTTCTGATATGGATCGCTGGTCCGTCCTGGCCGACAGCCTGTTTGACGGCGATCTGCCGCTGCAAAAAATCGTCACCGTGGTGATGATGAAAGAGATCAAGAGCGGCGGCATGCTCCCCATGGACACGGGCGCCCTCCCGTAAGCTACGCGCGCCCTTGAAGGGTCGAGGCGGTGGGCGATCACCTGGGGGCGGAGGAGAAAGCCCGCCATGTTGAAGGCGAGCCTCGGCCCCGCTGGCAGGCTATGTGTTGCACCGCAGCAATATCGACGGTAAGGCCTGCGTCTCCGACCAGCGACAGGACTTACCATGATCCAATCCGGCTTTGCCGCCTTGGCCGATCGGCTGTCCGCCGTCACCCGCACCCGTCCGAGCGATCTGGATTCTGGCCAGATCCGGATCGAACTCCTATCGGGCCTGACCGTGGCCCTGGCCCTGGTGCCCGAGGCCGTGGCCTTTGCCTTTGTGGCGGGGGTCCATCCCCTGGTGGGGCTTTATGCGGCGTTCATGGTGGGCTTGATCACCGCCATTTTCGGCGGCCGCCCCGGCATGATCTCCGGGGCAACAGGCGCCCTGGCCGTGGTCATGGTGAGCCTGGTGGCAGAGCATGGCGTAGAATATCTGTTCGCGACCGTCATTTTGATGGGCGTATTACAGATCGTCGTCGGCGCTTTGCGCTGGGGGAAATTCATCAGGCTGGTCCCCCATCCTGTTATGCTCGGCTTTGTGAACGGCCTCGCCATCGTGATCTTCATGGCGCAGTTGGGCCAGTTCCAAGTTCCCGGCACCGCCGAAGCCTCCGGTCACGGCATGTCCGGGGGGGAGTGGCTGTCCGGCCTGCCGCTGGCCATCATGCTCGGCCTGGTGGGCCTGACCATGGTCATCATTTGGGGATTGCCGAAATTGACCACAGTGATCCCGGCCCCTTTGGCGGGCATCGGCATAACCGCCATTCTGGTCATCCTGGTCGGCATTGAGACGCCGCGGGTGGGGGATTTGGCCTCCATCGAGGGGGGCCTGCCAAGCTTTCACATTCCCGCTGTCCCCTTCACGTGGGAGACGCTCGAAATCATCCTGCCCTATGCCGTGGTGCTTGGCCTGATCGGCCTCATTGAGAGCCTTCTGACCCTCAATCTGGTGGGGGAGATCACCCAGCAGCGGGGCGGTGCGTCGAAAGAATGCGTCGCCCAGGGCATGGCGAACACCGCCACCGGATTGTTCGGCGGCATGGGCGGCTGCGCCATGATCGGGCAGTCGATGATCAATGTCCGCTCCGGGGGCCGGATGCGGCTGTCCGGGATCGCCGCAGCCCTCTTTTTGTTGTCATTCATCCTCTTCGCAGCACCGCTCATCGAGCAAATCCCCCTCGCCGCGCTGGTGGGCGTCATGTTCATGGTGGTTATCGGCACCTTTGCCTGGCACAGCTTCCGTATCCTGCCGAAAATTCCCAGAACCGACGCCTTGGTGGTGGTGCTCGTCACGGTCGTCACCGTGTGGCAGGATTTGGCCGTGGCCGTGGTGGTGGGGGTGATCGTTTCGGCCCTCGCCTATGCCTGGAATAATGCCCGCCGGATGCACGCCAACATCGTCGATCAGCCGACGGGCAGGGTCTATAAACTGGAGGGGCCGCTGTTCTTTGGATCGGCCGACGGTTTTCGGGATCTTTTCACCCCACAGGACGATCCTGAAAATGTTGTGATTGATTTCGCCCGGAGCCGTGTCGTCGACGGCTCGGCGTTACAAGCGATCGAAGATGTCGCCGCGAAATACGAGGCGGCGGGCAAGCACCTGCAGCTCCGCCATCTCTCCCATGATTGCCATCAATTGTTGCGCAAGGCGGAGCAATTGATCGTGGATGCCGATGACGACCCCGAATACGGGATCGCTGTCGATTATTCGGTCAGGACCGGCGCCATGGGCGGCGGCCACTGAAAACCACCGCCCCTGGACAGGGGCAGGGAGAAAGACGTGGCCCAAGCCCCTGTGATCAAGGCCCTCGACCTCCCCGCCTTTTTGCTTCTCCTTTTCCTGTCGCTCCTATGGGGTGGATCGTTCTTTTTCGTCGAGGTGGCGCTGACAGCTTTCAGCCCCCTGACGATCGTCGCTCTGCGGGTCTCCCTCGCGGCGGTGATATTATGGCTGTGGGTGGTGCTGCGGCGGATGCCAGTGCCTCGCAGTGCCGGCATATGGGCCGCCTTCGCGGTCATGGGCGTGGCCAACAACGCCATTCCCTTCATCCTTATCGTCTGGGGGCAGACGACTATTTCTTCTGGGCTCGCCGCTGTGCTGAATGCCACAACGCCGTTCTTTACGATCCTGCTTGCCGGCCTCCTGCTCCCCGATGAACGATTGACCCTGCGAAAGTTGCTTGGGGTCGCGGTCGGGTTGAGCGGGGTGGCGGTGATGATCGGTCCCACCGCCCTTCAGGGACTAGGCGGCGCCCTATGGGGGCAAATCGCCATTCTTGGCGGCACCTTCTCCTATGCCTGCGCCAGTGTGTTCGGTCGCCGGTTCGCCGCCATGGGCGTACGGCCGACCGTGACGGCAGCGGGCCAGGTGACCATGTCGTCCCTCCTGCTGCTCCCCCTCGCCCTAAAGGTCGACGGCTCATTTGGGCAATCCGTGCCCGGATGGGGGCCGGTATTGAGCATTATCGGGATTGCCAGTCTTTCCACCGCCCTGGCCTTCATCATCTATTTTCATCTGTTATCGACGGTCGGGGCGACCAATCTCGTGCTGGTCACCTTTCTGATCCCGATTTCGGCAATCATCCTGGGCCTCCTTTTCCTCGGAGAAGCCCTGACCGCCCCACAAATCATGGGGATGGCGATCATCGGCATCGGGTTGAGCCTGATCGATGGTCGCCTTTATCGTCGACAAAAAGTCGTCTGAACCGCCATGAGCGGCACCGCTCAGATATCAAGCTCCGCCGCGAGGGCGTTTTCCTGAATGAACTCCCGCCGCGGTTCCACCACGTCGCCCATCAGACGGCTGAAGATGTCATCGGCCTGATCGGCTTCCTCGATTTCGACCCGCAGCAATTGCCGCGCATTGGCATCAAGCGTGGTTTCCCAAAGCTGCTCGGGGTTCATTTCCCCAAGACCCTTATAGCGTTGGACGGAGATCCCTTTTTGACCCGCCTCGCGGATCGCATCCAGCAGGCGACCGGGGCCGAACACAACGAGCTCGTCGTCTTTCCGCAGCAAAAACGCCGGCTGTTCGAATACCGGCACAAGGGGCGCGATCGCATTGGCGAGGCGCCGGGCATCGCCACTCTGCAAAATATTGCCGGTGAGATGATGGCGCTCCTCAACGCCGCGCAGGGTCCGGGAGATGACGAGCCCGTCCCCTCCCTCAATCGTGACCGCCCATCCGCGTTCATATTCTTCTGACGTCATATCAAGGCGATCGATGAGTTTCTGCGTCAACGCTTCGGTCAGCGGGGTGCCCCCCATCAATCCCGAAAGGGCCGTTTGCACGATCACCTTGCGCGGAAATCTGTCGGGAAAGGCGGCAACGGCCTGCATCGAGGCCCGGGCGGCGGTGACGACGGCAGCGAAATCCTGCCCCGCCCGCTCCTCACCGGACCCAAGCCGGAGCTTGGCCCCATCCATCCCCTCAGAATACAGATGTTCGGCAAGAGCGCTTTCGTCGATAAGATATTGCTCGGACTTCCCGCGACTGACCTTATAAAGAGGCGGCTGCGCGATATACAAATACCCCCTACGGACAATTTCCGGCATCTGGCGATAGAAAAAGGTCAATAACAGGGTGCGGATATGGGCGCCGTCGACATCGGCGTCGGTCATGATCACGATTTTGTGATAGCGGAGCTTGTCGATATTGAAGTCGTCCTTGCCGATCCCGGTGCCCAGCGCCGTGATCAGGGTCCCGACCTCCTGGCTTGACAGCATCTTGTCAAAACGCGCGCGTTCCACATTCAGGATCTTCCCCTTCAAGGGCAAGATCGCCTGGTTTTCCCGATTGCGCGCCTGTTTGGCGGAGCCGCCCGCGGAATCGCCCTCCACCAGGAATAGCTCGGATTTGGCGGGATCCCGTTCCTGGCAATCGGCCAATTTCCCGGGAAGGGAGGAAATGTCGAGCGCCCCTTTGCGGCGGGTCAATTCCCGCGCCCGTCGGGCGGCTTCCCGTGCGGCGGCCGCCTCGACCACCTTTTGGGCCACCCGCTTCCCATCCCCGGGATTTTCCTCGAACCAGATATTGAGGGCCTCGCCCACCGCGCTTTCCACGACGGGGCGGACTTCAGAACTGACGAGCTTGTCTTTTGTTTGAGAGCTGAATTTCGGGTCCGGGACCTTGACGGACAGGACGCAGGTGAGCCCTTCGCGCGCATCGTCCCCCGATAGGCTCACCTTCTCCTTTTTCAGCAATCCCGAAGATTGCGCATAGCTATTGACGACTCGCGTCAACGCCGCACGAAAGCCCGCAAGGTGGGTGCCCCCATCCCGCTGGGGAATATTGTTGGTGAAGCACAAAACTTTTTCGTGATAGCTATCGTTCCACCACATCGCGACATCAACGACGAGCCCATCCTTTTCGGTCGAAAACGAAATGGGCGCGCCCATGATCGCCGATTTTGCATTGTCGAGATACCGGACAAACGCTTCCAGCCCGCCTTCGTAATAAAGCTCCTCCACCACCGGATCGACATGTCGACGATCGGTGAGCACGATCTTGACGCCGGAATTGAGGAAAGCGAGCTCCCGCAGACGTTTCTCCAGGGTCTCGAAATCGAAATCCGTGATGGCGAAAATATCTGCCGACGGATGAAACGTGACTTCAGTTCCGCTTTTATCCGTCTCCCCCATGACGGCGAGATCGTCGACAGGGTCGCCATTCTCAAAGCGCATCTGGTGGCGCTTTCCCCCCCGATAGATCACCAATTCGAGCCAGTCGGACAAGGCGTTCACAACGGACACGCCCACACCGTGAAGGCCCCCCGAGACCTTGTAGCTGTTCTGGTCGAACTTTCCGCCGGCGTGCAATTGGGTCATGATGACCTGTGCGGCGGACACCCCTTCCCCCGTATGGATCTCCGTCGGAATGCCGCGCCCATTGTCTGAGACTGACACCGACCCGTCCGCGTTCAGCGCAACCGTCACGGTATCGCAATACCCGGCCAAGGCCTCATCGATGGCGTTGTCCACCACCTCATAGACCATATGATGAAGCCCCGATCCGTCATCGGTGTCCCCAATATACATCCCCGGACGCTTTCTAACGGCGTCGAGTCCCTTGAGAACCTTGATCGATTGCGCCCCATACTCGGAGGCGGAGGTGGCGCCGTCTTGGGGGCCACTCGGTGCTTCACTCATACCTATTCATATCCGAAAATCGCATGGGGTAAGCTAGCCGATTCCGGCACGAAAAGCCAAGGAAAGCCGCAATGTTTCGACCTCGAATCGACGTCCATAAGATATTGATAATATTGAGGTTTTTTCGACAACACCAAGCCGGCATCATTCGCTGCCCGGCACCGTGTTACGCCCGTCAACATGAAGCCGGTCCACCCGGTCCCCCCACGCATCGAAAAGCGCTCGGTCAGTGCCTGTCATGAAGACGCAAATCGCCAGCTGGTCGAGCATCGCCGCCAGCGCCGCGCGCCGGTCTTCGTCCAAATGCGCCGCCACTTCGTCGAGCAGCAGAACGAGAGGCGCCTGCGTCGCCGCCAAGCTCGCTGTGGCGTGGGCGAGAACGAGGCCGATCAGAAGCGCTTTTTGCTCTCCGGTGGAGCACAGTCTCGCGGGCTGATCCTTACCCAGATGAACGACCTCAAGGTCGCTACGATGGGGACCCAAAAGCGTTCGGCCCGCCTCCCGGTCGCGGCGGCGGCCCCGTTCCAGAAGATCGGCATAGCTCTCCCGGCGGGCGGCCAAGGTCGGTATTCCGGCAATGTCCTCGAACGGCCCTGACAGGGACAGCCCAGCACGGGGAAAGGCGGTTTCTTGCACCCGCTCATAGTTCACCTGGAGCGCGGCCAACGTCTGTCGCCGGGCCTCGTCGATGGCGATCCCCGCTTCGGCCATTTGCGCCTCGAGCGGTTCAAGGATCGCCGGCGGCCACCCGGCCTCAAGAGCAGCCTGACGTTGGCGCAAGGCATTCTCAAAGGTCAGCGTGTCTCGACCATGGGAAGGACATCGCGCCAGGACCATCCGGTCGAGAAACCGCCGACGCTCGCCTGGGCTATCCGTAAACAGACGGTCTTGGGCCGGCGTCAACCATTGAAATCGGACACTGTCTAAAAGAGTTCCGGTCGAGCGCACGGGCTCACCGTCCACCTGCACATGGCGTTTCAGCGGCACCCCCTCAGCCCGCAGCGCCAACCGGCGGCGCCCTTCCCCTGTGCCAAGATCGACCCCTATTCCCCAACCGCCGTCCGATCCTTGGCGGGTCAAGTCCCCCAGGGCGGCACGGCGCAGGCCGCGCCCGGGCCCCATGAGGGATAAGGCTTCAAGGATATTCGTCTTGCCCGCGCCATTCGGGCCATAAAACGCCGTCTGACGCTTTTCGAACCGCCATTCCGCCGATCGATAGGAGCGGAATGAGGAGAGCGCGAGGCGGGTCACCCGGTCTTGCGTGATCGTCACACCCGCAGCGGCATGAGAACGTAGAGCGCCCCCTCATCCTCTTCATCGGTGACCAGGGTCGGTGACGCGGCATCGGCGAAATGGAAAACCGCCGTCTCGCCGCTGATCTGGTCAGCGATATCGAGGAGGTAGCGTGCATTGAACCCGACCTCGAGGTCGGTCGATTTGAAATCCACCGACAGCTCATCGGTGGCGCTCCCCGTTTCGGGGTTATTGACCAGGAGCGTGAGTTGATCCTCGGTCAGGGAGAGTTTCACCGACCGGGTCTTATCGGCCGACACCGTGGAAACGCGGTCCACCGCCCGGCGAAAGGCATCATTATCCACTTTCATCACCCGGTCATTGCCGGACGGAATCACCCGCTGATAATCAGGGAACGTCCCATCGATCAATTTCGAAACCAGGACGATATCACCAAAGGCAAAGCGGATCTTGGCGGGCGTCACGGTGACCGCCACATCGCCGTCGGCATCATCGAGCAGTCGGCGCAACTCCAGCACCGCCTTTCGCGGGATGATCACACCGGGGATCGCTTCGGCACCAGGGGGGAGGGGCGAGTCGAGACGAGCGAGACGGTGCCCATCGGTCGCCACAGCGCGTAGGCTCGGCGCGCCCTCCCCTTCGGTCAGCGCATGCAGGTAGACCCCATTGAGGTAGTATCGGGTCTCCTCCTGACTCATGGCAAAACGGGTACGATCAAGCAGCCGGCCAAGGGCATCGGCACTGATCGTAAAGGTGGCGCCCGCCGCCTCGTCCGACAGGGTCGGGAAATCGTCGTCAGGCAGGATCGACAGCTGAAATTCCGACCGGCCGGATTTCAGCATCAATCGGGAGGATCCCGACGATTTGTTGAGGCTGATCTGCCCGCCATCCGGCAATCGCTTGACGATGTCGTAGAGGGTCACCGCCGACGCGGTGACGCCCCCCTCTTCGGCAATCTCGGCCGGCACGGTCTCGGCAATTTCGATATCGAGATCCGTAGCGGTCAGGGCGAGAGACCCGCCCTGCGCGCGCATCAAGACATTGGACAAAATCGGAATGGTATTCCGCCGCTCCACGACACTTTGGGTGTGATGGAGGGCCTTGAGTAGCGTTGCACGCTCTATTGTGACTTGCATCGGATCCTCGGACCCCTTCGCTGAAGGTGGGGCGTTACCAAAGCACACCCCGCCCTTCGGCGCCAGAACCCGCGCCCATCAATCCATGGGTCAGGACGGAATTACTGTTCGAATGCCTCAAAGATTTTACTGATCTTCTCGCCGAACGCCTGATCGCTCTCGGCGAGGATCTCGCCTTTCGTGATCGAGTTGATGACCGTCGTGTGATCGCGCTGCAGCATGCCGCCGATCGCCGCCAGGGGTGCGTCCGTCAGACGACGCGCAGCCAGGGCAAAGGCGTGTCGAGCATGCACAAGATATCGTTTGCGCGATTTGCCCCGAAGGTCGTCCTTGCCGACACCGAATTGATCGGCGGTTACATCGAACACATCGTCGAGGGTTGTCTCTCGACGCCGTGATTTCAGCACCTGCGCCAGATGAGCCTGGGTCTCCTGGTCATCCTTAGACAGAACGGTTGGATCGAGTTGCACCGACAATTCATAAAAACGCATTGCGCCCAAGAGCTCCCGAACACATCCTTCGCTCTTCCGCGCAATATACTCAATATGACGCCGGGGCATTTGCAGACCCGTGCGCAGCGTGAACACATCGCTGCACCGCTGGGCGATCTTCAGCCGCAAATCATAGTCCGGCCTGTTGAGGGGAACCCTGGCCCCGCCGCCCAGCCGATCCGTCAGCCGACAGAGAATACCCGTCTCGGCCAGCTCTTTCGGCGACACCGCGCCGGTGACCAAGATTGGTTTCCCCATCTGCTCAAGCCGCTCGATCAGGCAGGCCAGCTCTTCCTGCGTTCTTTTCCGACCACGGAGCATATGAACGTCATCGAAAATCAGAAGATCCGTATCACGCAGATGGGCGCGCAGCTCCTTCAGGCTCCGCGAGACAATCGCGTCGGACACATCCGCCACGAGACTGTCATAGGTGAGGAAGATCAATCGACGGCCGGGATAGCGACGCAGGAATTGGTTCGCCGCGGCGCTGAGGAGATGAGATTTTCCCCGGCCAACACCGCCATAGATATAGGTCACCGGGGACCCCGCCCCTTCGATGATCTGCTCAATGGCGAGAACCGCCATGCGGTTGGTGTCATTCACCGAAAATGACTCGAACGTCTGGCTCACATTGAAATTGTCGTTGAACCGTTCCGACCCTTCCCCTTCCGAGGTCGTCGGCTCGGTCGCTGTATGGCGGTCGGTCTCCTTCGCCACAGGCGATGTCGCCATCGATTTGCGGGGAGGCAATTGGGGCGTCACCGGCCGACTGACGGCCCGATCCGCACGCCGCGCCACACTCAATTGCACTGAGGGCCGAGCTCCCGCACTTCGGCTGGCCTTTGACTTGGTGATCACGGATCTCATTCCGGCACCGCCAGTCAGTTCAATTTCCTCCACGCGACCACAATGGACATCCCACGTCGAAATAAATTCGTCTGCATACCAATGGGTAATGCGCTCGGCCTGGTATCGGTTATCCGTCGCGATCACCGCCCGTTGCTCGGTCCAGTCACGCAATGTCAGCCCTGCAAAATAACTCTTGTAAGTCATTTCACCAAACCGCGTTTCAAGCCCCCTCTTGAACGCAGCAAAGCAAAGCTCTTGATCGTCCGTGCTCATTATATTTTTTCTTCCCACGACAACAGTATCTGCAGCGTACCCGACACGCCACAATACTTCCGACAAAAAAGATGAAGATACGCGATACTAAAAGGCGACCTCAGCCAAGGCCGAAAACCCATATGCCGCCCTAGGACGGCACCCCACTAACAGATGAGTCAATAGTTGCCACAGGAGCCGCTGCCGTTTGGGTTAGACGATAGTCGGAAATTCGATCCGTCCACAGCCGAAACAACATACTCGCTCCCCACCTGCCTTCGATCGAGCATCTCACCGAAAAATGATGCCCTACCCGTTGTGACGAGACTATGACTTTTAGCTCAGCGCGCGCAAGTGTGATTCGTGAGGAAAAACTCGTTGACAGGGAACTGATTCGTCGACGTTGGTAAGCACACCGCATAACTGCTTGGGTTTGAAATCACGCAAGCCGGAAAATATTTTTTTCAGCCCTAATTATCCACAGCAATCGCTCCAATTCCGCAAAACAATTGGTGTTTAGACATTGCCTGAGGAGTCGAGACTAACGCACCCAATGCGCCCCTCGGACCAGCACCACTAGATCGATAGATACCAAAAAGCCCGGCCAAAGGCCGGGCGTATACCAAATTGATCGTGCAATGATTACTAAGCTGCGATCGCCTTGATACGACCCGACAAACGGGACAATTTCCTCGACGCCGTATTCTTATGGATGATCCCATGGCTGACAGCGCGCTGGACCTCGGAGGTCGCTTCGGCAAAAGCGGAACTCGCCGCCGCCGCATCGCCGTTGGCAATCGCCTCTTCGACACGCCGCAAAAATGTCCGTACACGGCTGCGGCGCGATTTGTTAACCGCGGTACGCCGTTCGATCTTACGAACCATTTTTTTGGCGGATGAAGTATTCGCCATCGAAACTCTCCAAATGAAAATGAGCAAATGGCCCTACGCACCAAGCAGGGCGTCGTCAATCCTATCTTTGGCATGTGGTGCAGGAAAATGTCGATCGGCCCGATTGCGCGAACCGACTGATCGATCGACCACATTGCCGGCAGGGCTCGCCCTCTCTGTCATAGACATCGAACCGATGTTGGAAATACCCCATCGCCCCGTCTGCGGCGTGGTAGTCCCGTAGCGTCGATCCCCCCGCCTCAATGGCGTCTTCCAGCGCGTCTTGAATGGCCGCGACCAAGCGCGTCGCCCGTTTTGGCCCAAGACTCGCCGCGAGGCGGCGCGGGGAGAGACGCGCCCGCCACAGGGCTTCACACACATAGATATTGCCAAGCCCCGCAACCGTCGACTGATCCAGAAGAAAGCTCTTCAGCGGCGTGCGGCGCCCTCGCGCTTCGGCCACAAGGTGATCTGGCGTGAACGCCTCACTCAGCGGCTCTGGCCCCATCTGCGCAAAGTGACGGCAGGTGGCGAGTTCGCCGCTCGCCACAAGGTCCATAAAGCCAAAGCGACGCGGGTCCGCATAGGCGACATGCCCCCGCCCCTCCGCCGGGATCTGCAACGTAAACCGCACATGGGTGTGCGCAACATCCCCTGCGCTTGCATGATAAAAGCGACCTGGCGCGCGCTCACCGCTCACCAGAAACCGGCCGGACATCCCCAAATGCATGATGAGCGTTTCTCCGGTGGAGAGGGGCAAGGTCAGATATTTGCCCCGCCGATCCACAGATAAGATCCGATTGCCCTCCAGGCGCTGGGAAAAGCCGTTGGGGAAGGGAAAGCGGAGATCCGGGCGCCGAAGCTCAACCCGCTCGATCATGGCACCGGCCATTGAGGGGGCAAGGCCCCGGCGGACCGTTTCGACTTCGGGAAGCTCAGGCACAGAAGAGGGTCTACTGCCCCGCTTTTCGATGTCGAGCGTAGATCGGCCCATCTTCCCGCGTCACGAGGACCGTCACAGGGAAAGAATGGCTTTCAGTTGCCCTTTTTGTGTGATGGTCAGGCCGGGGAGGTCGTCGATCAGCCGCGCCGCTTCGGCGGGGGTTGCGCGGCCCGTTTGAATATCCCCATTCAGCCTGACCACGCTCGACGCGATGCCTGAGCTGACGGTGTATTGCCGGTCTCCCTCGCCTGAGACAATTTCCCTCAAATCCGAAAGGATCGCGCCCGCCGCCAGGCCCTGAATAATTTCCGGTCGATCGTCACCGATCTCAATCGCTATCGCTGCGCCCTGACGATCGACAATGGCCATGGTCACCCGGCCGTCGAGGGTCGCCGCCAGGACTTCGTAGGGCCGATCCTCGGCGACCGCCGTGCCGGACACGGCCACCGCGCCAACCGTCAGGCCGATGAGTCTTCGCAACCGCATAACGTTCCTCCAACACGCCTTATTATCTGGCGCTTGATCAAAAAATGTTACGGCGAGAAACGAATTTCAACTGAAAAATGGAGTTGACTTGACGCCGGGTAATGATGCGCCGCGAAGGGATGAGGGGTTTATCAAGCCTATGTCGGTAAATCGCCATCGCTGTGGGGACAGGGTTGCGATAGCTTCGCAAGGATGGGGCCAAAACACTGCCCGTGTCGAGGCGATGAAGGGGAAAAGTCTATGCGCGCGGTACGAGCCGTCTTTATCGGAGCAGCCGCGCTTCTCACCTTTCCCTTTGCCGGGTGCTCGTCAGGGGGCGGGGGCGGCGGCGATGACGGTGTGGCCACCAGCCCGACGCCGATGGACGATGGGGGGAGTGGTGGAAGCTCGCCCCCCCTCAGCGCCGGCGACCCTCAATGGCGTGCGGGAGAGTATCCCCCGGCCGATGACTTCAAGGATCGATGTGCCGCCCCCCGTAGCGGCGTCGACAGCGAGGGGAATGTCTTCCCCGATCAGCCGGGCAGCTTGAGGGATGAACAATTCTGGCTCCGTTCCTGGACCCACGAGACTTATTTGTTCAATGATGAAGTGATCGATCGGGACCCTGCCGATTTCCCGTCGGCGGCGGCGTATTTCGATGTCCTGAAGACCGAAGAGACGTTCCGTCCCGGCAAGCCAAAGGATGAATTCCACTTCTCCCAGCCGACCGCGGACTATCTCGACAGTCGCAACGCCGTCGCCTCAATCGGCTACGGCGCCGCGATCACCGTGGTGCGCCCCACCCCGCCGCGGGAGATAAGGATCACCGCCACGCAAGAGCGGGCGCCCACTGCTTTCGTCCCCGGCGCTCAACTGGTCGCGGTGGACGGCATTGATCTCGTACACGGCATCACCACAGAAGCAGAGCGCCGCACGGCCCTTGCCGCCCTCTATCCTCGGGCGGCAGGGGAGGTACATCATTTCCACCTTCGGGTCCCCGGCGAAGCCGCTCTACGCACCGTCACCGCCCAGGCGATTCCGGTGAAAGGGGGGGCCGTCGACGATTTGCAAACCTTCGCCACCACCGAGGGGCGCACCGGCTATATCCGGATTGGCACCTTCGGCACCTATCAGGCCGAACGCGACATCTTCGATGCGATGAGTACGCTCGAAGCGGCGGATATTGAGGAGCTCATTCTCGATCTGCGGTACAATACGGGCGGCATTCTCGCCATCGCCTCACAGCTCTCCTACATGATCGCCGGGACCTCACGCACCCGCGACAAGGTGTTCGAAGGCTTCCGCTTCAACGACGATGCAGGGGAGTTGAACCCCACCACCGGGGACCCCAACACGCCCTTTCCGTTCTATGATACGGGGCTTGGCTTCAGCCTTACGGCGACAACCGCTCTACCGACCCTCAACAATCTCGACCGGGTCGTGATCCTCACATCGGGGGAAACCTGTAGCGCCAGTGAGTCGGTGCTGAACGGGCTTCGCGGCATCGACTTTCCCATCGTGGTGATCGGTGGCGGCACATGCGGCAAGCCCTTCGGCTTCTTCCCCACGGATAATTGCGGGACGACCTATTTCACCCTGCAATTCGAGGGGATCAACGATAAGGGTCAGGGGGGATATATCGATGGGTTCATCCCCGCCGATTCTCCCGCTCCCTATGGCGAGCGACTGCCTGGATGTGCCATTGAGGCCGCCCCCTCCGACCCGATCGGTGAGGCCGGGGATCCCCTCTATGATGCCGCCCTCACCTATATCGAAACCGGCAGCTGTCCGGCGACGCCGACAAGTCCCCTCGCCAGCGCCATGGCCGCAGGTCCCCAGCGCAGCGGCGCGGTGGCGACCCGTGCCGCCATCGGCCTCCCCCTCATTCCGGATCGAGGCATATCGGCGGGGCGCGCCCGCGATGTGGTAAGGCCCGCCAAATGACACCGTCCCCGCTGCGCCTTTGCCTGCTTTTTGTACTTGCCGTCGGAAGCGCCGCCTGTGCGGCGTCACCGGCGGGCGGGACCGACGCCCCCCTTCTCACGCCGGCTTTGCTGATCGGCGATGAGGACGACGCCCGAGCGGTGATCCGCCAAACGCTCGCCGAGGCTCTCGCGCGGCCAAGCCTGGCGCTGGGCCCCACCGAGCTCCATCGCTCGTCCTTGATCCCCCTCCTCCCACCGCCCTCGGCGAATGCCCCCGGCAAGAGCCTGGCCCGCCCGCAGACGGTGACCCTGGCGCACAGCGAGGCGCAATGCTGGCTGACCGGCGGGCCTTTGCCACGCCCCCTACGCCTCCCTCCTCTCCTTCGGTGTCGCGCCGAGGGCTGATAGTCGGCATCGAAGGGAGAAGGCTGTAGGGAGAAAGCCGAAGGGAGAGGCTGGGCTTACAGCAAGTTCATCGACATTGCCTGAACCAAGTCCTCTTTCGCCGGTTTATTCGGCGGAAGCAAAAAATGGAGGCTTTCGTGATGAATAAAGATTACAAAAACACCGCCATCGCTCTTCTTTCCTTGTCGGCAGCGTCACTGTCGACATCCGCTCTTGCCGCTACGCTCCAAGATAGCGACGGCCCTGTGGAAAATTACTTCGAAAAGCGCGCCGAGCAGGCTGAAAACTTCGGTCAGAAAGCGCAAGAGACGTCGCAGGCCGGCAGCGAAAGCCTTGACGACCGGGCCGAGCGTCGGAGCGATCTGGCACGGGAGCGGGCCGCCAATCGCGGAGAGGCCGTTGAGCAGTTCGGTGACAATGTCGAGGAGCGCCTGAACGACAATGGTCAGAAAGCTGATCAGTTCGGTGACAACATCCAACGGCGGGCCGAAAATTACAACGACGCGACCCGGGAGCGAGCCGAAGATAAGGCCGAGCGGCGCGACAATGCCAATGAGGCCCTCGCCGACCGCGCCGAGAATTACGGCCAAAATGCTGAGCAGCGCGCCGAAGAGCGGTCCGAGAACCGTAGCTGGTTTGCCCGTTGGTTCGGCGACTAAACCGCTGACGACACCCAAGAGAGCGCCCGAGCCGCGATAGGCTCTGCGCGTTGCCCTTTCTACCCCCCCTCGGGATCTGCCGATCTCGAGGGGGGTTTTTGACGCCTATTGCCCCCCTCGGATTGGCCGCCGAGCACAAGGCTGATCTACACAAAAAAAGCGGACCGCCGAGGCGATCCGCTTCAGGAGTATCCATCAGATGGCAAGCTTCCTTGCCATCGGGGCGCTTACATCATGCCGCCCATGCCGCCCATGTCGGGCATACCGCCACCGGCACCGCCGCTGTCTTTCTTCGGCGCTTCGGCGATCATGGCTTCGGTGGTGATGAGAAGCCCCGCCACGGAGGCCGCATCTTGCAGGGCGTGACGGACAACCTTCGCCGGGTCGACGATGCCCATGTCGAGGAGGTTGCCATATTCCTCAGTCTGCGCATTGAAGCCGAACTTGGTGTCGTCCTGCTCGAGCAGCTTACCGACGACGATCGAGCCTTCTTGTCCGGCGTTTTCCACGATCTGCCGCAGGGGGGCCTGAACCGCCCGACGGATGATGTGAATACCGGCATTCTGATCGTCATTGACCCCTTCGAGGCCATCGAGCGCGCGCGCCGCATAAAGAAGAGCGGTCCCGCCGCCGGGGACGATGCCTTCTTCGACCGCCGCACGGGTTGCGTTCAGCGCGTCGTCGACACGGTCTTTCCGCTCTTTCACTTCGACTTCGGTCGCGCCGCCGACTTTGATCACCGCCACACCGCCGGCGAGTTTCGCCAGACGCTCTTGCAGTTTTTCACGATCGTAATCGGAAGACGTGTCTTCGATCTGCTTGCGGAGTTGAGCCGTCCGGCCTTCGATATCGTCCTTATCGCCCGCCCCATCGACGATCGTGGTCTCGTCTTTGGTGATGGTCACCCGCTTGGCGGTGCCGAGCATGTCGAGGGTGACGTTTTCGAGCTTGATGCCGAGATCCTCGGAGACGACTTGACCGCCGGTCAGGACCGCGATGTCTTCGAGCATCGCCTTACGACGATCCCCAAACCCTGGGGCTTTGACCGCCGCGATTTTCAGTCCGCCGCGGAGCTTGTTGACCACGAGGGTGGCCAGCGCCTCCCCTTCGACGTCCTCAGCGATAATCAGCAGGGGTTTACCCGACTGCACCGCGCTTTCGAGAAGCGGCAACATGGACTGAAGATTGGAGAGCTTCTTCTCGTGCAGGAGGATATAGGGGTCCTCCAGCTCGGTGGTCATTTTCTCGGCGTTGGTGATGAAGTACGGCGAGAGATACCCACGGTCGAACTGCATCCCTTCGACCACATCGAGCTCGGTCTCGGCGGTCTTGGATTCCTCGACGGTGATGACCCCTTCATTGCCAACTTTTTCCATGGCTTTGGCGATCATCTCACCGATCTCTTTTTCGCCATTGGCGGAGATGGTGCCGACTTGCTCGATCCCGGCGGAACCGGAAACCGGCGTCGCGTTCGAGCGGATTTGCTCGATGACTTTCGTCACGGCCAGATCGATCCCGCGCTTGAGATCCATCGGGTTCATGCCGGCGGCCACGGACTTGGCACCCTCACGAACGATCGCCTGCGCCAGAACGGTCGCGGTGGTCGTGCCGTCACCGGCCTCGTCATTGGTTTTCGAGGCGACTTCTTTGATGAGCTGCGCGCCCATATTTTCGAACTTGTCTTCAAGCTCGATTTCCTTCGCCACGGACACGCCGTCCTTGGTGGTGCGGGGCGCCCCGAAGGACTTTTCGATCACCACGTTACGGCCTTTGGGGCCGAGAGTGACCTTGACCGCATTGGCGAGGATGTCGACGCCTCTGAGCATACGCTCACGGGCATCGGCTTCGAAGCGGACTTCTTTCGCTGCCATGTCTGTTTCGTTCCTTAAAATTCAGTGTGAAGAGAAAAAACTGTTGGTCCCTGGCTGGCCTCAATCGAGGATGCCGAGGACGTCCGATTCTTTCATGATGATAAGGTCTTCGCCGTCGACTTTGACTTCGGTGCCGGACCATTTGCCGAACAGGATCTTGTCGCCGGCTTTCAATTCGAGGGGCACGATCTCGTTATCGTCGCCGCGGGCACCGGACCCAACAGCCACGACTTCCCCCTGCTGAGGCTTTTCTTTGGCGGTATCGGGGATGATGATTCCCCCAGCGGTTCGTTCGTCTTCTTCGACGCGGCGCACAAGCACACGGTCGTGAAGGGGTCTAAAAGCCATCGATCGTTCTCCGAGACTTATGTGAGGACACGTAGACCGCGCCCTCCTACGTGAATGGATGTGTTCCCAGCCGGAGCGAGATTAGCACTCTCTCCCCTCGGCTGCTAACGATTGGCAAGTAGGAAGGGGGCAAGACCGCGTCAATAGGCGCGCTGTGCAAATTTGGCCCCCACCCCCCGACGAAAGGAGGGCTTAACTTTGCCCCCAAGACAAGCGTAGATTGTCCCAAAATGATAATAATAAGGGAGAGCGCCCATGGCAGCGCATCACACCGAATCGCTAAGGCCGGAGGGCGAGGCGGAAGCCTCAGAAGCGTATGCCGGTTCCGCCAGTGAGCCCACCACCAAGACGAGTGACCCCTCCCCCGCGACAGAAGCCCGACACCGCCGATGTCGGCGGGCCGCGCTTCTCGACCGACCCGCTTTAGACGAAGCCTTTGGGATGTGTCAGCGCGCCCCGGCAGGGTGCCATCTCCTCCGCGACCGGCCGTCCCTCTCCACATGCCTGGCCGACCGGGACAGGTTATCCGCCCTGCCGCGGGGCACGCTGGGGCGGGCCTATTATGTCTTCACCGAGCGTGAGGGACGGACCGCGCCTCTGACCACTCTCTCGACGGCGGAAGAGCGCGATGGGGGGGAGGAGGCCGGCGAGCTCAGCTATATGCGCGACCACCTCTACCATGCCCACGATCTCCTGCATGTTCTGACCGGTTATGGGCGGGATACGATCGGCGAGCTGTGTCTATTGGCCTTTGTCCGACCGATTGGACGCCCTGCGACCAGTGGCGCTCCTTTTCCAGCGTCCGCCGAGCCCCCCCGCGCCCGGTGGCTAGCTTGGCTTGGCGGGCTTGGCGCTTTCAAACGCTTTGGAGGCCTGCCATTGTTCCGATGCCTTAATGAGGCGCGGAAGCTCGGTCTTCAGGCGGAGGCCCTCTCCACACTCCCTTGGGAAAAGCTCGTCGAGCACCCTTTGGAGATGATCCGTCGCCGCTATGGGGTCGGCTCGCCGACGCTCTACCTGTCGATCAAGGACCTGGCCGAAAAAATTGACGGCAACACCTGTCCGATGCCGACTCCCGTGCTATCGGCCGCGTAATCACACAATTTCTCAAGGCCTCAAGAAGGAGACCCGGTTGCCGCGCGGCCCCACCGAGTGCTCTCTCATCTTGACCCTTAGCGAACATTATACAGATAGAAGAGTATGTCCGGAGAACACCTGTCTGACCAAGCCGAGAAAGGGGCGTCCGAAGCCGCCCGCAACGGTCGAGAAGCCCTCATCGCCTCTGCCCTCTCCCTGGTGAAGGAACGCGGCTACGCGGCCCTCAGCGTCAGTGCCATTTGCAAGCGCGCGGGGGTCTCCGCCCCCTCCCTCTACCACCATTTCGGCGATAAGGCGGGTCTCCTCCTCGCGCTGATCGAGGAATGTCTGGCCCAGGACGCCACCGCGATGATGTCGAAGATTGAGGGCAAAGAACCGCCGCTTCAGCGACTTCAGAGATTTATTGCCATTTTTCGTGAGTTCTTTACCGGCCGCACGGTGGATACCGCCACCGTCGTCTTCGCGATTTCGCAAGGGCGGGGGGAGAGTGAGGCCATCGCCAATGCTGTGGACAAGGCGCAGCGGGCGATCGTGACCTTCACCGCCGCGCGATTTGCCGACATCCTGGGCATGAAAGATGCCCAGGTCTTTGCAGATTTGTTTTTGAGCTTTGCCGCCTATCTGTCGCAAATTGCGCAGACCTCGGCGCCGGATCGAGACGAACGTCTGCACCGCGCCGTTAAGCATTTTGAGCGGTTCTTCATTCTCGGCATCGGGGCGGAACGCCCGGAATTTCTTAAAGATGCCGACTTTGCCGCCGCCCATGCCAAGGCGGCTTCACCTCAACTGGCCTAACCCCGAAAGACGGAGCCCCGCCCCCATGTTTGACGGTCCCTATCAAGCTTACAGTCAACATCGTCGGCCGCTCTCCGCCCTCGCGGCCGTCGCTCGGCTGATCAAGAATAAAGAAGATACAGCGCAGGTATTCCGGATCATCGCGGCCCTCGATGGCCCCTCTCTCAATACGGCCTTCGAGCGCTTTGCCGAGAGTGAACAGGGCCGACATTATCTCAAAACGCGTCCGTGTTTGCGCACAGCCCTGATGGACCATGAATGGCTCGCCAGTTTACCGGCGGAGAGCTTTGGGCGGGCCTATTATGACTTCATTTCTAAAGAGGGGTTGTCCGCCGACGGGCTGCAACACGAAATGGACCATAGTGGGGAGCGCTTTGACGAGGCGGGCCCGGACCGACAATATTTTGCCTATCGGATTCGCCATTCCCACGATCTCTTTCACATACTTACCGGCTATGGGCGCGATGCGATCGGTGAGGTCAGTGTCCTGATCTTCACAGTGCACTCCTCTTCGAAAGCCTCGGCCGATGAGAAACAGGTTCGAAGCTATGGGATCAGCCTTATCGCCGCGCTCGGGCGGCTGAAGATCCGGCGAGAATTCCCCAACTTTCCGGTTGAAAAATGTCTCGCCGAAGCGCGGGCCCTTGGCGATGCCGCGCGCCCCTTGACCCTTGCGCCTTGGGAAGACCTGCTCGACCAGCCACTCGAAGAAGTCCGTGCCCGGTACAACATCGCCCGTCCGCAGACCTATCTTTCGATCAAGGACAGTATTTCAGCCGCCGATGAGGAATATCGCGACCGGCTGGCCGCAGCGGCGTGAGGGACCCCACGCCTTAGACAAAACCGTCTGGACGGTCAGTGTATAAACCACCATCGCCCTGGTGATCTGCCCATGGCAGACATTTCCCAAGGGCGTCCGGCCCTCCCCCCCGGGCCTACCCTTTAAGGCGAAAGACGCCCAAGGTCTCCCCAGTTCTCTTCTCCTATTGGTTGTGTTGCGGCGCCGATTGAACAATCGGTTAATGTCAATTAACGTTAAGCGTGTCAGTTAACTCGCAAAACACGTTGATACTCATGGTTTATAATGGTCCCTACGAAGTTTTTACGGAGAAACGGCGGCCCGTCGACGCGGCGATCTCGGCCTTTCGGCTCGTCTATAACAAGGAAGATACCAGCAAGGTTTTCCGCGTCATCGCCGCCCTCGATGGGCCGGCCCTTGAAATGGGCTTCAAGCGATTTGCCTCCACGCCCTATGGCCAGCACCTCCTCGCCGAGCGGACTTGCCTGCGCGAAACCTTGATGCGGCACGACTGGCTGGCAAGCCTGCCCGAGGGCAGCCTCGGACGCGCCTATTACGACTTCATGGCCGCCGAAGGACTGACGGCGGACGGCTTTCAGGAAGAAATGAACCGAACCGGCGAGACGTTTGAGGCGGCGGGGCCGGAGCGGCGCTACTTCCTCTATCGGATGCGCCATGCCCACGATCTCATCCATGTTCTGACCGGCTATGGGCGCGACGCCATTGGCGAATTGTCTATCCTGCAATTCACCGCCAATCTCGGCGCCAACAAAATGCCCAAAGGCAAGCTGCACAATGCCGGGGTGAAGCTGATTGTCCTCACCGGCTGGCTCAAGGCGCGACGCATGTATGCGCGATTTTCCATGGATCGGTGCCTCGCGGAGGCCAAGGAATTGGGAGCCAATGCCAAATCCCTGTTTCTTGCCCCTTGGGAAGACCTCCTTCCCCAACCGCTTGAAGCCGTGCGCGCCACCTATCGGATCGGCCGACCGGATTTCTACCTCTCGATGAAGTCAGCCCTGGCCGATTTCGATGTGATGCGCCGGGCGCAATTGGCGGCGAAGGCGCACAAAAAGACCCAAACGGCGGAGGCGGCGTAGCGGCCCCCACCGCGCCGTGCCATCGGTTGGGGTGGGGGGCGGTCATCCCCCCTCATCAGCGTCCATCGACCAAGGGCGGGGAGTGCGAAAGCCGCCCCTGCATAAGGGCATGACGGCGACGATCCATGGGCTATAGTCATGAATCTAAAGATCGGCCGCCATGTCGGCAGAATGGGAGATCCGCCACATGTTGACTGTGCTCGCCCTTACCTTGCTTGAGGCGATTAGCCCCCTGGACGTCGAAGGCACGTGGCAGACCGAAGATGGCCGCTCGAAAGTCGAGATCCGCCTCGAAGAGGGCGAGAAACCGGTCGGGCGCGTGGTGTGGGTCGACCCCCAATCGCTGGACCCGGCACGGGCGGCGGGGCCGATCTATGATCGGCACAATCCCGATAGCCAAATGGCCTTGCGTCCGATCATCGGTTTACCGATTATCTATGGCTTCGAACGATCGGAGACTGCCTGGCGACGGGGGGAAATCTACGACCCCAGCCAAGGGGCCACCTATCGCGCACGACTCCAACGGGTCGATCAGGACACGCTGATGGTCAAGGGATGCGTTGCCGTCCTCTGCCGTGAGCAAATCTGGACAAAGAGCCCGCTTCTCGCCCAACACGAAGCTGAGGCGCTTGCCCTCAGCCCCGACCCCCAATAGACGCGCCCGCTCCCCGGGTGACGATCGGGCTGGCGTCCATGCGCCTCCCCCCTGAATGACAAAGGAGATCCCCATGCGAGTCATGCGCCTTGGCAGCCCTCAAAAACTCGAAAATCTGGTGCTCGGAGATCTCGACGATCCCGGTGCCCCGGCCGCCGGAGAGGTGCGGGTCAGGATCGAAGCCAGCTCCCTCAATTTTCACGATTATTCGGTCGTGAAAGGCATGTTGCCGACGGAGGATGGGCGAATCCCCCTCTCCGATGGGGCCGGAACGGTCGAGGCCGTCGGTGAAGGCGTGACCTCTCTTTCGGTCGGCGACCAGGTTGTCTCCGTCTTCTTTCCGCACTGGCAAGACGGCGCCCCGGCGATCGGTGATTTCTCCACGACCCCCGGCGACGGCGTCGACGGATATGCGCGAACAATCGTCAATCGTCCGGCGACCTGGTTCACCAAGACCCCCAAAGGCTGGTCCGCCGCCGAATCCGCGACCCTGACCACCGCGGGGCTGACCGCCTGGCGCGCCCTATTCGTGGATGGATCATTGAAAGCGGGCGACACCCTCCTGTGTCTGGGCACCGGCGGCGTCTCGATCTTTGCCCTGCAATTCGCCAAGGCGGTCGGGGCGCGGGTCGCGATGACCTCCTCCTCCGACGAAAAGCTCGCCAAGACCGAGGAGATGGGCGCCGACTTTACGGTGAATTACAAATCCAATGAAAAATGGGGAAAAGCCGTTGCCCAATGGACGGGCGGCACCGGCGTTGACCACGTGATTGAAGTCGGCGGTCCTGCGACCCTGTCGCAGTCGATCACCGCGACGCGGATCGGCGGGCATATCCATTTGATCGGTGTCTTGACAGGAATCCAGGGCGAGATCCCCACGGCCAATATGATGCGTAAACAGATTACCCTTCAGGGCCTAATCGTCGGCAATCACCGGCAGCAACGGGATATGATCAAGGCGATTGATGCCACGGGGCTCAAACCCGTGATCGATAAGACCTTTGATCTGAGCGAGCTGGCCAGCGCGTTCCAATATGAGGCCGATGGGAAGCATTTTGGGAAGATTGCGATCTCCATTTGATCCGCCGACGGTTTGCCAGGCCAGGTCAGCGACCTGGCCGACAGCAAAAGGAGGCGGCAGAGAGGGGGCGGCCCTGCGGCCGCTCAGCCCTTAGCGCGTGGACCTGGAACGGCAGTGCCCCTCCCCTCGACCGTGGGGTCAGTCCTCAAACCGCAGATCACCGATCCGAACATCATCAGTCTTGCCCCTGACCACCACATTGCCGCGATAATCGGCGATGCGCACCGTGCCAGAGCCACCGATCCGAACGGAGGGATCCGTTGCAAGGCCGCCAAAGCGCACATCCCCCGATCCGTTGATCATCAGCGACGTGGCCGTGGTTTCGCCTTCGCCAATATCGATATCCCCCGATCCGTTGACGGCGATCGACAGCGGCCCCCCAATCCGGGTGGCTTCGAAATCTCCCGACCCGTTGATCGCGATGGTGGCGCCATCGGCAATGGCCCCAAACCGCACATCGCCCGACCCCCCGATATGCAGGTCCAATTGTCCCAAGCCCTCGCCGATCACGTCCCCCGACCCGCGAATATCGATCGACGCCGTTTCAGCGACGGGGCCCAGTTCGACCTCACCGGATCCTCGCAGGACCACCGAGGCGGATTGCGACGGACCGGCGTGCACCGTGCCACGGCCGGCGATGGAAATGGCAAGGTCGCCGTCGACGGCGCCGAGGCTCAGATCGCTATTCCCTCTGACAGTCAGTCGCGCCGAGCTCGCCGACCCTATCGTTCCATATACTTCGAATATATTGTCCAGCGCCAGCGCAGCCAGGGGGAGCCCGCCCCCGTCGATGAAGAGGGCTGAGGTTTCGATGCTGAGCGGCGTGCCCGGCGGGAGCGACAGCCGCATCACCGGATAATCCGAAAGAAACTGGACGAAGCCTTCCTGGCCTTCGCCCGATCGCCCCCGCGCCGACCAGGCCCGCCACCGCGCCTGGTAAATCGCATCGATCGCCGCTTCATCCCCTTCGATCACCAAACCTTCCGCCGGGCTTGTCATGTCCAAGGGTCCCCCCAGGGGGGCCGCCATCACCTGGACGGCGAGCTGATCGCCTTCTTCGATCACGAGGCGACCGACGAAATGCCGGATCGTCACCGCGCCGTCCCCTGCCGAGATCTGCGCCGGCTCAACCGGGGCCAAGGCCGCCAGAGCGGGCGATGGGACGAGGGAAAGAACCGTTAGGGCGACACCCGCGATGATCGAAACAGAGGCCATTCCCCTCCCTAATCGCCGCATTTCACGCGCTCCCCTCAAAAAAACTGACATCTTATCTGACCAAGGACGGCGCCCTGAAACAAGGCGCTGCACTGCCAATGCGCGGGGGGATCGGCCGCGACGGCCCCCAACCTCGCTGTGGGGAATACCGGCCGTCGCCTTGAACCTAAGCGCGGTGATCGCTAGCCCTCAATGGGCTGTAGATTGGGAGATGGCATGGAAATCGGCACATTTGTCTCGCTCGGTGCGTATTTTCTTCTCATGCTGGGAATCGGCTTTTACGCCTATCGCACCTCCACCGGGGATACGAGCGAGTACATGCTAGGCGGGCGAAAACTCGGGCCCGCCGTCACGTCGCTTTCCGCCGGCGCGTCGGATATGTCCGGATGGATGCTTCTGGGCTTGCCCGGGGCCGCCTTCGTTTCGGGCCTCCCCGCGACGTGGATCGCCATCGGTCTGACCCTGGGCGCCTTCGCCAATTATCTTGTCGTCGCCCCCCGCCTCCGCCTCTACACAGAGCGGGCTGACGACGCCCTGACCATTCCCGATTATTTTGAAAAACGGTTCCACGACAACACGCATATTCTGCGGGTGTTTTCCTCGGTGGTGATCGTCCTGTTCTTTACCCTCTACACGTCCGCAACCCTGGTGGGCGGCGGCAAATTGTTCGAGAGCGCCTTTGGACAGGATTACATTACCGGCCTTTGGATCACCGCCGGTGTGGTCATGGCGTACACCTTTGTCGGGGGCTTCCTCGCGGTCTCCCTCACCGATTTCGTCCAGGGCTGCATCATGTTTATCGCCCTCTTAATCGTCCCCATCGCGGCCTTCACCCAGCTCGGCGACAATGTGGATCTGGCGGCAATCCTCGCCGATATCGGTCCCGCCCTGTCCGGTGAGATTGCCGGGGGCCTCGACAGCCCGACCCTCAACCTTTTTGCCGGCGCCAGTTTCCTGGGAACGATTTCTCTCCTCGCATGGGGGCTTGGATATTTCGGGCAACCGCACATCATTGTGCGGTTCATGGCGATCCGCTCCGTCGCGGATGTGCCCATGGCCCGACATATCGGGATGAGCTGGATGATCGTTGCCTTGATCGGATCGGTCAGCACCGGCCTGATCGGCCTTGCCTATATTGCGCAGAACGGCGTGCCGATGGAGTTCGTTGACGAGAATGGACAATTCGACCCGGAAACGGTGTTCATCGTCCTGAGCCAGATCCTTTTTCATCCGCTCATTGGCGGCTTCCTCTTGGCGGCTATTCTCGCCGCGATCATGTCGACGATTTCATCCCAATTGCTGGTGGCGTCGAGTTCCCTCACCGAAGATTTCTACAAGCTCTTCCTGCGTCGCGGGGCCAGCGACAAAGAGCTGGTGATGGTTGGGCGCATTTCCGTGATCTTGGTGGCGCTGGTGGCGATCCTCCTCGCCTATGACGACAATTCAAGCGTGCTCGATCTGGTCGCCAATGCCTGGGCGGGATTTGGGGCCGCCTTCGGCCCGGTCATCATTATCTCGCTCCATTGGCGCAAGATGACCATGCCCGCCGCCTTTCTCGGCATGGTGGTCGGCGCGGTCACGGTCATCATCTGGACCTATCTGCCGCTCTTGCCCGATGCGGACGGGGTCGCCCGCCAGATCCCTCTCAACAGTGAGCTTTATTCCATCGTGCCGGGCTTCCTGTTCTGTTGGCTGACGGTTTGGGGGGTGAGCCTGTTCACCCACCCCAAAGAGGCGGTCATCGCGACCCATGATGCGGTACACGCGGAAATCACCGGTGGATCGGCCTGATCTTTCCGCCAGCGACGCTGATCTCGAACGCTGGATGGATCATGCCCTCGGCCTTGCGTCGATGGCCGCCCGGAACGGTGAAGTGCCCGTCGGCGCCGTCCTCCTCTCCGCGACCGGGCAATTGATCGCCGAGGCGGTGAATACCCCAATCGCGCAATGCGACCCGACGGCCCACGCCGAACTGGCGGTCCTTCGCAAGGGCGCCCTGGCCACGGGAAATTACCGTCTGACCGGCACCACCCTTCTTGTAACCCTCGAACCCTGCGCCATGTGCGCCGGGGCCATCTGCCATGCGCGGATTGGCCATCTCGTTTACGGCGCCGACGATCCGAAGGGGGGCGCGGTACGGCACGGGGCAACCCTGTTCGACCAGGTCACGACGCATCACCGTCCCCGCGTCACCGCGGGTATTCGTGCCGATGAGAGTGCGGCCTTGCTGCGATCGTTTTTCGCAGAACGTCGCGCGATGACCCGGCCACGGCGTCATGGGGAAAGCGGCCCCTGAGCCTCCGGCAGGAAAGACGCGCCTTCGCGCGCCGGACAGGCGGCGGCAATTATTCGGGGAGGAAGGCGAGGCCCTTTTTCGGCACCCGTATGGGAACGAAAGGCGCGCCGCCAAGCAGCGTCCCGCTGCCCGCCGGGGTCAACCGAACCACCGGGACGTCCTGCGCGCTGAGGAAGATCACATCGCCGCCGACCCCGCGCTGGGCCACCAGATCATGGCGGGTTCCGCAGCGGCTCTGGACGGGACGGCAGACAAATTCGATCTGCCCCGCACGTCCATCGTGAACGAAATGGAAGCGGATCTGCGTTCCACTCGCGCGATAAAGGCGCCCCTCCCCTGACGAAAACCCCTTGGCCATGAGCCCAGAGTTCGTGGTCAGGCGATCGAAGGCATCATGGGTCGCCTCCTGCTGCGCCCCGCCCGACAGCGCGAAGGCCACCAGCAAAGCCCCAATGCCTTTGGCCGCAACGATGAAGAGTGCCCCAAGGGGGGGAGGGGGACACCTGCGAGATAAGTACATGTCGATCCTCAAGACGGCCCCTCAGTCGACCGCCCTATCCCCTCAATCTGGCAAATTAAGGGCGAGGCCAAGGATACCGCCGCGCGCAGGGCCGGGGCATCCCCCTTTTCGCCGACACACGAGCCGACAAGGCAGGATAGCGGAGGTCCCCTGCCCCCGATAACGCAAAGCCGCTGTTAGGCGGCGATATACTGACCGCCATTCGCCGTCAGCACCGCCCCCGTGATGAACCCCGCCAGATCGTCCGCGAGAAACGCCACGGCGTGAGCGATCTCCTCAGCCTGGCCCAAACGACCGACCGGTATTTGGGCGATCACCGCCTCGCGGGCTTCCGGCTTCATGGCCGCCACCATATCCGTCTCGATATAGCCCGGCGCAATCGCATTGACGGTGATTCCCTTCCGCGCCGTTTCCTGGGCCAGGGCGCGCGTGAAGCCAATCACCCCCGCCTTCGCCGCCGAATAATTGGTCTGGCCGAACTGCCCCTTTTGCCCATTGATCGACGAGATATTGATGATGCGACCGAACCCGCGATCACGCATCCCCGCCAGGATCGGTTGGGTCATATTGAAGACGCTGTCGAGATTGGTGGAGATCACTTCCCGCCACTGTTCGCGGGACATTTTGTGCAGTGCGGAATCACGGGTGATCCCGGCATTGTTGACAAGGACATCGACGGCGCCGTGCTTCTTTTGCACCTCGTCGATGGTTGCGGCACAGGCATCGGGATCCGACACGTCGCATTTGAATACATCGACGCCGAGCTTGTCGGCGCACGCCGCCGCAGCCTCGTCATTGCCCCCATAGAGGGCCACGACATTCAAGCCGTCCGTCTTCAACCGCGCGGTGATCGCGTAGCCGATGCCCCGGGTGCCGCCGGTGACGATTGCAGTCTTGGTCATTATTGTCTCCTCCGATGCTCCCTCAAAGCCCCACCACCGGGCGGGACTTTGTCGATCATGGGCTAGCGACCCACATGGTGCGTTCACACGCACTCCACACTATTCAGGCCGCATGGTCTTAAGGCCGTTACGCGACCTCGACGCAAAGGGCGACGCCCATACCGCCGCCAATACACAATGTGGCGAGTCCCTTGCCGCCGCCTCGCCGCTTCAACTCATGCAGCAGCGTGGTCAAGATCCGTGCGCCCGATGCGCCGATCGGGTGGCCAAGAGCAATCGCACCACCATTAACGTTAACTTTTTCGGCGTCCCAGCCAAGCTCTTTTCCCACCGACAGCGACTGCGCGGCGAATGCCTCATTGGCTTCGATGAGATCGAGATCGTCAATCGACCATCCGGCCTTGTCGAGCGCCCGCCGGGAGGCCGGCGCCGGGCCGATTCCCATGAATGCGGGGTCGACACCGCAATGGGCGAGCGACGCCACCCGCGCGAGCGGGGTTGCGCCTGATTCCTTAAGCGCGGCTTCTGACATCAGCACCAGGGCCGCCGCACCGTCATTCAGGCCCGATGCATTACCCGCGGTGACCGTTCCCCCGTCGCGCTTGAAGGCAGGCTTGAGGCCCCCGAGTTTTTCGGCCGTGGTGCCGGGCCGGATGAACTCATCTTGCTCCAGGGTCGTGTCGCCTTTCCGGCCGGGCACAGTGACGGCCACGATTTCATCATCGAAGCGGCCCGCCTGTTGCGCCGCCGCTGCCTTTTGCTGGCTGGACGCGGCAAAAGCGTCTTGGTCCTCCCGGCTGATCTGATAGCGCTCCGCCAGGTTCTCCGCTGTTTGTCCCATATGATAATCGTTGAACGCGTCCCAGAGCCCATCGACGATCATCGTGTCGACGAGGCTGATCGGCCCCATCTTTTGCCCTGTCCGAAGGGTCTGGGCATGGGGGGCTTGGCTCATACTTTCCTGGCCGCCGGCGACGACCACATCGCCATCTCCCGCCGAGATAATCTGCGCGGCGAGCATCGCCGCTCTTAAGCCCGAGCCGCAGACCTGATTGATGGTCATCGCAGGACATTCTTTAGGGATGCCCGCATGAATGCTGGCTTGCCGCGCCGGGTTCTGCCCCTGTGCCGCCGTCAGGACATTGCCCATGATGACTTCATTGACCCGATCCGGCGCCACACTTGCCCGGGAGAGCGCCTCGGTGATGACGATCTTCCCCAAATCCGCCGCCGCAAGGGGCGCGAGGGTCCCCCCGAACGTGCCAATGGGGGTCCTGGTTGCACTCACAATGTAAACCGCGTTGGAGGTCATGGTGATATCCTTTTCATTTCGCAGTTGCGAACAGCCCATGGGTGGCTTTTGCACCGCCACATAGCTAGATACACAAGTGAAAAATTATTGTCCGTTGCCATTATTGGCTCGGGGTAGGGAACGAAACAGGAATTGGTAGTCATGGCAGAAAAACAGTCGGCAGAGACCGCGCAAAACTCACCCCGTCGTCAGCGCCAGGCCCCCGACGAGCCGACGATTATTAAAAAGTACGCCAATCGTCGCCTCTATAATACAGCAACGAGTTCCTACGTCACGTTGGAAACGCTGGCCGCCATGGTTCGAGGTGGGGAGAATTTCATCGTCATCGACGCGAAAAGCGGCCAGGACCTTACCCGTTCAGTCCTGACACAGATTATCTTCGAGCAGGAAAACAAGGGCGAGAACCTGCTTCCCGTCTCGTTCCTACGCGAAATTATCGGTCTTTACGGGGACAATCTGCAAAGCTTCGTACCCTCCTATCTCGAAATGTCGATGGAAGCGTTCAAGAAGAATCAAGAAGCGATGCGACGGTCCGTTTCCGAAGCATTGACCGCGCCGCAATCGGGGCTCAAAATCTTCGAAGATGCCGCGCGCAACAATATGGCCTTCTTTGAGCAGGGTATGAAAATGTTCGGGCTCGGTCGCGCCCGCGGCATGACCGGCGACCCACAGCCCGAGCTCGATGCTCTCCGCGCGGAGGTCGAAACCCTTCGCAGCGAATTGGCCAAAGCCAAGGGCGAAGACAAGGCCAGAAGCGAAGACAAGGCCAAAGGCGACAAACCGAGTTAAACAATCCGTCCCCCCGAGCCGATGGCCCGGGCTCGTCGGATGACAGGGATGTCTGATACGGTGATGGCACCTCTTTGACGAAAGAGGGAGAGAGGCAGCCCCTTGTGCCCCCCCGGCGGGCCTCTTCGCCTTTTGTCTTCGTCATTCGTCAGGACAAAGGCGATGTCGTGCCCTCAATGGTGTCGTGCCTTCAATGTCGTCGTCTATGGTGCTTTCCGGCAGCGCCCTCCGGCCCCACGGACAGAGCCCCTGCGGCCCCCTTCGTTTTGTGTTGCCCATGCCTCAGGCCGCGGCGACCCTTCTACTAATCAAGAACAGAGAAGACTAGTCGCATGACGCAAAATGTGCGCCCTTGAATGTGGAAGAAAAAAGACGTCATCACCGAGGCAGTCTGTGTTTTTGACAAAACGATGACGGCTTCAATGCATCGACGAGACAATTGAGTCACCAATCGTCTATGGGCGATCATACTTCTTTCTCTCGTTCAAGTGCATTTTGTCTTTCGAAGGGCAGCAACTGCTCTAGAAATTCAGTGGCACCTGCGGCATGAGACCCCTGCCATTCAAGAGGGAGGCACTCATCATGGCTTTTATTCTCGGCACTTCTGGTAACGACAACGCGGTGTCCACCGCCCCGCTCGACATCTTTCTCGGCCTCGGCGGCGACGATGTCTATCAAGCGGGCAGCGGGATCGACATCGCCCTGGCAGGCGCGGGCAGCGATCAGCTGATCGGCGGCGCCGGCCTCAGCATCTTTGGCGGCGGCGCGGGCGCCGACCTCTTCACCCTGGCCGCCGGTGCGGGCGGGACCATGAATATCCTCGATTTCGAGCAAGGCATCGATCTGATCGATCTGTCCGAGTACGGCATCAAGGAATTGGCCGAAATCGATGTGTCCTATTCCGATAATGGCGCCAGCGTCTTTGTCGGCGACGCCGTGATCAATCTCCGGAACTTCTTCGGTGATCTGACGGAAGAGGACTTCAAATTCGACGTCGACACGATCGATTTCGAAGACATCACCCCTGCAGACCGTTACGCGCCCATCCCCACAGGGTATAACGGCTTCACCTGGTTCAACCTGGCTGTGATCGACGTCGCCGCTCAAGACGCGCAGTTCCCGCTCAACGGCTACGAAGCCAATAGCGGCACCAATGCGATGTTCAACGAATTCGGCGGCAGCGCGTCGATCTCGCGCAGCGCGAATTTCGACTTCGATTCCTTCTACGCGTCCGCCGCGTGGAACGAAGGCCTGCAGCTTGAAGTGTCGGGCTATGACGACGGCGTCTTCATCGGGTCGCAAACCTTCACGCTGTCCTACGATGTCAGCAATTTCTACGAATTGGACGACACGATCTTTGACTCGGTCGACCAAGTTGAGTTCTCGACCTTCGGCGGCGTCGACGATCCGAACGACGATGGGACCGGCACCCAATTCTCCATGGACGACCTCGTGATCGGCTAAGCCGGTCCACCACATCCATCAGTCAGAGGGGGACTCGCTGGGCGGGCCCCCTTTTTTATATAGCCACTTTGGAAACCACCGATGACGGGAATAGACATTCCCCAAAAATCTCGACAGACCCTATCTGCATTTCGCAAGACAGTGAACATACAAGGGAACGTCGCGTGGGTATTATCAACGAATTCAAACAATTCGCCGTGAAAGGCAATGTTGTCGATCTCGCCGTCGGGATCATTATCGGCGGCGCCTTCAGCACAATCGTCAAATCCTTGGTCAATGACGTCATTATGCCGCCTATTGGCTGGCTGACCGGCGGCGTCGATTTCTCCTCCCTTTACATCAATCTCCAGGACATCACGGGGGCGGAAGCGGCGTATGCAAGCCTCGATGCCGCCCGCGAAGCAGGCGCCCCGGTCATCGCCTATGGTCTCTTCATCAACAACATCATTTCCTTTGTGATCGTTGCCTGGGCGGTCTTTCTGTTGGTGAAAGGCATGAACAGCCTGCAGAAAAAGGCTGAGGACGAAAAGGCGGCTGCCCCCGTCGAGCCTCCCAAGGATGTTGTGCTCCTGACGGAGATTCGCGATCTCCTGAAGGCGCAAGGGGAGGCACCGATTCCCTCCCCCTCCTGATGACTTGCCCCAGGCCCTTCGCGCTTTTTCGCACGAAGGGGGGCTCGGCCTGCGCCGGGCACAGAAAAAGCTTCATCATACCAATGGGCGGTGCACCTCGCCGAGGCGAATGAGCCGTCTCTAGCTGTCCGCTCGATCCCTGAGATCGGGCGGCAGGGCCTCCGCCGCAAAAACCGCCACGGCCTCATCGAGGGAGAGGGTCTGGCTTTGTTTCGAACCAAGGCGCCGCACAGAGAGCGTGCGCTCCTCAGCTTCGCGGGCCCCGATCACGGCGATGATCGGCACCTTACCATCCGAATGCTCTCTGACCTTATAATTGATCTTTTCGTTTCGAAGGTCGGTTTCTACCCGTAGGTTTGCGGCCCTGAACGCGTCGGCCGCCTCCTCCGCGAACGCATTCACATCGGTGGTGATCGTCGCCACGACGATTTGGGTCGGCGCCAGCCAGAGCGGCATCCGCCCGGCATGGTTTTCGATCAAGATGCCAAGGAACCGTTCCATCGATCCGAGGATCGCCCGGTGTAACATGATCGGTCTTTTCTTGGCGCCATCCTCGTCAATATAGACCGCATCGAGACGTTCAGGCAGCAACGCATCGAGCTGGAGGGTGCCGCATTGCCATGAGCGCCCGATCGCATCGCGAAGATGATATTCGAGTTTAGGGGCATAGAACGCCCCCTCCCCCGGGAGAACCTCAAACTCGAGGCCAGCGGCAATCAGCGCCTCTTCGAGGGCGCTCTCCATCTTATCCCAGAATTCGTCAGTGCCGATCCGTTGCTCAGGCCGGGTGGCCATGGCGACCCGAACATCCTCAAAGCCGAGATCGCGATAAACGCTGGAGGCCAATTCGCAAAAGCGTATGGTCTCCTCCACGATCTGCTCTTCGGTACAAAAAATATGGGCGTCGTCCTGGGTAAACTGCCGGACGCGCATGATCCCATGCAGGGCGCCATGGGGTTCGTTACGGTGACAGCAGCCAAACTCCGCCATCCTGATGGGCAAATCACGGTAGGAAGTGATCCCTTGACGGAAGATCTGAACATGGGCTGGGCAGTTCATCGGTTTGACGGCCATTAGCTTGGCCTCCGGGTCGATGACCGGGCCCTCCCCCTCCACATCGGGGACTTCGTCCGGCACAACGAACATATTCTGGGAATATTTCCCCCAGTGTCCGGAGGACTGCCACAGCTTGGCATCGATCAATTGTGGGGTCTTCACCTCTTTATAGCCCGCAGCGTCCAGTCTCCGACGAATATAGGCTTCGAGGGCCAACCACATCGTATAGCCCTTGGGGTGCCAGAACACCGAGCCATGGGCCTCCTCCTGGAGATGGAACAGGTCCATCTGCTTGCCCAGACGGCGATGATCGCGTTTTTCGGCTTCTTCAAGACGGGTGAGATAGGCCTTCAGCGCCTTTTCATTCGCCCAGGCGGTCCCGTAGATACGGTGCAGGACCTCATTACGATGATCCCCCCGCCAATAGGCACCAGCTAGCTTCAACAGCTTGAACGCCTTACCAATATGCTTCGTTGACGGAAGGTGAGGGCCACGGCAGAGGTCATACCAATCCCCGTGGTGATAGATCTTAACCTCTTCGTCCGTGGGCAAATCTCTAACAATCTCCGCCTTGTAATGCTCGCCCTGAGCTTCAAAAAGGCGGGCCGCTTCTTCCCGCGACACGACCTCCTTACGGGTTTCGAGATCGGCATCGACCAATGCCGCCATCTTGCGCTCGATGGCGTCGAAATCCTCCGTCGAGAACGGAGTCTTACGGGCGAAGTCGTAGAAGAAGCCATCCTCGATAACCGGGCCGATCGTGACTTGGGTATCGGGAAACAGGGCCTGGACCGCCTGGGCCAACAAATGGGCCGCATCGTGACGGATGAGATCAAGCCCCTCTTCGCTGTCACGGGTCACGATCTCGACGGCGGCATCGCTCTTAATGGGATCCCAGAGATCGACGACAGTGCCATTGACCTTCACCGCCAGCGCTTTTTTCGCAAGGGATTTAGAGATATCGCCCGCAAGCTCTGCCCCGGTGAGGGGGGCGTCATAGGTGCGGACCGCCCCGTCGGGCAGAGTGATGGTCGGCATAGGGACCTCAGATAAGAAAACGCGGGGACCCTCTTCATGGCCCCGGTCGCCAATGACCGCAACGCGTCGCGCAAGACAGAGCGGGGGGACTTACCGATCCCGCGAGGGAAGGAGAAGGGGAAATGTCGTAATCGATAGGGCTCTTGTCCGTCCCACGGTCACCATCTCGGCAAGGGCCTCGGTCTCGGCGACGATCGCCGCGATCTGACGATGATGCATCGGAACGGCGCCATCATCCTCCTGCGCCCCGGCGGTCCGGACCCACCCCGTGCCGCACGCCCCCACGGGGGCGAGGGCATCGCTGCCCTCAGTCTGCCGCCCCGCATCCCCGGCGAGGGTGCAGAGGGTGGTGCGGTCATAGGTCGAGGTCGCGAAGGTCTCGATCTGATGACGCTGACAGGCCGCATCGCAATGGTCCCGCACCGCGTCGGATCGGGTGACGGGGGTCAGCGCGGCCGCAGCGTCCCCTCGAGCGTCGAGCGGTCCATCGGTCAGCCCCGCCCCCCCATCGATCGCGGCGTCATGGCCAAGAAATTGGGGGCTGAGTTCGGCAAGCTGATACCAGGCCCCACAGCGCTCCCCTTCGCAATCGGCGAAGCGGTGAAAGATCGCCCACCCGTCATCATTGCGCGCGCCAAGGACCCGCACCTGGCCGTCGGCGCTCCGGCTTTGATGAATGATCGTCCACCCCGTCGCTTCGAGATTCGCGGCGACGGCCGAGGGCATCACCGGCCCCACAGTGCGAACCGGGAGCATTTCGGGACCGCCGGTCATCGATGACACGATGGCAACAACGCTCGAAAGGACAGACAGCATGACCATTCTCCTCAAGGCGAGAATGGCATGGGGGCAAAGGGCGCGCAACGCCGCCAACCAACTCGCCGAGACTCGCAGAGAAGATAAACCTCAGTCGAACAGCGACAGAAGGCGCGAGGGGGCCGAATTGGCGATCTCCAACGCTTCGAGCGCGAGGGCCTGACGCGCCTGGAGTAATTGCAACTTCGCCGCCGCCTCGGCGAGGTCGGCATCGGTGAGGGCTGCGGCCCCCGCCTCATATTGGCCTGCAATATCCTCAAGCAATGTTTGTTGGGCGCCGATCCGGGACTGCGCACTCCCCAAGGAAGCAACCGCCCGATCGGCGAGGTCGATCAAGCCTTCGATATCGGCAAGGGCCGAAAGGGCCGCATCGCTGCTGCCGACATTGAGTTGAGCAAGATCTTCGAGCCCGCCCCCGGCGGCCCCTGCATTTGCGGTCGCCGAGAGGGTCAGCGACCCGCCGCTCGCATTCGTCACCGTCACCACATTCGAGGCCACCGCCACGGTGATCCCGGTCCCCACAAGGCCACTGAGGCGGTTCCCGAGGGTCGCGGCGACACTGTCGGCCGTATCCCCCGCAACGGCGCGATAGCGCGCGGTCTCGCCACCGAGGGTGAGCGTATAGATATCCCCCGCCTCGACGGCGCCGCTGGCGAAAGTCACCGAGCCCGAGGACGAATCGGCGACGCTGGTCGTGGCGCTATCGCTGAAAAGACCACTACCGGCATGGACCGCCCCCGCCTCTCCGGAAGTCTTTCCCGTCCCCGTCGTGCCGGCACTTTGCGTGAGATCGGCGCGGGCGAAGGTCAGTGTCTGGACCGCCGGCGAGCCATTATCGGTAGCGGTCAGGCCGGCAAACACTCTATAGGGGTCGCTGCCCGAGAGAAGATTGACTGAGTTGAACCGCGCGCTGGTCACCACCGAAGAGATCTGATCGACGATATTGTCGATGTCGGTCTGGATCGCGGTCCGATTGGCGCCGCTGGCCTCGGCGGAGGCGATCAGCGTTTCGATCTCTCCCAAAAGGGATTGGACCTGTTCAGCGGCGGAGGCCCCCACCGCCAGGGTTGACGCGGACAGACTGAGACTGTCGGCAATCGTCTGCGCCGTCGTCGCATCGCCCCGTAAGCGCATGGCTGTGGTATAGCGATAGGGATTGTCGGCAGGCTCGGCGACCTCTTTCCCCGTCGCGATCATCCGCTCTGTGGCGGCCAGATCCCGATCGATAATTCGCAGGGCGCTGAGCGCTTTCTGCGACGGGAGGGAGAACCCTATCGCCGTCATGTCTGTCCCCGTCTGCGCCCGCGATCCCCACCGCGTCGCCGTTCCACCATCGATCCGCCATTTCGGACCCCACGGGGATCCCCATACTAAATAGACCTCAAGGAACGATTAATTGCCTCCCGCTTGTCGGTGGGGCTGTGGCGGGACGGGGTCATAGCCGTGACTGCCGCCGGGCCGACACCGCAACAGCCGACCCGCGGTCAGGCCTGTCGCCCGCATCAAAGGATAGGTCCGATAGGCCTCGATCGCGTAATCAGAACAGGTCGGCAGGTGACGACATCGCACCCCGGCGCCGTAAAAGAGCGGCGAGAGGGTCATCTGATAGACCCGCAAGAGAGCAATCGCCCCTCGGGCACCCCACGACATCAGGCCACCTTAGTGAGGTGATCGACACAGTCCACCGCCGCGTCGAAGACGAGAAGCGTTGAGGCGTGACGGGCGGGATACGCCCGAATGGGGGCCAATTGCGCTAGGGCCGCCCAGCGTCCATCGGGCGAGGGCCCATCGGCGGTCAGCATCGCCCGCATCTGGGCCGCGACCTGCCGCACCTCCGCCGCTGTTGCGCCTCTGACCGTGCCGGCAAAAAGCGAGGCGGCGGCTTGGCCGAGGGCACACGCCTTCACGTCGAGGGCGATGTCGGTCACCCGCCCCCCTTCCATCGCCAGCCCGACCTCGACCTCAGAACCGCAGACCCGGCTCGTCCGTCGGGCCCGGGCGGCCATGTCGCTCATGTCGGCGACCGGCGGAATTCCCGCGGCGGCCTCAAGCAGAGAGTCGGAATAAAGGTCATCCATAATGAGAGAAATAAGCAACGGCCTTGCCGACGGAAAGGGGCAAGCCAGCTTACTTGTCTGCTGGAGGCCCGCTTTTGCTCGTCATTGACTCCCCCATCGCCCTGCTTGCCACCGGGGCGATCACCGCCCTTCTGATCGTCTTCACCGGGATCCGCCTGTCAAAGGTCGCCGATATTCTGGCCGATCGCACGGGGCTGGGGGAGGCGCTGGCCGGGGCCTTGATGCTGGGGGCGGTGACATCGCTTTCAGGCCTTGTGACCTCCGTCACGGCGGCGAGCCGTGGCCTCCCTGAGCTGGCGATCAGCAATGCGGTGGGGGGGATCGCCGCGCAAACCGTCTTTTTGGTCATCGCCGACCTGTCCTATCGGCGGGCCAATCTGGAACATGCGGCCGCCTCGCTAGAGAACATGATGCAGGGAGCGCTGCTCATCGCCTGCCTCAGTCTGGCGCTTGCGGCGATGAGCGTGCCTGACATCGCCATCTTCTCCATTCACCCCGCGAGTATTGCGATTGTGGCGCTTTATTTGGGGGGGCTTCCCCTGGTCCGCGGCGCGCGGGAGGTTCCCGGCTGGCGCCCCCGCAGCACGATAGAAACGTCTATGGACGAACCGGACCCAGACAATGAGGAACGCCCTTTACGTCCGCTGATGATCGAATTCCTTGCCCTCGCCGCCCTGACCGCGGGATCGGGCTATTTTCTCGCCGCCGCCGCCGATGGAGCGGTCGCGCGATATGGCGTGTCCGAAGCGCTGTTGGGGGCCTTTGCCACAGCGATCGTCACCTCCCTGCCCGAGCTTGTCACCACCCTGGCGGCTGTCCGCCGCGGCGCCCTCGCCCTTGCCATTGGCGGGATCATCGGCGGCAACAGCTTTGACACCTTGTTCATCGTCGCCTCGGATATCGCCTATCGCGAGGGGCCGATCTATGCCGATATCGCCAATAGCCAGCAATTCCTCATGACGCTGACCATATTGATGACGGCAATCTTGGTGATGGGACTACTATCCCGCCAGCGCCAAGGCCCCGGCGGGATCGGCTTTGAAACCATATTGTTGATCGTCGCCTATCTTGGCGGCGCCGCGATCCTCGCTCTGCTCTGACCTTGATCAAAAGACCCGGCCCAGGTCCTCTTTCAGCACCGTCTCGATACAATGCTCAGCCAGCGCCGCAATGGTCATCGAGGGATTGCACGCCCCGGTGGAGCCAGCAATCAAGGCACCGTCGACCACGTAAAGGCCGGTCTGGCCCATCACCCGGCCCGCCAGATCGCAGACTTTGCCCATAATCGCGCCGCCGAGGGGGTGCCAGGTCGTCGTTTCCGCCGTCGTCGTGTCGAAAAGCAGATCGTCCGGCCCCACCACTTCTTGCATCTTCGCGGTAATGCGCTGGGTGAGTTCTCGGTCCACGGCTTGATCCCAGTTCAGCACCGCGTCGTCTTTTCGCTCGTCATAGGTGAAATAGCCGCCGGGGGAGACAGGACCGAACCCGACGAGAGTCGACACCCCAACATCCACCTTCGCAGGAACGGGGCCCTGCATCAGGGTGAGCGGCCCACCGGGATTATCCCAATCCTGAAGGGCGATAGCGGTCGGTCCGCCCTGTTGCGGTCCAGGGCTGACATCAGAGGGGCGCCAGACAAAGATCCGATCGCCATTATTCCCCCACTGGCCGCCGACATCGTCGGGAAGGTCTGCAATCTGATCTTTCGCCTTGGCTTTCATCAAGAGCCGCGTCGTACCCGCCGACCCCGCCCCGAGGAATAGCGCGTCAGTGACCAGTCGCTTTCGCTGCATCACCTCACCGCCGGTGTCGATGATATCGACATCCACCAGCCACCGCCCCCACCGGTCGCGATGGATGTCGGTGACATTGTGGAGCACCTTGAGGCTCACCCTGCCCGTCGCTTCGGCAGCGGCGATATAGGTCTTGTCGAGGCTGAACTTTCCACCGTTATTGACGCCGAACACCAAATCTCCCGTGGTGTAGACCGGCTTCATCTCCCCACGGAGTTCCGCTTGGGCAAAGGACCAGTCGATCGGCATACGGGTGCGATAAGGCGTCTCCCCCGCCGCGGCGATGCGGTCGTGCCATTGCAGGGCAGCCTTGTAGGTGGGATGGTAAAGGAGATCATCGGGAATGGGCGCGAGGCGCAACATGGCTTCCACCCGGCGATAATAATCTCGATCGAATTTTCCATAATCGAGACCCGGCAAATCGGCGACGAATTGTGCCTCGCTCGGCTGCATCGTCACCCCCTGGTAGGTCAGGGACCCCCCGCCCACGCCCGCGCCGCAAATGATGTCGAGGCCATTACCGACCACCCGCTCCTGCAATCCGGTGAACGGTTTGAAGAAGAGCTTCTCCAGGACCTTGTCGGGCAGGACGCCCCCCTGGCCAATCGGTTGAAAGGCCGGCGCATTGGACAACCATGTCGTGCGCGGATCTTTCGAGGCTCCCTCGAAATCCGGAAACGTGTCACCATTGGGGCCGGACGGCCAGCGAATGCCGCGCTCCAGGAGCGTCACATCAATCCCCGCCTGGGCCAGTCTGAGCGCGGTGACGGCCCCGCCGAACCCGGTCCCGATGATGACCGCCCGGTGGCGTTCCCGCTGCCTGAACGGTCGCGCGATCGCCGGGGCCGACAGAACCGACGTTGAGAGCGCCGAGGCCAGACCGACTTTCAACAGATCTCGCCGGCCAGTGCTCACGCCGCTCTTGGTCTGCTTCGCAGCCTTTTGAATATTTTGTTTGTTATTGGAATAATTCTGCCCCACCTGTCCCTCCCGAGCTTTTTATTCGCCAACTTGGCTTTATATTGGGAGCCTATTTGGAAAGTCGGTGATTGGCTAGAGCCGTTCGTTCAATCGGCGTCGCGAACGTCTCCAGGTCTTTATTTCGTTATATTTTCTTTGCACGGATCGCCTCTCGTTTCGCATGGTGATGCGTCGATCCTGCGAGCGTGCCGCCGCTCTCACTCGTCGAAAGGCCGTCTTACCGGCGACGCCAGGTTACCCCTTCGGGTCCATCCTCAAGCACGATGCCCTGGGCCCCTAGTTCATCACGAATACGGTCCGCTTCCGCCCAGTTCTTCGCCGTCTTCGCCGCTTGTCGCGCGGCGATCTGGGCGTCGATATCGGACTCCGTCGGGCCGTCCGCCGTCGCGCCCCGGAACCATTCGTCTGCAGTCTGACGGAAAAAGCCGAGGAATGCGCCCGCGGCTTTCAATCCGTGGGCGGCCTCGATGTCGCCCCGTCCGGCCGCCTCTCGCAGCTCATGCATCATCGCCAGGGCCTTGGGGGTATTGAGGTCATCCTCCAGGGCGGCCATCACCCAGTCGGGCATAGCCGCCTTTGCGGGACCGTCGGGAACCACGCGGTAGAACCTGTCGAGTTGCGCCTTGCTGCCGGCGAGCAATTCGTTGGACCAATCGAGAGGTTGACGATACTGGGCGGACATCAAAGCCAGACGGATCGCTTCCCCTGGCCACGCGGCCAGCAGATCCTGCGGCGTTTCGATATTCCCCCGGCTTTTGGACATTTTCTCGCCCCCGAAGCGGAGCATGCCATTGTGCAGCCAGTACCGCGCCAGGGGCGTCTCTCCCGTGTCGGTGCCGCAGCAGCTCTGCGCGATTTCGTTTTCGTGATGGGGAAATCTGAGATCCTGTCCGCCCAGGTGAATATCGATTGACGGTCCCAGCACCGAGGCGATCATGGCCGAGCATTCGATATGCCAGCCGGGCCGCCCCTCCCCGTCGATCGGCCAGCTTGCCGGCACCGGCCAGCCCGGGACCTCGGCGGGCGACGGCTTCCACAGGACGAAATCCGCCGCATCGCGCTTATAGGGGGCGATCTCCACCCGCGCGCCCGCCAGAATCGCCTCTCGGTCCAGCCGGGAAAGCTGCCCATAGGCCGGAAAGCTCTGCGTATCGAACAGAATGTGGCCCTCGGCGCCATACGCATGCCCCCTCTCTAGCAATGACCCGATGAGGGCTTGCATGGAATCGATATGCGCTGTGGCCCTCGGCGCGACATCCGGGCGCAGGCAGAAGAGACCATCGAGGCCCTCAAGATACGCGGCTGTGGCCCGCGCGGTCACCACATCGATCGGCACCCCCTCATCCTTCGCGGCGGCGATGATTTTATCGTCGATATCCGTGAAATTGCGCGCGAAAATAACCTTTTCGGCTCCGTACCGATCCTTGAGGAGACGGACAACGAGATCGGCCGTAAGGGCGGCCCGCGCATTGCCGATATGCGGCGGCGCATAGACCGTCGGCCCACAGCAATAAACGGTGATCCGCTCAGGATCGGCGGGGGTGAAGGGCTCGACGTGCCCGCGAAAGGTGTCGTAAAAAGACAGGGACATGACGCCGGTCTGCCGCGCTCTTCCTTTCCCCGCAACCGGCCTATGCTTGAAGGCCCTCTTTCCTGCTCTATGTTAGATTCGTCGGTTAAGTCAGCCTCCAGGGGGCATGCTCCGGCACATTGATGTTTCCCCAAATGGCGCGAACCTGGAATCGCTCCGACAATGAATAGGACAGACCGATGAGTGTCATTGCCTATGAGCGTTCCCCGCATGCCCGCGACCATGATCGCCCCAGTCGGGAGGCGGCGGAAGAAGCGGTCCGCACCTTGATCAAATGGGCCGGCGACGATCCGGGCCGTGAAGGCTTGATCGATACCCCCGCACGCGTTGCCCGTGCTTTCGAGGACTGGTTTTCAGGCTACGGGGAGGATGCCGAAGCCGTCCTGTCGCGGACCTTCGAGGAAGTCGAGGGCTATGACGATATTGTCCTGATGCGGGACATTCGGCTTGAAAGCTATTGCGAGCATCATATGGCACCGATCATCGGCAAGGCGCATATAGCTTATCTGCCGGACGGAAAGGTCGTCGGGATCTCAAAACTGGCGCGGCTCGTCGATATTTTCGGCAAGCGCCTTCAGGTCCAAGAGAAAATGACGGCGCAAATCGCCGATACCTTGGAACGGGTCCTGAAACCCAAAGGGGTCGCGATCATGGTGGAGGCTGAGCACCAATGCATGTCGACCCGTGGCGTTCACAAGCATGGTGTCGATACCATGACCACGCGGTTCACCGGCGTGTTCAAGGACGATCCGGCGCTTGAGAGCCGTTTTTTCAAGCTGATCGGTCGCTGAGGATCGATCCCCGGCGACGGCCGAGGGGGGGTGGACGGCGACGTGCGCCTCCTCTCTTCTCACCTCACTCATGACGAGCCATATATGGCCGCTATTTTCTCCGCGGTGGGTCCGCTGCCTAGGGGCGAGGCTCAATCGGCGCCGTGAAACCTCTCTAGATCTTTGTTTTGTCGTATTTTTTGCGCGAGCCAGTGGCCGCCACGCTTGAAAATGCACTGGGACGAAAAGAAAAGATTGATATTCGTTTGAAAAATGGGCGGCACCCACACCAAGTTATCAAACAAGTATTTACCCCTATTATTTCTCTTTTATCCGTTTCTCTCGAAGTTGCGGGACCCTTTCAAGATTACGTCAACCTAGACCGAGTAGGCTCGGCCCTCTGAAGATCCCTGGATCGCGATAAAAAGAGCCACTCATGTCCTTGTCGCTTGTTCAACCGGCCGCCCCGGAGATTGCCTCCCCCTCACCGCTACGCGCGCCGGTGGCCCTCGCGGCGAAGGCCCCCGAATTGGCGGTGATCGTCCCGGTGTATAATGAAGCGGCAAATGTCGTCCGGCTCGTCGATGTCCTCGACGAGGCGCTTCAGGGGATCGCCTATGAGGTGGTGTTCGTCGACGATCACAGCCCCGACGGCACCGCCCATCTGGTTCGATTATTGGGTCGGGAGCGCCCCTATGTCCGCTGCGTCGAGCGGTTAGGACGCAAGGGGTTGGCCGGGGCCTGCGTCGAGGGGGTGATGGCCACAACCGCGCCGGTCGCCGTAGTCATCGATGGCGACCTTCAACACGATGAGCGCCTGATCCCTGATATGTTGCAGACCTTGCGGCGGGACAGCCTCGATCTGGTCGTTGGCTCCCGGTACGCCGAAGGCGGGAGCCTTGGGGTCTGGGAAGAGCATCGGGCAAAGGCATCGCGCCTGGCCACCCGCCTCGCCCGCGCCGCCACGGGGGTCGACCTGACCGACCCGATGAGTGGGTTTTTCATGGTGCGCACGGACAAGTTTCGGGACATCGCCCCGTCCCTGTCGACCAAAGGCTTTAAAGTCTTGCTCGACTTTTTCGCGTCCTGTGAGACCCCGCCGAAATTTGCCGAACTCGGCTATACTTTCCGAACCCGAGAAGCCGGAGAGAGCAAATTGTCCGGCGGCGTTGTTCTCGACTATATCGAACTGATGCTGGACAAAACCCTCGGCCGGTACGGTATCCCCGCCTCTTTTGTGATGTTCTGCGCTGTGGGAAGTATCGGCATTCTCGCCCATCTCGCCGTATTGTCGGCCCTTTATATGCTAGCAGGGGTCAGCTTCCTGACCGCGCAGCTGATTGCCACCGTCGCCGCGATGACGAGCAATTTCGTCCTCAATAACGAATTGACCTACCGTGATCGGCGGCTGCGAGGGTGGCGGCTGGTGCCTGGATGGGCAAGTTTTTGCCTCGCCTCCAGTATCGGCGCCACCGCGAATGTGGGGGTGGCGTCGTGGATCCATAATGGCGGCGGCACGGCTTGGTGGCTTTCTGCGGTGGCGGGGATCGCCGTCGGGGTCGTCTTCAATTACGTTGCAACGGCTATGGCGACGTGGCGACGCCCCTGACCAAGGCACAAGGCCAAGGGCCGGAAGCGACAAGTATGTCAGGGCAAAGCGGGCACCCCCCTGGGGCGCCCGTTTCGTTCGTTCAATGAGGGATGCTATGACGGCCACCGCGATCGATGAGACCGACCGATTCTCTCCCCGTTTCGACGATCGCGGATTGATTCCCGCCATCGCCGTCGAAGCCACCACGGGTCAGGTCCTGATGCTCGCCTATATGACAGCCGAGGCGATCGAGCGCACGCTGACAACGGGGGAGGTGCATTACTGGTCCCGTTCCCGGGGCGAACTTTGGCACAAGGGGGCCACCTCAGGACACACCCAGAAATTGGTCGAAATGCGCGTGGATTGCGATCAGGATACGGTGCTGGTTCGGGTCGAACAGAGCGGCCCTGCCTGTCACACCGGTCGGCCTGATTGCTTTTACCGTAAGGTGGAGGGGCCGCCCACCGCCCCCTCACTCAGCTTCGACGCGAACGCCCCCTCCCCTTGCCGTCAGACTGACCGGTCATGAAGCCCGCCTTTTTTGGCGATGGTCGGTCGCTTCTCTCCGTGGCGAGTGTGCTGGCGGCTCGGGTCGCGGGGGCCGCGGCGGGCTTCTTCGCCCTCGCCCTCGTGGCCCGATTGCTGAGCCCCGCCGAGACCGGCACGTTCCTTTTGATGCAGAGTGCCGTGAGCCTCGCGGCGCTGTTTGCCCTCGGCAATCTCGACGGGGCGGCGATCAGGATCCTTCCGGGGGCCGAGGAGACTCGCCCCGGCACGACCCATTTATTTTTGAAAACGCTCAGCCAAACCGCCATGATTGGGGTGCCCCTCGCCTTTATCGCAGTGAGTTTAGGGCTGTGGCTGACGACCCCCCTGACCCTGATCGGGGCCCTATGGGCGGGATGTGGTCTGCTGGGATTCGTCGCCCTCCGCTCCTCCGCGCGGGTGGCCCGCGCCCTCGGCGAAGTTCGGATTTCCTCAGCCATGCAGCTGGCCGGCCGGCCGATCCTGTTCTTCCTCTGTTTGAGTGTCACGGCTGCGATAGTCTTGATGGACCTGTCAGCGGCGGTGGCGGCCTTTGCCCTCGCCGCCATGATTGCCGGGCTTGGCCATATGACGATCACGGCCAAGCGCCTCCACCGTCGTCTCCGCTCGCCCCCCTTCGCCGGAGAGATCCGCCCCTGGCGAATGACGGGCCTTGCGCTCTTGATTACCGTCTTGCTCACCGAAGAGTACCCCAATACCGTCCTTTTCATTGCCAATTTCGCCCTCGACGAGGCAGCCCTCGGTGAATTGGGGGTCGCGTTGCGCCTGGCACTACTCGTCAAGATGGTGCCCGCCTCGGTGCTGATGGCGTTCGGTCCCCAGGTGGTGGCGGCGCTGAAGCGGAACGGCCCCACCGCGGCCAGCCCGATCGCCCTCACCGTGACGCGGATCTCCGCCACGGTGACGGCGGCGGCGGCCCTTGGCATGGCTCTTTGTGCCGTGCCCCTGCTCGGCTTGTTCGGCGAGACCTATTCCGCCGATCCCCTACCGTTGTTCACCCTGTTGACCGTACCGATCGCGAATGCGGTTTTCGGCCCGAATTTGCTGATCCTCGCCACGGCGGGAAAGAACCGGCGTCTGGTGACCCTCACCCTGCTCAATCTGGCGATCATGACCATTGCCGTCTTGACCGTCGCGCCCCACGGCCTGCTCGCCATCTCGATTGTCATCGCCGTCGCCTTCGTCCTGTGGGAAGTTACGCTTTATCTTGCGGCGCGCGAGACGACGGGGATCAATGCGTGGCTGCCGCGCGCCCTCGCTCCTCTTCCGAGAGCAGAACAACCGCCCAAAACAGAAGCGGCGCCAGAAGCAGCGCATCGAACATCTCAGCTTCCGTCAGGGTCCTGATCGCGATTACCGCGCCCAGGATGACCGGAAAGACATCCGCTCGCCCTTGGGTCCGCCACCATGTCTGCCCAATGGTCCAAACCCCTCTGAGAAAGACGCCGAGAAAGACCAGGACCCCGACCGCCCCAAGATGGACGGCAATCTCAAAATAGGCATTGTGAAAGCTGAATTGATGGTCGGGCTTATAAAACTGCTTGGCAAGGATCAGGGCCTGATCGTTATCGGCGGCCCAGAAATTTCCCGCCCCCACACCGAGGAGAGGGTGGTCAGCGATGACCTGCCGCGCCGCCTCCCAAAGGACGGTCCGTCCCGTGAGGGTCGCATCCTTGCCGAACAGGCCGAGAAGGTCGGCCAGCGGATCGATCCGCAGCCCGATAATGGCGAAGGTAGCCCCAAGGGCCAGAAGGAGGAAAACGCCGCTGACGATTACGGGGCGCGCGCCCCTGATCGCCGTCGCTGGACGCCAGACAACGGCAAGGCCAACCCCGAGAGGCACCGCCAGGGCCAGAAGAATGATTGAGGACGCCGAAAGGGATTGCACGATGAGAAACAGCGCAATGCCGGAAAGTCCCAAGGCGATCGGCTTGAAGACCGGACGATAGCCGGCCCCGACCATCACGGCGACGGCGGCGAGAACGACGAGAAGCATACGTTTGCCAAGGACATTCTTGGCCGGAAACAACCCGACCACCGCCTCGGCCCCGTGGGCGCCCCCCACCCACATGGTCTCCATCGACATCAGCGACCCAAGGGCCAGGGCCCCCTGACTGAAGAGAACCGCGATGGCGAGTTGGCGGATATCGAGCCGGATTGCCGCCGCCAGGGCCACAGTGACCATGACGGTCATCAGGATGCCATGGCGCAGAGCGGCACTGGCGCTGTCCGCCCAGATGGCGGAGGCCGCGGCGAGGGCGGGCAATATATAGACCCATCGATGGCGCCATGCCGCCGCCAAGAGGGGGCGGCCGATAAAGGCAAGATAGGCGAGCAGGAGGAGCGTGAAGGGCGCTCTGACCGGCTGCATCATCGGCATATTGAGCGGCAGAATGATGAACGCCGCCATCATCATGGCCTCATCCAGCAGGGTTCCCCGGCCCGGCTGGACCGCGAACCGAGATGGTCGATCAATATCGATAGGGTCTGAAACTGCGGACATCGACACGATGGCTGAGATCCCTCCGAGTAGTGGTGCCGTTGACGCTTTTCCTACACCTTACGTGTTAATGATGCGCGATGGCGAACCTGAAGACGGCGACAGAAAGGGCGGATCAGGCAGCGGTCCCCGACCCAGCGCCCCTCCCCCCCGAGGCGGGCGCGGCCACCGCCGCGGATGTGGTCCTCGCACGGGTGCTCGTCGTCGTGCCAACCCTGAACGAAGCGGCCAGGATCGAAGACTGCCTGCGATCGCTGATCCCCGATGCCGGGGCGGCTGAGGTCGTCGTCTATGACGGCGGCAGTACCGATGGCACCTGCGCCATTGTTGAGCGCCTGATCGCAGCCTTTCCCCATCTCAGCCTTCAGCACAATGACCGCGCGGTCCAGGCGGCGGCCGTCAATGCCGCCGCCCATGCCGCACCGGCTGACAGAGACATTCTGGTTCGCTGTGACGCCCATGCCCTCTACCCCCCCCATTATGTGCGTGACCTGGTCACGACCCTGATCGCCCGCGAGGTAGACAGTGTCGTCGTCCCGATGGACACCGTTCCGCGACCGGGCAGCGGACGCATTGAGCGGGCCATCGCCCTCAGCCTCGACAGCCCCTTGGGCGCCGGCGGGGCGCCGCATCGCGGAGGTCGTACATCCGGTTGGGTCGACCATGGTCATCATGCCGCCTTTCGGCGGGAGCGGTTCTTAGCGCTCGGCGGCTATGACCCCCGCTTTGCGGTCAATGAAGACGCCGAATTCGACACCCGCCTGGCCCGAGCGGGGGGGCGGATCTGGCTCGACGCGGATATCCGTGTGCGATATTTTCCCCGCCGGTCCTTGACCGCTCTCTGGCGGCAATATCATCGTTATGGGACCTATCGCGCGCGTCATGCACGGCTGCACCGAAGCCGCCTCAAGCTGCGCCAGCTCGGCCCGGCCCTGCATCCATTGGCACTCCTCGCCTCTTTATTGATGATGCCGATATCGCCCTGGCTCGCCGCGATCTACCCTGCGCTCTATCTGGGCCTTCTGGGCCTTGGGGCGCTAGGGTTAGGCATCAAGCACAAAGCGGCCGCCTGCCTGCTCTCGCCGCTAATCTTTGCCACGCTGCACATGGCCTGGGGAACAGGGTTCCTTGCGGGATGGCTCAGCCCCTGGGCAGACACCGAGACATCATGACTGTCGCCTTTTTCGGTCAGGAGGCCGGTGACCCCGCCGTACAAAGACGTATCGCAGCTCTGACGCGCTGTGGATGGTCCGTCGACGCCTATACCTTTCGCCGGGAGTCCGCAAAGGACCGGCCTTTTGAAAATGTCGATCTCGGACTCACCCATGATGGTCAATTCGTGCATCGCCTTGGGGCGATCATCCGCACTCCTCATCAATTGCGGCATGTCGATCGGCTCAAGGCCGCGGATATTTTCTGGGCCCGTAATCTTGACATGCTGGCCATCGCCGATCGCGTCCGACGGCGTGTTCGTCCGTCGGCGCCCCTGGTCTATGAGGCTCTCGATATTCACCGGCTCCTGACGACCTCCTCTCCCATCGGGCTTGCCTTGCGGGGGTGGGAGAGACAACTCTTGCGTCGAACGGCCCTCCTGATCGTGTCCTCCCCGGATTATGTCAGCGAGTATTTTGAGAAACGACAGGGCCGCGTGCCGCCCTGGGCCCTTATCGAAAACCGGCTTCCCCCGGCGGGCCTTCCCCCGCGCCCCCACCCCGACATATTGCGTCCCCAGGAGAAAAAAGAACGCCGCCCCCTCCGCCTGGTCTGGGCGGGAAAGCTTCGATGCGAGCGATCCTTTGCGCTCCTGCGCCACATCGCGACGACACCGCCGACGCCCCTGCATGTCGATATTTGGGGACGGACCAGCACCGACCGCCTGACCGATCTCGATCAGATCGCCGCTGCGACCCCGCACATGACCTTCCATGGTCCTTACGCCGGGGCCGAAGGGCTTTCGCGCGTATACGGCAATGCGGACCTTGTCTGGGTCAATGATTATCTTGAAAGTCGTCCGGGGGGCGCGGCCGCCACCAATTCGGCCTGGCAATTACCAAACCGGCTCTATGAGGGGGGCTATTTCGGGGCGGTGCCGGTGGCGGTGGCGAATACGGCCAGCGGCCGGTTTGTGAAGGCGCACGATATCGGCTTTGTGATCGAGGAACCGACGGAGGCAAGTTTACCGGCCCTGTTAGGGGCGCTCAGCCATGCCGATATCGACGCGAAGAGACGCCGCCTGCTCGCCGCGCCGCGATCCGTATTCGTCGACGATGACACCCCCTTGCGGGCCGCCATGGAAAAGATTGCCCCATGACCCTCCCCCTTCTCGTCGGGGTCTGCACTTTCCGCCGACCCTTTTTGATCGAAACCGTCAGAAGCCTTGCCGCCCAGAGCCGACGCCCGGACCGGGTCATCATTATCGACAATGACGATCAATCGACGGCCGAGAAGATCGTCGATGCTGCGCGGGATGAAACGGGCCTCGACCTCTTCTACCGCCATGTCCCTGGCCGCAATATTGCCCTTGCCCGTAACGCGATCCTCGATGCCGCTGGGGACGCCCGCCTCGCCATGCTCGACGATGACGAAATAGCCGACGCTGAGTGGCTGGCTCAGCTCGAAATCGCGATGAGCAAGGGGGCAGACGCCGTTTTCGGCCCGAGCATCGCCGTCTATCCCGAAAACGCGCCCGATTGGATGGGGCACCTTTCCCCCCATAGCCAATGGCCCCCACAAAAAGGCGGGAGGCTGACCAGCGGTCATACCGCCAATGTTCTGATGGATACGACGGCCCCGGTCCTCGCGAACCGGCGGTTCGACCCCGCCTATGGTCGCCGGGGGGGGAGCGACGCGGTCTTTTTCGAGGCCGCCCTGCGGGAGGGGGCGCGGTTTCATCTTGTGGCCGATGCCCGCGTTTACGAACCGGTGATCGCCCAGCGACTGTCCACCCGGTGGCTCTATCGCCGACGGATCAAGGCGGGCATCACCATCGGTCTGAGTACCCCGGGGCGCCGCTCTCGGCGCGCTGTGCTGGCCATGGGCAAGAGTGCTTATTGTTTTGGCCGGGCAGCCCTTGCCATCGGCGACCCCGTCGCGCGTCACCGCCACGGCCTCCGCGGCGCTTTGCATGTCGGGGTCTTGCGAGGGACGCTCGGCCTCTCAGGCGCAGATTATTACGGGAAAGCCCCCGTGTGAGCCCCCCATCCGCGTGAACCGTCCATGACCCCCGTCACAGAGGGTTCACATCTCCCACCTTCCCAAAGCGTGCAAGCTGGGGCAAGGTTTCCCAGATTTTCGTATGCGGGTCGGGTGGGGTGGTGATGGCCAGATCGCTTGAGAGAGAAGTGCGTTTTGGAGGGCCCGGCGGCGCCATCCTCAATATGGTGCTGTTCCTGGGCGTTGTCGTGGCCGTCGCCTATTGGCTTTCCCCCCTCTCTCCCCAACCGAATGAGCTGTTGGTCACGAGCTTTTCCGCCAATCCCTATCTTAACGGTCTGATCCTGCTCGTGCTTGCGGTGGGCATCGTCTATAATTTCCGGCAGGCGGTGATTATCGATCCCGCCATCCGGTGGGTCCGCTCCTTCAGAGCATCGGTCGACCCTTCCCGCACCCGCCTGCCGCGCCCCCCTGCCCTGATCGGCGCCATGGCGCGGATCCTTCTCGATGCGGACGAGCGCGGCGGGCGCCTCACCCAGGCTTCGTCGCGGGCGATCCTCGATTCGATCGGCACCCGGATCGACGAGGGCCGAGAGTTCGGTCGCTATGCCGGGAATCTTCTGGTGTTTCTCGGACTGCTCGGGACGTTCTGGGGGCTGTTACAGACGGTGACGGATGTATCCGCCGTCATTTCCTCCCTCGGGGCCTCCACCGGCGGGGATAGCGCGACGGCCGTGACGTCCTTGATCAACAATCTCAATGAGCCGCTCTCAGGCATGAACACGGCCTTCTCCTCCTCGCTGTTCGGGTTGGGCGGCAGTCTGATCCTTGGCTTTCTCGACATCCAGGCGGGTCAGGCACAAAACCGTTTCTATAGTGATCTCGAAGACTGGCTCTCCGGTATCACCGAGAGCACGACCGGCAGCGCGGGCGAGGGTCGGGCGCACTTTACCGCTAGTGCCGATCTCATCGAGCCGCTGACCCAGGCCCTCACCGCCCTGGCCGAAGCGCAGAATGACAGTGCCGCTGCGGTGCGCGAGGAAATCCGTGAGCTAGGGCGGACCTTGCTTCAAGGCGACGATCGCAGACCGAGGCGATAGGGGGCGGTCATGAGTCGACGCCGGTCCTATACGCAAGGGGCAAATATCTGGCCGGGCTTTGTCGACGGGCTATCGACATTGCTCCTTGTGCTGATGTTCGTCCTGTCGATCTTTGTCGTCGCTCAATTCTATCTTGGCGAACAACTGACCCGCAATCAGCAATTGATCTCAGAACAGGATGATGCCCTGACGCGATTGCGGGCCGAACTGGCGCGCCTATCCAATGATCTCAGCTTGGCCCGGGCCGAAGCGGCGAGCCTCTCGGAAGACAATGCGGCCCTTCAACTCGATCTTGAGGTCCTACAGGACACCATCGCTGAAAAAGATGCTCAGATCGCCTCCCTCGGCTCCTCAGTCGCCGCCTCCGCGGAGGAACTCGAAGTCGAACGGGCCTTGAGCGAGGAGCAAAAAGCGGAGATTGCGACACTAAACGCACAACTCGCCGCCCTGCGCCGCCAATTGGCCAGCCTGCAAGAGGCCCTTGAGGCCGCCGAGGCCAAGGATGTCGAGCAACAGGCGCAGATCGAAAACCTCTCCCAGCGTCTCAATGCGGCCCTCGCACGGCGCGTCAATGAACTGGCCAGGGTTCGCTCGGATTTCCTTGAGCAACTGGCCGCAGCGCTGGAGGGGCGCCCCGGATTTCGACGCGACGGCGACCGCTATATCGTTGAGGGCGACGTCTTGTTCGGATCATGCTCCACCGAGTTGACCCCCGCGGCCCGCGACGTTCTTAGAACCGTTGCCGCCGCCATTAACGATGTGCGCCGCGATCTCGATACGGATTATGAATGGGTTCTGCGGGTCGACGGACACGCGGACCAAGTCCCCCTTGGGGCCGCCTGTCGAGCGCTGTTCGACAGTAATTTGCAGCTCTCCACCAGACGCGCTTTGTCCGTAGTCGAATTTTTAAGCTCCCAAGGGGTTCCCGCCGATCGATTGGTCGCCGCCGGCTTCGGCGATGCCTACCCCCTGGTCGCGGGACGAGACCCTGCCTCTCTCGCGCAGAACCGGCGGATCGAGTTCAAACTGACCGAGCGCTAGGACGTCTTGGGCGGACACGCCTCCGCATCCGATGTCAGAGGGTCCGATACATGACGAGGGCGTCCACCGCGCCCTTAGTGGGGTGCATAAAAGCGCCGGGCAGCCGACCGACAATGGCAAACCCATGCTGCGACCAGAGATGCACCGCCTGCGTATTGCTCGACACCACGAAATTGAATTGCATCGCGGTAAACCCGGCGAGACGCGCCTGGCGGAGAGAGTGCGTGCAGAGAGCCGAGGCGATCCCCTTCCCCCTCGCCCCTTCAGCGACGATATATCCGCAATTGGCGACATGATCACCGCCGCCCTGGTGATTGGCCCGCAGATAATAGGTTCCAACCGTCTCCCTCTCCCCTGTGGCGAGGAACACTTGCCGCCCCTCCCCTTGCCAATAGGCGATCGCGGCCTCGGACGACATGTGACGCGGCAAGGGATAGGTCTCTCCCGCGCGAATCACAGGCATCAGTAAGCGCGCCAGGTCCGCGTCGTCCCCCCGTTTCGCTCGCCGAATGGTCAGTCCACTGTCATTCTTCATCAGCCACGAAAAAGGGGCGGTCGCAGCCGCCCCTGATCCCTTATTGTCCGCCGCCGGGGCGGAGAGAGCACACTGTCCCTAAACGAAGTTCCACGCCTCCGCCTCGGCAAGGAGCGGATTATCACTAAGGCCGTCGGGGAGGTCGAAACCGTCGACCACCACCACATTTTCGATATCTTCGATGGAGATTTTGAGGTCCTGAAGGGTCAAGGTCCCCTCATTATAGGCATCCGCTTTCTCGGAGCTGAGGCGCAAGACCAGCGTATCATTGCCTTCACCGCCAAAGGCCAGAAGGCGCTCGAAAATACTACGTCTCGCGAACAAATCCTGATCGGTATAGATGAAGATGTCATCGCCCTCATCACCGAACATGGTGTCAAAGCCCGACCCTTTGATCAGGATATCGTTACCGAGGCCACCGCGGACGACGTCCCAGCCGTCATTGTCGACCAGCACATCATTCCCATCATCCCCGTACAGAGAATCTGTACCCGAGCCGCCGGAAATGAGATCGTTGCCGCCCCCGCCGAGGATTTCATCGTTTCCAGTGCCGCCAAGCACCATATCGTCACCAAGGCCGAGATCAACGAAATCCCGTCCTTCCCGGGCGACGACGAAATCGTCACCGTCCGTGCCGACCAGGTCGTCACGTCCCAGCGTTCCAACGATATTCTCGGCAGTCAGGGTCTCCAGCATAGTCTGCACAAGAATTTTCTGTGCCGCCTCGCTGGGATGGATCGGATCGACAAAGGCGATTTGATCCAGCGGCACGCCCCGCACCGGCTTGTTGATCGCATCCCCAAACAAGGTCACCGGGATAATGCCTGTGTAGAAACCAAAGGTGGTATAGTCAGCGGTCAGCTCCTGCTGGAACAGGGCCACGTCGAAGACTTCGATATTGATGCCAAGGCTGGTTTCGAGGGCGTCTTCGGACTGGAACAATAGCTCATTATAAAAGTCGACCCCAGCGGAGTTCGCCGCCTTACCATTCGCACTGGCCAAGCTGCCGAGCAGCGTCTCACTGACCTTCGGGATGGTGTAAAGGAAGACCGTTCCAACGCCGAGATCGGCGAGGATCGACACCTGATCGACGATCGAATCGAACACCTCAACGGCGAAGTCCTGTCCCACCTGTTCCGCTTCGGCGCGGGTGATATTGCCCATCCCCGGAATGATGTTCCGGGTCAGCTCGTTCCCCAGATCGTTGATACCGGTCAACATGGACACCGCCACATTGGAGAGGTCCTGCCCCGGCTCCAGCGTATCGAGGAACCAGGCCACCTGACCGGGCAGGTCGACCCGGTCATCAGCATAGGGATTGGTGGGATCGATCTCGACGCTCGCAGCCTCTTGGGCCAGCTGCTGCCACGACCGATCAATCGAGGCCCGGGACGCGGTCACGCCGAAATTTTCCGCCGAGCCGCCGGCCACGCCATTGGTGAGCTCATCGAGGGATTTGGTGTCGATCCCCAACTCGTCGGTCAGGCCCAATTCGTAGGCGAAATAGTCGGCATAATTATAGCCGTCGCTGAACCGTCCCTCTGAATAAACAAGCTCTGACTGGATCTGCAACGGCACGTCCGTCGCTTCGCGGTAGTTCGACTGGATGCCGTTATCCGTCAGGCTGTCCCCGAAAAAGACAATCTTTCCAAAACTCGGAAGTGGCGACATGACTCGTGTTCCCTATTTTATTTGCCGTGTTTCTCATTGAAGAGAGACCAAGCAAAAAAGTGGCCTTTTTCCCCGTCGCGTTGACATAATTTTAAGAGTGCGGCGGGCGGTTCTTTTCGGGCATACCAAGGGGCCGTAAGCCAATTCTTGTCAATATGTTAACGCCGATTGCCTGCGTTATACATGCTTAAGGATGTATTATCGACACAGATGCGGCGTCTGAGGGCAGCGGAAAGGCGCATTCCGCCCCGTCCTGGCGGCTTGCCGCGGCGCCGTGGCTGTGTATAACGCGGCCATTCGCGGTGGTGCACCGGACGGTGCGGCAGACATGAAGGAGAGGCGCGTCGATCGAAACGGGTTTTTCTGACCATCTGTCGTTCCCGTTCTCTGCGCCATTTTCTGAAACCGCCCGATGCTTTCCCCGCGAATAGGCCAGGGCCAACCGTCGAGGTGTTCATGTCCTCGACCTTTGAGAAGCCATTTTGTCTGAAATTGACACATTCAACCCCTCCCGTGACGAGTTTGCCGAGATGTTCGAGGCATCGGTCGTCGATCGGGAAACCTTCGAACAAACGGTGGTCAAAGGGACCATCACAGCCATCGAAAAAGACGTTGCGATTGTCGATGTCGGTCTGAAGACCGAGGGGCGTGTGCCCTTGCGTGAATTCGGTGACCCATCGAAAGACCCGGTGGCCGTCGGCGATCAGGTCGATGTGTTTATCGACCGGATCGAAAATGCCCATGGCGAAGCGGTGATCAGCCGTGACCGCGCCCGCCGTGAAGAGGCGTGGGAACGCCTTGAACACAATTTCGAGGATGACGACCGGGTCGAAGGCGTCATTTTCAACCGCGTCAAAGGCGGATTCACCGTCGACCTTGGCGGGGCCGTGGCGTTCCTGCCCGGCAGTCAGGTCGACATCCGCCCGGTACGGGATGCCGGCCCGCTGATGAATATCCCCCAGCCCTTCAAGATTTTGAAGATGGACAAACGCCGGGGCAATATCGTGGTCTCGCGTCGCTCCGTCCTCGAAGAGGATCGGGCCGAACATCGCCAGGAGGTCGTGCGCGACCTCAATGAGGGCGACGAGCGGGATGGCGTGGTGAAGAACATCACCGATTACGGCGCATTCGTCGAATTGGCGCCGGGCGTCGATGGCTTGCTTCACGTGACCGACATGAGCTGGAGCCGGGTCAACCACCCCTCCGAAGTTCTCAATGTCAACGACACGGTCTCGGTGAAGATCATCAAGATCAATCCGGAAACCTCGCGTATCTCCCTCGGCATGAAGCAGCTTCAGCCTGATCCCTGGGACGGTGTCGCGGCGAAATATCCGATTGGCGGCAAATTCCACGGCAAGGTCACGAACATCACCGATTACGGGGCGTTCGTTGAGCTGGAAGACGGCATCGAAGGGCTCGTCCACGTGTCCGAGATGTCTTGGGTCAAGAAGAACGTCCCCCCCAGTTCCATCGTCTCTTCCGGTCAGGAAGTCGATGTCATGGTGCTTGAGGTCGACGAGCAGAAGCGCCGGGTGTCCCTCGGCCTGAAGCAGACCTTGTCCAATCCGTGGGAGAGCTTTGCCGAGAAGCATCCGATCGGCTCCATCGTCGAAGGCGAAGTCAAGAACATCACCGAATTCGGTCTGTTCATTGGGATCGACGACGATATGGACGGGATGGTCCACCTCTCCGATCTCGACTGGGATCGCCAGGGCGATGATGCCATCCGCGACTATCAAAAGGGCGATATGGTCAAGGCCAAGGTCCTGGATGTCGATCCGGACAAGGAGCGTATTTCCCTTGGGATCAAGCAGGTGGCCAACGATCCGATGGACGCCATTGCCGAGCTCAATCGCGGTGATGACGTGACCTGCACGGTGACGGCCGTCGAAAATGGCGGCATCGAGGTTCGGGTGGGCAGCGATGGGGGGCCGAAGGCCTTTATCCGCAAGTCAGACCTCAGCCGTGATCGGAACGAGCAGCGTCCTGAGCGGTTCGCCGTCGGCGACAAGATCGATGCGCGCGTGATCGCGCTCGATCCGCAATCCCGCCGTCTGTCCCTGTCGATCAAGGCGCGGGAGATTGCCGAGGAGAAAGAGGCGGTCGAACAATTCGGCTCCGCCGATTCAGGCGCCTCTCTCGGCGACATTCTCGGGGCCGCCCTCAAGGATACCGAAGACGCGGGTTAATGCAGCGCCCCTCATCTCGGTAATCAATTTGCCCCCGGAGGATCACCTCCGGGGGTTTTTTGTGGCCGCGGAAAGCCGAGAGGGGGTCAGCCCCCTCCCCGGGCGGTTAGCTGCGCTGGTCCGGCACATCGAAGCGGTCGAGCATCATCACCTTGGTCCATGCCTTCACAAAGTCGGCGATAAAGGTCTTCTCGCCATCGGCCTGGGCATAGATCTCGGCCACGGCGCGAAGTTGGGCGTTTGAGCCGAAGACCAGATCAACCCGGCTTCCCCGCCAGCGCTCCTGACCGCTCGCCCGGTCGGTCCCGATAAATTCCTTCTGCTCATCGGAGACCGCCTTCCACGCCGTCTCCATATCGAGAAGATTGACGAAGAAATCAGTGCTGAGGACGCCGGGCCGGTCCGTGAAGACCCCGTCGGCTTTCCCCCCCTGGTTCGCACCGAGCACCCGGAGGCCACCGATCAGCACGGTCATCTCGGGGATTGAGAGGCTCAGCAGGCGCGCCCTGTCCAGCAGCATTTCCTCGGCGGGAACCGTCGCCTCGGCATGGACATAGTTCCGGAAGCCATCGGCCGCCGGTTCCAATACGTCGAAGGACGCCGCATCGGTTTGGGCGTCCGTGGCATCCGTCCGCCCCGGGACAAAGGGCACATCGATCCTGTGACCCGCATCCAGCGCCGCCTTTTCAACGGCGGCCACGCCGCCAAGGACGATGAGGTCGGCGAGGGACACCTTTTTGCCACCCTGTTGCTGGCTATTGAAATCACTCTTGACCCCCTCAAGGGTCGTCAGCACGCGCGCTAACCGCTCGGGATCATTCACCGCCCAGTCTTTTTGTGGGGTCAACCGGATACGGGCGCCGTTCGCGCCCCCCCTTTTATCGGAGTCGCGATAGCTGGAAGCGGCCGACCACGCGACGAAAACCAGGTCGGACACGGAAATACCGGCACCCAGAATCGCCTGTTTCAACGCCGAAATATCCGCCGCCTCGATGAGGGGATGATCGACGGCCGGCACCGGATCCTGCCAGATTAGATCTTCCTCAGGCACTTCTGGGCCTAGATACCGCGATTTCGGCCCCATATCGCGGTGGGTCAGCTTGAACCACGCCTTGGCAAAGGCCAGGGCAAAAGCCTCCGGGTCCTGATGAAACTTCCGAGAAATGCGCTCATAGGCCGGATCGACCTTCATCGATAGATCCGTGGTCAGCATCATCGTGGGCACGCGCTTGCCCGCCTCATGCGCGTCAGGGGCCAGATCCTTTTCCTGAACCCCCTTGGGCGCATATTGCCAATGGCCCGCCGGGCTCTTGGTCAGCTCCCAATCATAGCCGAAGAGCATATCGAAATACCCTTGGTCCCAGGTGGTGGGATCGGGAGTCCAGGCGCCTTCGAGACCGCTGGTCATGGTGTGGCCGCCATGGCCGGTGCCCGTGGCATTGGTCCAGCCAAAGCCTTGGGCGGCGATGTCGGCCCCCTCGGGCTCGGCCCCGATCTGCGCATTGGCGGCGCCGTGGCATTTGCCGAAGGTATGGCCGCCCGCCACCAGCGCGACGGTTTCTTCGTCATTCATCGCCATGCGGGCAAAGGTCACCCGGATATCGTGGGCCGCCTTCGCCGGGTCGGGTTCGCCGCTCGGCCCTTCGGGATTGACATAGATCAGCCCCATATTGCTGGCCGCCAGGGGCTCCTCAAGATACCGGTCACCGGAGTAGCGATCGTCCTCACCGAGCCATTCCGCTTCGGTGCCCCAATAAACATCGTTCTCCGGTTCGAAAATATCCTCGCGACCGCCGGCGAAGCCGTAGGTTTTAAACCCCATGGACTCAAGCGCCACATTCCCCGTCAGCACCAAGAGGTCCGCCCAGGACAGGGCGTTGCCGTATTTCTGCTTGATCGGCCAAAGCAGCCGACGCGCCTTGTCCAGATTGGCATTATCCGGCCAGGAATTGAGTGGGGCAAAGCGCTGGGCCCCGGCCGAGGCCCCCCCGCGCCCGTCGGACATGCGATAGGTGCCGGCGGCGTGCCACGCCATGCGAATGAAAAACGGACCGTAATGACCGTAATCCGCCGGCCACCAGTCCTTCGAGTCCGTCATCAACGCATGAAGATCGGCCTTCACGGCTTTCAGATCCAGGCTTTCAAACGCCTTGGCGTAGTTGAAGCCAGGCTCCATCGGGCTCGGGCTCTTGCCGTTCTGGGTCAGAATGGACAGGTCGAGGGCCTTGGGCCACCAATCCTTATTTTTCCGGCCACGCATACTGACTTGCCCGTGAAGAACTGGGCAGCGAGCTTCTCCATCCATCGGTCTTCTCCCTAGACGTTTGTCATCAAGCTATTGCTTGCCGGAGAGAGAGTAGAGCGAATTTCGTCGATTTCACCCATCGGCCGCCCCGATACCCCCCGCCCCTCCCCCCTACGGGTCGCGCAAGGACGGGAGGAGAGCGGGATCGTCAGCGTTTCTTGTCGACGTAAGGGTTGTCGCCTTTTCGCAGGAAGAGCCGCACCGGCACAGCGTCAATACCGAACGCTTCCCTGATGCCGCCGACGAGATATCTCTTATAGCTTTCGGGAAGGTAATCCGCCCGCTGACAATGGGCCATAAAGGTTGGGGGGCGCGTGTTCACCTGGGCGATGAAACGGATCTTGATCCGTCTCCCCCCCACCGCCGGGGGCGGGTGTTTGGCGACGGCGGCGGCGAGCCAGGTATTGAGATCAGAGGTCCGCACCTGGGCATTCCAGTCGCGATAGACCTTCACGACATGGGGCATGAACCGATCGATGCCGCGCCCCGTCTTGGCACTCAACAGGACGACCGGCGCGCCGGGGGCCTGGGGCAACAGACGCCCCGCCATCTCCCGCAGCGCCCTTGCCGCCTCATCCTTGTCGTCGATGAGGTCCCATTTATTCGCGACGATGACGAGGGCGCGTCCTTCCTTCAGGGCGAGGTCGGCGATCTGTAGGTCCTGCTTTTCGAAGGGCTGGGTTGCATCGATCAGGAGGGCCACGACCTCGGCGAAGCGGATCGCCCTCAACGTATCGCCGACGGATAATTTTTCTAACTTGTCCTGTACCTTGGCCCGGCGCCTCAGGCCCGCCGTATCGAACAGTTTGACAGGCCAGTCCCGGTCATCGGCGACATAGCGCCATTCGGCCGAAATCGTATCGCGGGTAATGCCTGCCTCAGGCCCGGTCAGCACACGATCCTCGCCGAGCAGCTGGTTGACGAGGGTCGACTTCCCCGCATTGGGCCGGCCGACAATTGCCAATCGCAACGGCTTGCGCGGATCGTCCCAGGCCAGCGTTTCCGCTTCTTCCTTAATCTGATGATCGATCCCACTCTCGGCGAGTTTCGAGATCACCGCCTGATAGAGGTCCGCCATGCCTTCGCCATGCTCAGCCGAAATGGGCACGGGGTCGCCGAGACCGAGGCGATAGGCCTCATAGGCCCCTTCCTCGCCGCGTCCTTCGGTCTTGTTCGCCACGACGATGACCGGACGGCCCGCCGACCTGAGCATCTGCGCGAGTTCTTCGTCTTGCGCCGTCACCCCCGCCCGCGCATCGATCAAGAAGAGGCTGAGATCGGCAAGGCCGATGGCCTTTTCGGTGCCTGCCCGCATTCGCGCCTGGAGGCTTCCCTGCTGCGCCTCCTCAAGGCCCGCCGTGTCGATCAATGTCAGGTCGAGATCGCCGAAAGTCGCCTCGATCTCTCGACGGTCGCGGGTCACCCCCGGCTCATCATGCACGAGGGCCAGTTTGCGCCCGGCAAGACGATTAAAGAGCGTCGATTTCCCGACATTGGGTCGACCGATGATGGCAAGTCTGATGCGCATCCCTGTGCGCTTAGGCGTCCTGCCGGGGGCGTGCAAATCCCTTGAGGGCGGGGGGCCTTTTCGGCCGGCGGTCCAGCGCCTAAGGCCGTGAGCCTATGGCCGCTCCCCTCCTCACCCTTTCCGATGTCCACCTGTCCCTCGGCGGCAAGGATCTCTTCACCGGCGCCGACCTGCAAGTCGGGGAGCGCGATCGCATCGCCGTGGTGGGCCGCAACGGCACGGGGAAGTCGACCTTTTTGAAGATAGCCGCCGGGCTGATGGAGGCCGATCGCGGCGACCGGACGGTGCGTGGCGGGGTGAGCTTGCGCTATTTAGAGCAGGATCCCGACCTCTCCGGCTTCGCCAGCATCGATGATGCGGTCCGGGACGGTCTTGGCCCCGCCGACGAGGCTGGGGCCATTCCCGGCCTGCTCGCGGTGCTCGACTTAGACCCTACACGCTCGCCCAAGGGGCTCTCGGGCGGTGAAGCCCGGCGGGTGGCGATCGCCCGTGCCCTGGCCCCGGGACCCGATCTTTTACTTCTCGACGAGCCGACCAACCACCTCGACCTGCCCACCATCACCTGGCTTGAGGAGAGCCTGATCCGAAGCCGGGCAGCTTTGGTTGTGATCAGCCACGACCGCCGATTTCTCTCCACACTGACGACCCGGACCGTGTGGATCGATCGGGGCGTGACCCGCAACCTCGATGAAGGGTTCTCCAGCTTCGAGGCCTGGAGGGATCAGGTCTATGCCGAAGAGGAACGCGACGCGCACAAACTGTCCCGCCAGATCGTGCGCGAAGAACACTGGCTGCGTTACGGGGTCACGGCTCGTCGGAAACGCAATGTCCGACGCCTTGGCGATCTCCACGCCTTGAGGGAAAAGCGACGCACCCTGTCCCGTCCCCAAGGCAGTGTGACCATGACGGCCGCCCAAGCCGAGGACAGCGGAAAGAAAGTCGTCGAAACGACAGCGCTCTGTTTCCGCTATGATGGTCGATCGCTGGTCGAGGGCCTGGATCTCAAGCTTCACCGCGGGGATCGCCTCGGCATTGTGGGGCCGAACGGGGCGGGCAAAACCACCTTGCTCAAATTGTTGACGGGCGCCCTCGCCCCCGACGAGGGCAGTGTCACCCATGGCACAAAGCTCGATATTATCGGCCTCGATCAGCAGCGCGCCGGGTTGAAGGACGGGACCGTCGTGCTTGATGCCCTGACCGGCGGCCGAGGAGACAGCATTTCCGTCGGCGGCGAACAACGGCACGCTGTGGGCTATCTCAAGGATTTCCTGTTCACCCCCGATCAGGCCCGCCAGCCCGTCGGCGCCCTGTCCGGCGGGGAGCGTGGGCGATTGGCCCTCGCCATCGCCCTGGCCCAGCCCTCGAATTTATTGATCCTCGACGAGCCGACAAACGACCTCGACCTCGAAACCCTCGATGTCCTCGAAGACACGCTGGCGAGTTATACCGGCACCTTGCTGCTGGTCAGCCACGACCGGGATTTCCTCGACCGGATCGTCACGGCGATCCTCGCCCCCTCCCCTGCCGCCGATGGGCAATGGATCCTCTATGCCGGCGGCTATGACGATATGATCCGTGCACAGCGGCGTGTCGGGGCTGCGGAGGCGGTGGACACCTCTTCAACACCCTCCCGCGCCTCAAGCAACGCCGCAGCACAGGGCGCCGCCGATCGCCGAACGCAGCGGCAATCAAAATTGTCGTACAAGGACCAACTGGCCCTCGATCAATTGCCAGGGAAGATGGCGGCGCTGGAGGGGGAGATTGCCGCCCTTCAGAAGACCCTCGATGACCCGTCTCTTTTTACGAAAGACCGTTCGGCCTTCGACAAAGCCTCAACGGCCCTGGCCGCGGCGGAAGCGGCCCTGAGTGAGGCGGAGGATCAATGGTTGACCCTGGAGGAGCGGCGAGAGGCCCTTGCGGCGGAGGCCGAGTGATCCCTTTCGCCGTGAGCGGCCCTGCCGTGACAGGGGCCCGCCAAAGAAAAGGTGGCCCTGGCGAAGCCGAGCCACCTTCTCATCCCCCCAGGCGGGATAAAGCCTTAAAAGTCGTACCCAACCGCCACGGTCAAACTGTCGCCATCAAGATCGTCGATGTCATATTTTGTATAATCTGCGCGAAGATAGAAATTCGACTGAAGACGATATTCACCACCAAAACCAAGGGCGACCCCACCGCCGCTTTCGGTATCGTCAATTGAACCGGCTTCGAAACCGACCTCAGCCTGAATCAAGCCAAATCGTCCGAAGACCGTAAATTCAGGAGATAGAGGATATTCCCCGCGAAGATAACCGGCGAAGGCGTAGTTGAGATTGACGTCAACGCCCGCGACCTCATCGTCTCCTAAACCGAAGGAAAGCTCGCCCTCCACCGAGAGGTAAGGGCTGATGGCCGCGCCGAGCCGGCCCGTCAGCACTTCAAGATCGATACTGTCTTCCGAAATGAAGGGCAGGTCGTCTTCGATATCGATACTGAGGAAATTAAGGCCCAGCTCTCCATACCGGGTGAGTTGGGTTGAGCCCGCATATTGCGCACTCGCCACCATCGGCAGGGCGGCAACACCGCAAGCGAGCGCAGAGAGGACAAAGGATTTCATGGAGCACTCTCATGTTAGTGCCGGACCCATTCCGACACATATCCAGGCGATCTGATCAGAGCTTGGCCCCGAGGGTCAGCGTGTATTGATCAGTATCTGAATCTTCGATGTCATAGCGAACATAGTCGGCCCGCAGATAGAACGGATCGAGGACCGCGACACTGGCCCCGATACCATAAGCGAAGCCTTCTTCGTTCTCGGTCTCTTCAAACCCAACAGCTTCGGCCTTGAGGGCGACGGTCGCGCCGCCGAGGCGGGCATGGACGCTCAGCCGCTCGCTGATGGGGTAGGAAATCCGCAGGAAGCCGGCGAGGGAGTATTCCTGGCTGACCACGACCTCCCTGCCCGCAATGACGTCTTCCTCATCATCGAGGCCGAGGACGGATTCCCCTTCGAGCGCCAGAAACTGACCGAAATTCAACCCGAGACGCGCCACAACGCCGCCGAATTCGGCATCATTGGTCCGACCATTTATCTCAGCCCAGCTATAACCGGCCTCAAGATAGGCGTCATAATTGTCGGTAACGGATTGCGCAGCCGCCGATGATCCAGCAATGGCCGATGAACCAAAGGTCACAAGAGCCAGTCCTGCAAGGATAGATGGTGAACGCATGACTTTTGAACGCATGACTTTTTTTCCTCCCTGCCGCCTCCGTGTTTCCAAAAAAGGACGCAAGGCAGCAACTTGTCGGCAACGACTCAATTCCCGTGCCAGTATTAACGATTTAGAAAGGAAAACCCTGACGAGGAAAGGCTTTTCTCTATTTTTTCCGTCGAAGTTTTTGAGAAATCCCAGATCTTGCCCACCGAACACCTGGCTTGTGCCAAAGTGGAACAGACAACGGACATACCAGGGAGAAAAAAGTGGCAGTCCCTAGGGGAATCGAACCCCTCTTTCCAGGTTGAAAACCTGGCGTCCTAACCGATAGACGAAGGGACCGCGGACGGCGCCGGGCCGGAACCGGACGTATAAGCATCGCGCTGGGGCGTTGCAATAGTTTTCCGCCCCCCAAACCGCGTTCGGCGCGTCGCCCTCTAAAGGCTCAAGCGTCCTTCACCACCGCGCCATCCTCCAGGTGAATCTGCGCGGCATTGCCGCCCCGATACTCATCCGGCTTGATGCGGCCCGCCAGGTGCAGTCGCTGCCCGGCCCGGCCCGCCTCGAGGAGATCGCCGAGAGGCTGCCCGACACAACCAAAGGCAATACCGCGCGCCCGGCCTCCAGTGTCGTCGGCCAGGGTGACGGCCATGTGCTTGTCCTTGAGAACACGCAGCTCCCGCACAGATATATCGGCCAGGGCAAAACGCGGCTCGGGATTGCCATTGCCAAAGGGAGCCGCCTGAAGCAGGCCGTCATGGAGGCTGCGCGTGATCCCCGTGGGGGCGACTATCCCGTCGAGGCTGAGGACACGATCGGCCTGCGCCGCGGCAATGGCCTCGCCCAGACGCGCGTCCAGAAACGCCCGCAGCTCGCCAAGCCCGTCCCGCCGCACCGTCAACCCCGCCGCCATGGGGTGGCCGCCGCCACCGAGTAAGAGGCCCGCCTCCACCGCAGCACCGATGGCCGCCCCCAGATCGACCCCCGGCAAGGACCGTCCCGATCCCTTTCCCTCCTCCCCCGCAAGGGAGATCACGAGGGCGGGACGGCCAAAGCGTTCCTTGAGCCGTCCGGCCACGATACCAATGACCCCCGGATGCCACCCCTCACCGGCGACAACCAAGGGCAAGGGGGCGTCGCGGTCGCCCTGGTCCTCCGCGGCTTTGCACGCCTCCTCCAGGACCGCGGCTTCGACCCCCTGACGAATACCGTTGAGATCGGACAGCTCCGCCGCGAGGGCCGCCGCCTTGACCGGATCGTCGGTGGTAAGGAGGTCGAAGGCCGTCATGGCATGGCCGATGCGCCCGGCCGCATTGATACGGGGGCCGATCGCATAACCGAAATGGGCGGCCGCCGCCGGCCCTTTGGCCCCGGCCTCGGCGGCCAAGGCCCTGATCCCCTGATTGCCCGACCCGGCTCCTTCGATATGCCCAAGAAGGGCAAGCCCCTGGCGGGTCAGGGTCCGCCCAAGGCCCTTCAGCGGCATGACATCGCACACCAAGCTCAGCGCCACGAGATCGAGCAGTCGAAGGAGGTCGGGGGGGGGCCGATCGGCGAAGAATCCGCGCTCGCGTAAGGTCCGATTGAGCGCCACGAGCGTCAAAAAGGTGACGCCCCCGGCCGACAGCATCGTCAATCCCGACAGACAATCGGGCCGGTTGGGATTGACCACCGCCACCGCCGTCGGGGCAGGCAAGGACATCAAGTGATGATCCACGACGATGACCTCGAGCCCCTCTTCTGCCGCGGCTGCCAAGACGCCATGGGCCGTAGCGCCGCAATCGAGGGTGACGATGAGCGAGGCCCCCTTCTCTTTCATCGCGAGGAAGGCGGGCAGGTTGGGCCCATATCCCTCCGATTGACGATTGGGCAGGTGAATGAGCGGGGCGGCCCCCACCGCGCGGAGATAGCGCGCCATGATGGCCGAGGACGTCGTCCCATCGACATCGAAGTCCCCGAAAAGGCCAATGGTTTCACCGGCGATGATCGCATCGGCAAGGCGCGCCGCAGCGGTATCCATCCCCTTGAGGCAGGAGGGGTCGGGCAGATCATCGCGGAGCCGGGGGGACAGCCAAGCGGCGGCCAGATCCGGCGTTACCTGGCGGGCCGCCACCACTTCGCTCAGCAAGGGATCTATGTCCAGCCGCTGGGCAATCGTCTCGGCGGCGCGCGCGTCGAAGGCACGGCGGCGCCAACGCCGCCCCGTCACCGATCGGGTGACCCCGAGAAAGGCGGTCTCGACGAGGTGATCGTCGGAGCTCAAGGGAGTTGTCGACATGCCTCCTTTATGTGCGCCCTGCGACGCTCCACCGGAAGGGGCCGCCGCCCCCCGCTTTTCCCCAAATGCCCGCTTTTCCCCACACCCCCGTGTTTCCCCACGCCCCCGCTTTTCCCCACGCCATGGACAATCCGCCCCGCAGTCGCGACAACGCGGCATGATCTCCCTCCGAACCCTTATCAAGCTCGTCATTGCCTGTCTGATCGTCGGCGCGATGCTGTCCTTTATCGGCGCCGATCCGTTGGACTTCTGGCGCGGCCTGTGGAGCGCCCTGCGCGATGCTGTACAAAGAGTGTTCGACGAAGGGCTGTCAGGGGCCTTACGGATACTGAACCTGATCGCCCTTGGCGCCGTCATCGTGCTCCCCCTCTGGGGCCTGAGAGAAGTCTTGCGGCGGCGGCGTCCCCCGGCCGCGCCTGGGCCGCATGACCGGTCCCCCGACCAGCCCCGGGATCCATCTCCAAGATAAGGGCGAGGGATCGCGCGCCGTTATCGGCCCTCGCGACATCCTGTACAGCGTCCGCAGGGGGCCGGGGACCGTTCGCCGAAATGGGCAAGCAGGGCCATGCGATGGCACCCCACCGTCTCGGCGAAGTCGACCATGGTGCCAAGTCGACGGGTTTCCGCCTGTTTGACGAGGGAGTCCGCTTCGCTGTTCTCAATCAACCGGCGACGGGCAATGACGTCACCCCGGCCGTAGAGAAGATGCGCCTTTGCGGGGGCGCCATCGCGACCGGCCCGCCCGATTTCCTGGTAATAGGCTTCGAGGCTCGAGGGGAGATCGCGGTGAATCACAAAGCGGATATCGGGCTTGTCGATTCCCATCCCGAAAGCGACCGTCGCCGCAATCACGAGGCCCCGCCGCTCAGTGAAGGCATTGAGGATCTCCAGCCGCTCGGTCTCGGGCAGTCCGGCATGATAGGCAAAGGCGCGACGCCCGCTCGCCTCGATTTGCCGGGCCACGGCCTCCGTCCCGCGGCGGGTTCGACAATAGACGATGCCGCTCTCCCCCCGATGCCAGGCCAGAAGGCTGTGGAGCTTCCCATCCCGGGGCGTTTTGTCGTGGACACCGAGAAAAAGGTTCGGCCGGTCGAGGCTAAGGCGAACCCGTGCAACCTCCCCGCCGAACAGCGCCGCCTTGATATCCGCCTCGGTGTCCCGGTCCGCCGTCGCCGTGAAGGCCGCAATGGGGATCTTGGGAAACACCGTTCGTAACTGGCCCAATTGGCGGTAATCGGCGCGAAATTGATGGCCCCATTGGCTGATGCAATGGGCTTCGTCGACGGCAATCAAGGTGACAGGCAACGACCGCAGCGCCGAAAGCATGCGGCCGGTCATCAAGCGCTCAGGGCTCATATAAAGGAGGTCGAGCTGTCCTTCCCGCGCAGCGGTCCAGTCGGCGATGTTCTGGGCGCGATCCCGCCCCGAATGGATCATACCCGCCCTGATGCCCCGCGCATGCAGCGACTGGACCTGGTTTTCCATCAGCGCGATGAGCGGCGAGACGACAATCGCCACCCCTGATAATAAATAAGCTGGGAGTTGATAACAAAGGGATTTCCCCGCCCCCGTTGGCATCAAGGCGAGCACGTCCTCGCCCCGCATCAAATGCCCGATGACCCGGCGCTGACCGGGGCGAAAGGCGGCGACTCCGAAGGCGGCCAGCCCCTCCTCGAGGGAATCGGCGTGTGGGGGCGCGTACTGAACGGCAGGCTGCGCCATCGAACATCCACATGTTAGCTTAGGATCGGTGTTATCAGCTGATTCGTCCGTGGGGGCCCGATCAAGGCCTTCTATCCCTCCCCACCGGTGGTCTCCTCGGCGAGCTGGCGCAGCGCCGCCAGCAGCTCCGCCTTGGGCAGAGCGCCCGGGAAGCCGGCCTTCTCATTGACGATAAAGGTCGGCACCCCCGTGACGCCGCCAGCCCGCAATTCGCTCATCTCCTGCGCGATGTCCGCCCGATCTTCATCGGAGGCCAGACGCGCCTCGATATCGGCGCCGCCAAGTCCCGCTGTCTCCGCCGCCGCGGCGAGGACGTCATGTCGTGAGATATCGGCCCCCTCCGTCCAATAGGCCTCGAACAGCGCCGCCACCATCTCCCGCCCCCCCCCTTCAAGGCCCGCCCAGCGGACGACCCTGTGGGCATCGAGCGTGTTGGGCAGACGGTCAGGCCGATCGAGGGCAAAGGACAGGCCCACATCCGCCATGGCCTCGTGCAGGGCAGACACAACCCTTGCGCGAATCTCGGAATCAGGAAACTTCTCTTGCCATACGCTTTCGCGGTCTCGTCCCGCAACCGGCGTGGTGGGATCAAGCTGGTAGGGGCGAAAACGCACACCGAGATCGAATTCGAAGGACAAGGCCATGGCAGCCCAGTCAAGACCGCGAAAACCAATGAAACACCAAGGGCAGACAAGGTCCAACACGACGTCGATCGTCAATTGGGGACGGGGAGTGGACACAAGGGGCCTCAGAGGTTGTCGCCCCGACGTCACAGCGAAAATGGCCAACTCATACAAGCCGATTAGTTTGACGAGAGGCCTGTTCATCACACGCGATATTTGTAAACTTTAAGACAGAAAAAATTGTACCGGCCGAAAAACGGCTGGGCACGGGAGGCAGGCAGAGAATGCAGGGCGCGATGGCCGAAGACGCGATGACCCGGAACGAGCGATTGGTGTTGGAGGTTCTGGGCCGCGAGGAAGAACCAATGAAGGCCTATGAGCTTCTGGCGGCGCTCAAGGACAAGGGGGTGAAGGCGCCGATGACCGTCTATCGTGCCCTTGATCGACTGGAATTACGCGGATTGGTGCATAAGCTCGACGCCATGAATGCGTTTGTCGCCTGTAATCACGATCAACCGCATCGGGTCCAAATGTTCACCATGTGCTCTGAATGCTCCAAGGTGACGGAAATCAAGGAACAGCGAGTGACCTCTGTTAATTGGCAGGGTATCGCGAAGATCGGCACCGAGAACGGCTTTGAGGCCTCGTCCGCCCGGGTCGAACTGCGCGGCATTTGCGCGGAGTGCCGTAGCCTGAGCTGAGCGTGCCGCGATGACGGGGGCTGCCCCGATCTTCCCGTCAGACACGGCTGCGTGACCGGTCTCCCGGATAAAGGACGATGGCGTCGTCAAGTGCCGAGGCAAATTCCCAAGGGAGATCACCTAATCCGCTTCTGGTCTCCCCCGCCACTTCCATCAGAACATAGCGCCGACCGTTGATCTTGACGGTGTGATCCCCCCGTTGGACCGGCACCCTGACCGCCAGAAGCACATGGCGTTTTGAGGGAAGCCTGACGAAGTGCGGGTCAAGCCGGGGGTCGAGACTGAGAAGCATCGCCGCCGCAAGGGTCGCCTTGCTGTCGCAATCGCCATAGCCCCGGCGGATGACCTCATCGGGCGGCAGGAATCCCTCGCGGGGAATGCGGTAGCGGATCTGACGCTGGAGATGGGCCTGAACCTCGGCGGCCAGGGCCCGCCCATGATCGGCGCCGATATGGTCCCGGCTATACGCATAAAGCTTCGCACTATGCTGATCCGCCAGACCGTAATAATCAGGTCGCCAGGCACCATCGGGGTCCTGGTCTAATTCCTCTTCGAGCCCGAAGGTCGACCACACCGTTTCGGCCACCTCCTCGAACTGCGCCTTGCTGCTCACCCCTTTCACGCGAAACGCCATAGGCCCCTCGAAAACGACACGAACGGACGGCCCATATTCTTGCCTGACCGCGGCGCGCACCGCCCTTGCCGTGGCGGGATCGCGGAAGCTGGGTCCCCCTTGGGAGTGGCTTGTGGCGCAGGCACTCAACGCCATCACGCCCCCGACCACTAAATAAAACAAGGCTCCTCGCCGTAATCGCACTGCCATGCGCCCAGCCCCTCTTATCAACATTATAGTCAATTAAGCGGCAAATACGGAAAGCCAGAGGACAAAATAAGGTCATTTTGCGGCAGTGCACCTAAGAGGGGAACGCGCACCCTATGCCCCTCCTACGGGGAGGGGTCACGCGATCTCCCCTTTCAAAAACGCAGCGAGAAAGGCCCCTATCCGGTCACGATCGGATGGGTTGTCGAGACTGCGCCGCCCGAAAGCCGCAACATCCCCGGGAATGTCCTCGGCCCGGCAGGCCAACAGGGCACGGGCAAAATCGTGGGAGAACTCCGGGTGGAACTGTAAGGATAAGGAGCGCCCCTGCGCATAGCGAATAATCCCATTAGGACAGAAGGGAGAGCCGCCAAGACGGACGGCCCCCGAGGGAAGGCGGACGACCTGGTCCTTATGAGACACGGCACAGGCCAGGCGGTGCCCCTCGACCCCCGGCATGTCGTCCATCACCTCATATGTATGGACCCCCACCCCCCAGCCGCGGTCGGAAAGCTCGACCCGCCCGCCAAAGGCATGGGCCATGATCTGATGACCGAAACAGATCCCGATCATCGGGCGACCGCTCTTGGCCCATTGTCTGATATCGTCGGTTAGCGGACCGATCCACTCATGATCCTCATAGACCCCCGCCGGGGAGCCGGTGACGATCAACGCCGCGTCCTCTTCCGAAGGCGCAAGGGGGATCCGCTCCCCCTCAAGCGTTTTGATCGTGCTCGGGGTGGTGACGAGACCGGCACGGCCCAGCATCTCCACCATCATCGTCGGATATCCCGGGAATCGGTCTTGGAGAGGGGCCGGCGGAACCCCGGTCTCCGCAATCAGCAATTTCACAGTCTTGCCTTCCCTTACCGCGACGCCCAAGCCACACCTAAAAGCTCGAAGAAGGATCTGTCGATGACCGAAGAGATCATCATGACGCAAGAAGAGGGCGTTCTGCGCCTGCGGATTGCGCGGGAGACCAAAAAGAACGCTCTCACCCAGGAGATGTATCTCACCCTCGCCGAAGCGATGGAAGGCGTCCCCGACATGCCGGAGATCGGGGCGGTTCTGTTCGAGGGCAGTGATGAGATCTTCACCGCGGGCAATGATCTCTCCGCCTTTGTCACCGCGCCGCCGGCCGATGGCAGCAAACCGCCGGTCTGGCGGTTGCTCGAGGCAACGGCCCGCTGCCCCGTCCCAGTAATCGCCGCCGTCGCCGGCCCCGCAATCGGGATCGGCACGACGCTTTTGCTGCACTGCGATCTGATCGTTGCCGCGCCGGAGGCCTATTTCCACACCCCCTTCGTCGACCTCGCCGCCGTGCCCGAAGGGGGCGCAAGCTACCTCATGCCAAAGCGCCTCGGTCGGCAATTGGCGAGTGAGTTCTTGCTCTTATCCCGACCTGTTCCGGCGCAGCGCGCCTATGAGATGGGCTTCGTCAACGCCGTTGTGACCGAGGGGCCGGTGCGAGACTATGGCTTCGACCTCGCCAAGGATCTCGCCGCAAAACCGCGGGAGGCCATGCGCCAATCAAAGGCGCTGATGTGCCATGAGACCGACGACATGCTCGCCCATATGGAGACCGAGTTCCGGGAATTCGCCAAGCGCCTCAGCTCGGACGAGATGAAATCCGTCATCATGGCGATGATGCAGCGCAAAAAGGGGTAAGGCCACACAAGGCCCCACCCCTCCCATCCCCTTTGGGGGCTCACATACCATCCCCTTGGGAAGGGCCCTCCTCCTTGGGGAAGGGCCCCCCTTGGGGCAGGACCGTTGGAGACCTACCTTCAGCGAAGACGATAGGTGATGGTCGCGCTGGCGCTCAATTGGCTTTCGCCCGCTTCGATAGGGGTCGATGTACTTTGCATCGCCCGCATTTCCATCATCATGGCAGGCTGCGGCCGGGGAGACCCCGACAGCGAGACCGACATCACCTCGCCAAGACGTACCCCGGCAGCCTCGGCCATCCGTTTGGCGGTCGCGCGGGCATCCTCGATGGCGAGGGTTTCCGCCTCGTCCTCAAGCGCGGTGCTGTCCTCAAAACCAAAGGCAAGGTCTTCGAGACGATTTGCACCGGCGCGGATCGCCGCATCGATGGCCTCACCGGTCTTTTCGACTTCGGTAAGACGCACCATCAACCCATTGCTAGCCTCGTACCCCACGATGGCGGGGTAATCGCGCCCCTGACTGCGCCGCTCGGACTCGTTTTCGTAGAGTGGCAGCAGAGAGAACCCTGACGTCTGCATATCTCGCCGATCGACGCCCACCGATCTCAACGCATCCCGCACCGCGGTCATGGCCTCGGCATTGGTGTCCATCGCCGCCGCCGCCGTTTCCGCTCGACTTTCAACGGCGAAGCGAAGGGAGGCCTGATCAGGGGCGGCAGTCACCTCGCCTATGCCGCGAGCCATGATCGTCCGTGGCTGATCGGTGTCCGGCGCCTCGCCGCAAGCAGCGAGGGTCAGGGGGGCGAAAGCGAGAAGCCAAAATGCGCGCATCGAATATCCTCCTAGAGATAGTCGGCCCTCTAGGCGGCAATTGGGGCGAACCAAAGACCTCAATGCGGTCGATCGATCAAATATGCTGATCCATCTCGCCGCCCGCTGCCTTGGCACAGGCCCCAACGGGGACGGCGGGAACCCCGGCCACCGTGCAAAAGGGTTTCACCGAATGCAGCACGACGGAACCGGCGGCGATCTTCGCGCCCTCTCCCACCTCGATATTGCCGAGTATTTTTGCCCCGGCGGAGATCAGCACACCGCGGCCAATCTTCGGATGCCGGTCACCGGTCTCCTTGCCGGTCCCGCCAAGGGTGACATTGTGCAGGACACTGACCTCGTCGGCGATGACGGCGGTCTCACCGATCACGATGCCGCTGGCATGGTCGAAGAACAGGCTCTCCCCCAATCTTGCAGCCGGGTGGATGTCGATATTGTAGAGCTCACTGATCCGCGACTGGAGATAATGGGCCAACGCTTCCCGCCCCTGTCCCCACAGCCAGTTGGCAATCCGGTAGCTCTGCAGGGCGTGAAACCCTTTCAGATACAAAAACGGATGGGAATATTGCCGGCAAGCAGGGTCGCGGTCGAAATAGGCCAAAAGATCCGACAGCGCCGCGGCGACAATTTGCGGCTTATCCTGATAGGCATCCATGGCCACTTCGCGCCAGAGCATCGCCTTCATCTCTCCGTCCGAGAGTTTCTCAGCCAACCGATAGCTCAACGCCGCCTCAATCGTGTCGTGGTGAAGAAGAGAGGCATTGAGGAAAGAGGCGATCGCCGGTTCCTGGGCCGCCGCCGTGGCGGCCTCCAGCCGCATGCGTGACCAGACCGTATTCCGGTCGATCGTGTAAAGGGTCGCGGGCACGGGGGGATGAGGATGGGGCGCCATATTGCTCTCCTAGGACGACAGCTCGTCCAACGCCGCCAAGATGAGGTCTTGGGGGGGCGTCGGCAAGCGATTGAGACGGGCTTTCGTCACGGCGGTGAGGATCATGAGATGGGTCAGACTGTCTCTGATCTCGCCCGCAAGGCACATTTGGATCACCTCGGCGAGAGGAACCCGCTTTGTTTCAAGGACTTCGTCAGGGTCGGGCGCGGTCTTTCCCTGCCCCAACTCCCAGGCCAAGAAGAAGAAAGCGCGCTCGTCGCTCACTGAATTGGACAAATCCACTTGACCGAGTTCCGTCCAGTGCCGGGCAACCAGGCCCGCTTCCTCTTCGAGTTCCCGCAGCGCGGCGGCGTGGGGCGCCTCCCCCGCCGGGGCCCCGCCTTCGGGGAGTTCCCAGGAATATGTGTTGAACGGAAACCGATGCTGCCCGACGAGAATGGTGGTCCCATCGGCGAACAGCGGCAGGACCCCCGTGGCGAGGTTTTTGAACCGGACCACCCCATAAACGCTGTCGGCGCCGTCCGGCCGGACAACGTCGTGGTGTTCGATCCGAATCCAAGGTGTCTCATAGGCCGTATGCCGAGCGGTGATCCGCCAGGGACCGTTGACCTCCTCCATCCTATGCTCCTCCTTGCTCATCCCCGTCCGCGATAGGGCGGCACGCCGGTTTCGGGGACATAGAGTGCCGACGGCGGGGGGCCGGTCTGATAGACCACATCGATCGGGATCCCGCCCCTTGGATACCAATAGCCCGAAATCCGCAGCCAGCGGGGTGCTATCGCCGCCACAATGCGCTTCGCAATATCGACGGTGCAATCTTCGTGAAAAGCGCCATGATTGCGGTAGCTGGTCATCAGGAGCTTCAGAGACTTCGATTCGACCAGATGCGCCTCCGGCGCATAGTCGATCACGAGATGGGCAAAGTCCGGCTGGCCCGTCACGGGACAGAGGGACGTGAATTCCGGCACAACGAACCGTGTGAGATAGAGCGCGTCCGGGTGAGGATTGGGCACCGGATCAAGGCGGGCCGCATCGGGATGGGACGGCGCAGCGCTCGGCTGGCCGAGGAATTGGGGAGAAGGAACGTCAGTCATGGCGGGGCTGTGACGGGTTCGAGCCGGGCTGACAAGCACCGCGCTCTTATCGGCGGGGGGGCAGTGTTTCCGCAAGGCGACCGCCAAGACGCAACGGATAGACCGCCTGCGCGAGCCCCGTTTTGGGGTCGCTATCAATCACCGTCCCGCAAATCGTCGCCGGCCCCGAGGCGGGCACCATTCTGCCGGAACGCATCTTGCTGACCATGCTCTCCACGGGCCCGGCTTTCTCCATCCCGATCACACTGTCATAATCGCCGCACATGCCGGCATCGCTGTGAAAGGCCGTCCCGCCGGGGAGCACCTGGAAATCGGCGGTGGGCACATGGGTATGGCTACCGACGACCGCGGTGACCCTGCCATCCAAATAATGGCCGAGGGCGTATTTCTCGCTTGAGGCCTCGGCATGCACATCGATCACGATCGCATCGGCATCCTGGCCGAGCACTAATCCATCGAGTTCGCGCTCGATGGCGCTGACCGGATCGTCGATCGGATTCATAAAGCGCTGGCCCAGCACCTGCACCACCAGCACCTGTAACTCGCCGCCTCCGGCAAGGAGCGCCGCCCCCCGGCCCGGACAGGAAGAGGGATAATTGGCGGGGCGGATCATCGCCGGCTCGGTCTCAAATACCCCAAGGTCGTCCCGTTGATCGAAGGCATGATTGCCCGTCGTCAGGCAATCGGCGCCGGCATCCATGAAATCATTGACCAGGGCGGTCGTGATCCCAAATCCACCGGCGGCATTTTCGACATTGATGATGAGGAAATCGATCCCAAGGGAGGATTTGAGATGACCGATATTGTCGAGAACGGCATTGCGGCCGGCCCGCCCCATGACGTCCCCCAAAAATCCTAACCGCATGTCCGCCTCATTCGCACTCACTCAAAAGGCAAACACCTCCGCCCTCTAATCGTGCCACAGCGACTTGCGACACTGTGATCTCAGTTAGAGACCGGCTTAGGCTGAGTGAGAGACGAGACGCAAGGCGGGGCCGCGCATCGCCGCAAGCGCAGCCCGCAGCGTGTCGACGCTGCCCGGCCCATCGGTGACGGCGAGGGCACGGCCGAGCTCTGTGGCGTAATTACTGCGATCGACGACCAAAAAGTCAGGCTCGAGGAAGACCAGCCGCATGCCCCCCATGATCTGATCGTACCATTGCTCAAGGGTCTCACGGCGACGCCAGGACGGGGCAATCAGCACGTCCGCCGGGGCGGATTTCGCCTGTTCGAGGGTGATGATCTCGGGAAATCCTTCCTGCGGATCGGATCCGATATGCGCCGAAATCACATCATAGCCGATATCCGCCGCAGAGAGGACTGCAAAGCTTGGGGCGCAGGTCCCCAGCACATAGGCATGCTCGTCGGCACGGATCAGGGAGTCCTTGAAGCTGGCGATCTCCCGGTGACGCTGGGCGAGCCGACTTGAATAGGCGTGAAAGGCCTGTCCGGTCCCAAGGGACAAGGCCGCCTCCTCGTCCCAAAGCCGCGCCAAGCTGTCGAGCCAGGGGCCATAATCATGCCCGCGATAATGGTCATGGGCCAACGTCACCCGCAGGGACCCCGCCGCCCGCTCGGACATCGATCCACGTATGATGCGAAACCCGGTTTCACTCGCCAAGCGTTGCAATGTGGCGAGACCATAGATCGCGTTGGCGCCGATATGGAAGGCACTGCTCAGCGTACGGGTCAAAGCGAGAGCCGAATAACTGGTCTCGACGACGAACACGCCGTCTTCGACGAGATAGGTCTTCACCGTTTCGAAGAGGGCCCGTGGATCGTTGATGGTTTCAAGATAGCCCACGGAGGAAATGATATCGAATCCACGATCCCCAGCCGCGGCGCGAAGATTTTCTTGGGTTTCGGCTTCTAAGAAATGCCCCTTGATCCCGATGCCCCAATCGGCCTGTCCGGTACGCTCCAGCGCCGCCTCGGTCCCGACGGGTAAAAACCAGCGGGGATAGGCCGCCAGAACGTGCCCCGCGCCGCAGCCGATATCGAGAGCCATCCCCTCACGGCTCGACATCATCTCCAGCGCGCCGGACACCACGTCCTTCAGCCGACATTGCTCCGTCCAGGAAAGCTCTGTGCTCCGACCATATCCCCCATCCTGACCATAGGTTGCCCGCTGCAAGAGGCCACAGCCATTGTCACCGCCCATCGTGCCGCAAAATACCCACGCATTCTCATGGTCGAGGGTAAAGGCAGGGGTGAGCTCGTGACCGCCACACAGACGGCAGGAAGATTGAAACTCCGAACGCATAAGACGACGCCGATCTCCGTATGGTCGTCCCTCTTCTATGACGCATCTCAGTTAAGTCCGGATGAAACGCGCGTTTAGGCTCTGTTCGCTGAGGTTAAGAGGTCATGTGTGTCCGACGGCCTGCGGCTTGCTAGAAGGCCCCAAGGTTGGATACGACCCAACAAGCTCAGCGTTCATGGAGGTGGAGAGAGCATGGCTGGAAAAATTCGCAAAGCAGTGGTTCCCGTGGCGGGCCATGGTACGCGCATGCTGCCGGCGACGAAGGCCGTCGCAAAAGAATTGCTGACCGTCGTTGACCGTCCTCTGATCCATTATATCGCGGACGAAGCAAAAGAGGCGGGGATCGAGCATCTCGTCTTCGTCACAGGGCGCGGGAAAGGCGCCATCGAGGATTATTTCGATCACGCGGTGGAGCTAGAGCAGGCGCTCGAAGCGAAGAAAAAAACAGCGATCCTGGAGGACACCATGTCCTCTCTGCTGGCACCGGGCGCCTCCTCATTCACCCGTCAGCAAGCACCAAAGGGTCTCGGTCACGCCATCTGGTGCGCACGGGATATTGTCGGCGATGAGCCCTTCGCCATTTTGCTGCCCGACGTCATCGTCCAGGGGCCGCGCGGATGCCTGGCGCAGATGGTCGACCAATATGAGGACGGGCGGAACCTTGTCGCCGTCGAAGCGGTGCCCGAAGATCTCGTCCACAAATACGGCATCGTTGCGCCAAAGGGTGAGATCGATGGGGCGCTGTTTGAGATGGAGGGCATGGTCGAGAAGCCGGAGGCCAGCGCCGCCCCATCGAATATGTCGATCATGGGCCGCTATATCCTTCAGCCGGAAGTTTTCTCGATCCTCGAAAAGACGGGCAAAGGCGCCGGCGGCGAGATCCAGCTCACCGATGCCATGGCAACGCTGATGGATCAGCAGCCCTTCTTCGCCTTCCAATATGAAGGGGAGAGCCACGATTGCGGATCGAAACTCGGCTTTCTTAAGGCGAATATCGCCTACGCTCTCGAAAATGATGAGTTAGGGGCCGACCTCAAGAGCTGGGTCAGCGATCGCATCGCCTGAGCAGCATCTGTCGGGATAAGGCGGCGCTATCTTGAGGGATGGCGCCCCTGTCTTCTGTCAACGAGACAAGTCATAGCGAGACAAGCAATCAAGCCCCGCTACGCGGGGGGATGTGTGAGTGTGCTTTACGGGGTCAGCCCAGCAATGCCACGGCAAGCAGAACCATGGTGAGCCAAAACGACCCGCAGGTCAGGACAACGAACAACGCCGTTTTCCGGGGCGACCATTTCTCTTCGGAAACACTCGCGAATTCCTTGCCGAGCAGATGTTGCATCCGAAGGGCGGGAGAGATCGGCGCCTCGCCAGTGAACTCATCAATAGAGAGTTTTAAGTCTTGCCGAACATAGTCCGGCGCCGGCGCCACGATTTCTTCCTCGGAAGCATCGACCGGGACACCGGAAGTCGTGATCTGACGGGCTGAGACGGCCATACTGAACTCCTGTCTGGGAACAAACCGTACAAAGATTCCCATTAAGAGCACGTAAAAAGAACGCTGCTTATACTTAACTCCGTGCTGATCATGAGAACTCCTTTTCTATTGCGCCGCAGCATTTCGCTTGCCCTAGTCTTTTTAGGGAGCATAGCAGCTCTTGTCACATTTTGGTACAGTGATACGCCAGGCGCGTCTCTGCCCGAAACACCGCCCAAGGGTCGCGCACCGGACTATTATATCGCCCTGTCCCAGAAAGCGGGAGAAGCGGGGGAGTGGGCGCTGGCCTCAGAGGCCGCTCGGCAAGCAGCCTTGCGCGCCCCTCATGAAGGCCGGAGCTGGCAGCGCCTGACCTACAGCCTCACGGCGGAGGCATTGTGGCCAACGCAGGAGAGCCTCAAGGCGCTAATGGAAGCCTACCGGGTCGCCCCCTACCCTGCGCCGACCGACATGATTTGGCGGGTCGATTATGCGATGCGCTACTGGCCCGCCATGCCGAACCAGATCCAGGATCTCACCCTGACGCAGATAGCTGCCCTGGGCGGCATCCCCGAAACCTTCGAAACTCGCCGGCGCTGGTGCAAGACAGCCCCGGACGGGGCGCTGGCCGATGCGGCTTGCGCGACGACTCCCGGTGTCTGGCGAAACGGCGTGCCGCAATAAGAGAAGAGTCTAAAAAGGACGAGCAGCCCGGTGCGCGTTGGGCAAAACCGCGTCCACTGTCCACGCCAAGGCCCTGTTAGCGATAGGGGGCGTCAAGCTCGATATTCTTGGCGATCAGGCGCTCCCATCGATCCCCATTGGCAAGTAGCCGGTCCTTGTCATAGAGCAGCTCCTCGCGGGTCTCCGTCGCGATCTGGAGGGTTGGCCCCTCAACGATCGCGTCCACAGGGCAGCTTTCCTGACAAAGGCCGCAATAGATGCACTTCACCATGTCGATATCGTAGCGGGTGGTCCGACGGGAGCCGTCGGCCCGCTCCTCCGCCTCGATGGTGATCGCCTGGGCAGGGCACACCGCTTCGCAGAGTTTGCACGCAATGCAGCGCTCTTCGCCATTGGGATAGCGCCGCAGCGCATGTTCACCGCGGAACCGGGGGGAGGACGGTCCCCGCTCGAACGGATAGTTCACCGTCGCCTTTGGCCGGAAGAAATACTTCATGCCGAGCCAGAAGGCAGAGGTGAAGTCAGAGAGAGTCGCCCCCTTCAGGGCCTGTGCCACACGGCTCATGACGGCCTCCAGCCTTGGAAGAGATCAGCGACGCCGGGGACATAGAGCAGAACGAACGCCACCAACATCAGATATCCAATAGAGGTGGGAAGGAAAATCTTCCATCCAATGCGCATCAACTGATCATACCGATAGCGCGGCACAATGGCCTTCACCATGGCAAACAGAAAGAAGAAGAAAACGACCTTCACCGCAAACCAGAGGGGGCCGAGAAAGCCCAGGAAATCCCCCGGAAACGGTGAGTGCCACCCGCCGAAAAACAGGATCGTCAAGAGCGAGCACATCAGGACGATGTTGAGATACTCGCCGATCATGAACAGAAGATAGGGCGTCGAGGAATATTCCACCTGATACCCCGCCACCAGCTCCGACTCCGCTTCGGGAAGGTCGAAGGGCGGCCGGTTGGTCTCCGCCAGGGCCGAAATGAAGAACATCACGAAAAGCGGGAAGAGCGGAATGAAATGCCAGTTGAGAATTCCAAGGCCCCGGGCCTGGGAATTGACGATGTCGGTGAGGTTCATCGACCCCACCAGTAGCAACACCGAAATGATGATGAAGCCTAAGGACACCTCATAGGAGACCATCTGCGCGGCGGATCGCAAAGAGCCGAGGAAGGGGTATTTCGAGTTCGACGCCCACCCCCCCATGATGATCCCATAGACCCCAAGGGAACTCACCGCGAAGAGATAGAGAATCCCGACATTGATGTCCGCCACCACCAGGCCCTGCCCCACGGGAACCACCGCCCAACCGAGAAAGGCGAGGAGGAAGGTCACGAAGGGAGCGATAAGGAAGATCGTCTTGTCGGCCCCGGCCGGCACGACGATTTCCTTCAGCACGAATTTCAGGAAGTCGGCAAAAGACTGAAGCAAGCCGAAGGCGCCAACCACGTTGGGTCCCTTCCGCATTTGCACCGCTGCCCAGACCTTTCGGTCGAACAGAAGAAGAAAGGCCAGGCTGACCAGCAGGACCACCATCAGGGCCAAGGTCTGCAAGGTGGTGGCGAACGCCGTCAGGAGCGGCGCTGCATCCCAGTCGCGGGTAACGAGCCATTCAAACATGTCCCGCCTCTAGCGCCGCCCGGCCCCCGGGGGAAGTGGGCACAATGCGCAATTTGCGACCACCCCGCCCTCTGCCATGAGCCTTTTCGGCCCGATCGACGCTTTGCCGGCCCCGATCTGATGAAACCCCCTCGCCAGATGGCGCGCTCGCGCCTATGGGGCCGCGCATGAGCATGCCTGATACCAAACCCGCCAACCCCTCCTTCTCCTCGGGACCTTGTGCCAAACGGCCCGGATGGGACATCGCCGCCCTGCGCACCGATGCGCTTGGTCGGTCGCACCGATCCTCGCTTGGAAAGGCGCGCCTGAAAGAAGCGATCGAGCTGACCCGCGACATCCTCGGCGTGCCGGACTCGCATCTGATCGGGATCGTCCCGGCCTCCGATACCGGCGCCTATGAGATGGCGATGTGGACGCTTCTTGGCGCCCGACCTGTGACCGCTCTCGCCTGGGAGAGCTTTGGCCAGGGCTGGGTCACCGATGCCGTCAAGCAGCTCAAGCTCGATGCTGAAATCGTGACCGCCGATTATGGATCCCTGCCGGACCTATCGCGGATCGATATGAAGACGGATATTTTATTCACCTGGAACGGCACGACCAGCGGTGTGCGCGTGCCCAATGGCGACTGGATCCGCGATGACCGCGAAGGGCTGACCCTCTGCGATGCGACCTCGGCGGCCTTCGCGCAGGACCTCCCCTTCGAAAAGCTCGATGTGGTCACCTATTCCTGGCAGAAAGTCCTCGGCGGTGAAGCGCAGCACGGGATCTTGATCCTCGGCCCACGGGCGGTCGAGCGGCTCGAAACGCATCAACCGTCCTGGCCTCTGCCGAAAATCTTTCGTCTGACGAAAGGCGGCAAATTGATCTCCGGGATCTTTCAGGGGGAGACGATCAACACCCCCTCCATGCTGTGCAATGAAGATTATATCGACGCCCTCAAATGGGGTCAGTCTCTCGGCGGCCTTGAGGGACTTAAAGCGCGGGCGAATGAAAATGCCGGCACGTTGAGCGCATGGGTGGATCGGACCGCTTGGGTCGACCACCTCGCCGCCGATCCCGCCAGCCGCTCCAACACCTCCGTCTGCCTTAAAATCGTCGACCCCAAGGTCACGGCGATGAGCGAGGACGATCAACGGGCGTTTCAAAAGAAACTTGAAAAGCGTCTCGCCGCAGAAGACGCCGCCTATGATATCGGCGCTTATCGTGACGCCCCTCCCGGTCTTCGCATCTGGTGCGGCGCAACGGTCGAAACCAAGGATATCAGTTTGCTGACCGAATGGCTCGACTGGGCCTTCGGCGAGGAAGTCGCTTCTCTCTAACCTTTCTTGCGGCTGCGCCCGGCGCGGCCCCCACCCCCTTCGCCGCCCCCCCTCAAGCAGGGCTTTCGGGCGGCGGAGGCCCAGCCAGAGCGCCCCTTGGCGCAAAAAAGCTCGCCCATGAAACGCGTACTCATCTCCGACAAACTCTCCGAAGACGCCGTTGAGGTCCTCAAAACCCGCGGCATTGAGGTCACCTTCGAGCCCGGTCTTGGGAAAGACCCCGAAAAGCTGAAGGCCGCCCTCCCCGGCCACCACGGGATCGCCATCCGGTCGGCCACCAAAATGACGGCCGAGATGATCGAGGCCGGCACCGACCTGAAAGTGATCGGTCGGGCCGGGATCGGCGTCGACAATGTCGATATCGACGCCGCAACGGCAACCGGCATTGCGGTGATGAACACCCCCTTCGGCAATGCCACCACCACCGCCGAGCACGCCATCGCCATGATGCTGTCCCTCGCCCGGCAAATTCCGCAGGCAAATGAAAGCACCCATCAGGGAAAATGGGAAAAGTCGCGGTTCATGGGCCGCGAGATTACCGGCAAGACCCTCGGCCTCATCGGGTGCGGGAATATTGGATCGATCGTCGCCGATCGCGCCCAAGGCTTGCATATGAAGGTCGTGGCGTTTGATCCGTTTCTGACCGAAGCGCGGGCCATCGACCTGGGGGTCGAGCGGGTTGAGCTCGACGACCTGCTCAAGCGCGCCGATTTCATCACCTTGCACACGCCGTTGACGGATCAAACCCGCAACATTCTGAGCAAGCAAGCACTTGCCAAGACGAAAAAGGGCGTGCGGATCATCAATTGCGCCCGCGGCGGTCTGGTCGACGAAGAGGCCCTCTATGACGGTCTTGAGAGCGGGCATATCGCCGGTGCCGCCCTCGATGTGTTCGAGAAAGAGCCCGCAACCGAGCACAAATTGTTCGGCCGCGACGATGTCATCTGTACCCCTCATTTGGGCGCAGCGACCACCGAGGCCCAGGAGAATGTGGCGATCCAGATCGCCGAGCAAATCGCTGACTACCTGCTGACCGGGGCCGTCACCAACGCCCTGAACATGCCGTCGGTCAGTGCCGAGGAAGCCCCCAAATTGCGTCCCTATATCGACCTTGCGGGGCGCCTTGGCGGACTTGCCGGGCAATTGGCGCCCGGCGCCGTCACAGGGGTTGAGATGGCGTTTGCAGGGACCGCGGCGAGCCTGAACCCTGCGCCGATGACGGCGGCCGCGCTGACGGCTGTCCTTCGCCCGGCCATGCGAGAGGCGGTGAACAGCGTCAATGCGGGGCAATTGGCCAAGCAGCGGGGCATTCAGGTATCGGAGACCCGTACCGAGACCTCACCGAATTTTGGCTCGACCGTGAGCGTAAAGCTGACCACCGACAAAGGCGAGTTGAGCGTCACCGGTGCCCTGTTCGGTGGCGAGCCGCGCGCGGTGCGGATCGGTAATGTCCGGCTCGAATCGAACTTTGCGCCGCATATGCTCTACGTTCAGAACAAGGACAAACCGGGCTTTATCGGCAATCTCGGCAAACTGCTGTCGAGCAAGGACATCAATATCGCGACGTTCAATCTGGGCCGTGCCGCGCCGGGGGGAACCGCCTACGCCCTTTTGGCGGTTGATCAGCCCTTGGACGATGACACCCTTAAGGCCCTGAGTGATCTGCCCCAGATCGACGAAGCCCGTATGCTGAGCTTTTAAGCGTGGCGTCCCCTGCGGTTTGCTTTATCGGCGTTGGGGCCCTCGACCGCGCTGAGGCCCTGTCGGCCGTCGGCCCCAATGCGCCTGTAACAGACCTTGGCGGGGCCGCGCTGGTCAACATGCCGGTCGGCGAAGCGGTGAAAGACGCCATGGCCGCAGCGCGGGCCGACGGCCTCGATGCGGCGTATCTGCCCCATGGGGCCCGCCCGGTCCGACTTCTCCTGGCGGACATGGACTCAACGGTGATCGGCCAGGAGTGCCTTGACGAGCTGGCCGACAAGGCCGGCCATGGGGAGGCGGTGAAGGCGATCACCGAGCAGGCCATGCGTGGCGAGCTCAATTTCGAAGAGGCCCTCAGGGACCGTGTTGCGACCCTCAAAGACCTGCCGGCGAGCGTTGTCGATGAGGTGTTGGCCGAGCGAATTACCCTCGACCCGGGGGTCCAGATCCTGACCGCCACCCTGCGGCGATTAGGGGCCAAAACCGTCCTGGTCTCAGGGGGCTTCACGGTCTTTACAGGCCCGATTGCCGCGCGGGCGGGATTCGACGCCCATTTCAGTAACCGCCTCGAGATCGAGGACGATCGCTTCACCGGTGAGGTCCTGCCGCCGATTCTCGGGCGGGAGGCCAAAAAAGAACGGCTCATGGCGGAACTCTCCGCCCTCGGTCTGTCCACCGCGGATGCCCTATGCGTCGGGGATGGCGCGAATGATCTCGCCATGGTGACGGCGGTGCCCCACGGCGTCGCCTACCATGCCAAACCGGTTGTCGCCGAAGCCGCGCCGGTCAGGATCGACCACCACGATCTCTCCGCCCTCCTCTACCTCCAGGGCATTGCGCGATCCGACTGGGCCGATCCTCGCTAGAGGCTGCCTCTTCCCCCAATTGCAGGCGGGTCTCATCGAACGGGATGGCGGTGCCCCCATCCGAAGACGGATTGCCCCCAAAATGCCCCGCCCCTCTCCAATCACGCCCCCAATGACGAAGCGGTAAGGTCATGGTTTCGCCCGGTTCTCGCCCGATTTGGCGCGTTCAGTACGGTTAACGAGAACAAAGGATAGTGCCATGTCCGTCCCCCTCAATATCTGTGCAGTCCTTGCTGCGGGGCTCTTCACCGCCTCAGCCGGATTGAGTGCCGTCCAGGCCCAACCCGCCAAGCCAGGTGCCCAAGCCGTCGGCTATTTGAAAGGCGTTGCGGCGGCCAAGGGCCACCCCGTTCCCCGTCCCTTTGCCAATGCCCGCTATCCTGGGGCGCAGGCTGTGGGATATGCCAAGGGATTCGCCGCGGCCAAGGGGTACCGCCCCGCCCCGGCACCGCGCATCGTCTATGCCCCGCCCCGCGCCTATAGCCCGTCCTATGTGCCGCCGCGGCCGGTTCACCCCGGGGCCCGGGCCATCGGCTACGCCAAGGGCTATGCCGATGCCAGCCGCGCCGCGCAGCCCCCTGCGGCCTATCCCGCCCCCCCGGCCTATGCCGCTCCGGTCTATGCGCCGGCGCCGGCCTATGGGGCGCCCGCTTACGGCTATGCGCCTTATGCGGCGGCACCGCAGCCCTATGCGTATACGGATAAACCGTTCAAGGCCGCCGCGGCAGACGCCCTGCGTCAGGTCGTCCAAGCAGAGATCTATCAGGCATATTACGATTGATCAGGCGGCCGCCCGACCTGTTGGGACAATGCGCTCTCTCCGGCGTTGGGCGAGAGAAAAGGGCACCCGAAGAGGGGGGCGGCGTGGACGCCCCCCCTTTTTTATTCCGCTGCCAGGAGCCCTTGGGGGGCCACAAAGGTCTGGTGACATTCCCGCATGGTCTCACTCGCCCGGGCAATCGGATTGGTCAGCCAATAGCTCGTGAAAGGGGGGACAAAGGCGGCGTCCCCATCCGCCGCCCCTTGGTAGAGGGTCTGGTCGAGCGCCGCGACCGGGGATACCGTCCCGATGGCGCCGAACACCTCATTGTCCTCAATCATCGCCTGCCGCACTGCAAAGAGGTCGTCATAGGGCAAGGTCTGTCCCAGGACCTGGCTCAATGCCCGCAGGATCGCCCAATTGGCCTTGGCCTCACCGAAGGGGTGATAGGCCTGGTTGGTGAGTTGCACACGGCCTTCTGTATTCACAAAGGTGCCGGATTCTTCTGTATACGCCGCCCCGGGCAGGATGACATCGGCGACCCGCGCGCCCGCATCCCCATGGTGGCCCTGATAGATGACAAAGGCGTTCTTCAGCAGATCGGTATCGAACTCGTCCGCCCCCAAATTGTAGACGACATCGATATCGCCGGACTCTGCCCCTGAAATGATATCGGAGAAGCCTTTGCCGCCTTCGCCCGGCAAAAAGCCGATATCGAGGCCGCCCACACGGGCCGCCGCGCTGTGCAACACATTGAGCCCGTTCCAGTCGCCTTGCTCTGCGCCGAGGGCCCCGATCTGCGCGGCGAGGGTGAGGAGACTGTTCATCGTCCCCGCCCCGCCGCGGACAAAGGCCCCTGCCCCGGCAATGATCATCGGTTTTTTCGCCTTGCTCAGACGATCAAGGAACGCCGGCTCTATATCGCCGATGACCGACGGATCGTGCCCCAGATGACGAGTCTCATAACTCAGATCGACCTTCGGTCCGATCACCCCGATCTCGACCGACAGATCTTGCAGATACCGCTTACGAATACGCGCATTCAGGACCGGCGCCTCGATTCGGGGGTTGGTCCCCACAAGGAGGATCATATCCGCCTCGTCGATGGCCGCGATTGAGGCGCCGAAGATATAGGAACCGCGCGGCGCCCGCTCCCCATTCGGGAGGACGCCGAGCATGCTCCCCTCCTGGCGGCAATCCCGGTGCGGCGTGCCCCATTTATCGGTCAGGTCCTTGAGGGCCTTCAGGGCCTCCACCGGCACCAAATCCCCGGCAATCGCCGCGATTTTCTCCGAAGGAACAGCTTTGACCTTGGCGGCGATAGCATCGAACGCCTCCGGCCAGCTCACCGGCTGAAGCTTACCGTCTTTACGCACATAGGGACGGTCGAGGCGGCGCTTGCGCAGTCCGTCCCAGATGAAGCGGGACTTATCGCCGATCCATTCCTCATTGATGCCATTATGGATCCGCGGCAGGATTCGCAGCACCTCCCGTCCACGGGCGTCCACCCGGATGGCACTGCCCAGCGCATCCATCACGTCGACCGTCTCCGTCTTGATCAATTCCCACGGCCGCGCGGTGAAGGCATAGGGTTTGGAGGTGAGCGCCCCCACGGGACAGATGTCGATCAGGTTCCCCGACAACTCCGTATCGACGGCCTTTTCGAGATAGGGGGTGATTTCCGCATTCTCGCCGCGATTGACGAGGCCGAGATCATTGACCCCCGCCACCTCCGTCGCGAAGCGCACACAACGGGTACACTGAATGCACCGCGTCATGACGGTTTTGATCAGCGGCCCCATATGCTTCTCTTCGACCGCACGCTTGTTCTCAAGGAAGCGGCTTTCGCCCGCGCCATAGGCGATCGCCTGATCCTGAAGGTCACATTCCCCGCCCTGGTCGCAGATCGGGCAGTCGAGGGGGTGATTGATGAGCAAGAATTCCATCACCCCTTCACGCGCCTTTTTCACCATCGGGGTATTTGTGAACAGCTCCGGCGGCGCGCCTTCAGGGCCGGGACGCAGATCGCGAACATTCTGGGCGCAGGAGGCCACGGGCTTAGGCGGGCCGCCTTTGACCTCGATCAGGCACATCCGGCAGTTCCCCGCCACCGACAGCCGCTCATGGTAGCAAAACCGCGGAATTTCCTCTCCGGCGAGTTCGCAAGCCTGGAGAAGGGTCAGATTGGGATCGACGTCGATTTCTTCGCCATTGACCTTGATCGTGCGGGTATCGGCCATTTGCGGGGGTCTCCTTGATGCATCAGGGCAGCGCAGCCGGGGACAAGACGCCGCCTCATAAAGCGTTCCCCCCCTTTACGCCAAACCGCGCCCGACGAAAGGGGCGAAGCGTCCCCTTCCCCCCATGGCGCGGGCGCCAAGCCAGGACCGGCGGGCGGCCAGACAGAACGACGGCCCCCGCCGGCAACCCCGCTTTCATGCGCCGCGCGCCCGGCTTCAGTCACCTATTCCCCATCGGTGCGGCGATGGCGTAGCGTATTCCCGACCGTTTCAGGATCCAGCCCATGTCCAGCACCCCTCAAGACGTCAATCACACCTTTGACGATGACGACCTGTCCATTCTCACGACCTATGGCACCGTCAAAGCCCATGAGGCGGGCGAGATTCTCGTCCCCTCGGGCACATCGAAGGCCGATTGTCTCGTGACTCTTTCGGGGCAGACCCACATTTTCGTGATCTCGGGCCAAGAGGAAAGCCGGGTCGGCTATATGGAACGGGGCCAGTTCGCCGGCGACCTCTCCGTGCTGACCGGCGGGGTGACCTTCGCCCGGACGGTGATGGGCGAAGCGGGGGAGGTCCTGCACATTCCCCATGATCGTTTCAAACGGCTTCTGGTGGAACGCTCCGCCCTGTCGGATGTCTTCGTCAGGGTTTTGACCGCGCGGCGGGAATTCGGGAAAAGTCGCGCCAACCGCTCGATCATCCTCATCGGGCCCGGACGCCAGAGGGAGACCTTTGCCCTGCGCCGCCTGCTTGAACGGCAGAGCGTCCCCCACACCCTTGTCGACCCCACCCTCGATGAAGAAGCCGGCGAAGGCGTGATGCGAGTCCACGGCCTCGGCCCAGAGGATCTCCCCGCCGTCCTCCTCGGTGAGAAGGAGCCGATGCGGGCGCCGACCCCGTCGGCCTTGGCGGAGGCCCTGGGCCTTGACCTCGTCGCCGATGGCACCACCACCGATGTGCTCGTCATCGGTGCAGGACCGGCTGGCCTCGCCGCGTCAGTCTATGCCGGGTCGGAAGGGCTATCGGTCTTGACCCTCGACGGGGACGCCCCCGGCGGACAGGCGGGGACCTCCTCCAAGATCGAAAACTATCTGGGATTCCCGACAGGCATCTCAGGTCAGGAACTGGCCGACCGCGCCTCAGTCCAGGCTCAAAAGTTCGGTGTGCAGATGGCCGCGCCTGCCGAAGTGGCCTCATTGCAGGTCGAGGATAAACTCTACCGGGTGGCCCTTGAAGACGGACGCGAAGTTGCTGCCCGTTCGGTGGTCATCGCAACGGGGGCCCGATACCGCCGCCTCGATATCGATCACCTCGAGGACTTCGAAGGGCGCGGCATCTATTACGGGGCCACCCCCATGGAAGCGCAGCTTTGTGGCGGCCGAGAGGTGGCGATCGTCGGGGCGGGGAACTCCGCCGGCCAGGGGGCGGTCTTCTTGTCGCACACCGCAAAGGCCGTTCACGTCGTCTATCGCCGCGCCGATATCCGAGAGACGATGTCGGAATACCTCGTTCGGCGCCTGGAAGAGACCCCGAATATCATTCTCCACCCTGAACGAGAGGTCGTTGCCCTCTACGGTGACAATGATGGCCTCCTGGAAAAGGTGGATTTCATCAACCACGCCACCGGCTCTACCGAAACCTGTGACTGCGGCTTCCTGTTTTTGTTCATTGGGGCGCGTCCGTGCACCGATTGGTTGCAGGGCAGACTTGCCACAGACGATCGGGGCTTTTTGAAAACCGGCGCGGATCTGACGAATATGGAACTGGTCAAGGCGCAATGGTCTATGGACCGCATGCCGACGAAATACGAGACAAGCCTGCCGCGGGTCTACGCCGTCGGCGACGTGCGGACGGGGTCGATCAAGCGGGTGGCCAGCGCCGTCGGCGAAGGTTCGGTCGTGGTCAGCGATATCCACCGCGCCCTGGGGGAGCTGGCGGCGTCGTAAAGCGCGCCACCGAAGCGGCGGAGAATTGTTTCTCTCTTACGGAGAGGAAAGCGAGGGGCCGACCCCGGCCCGCTCCAGCTCCGCATCCAGTCGTCCGCTGACCCAAAGGACGGACATCCAGATATCGCCGCGGAGTGACCAGAGGGGATAGGTAAGGGTGGCGGGTTTATTGCGCTCGATAAACGCATGGGAGATCCAGGCAGGTCCATAGCCCGCAAGGGGGGCGGCCAGCAGCAACCAAGGCAAATCCAACACCAACACCGTCAAAAACGTCAGCACCGTCAGCCCAACACCGGCAATGTGGAAGAAGCGCGTTCGCGGCCGCGCATGCTGTCGCAAATAGAAGGGAAAAAATTCTGCGAAGGTCTGATACTCTCTCATAATGTGTCCCTATCTTTTATTTATTGCTCTTCGGTTCACAACTAAAACTAGAAAAGTCGAAATGACTGTCGTCCAGCAAATGGCTAGGCCTGATCGTGCCCAATGCCCTTAGGATCGTGTCGGATCGACCAGGATGCGCCAAGTCCCAAGAGGCGATCATCGCCTTCATGGTTTGCCGCGCCATCCCGTCCTGGCTGCCGCACAGCGTGCAGGGGATAATCGGATAGGCCATGTCCTCGGCAAATCGGACGATGTCCGCCTCCCGCACGAGGGTGAGGGGGCGGACGACCTGCACATCGCCCTCATCGTTCATCAGATTGGGCGACATTGCCTCCAACCGACCGCCGTGAAAAAGGTTGAGGAAGAAGGTCTCTAGAATATCGTCAGCATGGTGACCAAGGGCGATGGCATCGCACCCTTCCTCCCGCGCCATGCGATAAAGATGCCCCCGGCGCAGACGGGAGCAGAGGGTACACAAGGTCTGGCCCGGCGCGGTTTTCTCGATAACGGTGCTATAGGTGTCGCGTCGGTCGATACGGTGGGCGAGCCCAAGGCCCTCAAGATAGTGCGGCAGAACCTCGGTGGGAAAGCCTGGCTGCGCCTGGTCGAGATTGGCGGCGACGAGGTCAACATCGAGTCGCCCTTGCGCCTTCAGATCCATCAGCAGGGTCAAGAGAGTGTAGCTATCCTTGCCGCCGGAAAGACAAACGAGCCACCGGGCACCGGGTTTTGAGACCATCGCATAGCGGCTGATCGCCTCCTCGGTCAGGCGGACAAGTCGCTTACGCCGCTTGCGAAACGCGGTCGTATCGGGGGCCGTGTCATAAAGGCGGGAGAGATCGGTCGTCGCCATCATACCTTCTCCCCCCACCATGACCGCCCCTTTGCGACGTCAGGCGCTTTTTTCTTTCTGGCGGGGCACGCCAACGCCAAACGGCGCAGGAAATTCGACGTGCCCCCCGGTGATCTCACACAGGACGCCGGCTGGATCGGAGAGCATAAACGCGTCCCCCGCCTCGGGAAATGGCGAGATGAGATGCCGCTCGGCCAAGGACGCCGAAAAGCCCAAGCGCCGATAGAAGGGGGGATGACCAAGAACGATCACGGCCCCATTGCCGTTCTCCTGCCAGGCTGAAATCAGCGTTTGGGCGAGGGCAAACCCAATCCCCTCCCGCTGAACGCTTGGGCTGACCGCGAGGGGGGCAAGGGCCGCAATAGCCACCTCTTTATTGTCCCCATAGCGTATAATGGCCCGGCTGAGGGCGCCATATCCGACGACCCCCCGCGCCTGAAGGACAACTCGCTCATCGAGCATATACGCCCCATCACGCAGGTCATGGGTCAGCTGTGCTTCGACCATATGGCCGAAAGCGGCCTTCATCACGTCGTCGGCGCCGGAAATCGTTTCGTCGCTGACCTCAACAATGTCACCTACTGGCATAGGAACCTCCCTGTTATGATCTCAGGGGTCCTGTTGCCCCCGTTTATTCCGCGGCCATGACCGGTATGTGGGGCTTATTGGCGCGGTAAGCCGTAATCTTTTCCTCAATTTCATGGCGGAAATGCTGAATAAGACCTTGCACCGGCCAGGCTGCCGCATCGCCAAGGGCGCAGATCGTATGACCTTCGACTTGACCGGCGACGTCCAGCAATTTGTCGATTTCCCACATTTCCGCTTCGCCGCGGCTCATCCGAACGAGGACCCGCCACATCCAGCCTGTTCCCTCCCTGCAGGGGGTACACTGGCCACAACTCTCATGTTTGTAGAAATGCGCGATACGCGCAATCGCTTTGACCATGTCGGTGGACTTGTCCATGACGATCACCGCCGCCGTCCCAAGCCCTGATTTGTGTTCCCGCAAGGCGTCGAAATCCATCAAGACATCGTCGCAGATCGACTTTGGCAGGCATCGGACGGAGGAGCCGCCCGGGATAACGGCCTTGAGATTGTCCCAGCCGCCCCGGACCCCGCCGCAATGGGTATCGATCAAGGTCTTGAGCGGGATCGACATCTCCTCCTCGACATTGCACGGCTTGTTCACATGGCCGGAAATGCAGAACACTTTCGTGCCGTGATTGTTCTCGCGCCCAAAGCGCTTGAACCAATCCGCCCCGCGCCGAATGATCGTCGGCACGACGGCGATTGATTCCACATTGTTCACCGTGGTCGGACAGCCATAGAGCCCCGCGCCCGCCGGGAAAGGCGGCTTCAAGCGGGGCTGACCCTTTTTGCCCTCAAGGCTTTCAAGGAGGGCGGTTTCCTCACCGCAAATATACGCCCCGGCGCCGTGGGAGAGATAAAGGTCGAAATCGTAGCCGTGAACATTGTCCTTGCCGATCAGCTTGGCGGCATAGGCCTCGTCGATGGCCTTTTGCAGCTGCTCGCGCTCGAAAATGTACTCCCCCCGAATATAGATGTAGCAGGCATGGGCGCGCATCGCGAAGCTGGCGATCAGACATCCCTCGATCAGGGTATGCGGGTCGTGCCGCATGATCTCGCGATCCTTACAGGTTCCCGGCTCGGACTCATCGGCATTGACCACGAGGTAATGGGGCCGTTCCCCCACCTCCTTCGGCATGAAGGACCATTTAAGACCGGTGGGAAAGCCCGCCCCCCCGCGGCCCCGCAAGCCGCTATCCTTCACCTGCTGGATCACCCAATCGATCCCCATATCGAGGATGTCCTTTGTGCCGTTCCAGGCGCCCCGGTCCTTGGCCCCCTCGAGGAAGGGGTCCTTTAATCCATAGAGATTGGTGAAGATGCGGTCTTTATCTTGGAGCATGAGGGAAAAGCTGTCCCATTCGATTTCTGATGTGGTGGTAAGGCTTTCGGCGCAGCCTGCCAAGGCGGCATGATGCCCAAAGCCCTTCTCCTATTATGGCGATGAGCGCCCTTTGCGCCGGAGAACGGAAAATCCAATCACGGCGCCGACGATGACGGCAAAGATCAAGACCCCTCCCAACGCCACTTGGAAGCCCGCCGCCTCGCCGATCAGCCAAAAGACAAAGGCAAAAGGCAACGCCGACACGGCGACGATCTGCAACAGTGCACGGGTGCGGGAGGGGGATGAGTTGGCCATGGACGGTTCCTAAAGCGGCGGTTGCTGATGCGTTCAGGGCACCTCGCCCGTCTGGTCTTCCTGCGATCCTATTCCTGTGATCGCCGCGCGGAGAGAATACGCGGGAGGAGAAAGGTCGAACTGACGAGGGAGATCACCACGATCGAGCCGATCAACAGCGGCACACTCTCATGCATCAAGAAATAGGCCGCCACAGCGAGGATCAAAAAGCTCCCCTCCAAAAGGGCGAAGATGACATAGAAGCGGGACTCACCGCTCCCTGACGCCTTCGCCGCCGCCCCTTCTTGATCGCGCCGATCCATAGGACGCTCAGCCTTGCTCCGCCGGCGCTGAATTGGGCAGGCGGTCGATCGGCTTCGCCGCCGATCCGTCATAGAGGCTCTCATCGGTAAGGGTCGTGTTGTCCCCCTCAGGGTCTGATGTGTGCCGCGCGGGATTAAAGACCCCCGGCGCGACCGCCTCGCCCTTATCCAAGGTCAAGAGGATCTCCTCGAACTTCTCAGGGGTCAGATCTTGGTAATAATAGTCGTTGATCTGCGCCATTGGCGCGTTGCAACAGGCGCCGAGACATTCGACCTCGAGCCAGGACAGATGGCCGCTCTCGGTGATCGCTCCTTGCGGCCCGATCACCCGCTCGCAAACCTCGATCAGGGATTCAGACCCCCGCAGCATGCACGGCGTCGTGCCGCACACCTGAACGAAATAGGTGCCGACGGGCTTGAGGTTGAACATGGTGTAGAAGGTCGCAACCTCATAGACGCGAATATAGGGCATGCCGAGCTGCGTCGCGATCGCCTCCATCGCGGGGATCGACACCCACCCTTCCTGCTTTTGCGCGCGCCACAGGAAAGGGATCACCGCAGAGGCCTGACGCCCCTCGGGAAACTTGGTGATTTCCTTCTCACACCAGGCCTTATTGTCCTCGGTCCATTGAAAGCTGTCGGGCTGCTGTCGAGCGGGGGAGCGATCGGCCATGGGTCCTCTCCTCAGAAGGCGGAAATAGGGCGCTCTTCGTCCCGCTCCCCACGGATGTCCAGCCGTCGCGGCGGGGGCGCCGAGGCAATGCTCTAAGCCACCGAGCCGCGATCCTCAAGCGGCGCGCCCCCCAATCAAGGGCCGACTGTTTAGTCCACCGCCACCTTAAGGGACATTTTCGGATGGATCGCACAGGTCAGCTCGTAAATACCCTGTTTGGCAAAGGCGATCTCGATATACTCACCCGGCCTCTGAATACCCGAATCGACCTTCAGATTGCGATGCTTGGACTGAACGTGATGCACGAAGCGATCGTCGTTTATCACCTTCACGGTCTGCCCCGCCGAAATCGACAGCGCCCCCGGAGCGAAGGACCGATCCATTTGCGAGACCGTCAGCGCATCGTCTTGCCCATGCGTAAACATCAAGACCGACGAGATCAGGAGAAATGAGCTTTTCATAAGAAAAACATGCCCAGAAGACGTTTCGGAATACTCAAAATAACATTCAATTGACGAGTTTTTCGTAAGCCAGCCCCATGCTAGGCTTCCGTCTGAAACGACTGACACGCGCGCCGTTGAGCAGCGCCATGCATGCAGGCTTCGGGCTGATGACGCTCCTGACCGTGAGCTATGCGGTATGGTCGATCCATGCCCTCGACCGGTCAAGCCGCATTGTGCGTCAGACCTATGACCATTCCTTGATGGCCATTAACTATGCGCGAGCGGCGGAGGCCAATACGGCCCGCTTCCTCCTCAGCGATCGACATGATGACGAGATGCTGATGACGGTGGTCTCTGATCTCGCCATCGTGGTCGACCGCAGCGAGGGCCCGTCACGGGACGAAGCGTCAGCGATCCGCGATACCATTGCCGGTTGGCGGGAAGGGAACACCCCCGACAATGCCGCCGATTGGAGCGAACAGGCGTTCGATCTGTTAACCGAACTTCTGGCAGCGGACAGCTTCATCGAACGGGAAAAGGCGATCGCCGCCGCGGATCGATCGACCCGGCTCGCCATGATCGGCATGGTTCTGGTCGCCCTTCTCTCCCTCCTCCTCGCAGCAGGGCTAAACCGCCTGATCGTCACCCCGCTTAAAGCGCTGGAAGTCGCCGCCCGAAAGATTGCCGCCGGCGCATACGATTCGTCTCTGCCCAAGGTGGTCGGCATCGAGCTGATCGCGCTGGTCACCTCCATGCGGGTGATGCAGCGCAAGATTGCTCGCCGTATCGCCGAGGAACTCGAAGGGCGTCAGCGCGCCGAAACCCGCCTTGAGGCGATCATCCGAGAAGCGGCGGATGCCATCTTGATCCTCGATAAGGCCGGACGGATCCAGATGGTCAACGATGCCGCACAGGCACTGTTACCGGAGGCGTCAATGGGCCGGGGCGAGCGCCTGACGGATCTGCTTGCCGCGACAAGTATCGACCCGAATATTATTCTTACCCTGAACGAAGGAGGGGAAACCCGTTTGCCCAACGGGGTCTGGGTCAATGCCGCAGCCCCCCACACCAATGATGAGGGACGCATTCTGGTCTGGTCCGACATCACGGCCATCAAAGCGCGCGAAGAGGATTTGAGCGCCGCCAATGAGGCCAAGACCCGGTTCATGGCGGTGACGACCCACGAACTCCGCACCCCGCTCAATGCCGTCATCGGCTTTTCCCAATTGATGCGAGACGAAGCCTTTGGGCCCTTAGGGGACGAGAGTTATCAACAGTTCGCCCGCGAAATTTTTGAAGCAGGAAACACGCTGCTTGGCCTTGTCGACGACATTCTCAGATTTTCCGACGCTCAAAATACGGATTACTATGCCGACCTTGAGCTGGTCGCGCCGGCCCCGCTGTTCCATGCCCTGTGCGAGGGCGTCAGATACGACGAACATTACACCTCCCTGACCCTTGAAACGATCATTGACGACACGCTGCAAGAGATCCGCGCGAAGCCTTCTCATCTCACCTCGGCGTTACGCCATCTCCTGATCAATGCGGGCCAATTCTCCGACGAAGGCGGACTTGTCTCGTTCATCGCGAAGGATTGCGGTGACACCGTCGTCGTGACGATCAAAGATCGGGGCAAGGGGATGAGCGCCGAGGCCTTGGAGCGCGCGCTCGAACTGTTCGGGCAGGCGGATAACAGCCGTACCCGTCACCATGAGGGAATGGGCCTTGGCCTGCCTCTGGCGCGGACAATCGTCCTCTCCCATCGCGGGACCTTCGATATCGAAAGTCTCGCCGGAGAAGGGACCACAATCACCATCATCCTGCCCTATGCCGAGGGCGAGATGGCGGAAGACACACCTCTCACCAGGAGCCTCGCCAGCGCATGATCCGCTTCATGTTCATGGCCGCTTTGGCCACAATGATCGTCAGTCCCCCCGCCGCCGCTCAATGGGCCCCCGATCGGGGACGCCTGTTGATGACGGGCGGGGTGAGCCAGATTGAAGGCCAGGGGGGGAGCGGTCTTGTCCCTTGGGCGCTCATCACCGGCTACGGGTCGGAGCTGAGCTGGGGCGCCTCAGCCTTTGTCACCGATGTTCAACTCTCCGATTTCTCCATCTCCAGCCATGGTCTGGCCGTGGGCGTGAGGAACCGGCTTGAGCTGAGTTATGCGCGCCAGGCCTTCGACACCGAGGAACTCGGCGGCGCTCTCGGGCTGGGGGAAGGGTTTGAATTCGACCAAGAGGTCTTCGGCGCCAAGCTGCGGCTCGCGGGCGATGTCGTCACCGACCAGGATACGTGGCTGCCCCAGATCAGCGTCGGCATTCAGGTGAAGAAGAATAAGGACGGCGATATCGTCCGTGCCGTCGGGGCGGATGACGACGAGGGCGTGGATTATTATCTGTCCGCCACGAAACTATTGCTCGCCCAGAGCCTCCTCCTTGGGGGAACCATTCGGTCGACAGAGGCCAATCAACTCGGCTTTTTGGGCTTCAGCTCGACACGGACGATCCAGGTCGAAGCCACCGCTGCGGCTCTTTTGACGAAACGCTTAGCCCTGGGGGGCGAGGTCCGAACCAAGCCCGACAACCTGGCCTTCGCCGAGGAGGAGGATGCGGCCACCGCCTATCTCGCCTATTTCCCGAGCAAATATCTGTCGCTCACCGCCGCCTATGCCGATCTTGGAACCATTGCGGGGCTTGACGATCAGACCGGCTCATACCTATCAGTTCAAGGATCATTCTGATGCGCGCCCTGATTGCTTGCCTTTCGCTTGTCGTCGCCACAGCCATGGCCCCGCAACCGGCTGCGGCCTTAAGCGACGATGCCCTTTATCGTGCCTTGGGCGAAAAAGCGGGGATCGAGCGGGTGATCGAAACCCTCCTCCACCGCAGCCTTGCCGATCCGCGTATCGCCGACACCTTCGAAGGCGCGAATTTCGAGCGCCTTGAGGAGAAGCTGGTCCTTCAGATCTGTGAGCTGGCAGGGGGCCCATGCGTTTATGACGGCCTGTCGATGGCCGACAGCCATATGGGGCAGGAGCTGACCACGGCGCATTTCAATGCGCTCGTTGAGAATTTGCGCGCCGCGATGGCGGCCGAAGGCGTGGGGTTCCGTGCCCAGAACCGCCTTCTCGCCCTTCTCGCCCCGATGCATCGCGATGTCGTGACCAAGCCCTAAGGCCCCCTTCCGCCTGCGGGTCCGGGGGTGTACCGGCGGGGCATGTCCTCGCCCTCCCCTTCCGCCGGTGCCGATCGCAAAACCCCCGACGCCGCCCCCCGTAGTTTCGTCGACCGCCTGCCTGCGGGAATGCGTCCCTATTTCCGGCTGATGCGGGCCGATCGGCCGGTGGGACTCTGGCTGTTATTCTGGCCGTGCCTGTGGGGCACGCTGATCGGGCGCCCCGACGACATGACAGCGCCGGAGATCTATCGCCTTTGGGCCCTGTTCCTGATCGGATCGGTGGCGATGCGGTCGGCGGGATGCATTTATAACGATATTGTCGACCGGGACATCGACGCCCAGGTCGCCCGCACGGCGAGCCGCCCCTTGCCCAGCGGCCAGGTCCGGGTAAGCGAGGCCTGGGTCCTGCTCGTCGCCCTGTGTCTGGTGGGGCTGACGGTTCTTCTCTCCCTCCCCCTTCCGGCGATCCTGATCGGATTGTGCGCGCTTGTTCTGGTGGCAGCCTATCCCTTTATGAAGCGCATTACCTGGTGGCCCCAGGCCTGGCTTGGCCTGACCTTCAATTGGGGCGTCCTGGTCGGCGGGGCGGCGGTGGCCGGGGGTCTGTCGGGGCCGATCCTTTGTGCGTATGCGGCGGGGCTGTTCTGGACCCTCGGCTATGACACGATCTACGCCCTCCAGGATGTGGAAGACGATGCCCTGATCGGGGTCAAATCAAGCGCCCGAGCCTTAGGTGACAGTGCCGTAACCGGCGTTGCGGTCTTTTATGGCCTTTGCGTGATCCTCATGGCCTTTGCCCTGTTGAGCCAAAGCGCCCTTTGGGGCCTTTTGCTCCTGCTGCCCGCCGCGGGGCACCTGACGTGGCAGGTCAGAAGTCTCGACCTCAGCGACGGCGACCGCGCCTTACGCCTCTTTAAGGCCAATGTGTGGACCGGGCTTCTCCTGGCCCTGCCGGGCCTTGCGGCCTAATTCTCCCCCAAGGGCTGCGGGAGCCTTCATAAGGGCCCGAATAACCGAATAAGGAAAGTGAGCTCGATGGATAAGTTGATCGTCGCCGCCGCGGCCTTGCTAGGTTTTGCAGGGGTCGGTCTCGGCGCTTTCGGGGCCCACGGCCTTGCCGACAGACTCACCGGCCCCGCCCTTGGCTGGTGGGAGACGGCGACCCTCTATTTGCTGTTGCACGCGGTGGCGGCCCTCTGTGTCGGTGCCACCGGTCTGTCGTCGATTGGCGGCGGCTGTTTCGTCGCCGGGGCGCTGATCTTCTCCGGCACCCTCTACGCCATGGCCTTGGGCGCGCCGACTTTTCTGGGCGCGGTCACGCCGATCGGCGGCCTATTGCTCCTTGGCGGATGGGCCGCAACCTTTTTGGCGGTCATCACGAAGTAACTCCCTAAATAGGGATGATGATCATGAACCAACTCACACGACGGTCGGTCCTCCTTGGGGGCAGCGCCGCCCTGACGGTGGCCTGTACCGGACGCGACAGCAAAGCACAGGAGGCCGCAATGAGCCCATCCTCACCCTCAGAGATCAACGACGACACCGATTGGGCCGAGCTCAGCGAAGCGGCCTGGAAAGATCGGCTGACCGCCGAGGAATTCCGTGTCCTCCGCAAAGAAGGGACGGAGCGGGCCGGCACCTCCCCGCTGAACGCGGAAAAGCGCGAAGGCACCTATGTGTGCGCGGGCTGCGCCCTGCCGCTCTTCCTCTCCTCCCATAAATTCGAAAGCGGCACCGGCTGGCCCTCCTTTTTCGATGTCATTGACGGCGCCGTCGACACCAAGACCGATTTCAAATTGATCGTGCCGCGGACCGAATATCATTGCAGCCGGTGCGGCGGCCATCAGGGCCATGTCTTCAAGGACGGGCCGCAGCCGACGGGCCTACGCTATTGCAATAACGGTGTTGCCCTTGATTTCGTCCCGGCGGAGTCGGCCTAACGCCGTGACCCCCGAGGCCCTGCTGCACCCGACCCCGGCGGGCCTCTATTGTGCGCCGGGAGATTTTTACATCGATCCCGTGGCGCCCGTCGATCGGGCGGTGATTACCCACGGTCATGCCGATCACGCCCGTTCAGGCCACGGATCGGTCATCGCGACCGAAGAGACCCTGGCGATCATGGCCGTTCGCTATGGCGAGGAATTCACCGCTCGGCGCACAGCCCTCGCCTATGGCGAGACGACGAACGTCAATGGGGTTGGTCTTTGGCTGGCCCCCGCCGGCCATGTGCTCGGCTCCGCCCAGGCGGTGATCGAATTCGGCGGCCTGCGGATGGTGGTAACCGGCGATTATAAGCGACGACGCGACCCGACCTGTCCGGCCTTCGAGGTGGTGTCGTGTCACATCTTCATTTCCGAGGCGACCTTTGCCCTGCCGGTGTTCCACCATCCGGATACAGGCGGAGAAGTGCGCAAGCTTCTGGCGTCGCAGCAGCAATTTCCCGAGCGGACCCACCTGGTCGGCGCCTACGCCCTTGGGAAAGCGCAGCGGGTGATCCGCCATTTGCGTGAAGAAGGATATGATCGCCCGATCTTTATCCATGGCGCCCTGGACCGTCTTTGTACGCTCTATGAATCCTTCGGGGTCAATCTTAGTCCCCTTCTCCCGGCGACCTTGAAGGATTCATCTGGAGAGAAGACAGATTTTTCCGGCGAAATCGTCATCTGTCCTCCGGCGGCGATCCAGTCGACCTGGGCCCGCCGGTTCCCCGATCCTGTTCCGTGCTTTGCCAGTGGCTGGATGCGGATCCGCCAACGCGCCAAGCAGCGCGGGGTCGAATTGCCGCTGATCATCTCAGATCATGCCGATTGGGGGGAGCTGACCGACACCGTCGAGGCGGTGGACCCAGATGAACTGTGGGTTACCCATGGGCGTGAGGACGCCCTCATCCGGTGGGCGGAATTACGCGGACGGGTCGCGCGTCCCCTGCACCTGATCGGCTATGAGGATGACCATGATTAAGATCATTCAACGGGCGGGGGCGAAGGGGGCGGCAACGTGAATCGCTTTGCCGCCCTGCTTGAGAGTTTGATTTATACGCCGTCGCGGAACGGCAAAATCCGTCTTTTGACGGAATATTTCGCATCGACCCCCGATCCCGATCGGGGCTGGGCGGTGGCGGCCATGACCCGCGACCTCGATATCAAATCGGTGAAGCCGGCCATGATCAAAACCTTGGTCGAGGAGCGGGTGGACCCGGTCCTGTTCGGTCTCTCCTACGATTATGTCGGTGATCTGGCGGAGACCGTGTCGCTGATCTGGCCCGGGCAGGAACAGCGAAACTACATCCCCACCCTGACCGATATTGTTGAGACCCTGGGCGAGATTTCCCGTCAAGAGGCCCCAAGCGTTGTTGCCGACTGGTTCGATGCCCTCTCGCCGCCGGCACGCTGGGCACTGATCAAATTGATTACCGGCGGACTGCGAATCGGCGTGGCCGCACGGCTCGTCAAGTTGGCCCTGGCTGAGTTCGGCGGCCAACCGGTGCAGGACATAGAGGAGCTGTGGCACGGGCTTGAGGCCCCCTATAGGGACCTTTTCGCCTGGCTTGAGGGGCGCAGCCCCCGTCCCGCCCAGGCCGCAAAGGCACCGTTCAGGCCGGTGATGTTGGCCCATCCGGTGGAAGAGAAAGACCAGCCGAAAATCGACCTCACAGAGATGATGGCCGAATGGAAATGGGACGGCATCCGGGTGCAGACGGTCGTGGAGGACGGGGTCAAGCGGCTATATACCCGGACGGGGGACGATATTTCGGGGACCTTTCCCGACCTCCTGGCCAGCCTCAACGAGGAGGTCGCCATCGACGGTGAGCTCCTGATCTTCGACCCTGCTATAACCGACCGGTTTGTGGTCAGACCGTTCAACGACCTCCAGCAACGCCTCAACCGAAAGGTCGTCTCCAAGAAGCTATTGGAGGAGAGCCCCGCCTTCATCCGCGCCTATGACCTCCTATGGGCGAGAGGGGAGGATCTCCGTCCCCTGCCCTTTAGCGCGCGGCGCGCCCATCTCGAAGAGATCAGTCAGCAGGGGGCGTTCCCGCGGCTGGATTTGTCGCCGGTGATTCCGCTGAGCAGCTGGGAGGCCCTTGCCGATTTGCGCGCAAACCCGCCGGAGGACGCCATTGAGGGCGTGATGTTAAAACGCGCCGATGCCCCCTATGTCCCCGGCCGGCCGAAAGGGCAGTGGTGGAAATGGAAGCGCGAGCCCTTCCTCGTCGACGCGGTCCTGATGTACGCGCAAAGGGGGCACGGCAAGCGCTCGAGCTTTTATTCCGACTATACCTTCGGTGTATGGCGGACGGGGAAGGACGGCGAAGAATTGGTCCCGGTGGGGAAAGCCTATCACGGCTTTACGGACCTGGAACTCAAGAAGATCGACAAATTCGTTCGGGATCATACGATTGACCGTTTCGGGCCGGTTCGGGCGGTGCGGGCCACACGGGAGGAAGGGCTCGTCTTCGAAGTGGCCTTTGAGGGGCTACAGCGGTCAAGCCGCCACAAATCGGGGATCGCCATGCGTTTTCCCCGCATCAATCGGCTGCGCTGGGACAAACCCACCGCCGAGGCAGATCGGCTGGAAACACTGGAGGCGATGCTTCCCGCGACGGCCTGATCAGCCCAAGACAGTATTGAGGAGCATGATCCATAAAGGGATCGTCAGAACGGAGAGCAAAGTCGCGAGGAAGACGGCGCTCGCCGCCGCCCCTGTGGCGCGCCCATAGAGCTGGGCAAAGATGAAGCCGTTCACGCCGGTGGGCATGGCCGCCGTCATCACCGCCGAAACGACCCCCGCCTTGTCGAGCCCGAATACGCCGACCCCCAATAGAAACGCGATGGCGGGATGAACCAGCAAAGACAGGCTAGCCACCATCGCCGCCGCCCCAAAGGAGCGTTTGATCGGGATGCGCGTCAGGACGCCGCCAAGGCTGAACAAGGCGGCGGGAAAGGCGGTGGCCGCCAGCATCTCTGTGGCGGCGCCGACGGGGCCCGTGGGGGCCAGCGACAATAAATTGGCCAGGATCCCCGCCGCGATCCCCACCATAATGGCGTTGCGAAACATCGCCCCCCCGACCTTTCGCGGCAATGACCGCATCCCGCTGCGCCCCGCAAGCACCATTTCCATTACGGTGAGGCCGACAAGATAGGTAAGGGGCGAATGAAACGCGATGATCGCGTAATTCCCCGCCACTGATTCCGGCCCGAAGGATTGGAAGGTGATGGGAATCCCCAATAGGAGCGAGTTGGAGAACAACGCCCCGAAACCGATGACCACCGCATCGGGCAGATCCCGCCCAATGACAAAGCGGGCAACAACGATACCGATCGTATAGGCCGTGAAGGCGGCAAGGTAGAAACTGAGCAAGAGGGCTGGCTGGAACACCAATGCCAAATCAAGCCGCGCCAGCTCCCTGAACAGGAGCACCGGGACAGCGATCTTGAGGACGAAGGACATCGTCCCGTCCACAGTCGCTTGGCTGATGACCCCCGTCCAGCACGCCGTCGCCCCGGCCCCCACAAGAATGAAGACCGGCGAAATGACCACCAACGTGTCTAACATCGGGGTTCGGTGCGCCCAACGGCGGATATCGTCAAGTCAGCAAAGGGCCCGCTCATTTCGGCGATGACGCCCCGCCTCGCGGGGGGCAAAGGAGCCCGACGGCCCCGCACCTCCCCCCTTCTTCAGCGAATGCGCCGGATCACCCGAGGGGCAGGGCGCGCGGCGGGGGGCGACCAGGCGACGGCCCCCGACGACTTGCCTGTTGGCGGGGAAAGATCATCGGCACGACCGCCGCGCTCCCCCGTGTCGACGTCAAGAGACTGACGGCTTCGTGCAATGAACTCGTAGGCATCTTTGAGCTTCTTGCCGACGATCGGCGCGGGGTCATAGCGGGCGATCACGGACATCCACTCTTCCTTTCCGCTCTTGCCGTCCCCGAAATAATATCCAAGACGCTCTTCGATCTCCGCCACGAAATGGCTCATCCGATCCCGCATCTGGTTTCGGATCACCATCGCCATCACCATGAACTGCGCCCATCCGAAAAAGGCGACGGTGCCCCCAGCGATGGCGGCCCGCAGGGTCGGCTGGCCTTCGTTATGCAGCGCCAGGGCAGCGATAATGCCGGCGAGGACATAAAGCGCGCTGTACCCAATCAGCGACACGATGAAAAAGGGACGAGTCCGTCGCCGCTCATTTTTCATCACGAAAGCGTATTTGAAAATCTTCCATTCCTTGTCGAGCAGATAGGGAATGAGCGAGATTTCCCGCCAGAGATTGGACACCTCCACAACGCATTGTTGCGGATCGGACCCATGACCGTCCCGCTTGGTAAAGCTGAGATGGTTGATATGACGATGAATCTCTTCGGCCCGACTGCGCAGGATGCGCTCCACCAATCCATCACTGATCGCGCTGCACGCCTGTTCGATGATCAGCTGGGCGCGATGCGTTTCATTCCACCGCAGTGTGAGGATCAGCATGGCGAGGCCGAAGCCCATCACCGCCACGCTAGCCGCCCGCCCGATCACCATCTGCGTCATAGAAAGGCCCGCCGTCAGATCGAACAGGGCGCCGAGAATAGTCGTGGCGAGCAAGCCGACCAAAAAGGCGCCGAACACCCGGCTGTTCAGTGTCCGTTGCATCAAGGCCTTGTGCAGATTCCCCTCGGGGTTTTTCCAAATTTCCCGGAACTCGTCGGCGAATTTCCGCGCTTGGCTATCGAAGGTGGCCTGTCCTTGCTTTCGGATTTCGGGCGCGCCGAGCTCTTCTTCGGCATCCGAAGGTCCCTCGTCGAGCGGGGCGGGGATCAACTCCTCCACTTCTTCGCCGTCGCTCCCCTCAATGGAATAGCTTGCCGCCATCAATGCCCCCAACGCCCTCATCCTATCATTTTTTAACCAAGAATTTACGACACTCGTCACCTCAGCGCAAAGGTGCATTCCCCCACGCTCCACACGCGCAAAGCGCGCCTTCGCTTCGCGGGATCGCGAGAGGGCGATAGAGCTCAGCGGGTTTCGAGATCGAGGGCTTCGAGCTTCCGGATTTCGTCGCGTAGGGTCGCGGCTTCCTCGAATTCCAAATTGGCGGCAGCCTCTCGCATCCGCTTTTCGAGGGCGCCAAGATGGGAGCGCATATTCGCACCGGGGATATAGGCCTCACGTTCTTCGCGCATGGCGCCCATGCCCGTCGCCCCCTTCGTCAACCGCTCCGACGTAAAGCTCGTTCCCGCAGCGGCCTTGGTGGCCTCATCATCGCTATCGGTGATCTCGGCGATCTTGGCCTTGACGGTCTTGGGCGTGATCCCGTGTGCCGCATTGTGCGCAAGCTGCTTTTCGCGGCGACGTTCGGTTTCCTGCAACGCCCGCTCCATCGACCCCGTCATTCCATCCGCATAGAGAATGACACGTCCGTCGACATTCCTCGCCGCCCGTCCGATCGTCTGGATAAGAGAGGTTTCGGAGCGCAAGAATCCCTCCTTATCCGCATCGAGAATACCGACGAATTGGCATTCGGGAATATCGAGACCTTCGCGGAGAAGATTGATCCCGATCAAAACATCGAATACCCCAAGTCGCAGATCACGGATAATCTCGATCCGTTCGATCGTATCCACATCGCTGTGCATGTAACGGACGCGGACTCCCTGTTCGTGCATATATTCGGTGAGGTCTTCGGCCATTTTTTTCGTGAGGGTGGTCACGAGAGAGCGTCCCCCCTGCGCCGCCACTTTTTTGCATTCGTCTATGACATCATCGACCTGGTTCACCTGTCCGGTCGTTACCGGTCGAATCTCAACCGGTGGGTCGATCAGGCCCGTGGGCCTGATCACCTGCTCGACAAAGACCCCTCCGGTGCGATCGAGTTCCCAAGGGCCAGGGGTCGCCGAGACATGTACGGTTTGCGGGCGCATCGCGTCCCATTCCTCGAATTTGAGGGGGCGATTATCCATGCAGGAGGGCAGGCGGAAGCCATATTCCGCAAGCGTTCTTTTACGGGCGAAGTCGCCGCGAAACATGGCCCCGATTTGCGGCACCGTCACATGGCTTTCATCGCAGAACACCAAGGCGTTCTCAGGCAGATACTCAAACAGGGTCGGTGGTGGATGTCCCGGCTTTCGCCCTGTCAGATAGCGGGAATAGTTCTCGATCCCCTGACACGACCCGGTGGCTTCCATCATCTCAATGTCGAATTGCACCCGCTGTTCGAGCCGCTGGGCCTCAATCAGTTTTCCCTCCTGGTGGAGAATGGGGAGCGTTGCGGCCAGCTCTTTCTTGATCCCCTCAATAGCCCGGCGCAGGGTCGGCCGCGGCGTGACATAGTGGCTGTTCGCATACATTTTGATCCGCGGCAGATCCGCGATCTTTTGCCCGGTCAGTGGATCGAACTCGGTGATGGCTTCGATTTCGTCCCCGAACAGACTGATCCGCCAGGCCACATCCTCAAGGTGCGCGGGAAAGATCTCGACGATATCCCCCCGCGCCCGGAACGCACCGCGGGCGAAGGCCACATCGTTGCGCTTATATTGAAGCGCGACGAGGTCGGCCAAAAGCTGCTTGCGCTCGACTGTTTCCCCAACCTCAAGCGTAAAGGTCATTTCGGTATAGGTTTCGACCGACCCGATCCCGTAAATACACGATACCGAAGCGATGATGATGACATCGTCCCGTTCAAGAAGCGCCCGGGTCGCCGAATGGCGCATCCGGTCGATCTGCTCATTGATCGTCGACTCTTTTTCGATATAGGTATCAGTACGCGGAACATAAGCTTCCGGCTGATAGTAATCGTAATAGGAAACGAAATACTCGACCGCGTTGTCAGGAAAGAAGCTCTTGAATTCGCCGTAAAGCTGCGCCGCGAGGGTCTTATTATGCGCCAGGATGAGCGCCGGCCGCTGGGTCGCCTCAATGATCTTCGCCATGGTGAAGGTCTTGCCTGAACCGGTGACCCCCAACAGCACCTGATCCTGCTCCTGGGCCGCAATGCCCGCCACCAATTCGGCGATGGCCGCAGGTTGGTCGCCGGCCGGCTCGTAATCCGAGCTGACCCGGAAAGCCCTCCCCCCCTCCATCTTTTCCGGGCGGGAGGGGCGATGGGGGCTCCAGGTCGCTGGCTCCATGCGGCCGTGATAGGTGGCGACGGCTTCGGAGAAGGCGAGAGTGTCAGGGATGGGATCGGCCATGCCGCAGAGATAGCTCCCGCGGTCGGCCTGTTCAACGCAACGGAGCGGGGAGCAAAGATCTGGGGGCAAGGGATCAGGCGGAGCGCCCCTTACCTGGCCCCTCTTGGCCCCTCTTGGTCAGACGACGGCGTCCAATGAGTCCTTGAGTTTCGTTCTGGCGCGCGACAACCGGGACCTGACCGTCCCGACCGGGACATCGAGCGCTTCGGCGACATCCTCGTAGCGGAGACCGTCGACGGCGATCATCGACAACATTGTCCGATCATCCGACGACAAATTCTCCATTGAGGTACATAGATCGCGGAACGCCATAAAGCTGTCCTGATTGCCCTCAACCGACAGCGCCAAGAGGGGCGCGTCGTCGAGCTCAAGGGCAATGCCGCGGCTTTGCTCCCGGCGGATTTGGTTCAGGAACACCCGCCGACAGACAGTGAACATCCATGACCGCAAATTCCGCCCATCAAAGAGATATTGCTTGCGGAGGCACCGCTCCAGGCAGTCCTGAACCAGATCAGCGGCCCGATCTTCGTTGCGGGTCAGACTGAACGCAAATCGGCGCAACGCGCATAAGGCCTCGGCGGCGTCCGGGTGATCCAGCAGATCCCCGTCACGCTGCTTCAGTCGGTCCGCACGGGCCCGAGCGAGATATTGTGATCCCATGGGTCTGCCCTCTCTCATTCGACATCGTCGCCGTAACAGAGCCGCCGGACCCAAAGAAATGCTTTTTACATCAATTGCTTATGGCGAAAGAGTGACATAACGCACCGTGTCATTATGGGGGATAGTAGTGACTCACTCATGTCGAAACCCGCACAGCGTGTGGGGTCCGCATCGCCACCGCCCGGAAACGGGCGCAGGGCAAGTCGGGAAAGCGGCATGTGAATAATACGACAGGCCGTCCGGCGGGACAGTCAGGAAGAGAGCTTACGGAGGGAGGTGAGGACTTGATCGGCCTGTTCCGGAGAGGATTCGGCCAATTTGAGCCCCAGCGCGATCAGTTCCCGCACCGCGGAAGACCGGCTATCCGCCCGATTGGCGAAACGCCAATCGTCGATGGTCGCCAGCTCAGTTTCGGTGATGAGAACCTGAAGCTTTGATAATCGCTTCTCGGAAACCACGCCGCTTCGACCTTTCTAGGACGGTATTTTGCCACCTCGTCCGAAGGCGTCAACGAACCGATCCAAGCGTTCTCCCTCTTCGAGCCCACCGCTGCAAAGGTCAAGACCGACATGAAATAGCTCATCAAATGGCGTTTGGAGGGCGCGGCTGGAAGCGAGCGACGAGTGTTAACGATGAGGTGGCCCATCCCTTGCGTTTTCGCCCCCGTCGCGTAATCGTGCCGAAGAAAGCGCTCCGGGCGGGAGCGGTGTGTCTATCAGGGGGCCAACGTCAATGACTCTCACTCATCTCGATCGCCTTGAGGCGGAAAGCCTACATATCATTCGCGAGGTGGCCGCCGAGTGCGAAAACCCCGTAATGCTCTATTCGGTGGGCAAGGACAGCTCCGTCATGCTGCACCTTGCGCTGAAGGCTTTCTCCCCCTCGCTGCCTCCTTTTCCTTTCCTCCATGTCGACACGACATGGAAATTCCGGGAAATGATCAAATTCCGGGATGAAACGGCGGAAAAACTCGGCCTTGACCTGAAAGTTCACATCAATGCCGAAGGGGTGCGGGACAATGTCGGTCCCTTCTCCCACGGCAGCGCCTATCACACCGATGTGATGAAGACCCAGGCGTTGAAACAGGCCCTCGACAAATACGGGTTCGACGCCGCCTTTGGCGGGGCGCGCCGCGACGAGGAAAAATCTCGGGCGAAGGAACGCATCTTCTCCTTCCGGGCCCCCGGTCACCGCTGGGACCCCAAAAATCAGCGGCCGGAGCTTTGGAGCATCTACAATACTCGCATCCGCAAAGGGGAGAGTATCCGGGTGTTCCCGCTGTCCAATTGGACGGAGCTGGATATCTGGCAATATATTTACCGCGAGAATATCGAAATTCCCGATCTCTATTTCGCTGCCGAACGGCCGATCGTGGAAATCGATGGCACCCTGATTATGGTCGACGATGACCGCATCCCCCTCGAAGGGCGTGAGCCCCAGATGAAATCGGTCCGGTTCCGGACCTTGGGCTGCTATCCGTTGACGGGGGCGGTGGAGAGCACAGCCGCCACCCTGCCCGACATCATCCAGGAGACCTTGTTGGCCAAGGGGTCCGAGCGCGAGGGGCGCGTGATCGACCACGATCAGGCCGCGTCGATGGAGAAGAAAAAGCAAGAGGGATACTTCTAATGGCGACCTCACCCAAGGATCTTGCAGCCGTTGAAAGCGACGTGGTCGCCTATCTCGAAAAGCACGAGCAAAAATCCCTGCTTCGCTTCATCACCTGCGGCTCGGTGGACGATGGGAAGTCGACCCTTATCGGCCGCCTCCTCTATGATTCCCAAATGCTGTACGAGGACCAATTGTCGAGCCTCGAGCAGGACTCCAAGAAAATGGGGACCCAAGGGGATCAAATCGACTTTGCGCTGCTCGTGGACGGTCTCGCCGCGGAACGGGAACAGGGCATCACGATCGACGTGGCCTATCGGTTCTTCTCCACGGACCGTCGGAAATTCATCGTGGCGGATACGCCCGGCCACGAACAATATACCCGTAACATGGCCACCGGGGCCTCGACGGCGCAACTCGCCATCCTGCTGGTCGACGCCCGCGCCGGGCTCATGACCCAAACCCGGCGGCACAGCTTTATCTGCTCGCTCTTAGGCATTCGTCACATCGTCCTGGCCGTCAACAAAATGGATCTCGTCGATTACAGCGAAGACAAGTTCAAAGAGATCGAAGCGGATTATCGCGACTTCTCGAAGGGCCTCGGCTTTGAGGGCATTACCTGCATTCCGATCAGCGCCCTGGCCGGGGACAATATCACGGCGTCCTCTGAGAATACCCCGTATTATACCGGCCCCTCTCTGATGGATCATCTCGAGACGGTGAATGTTGAACGATCGGAACAGCGTCCCTTCCGGATGCCTGTCCAATGGGTCAATCGCCCCAATCTCGACTTCCGGGGCTTTTCGGGCACCGTTGCCAGCGGGTCGATCTCCCCTGGGGATGAGATCATCACCATTCCGTCAGGGCAACGATCCAAAGTGGCCCGGATCGTCACAATGGGCGGCGATCTCGACATGGCCGAAACCGATCAAGCGGTAACGATCACCCTTGAGGACGAGATCGATATCTCCCGCGGCGATATCATTTGCGGGGGCCAGGCCCCGGCGGATCAGACCGATCAATTCTCCGCCCACCTCATCTGGATGTCGGACGAGGAAATGTTGCCTGGACGGCAATATATCCTCAAAACCGCCAATAAATCCGTGACCGGCGTGGTCACCGATTTGCGGAACAAGATCGACGTCAATACCCTTGAGCAGCGGCCGGGGAAGACCCTTGGCCTGAACGAGATCGCGGTCTGTAAATTCAACTTGTCAGCGCCGATTGGCTACGATCCTTACAAGGAAAATCGGGCCACCGGCAGTTTTATCCTGATCGACCGTCAAACCCATTCGACGGTGGCGGCCGGGATGATCGACCACTCCCTGCGTCGGGCCTCCAACGTCGTCTGGCAGGACCTTGAGGTGGGAACGGCCGAACGGGCGGCCATCAAGATGCAGCGCCCTGCCCTGCTCTGGTTCACCGGCCTCTCTGGGGCGGGTAAATCGACGATTGCCAATTTGGTCGAAAAACGCCTCTACGACCGCGGACGCCACACCTATATTCTCGACGGGGACAATGTGCGGCACGGTCTGAACAAGGACCTCGGCTTCACTGACGCCGACCGGGTCGAGAATATTCGGCGCGTGGCTGAGACCGCGAAGCTGATGGTCGATGCCGGGTTGATCGTCCTGTCCGCCTTCATCTCACCGTTCCGCACCGAGCGACAAATGGCCCGCTCCCTCCTTGGCGAGGGGAAATTCATCGAGGTGTTTATCGATACCCCGCTGAATGTTGCGGAAGAACGCGATGTGAAGGGCCTCTACAAAAAGGCGCGGGCGGGGGAGATCACGAATTTCACCGGCATCGACTCTGAGTACGAGCCGCCGAAAGAGGCTGAGATCCATATCGACACCACCGCCCTCAGCTCTGTTGAGGCCGCGGAGAAGATCATCGCCTATCTCGAGGAAGGCGGATATCTCGACGCCGAATAAGGGCGTCGAGATGATTGTCGAAACCGGCGGATGGGACGCCAACGGGCCGTCGGAGAGGATGGCCCGTTGGATCATTTTGACGCGAAGTGGAAACCGGTTCGCGTCAAGAAAGTGCGATAAAATAATATCCTAGAGACGTTTTGCCACTCCGATCGATACGGGCTTAGGGCCGTTCGGTCTGTGTCTCTGCCCGATCATCCTGTGGCGGATCATTAGGGGCCAAATCTTCAGGAGCCGGAGAGACAGGAGCGGCGGGCAGGCAGATCGTGACCTGTGCGCCCCCACCGGTTGCGCGGCCAATCGTCAGGGCGCCGCCATGGGCCGACGCGGCCGCCTCGGCAATAGCAAGACCAAGACCCGCCCCCCCCGTCACCCGGCTTCGCGATACTTCTCCCCTCTCGAACGGTTTGATCAGCCGGCTGGCCTCCTCGCCCTGCGCCGGAAATCCTTCGCCGCAATCCTCAACGCGGAGCAGAACGTCCCCCCCAGCACGGCGGATGTCGAGCCGTATCGGCGGCGCGCCATAGCGATCGGCGTTATCGAGAATATTCTCCATCGCGCGCTGTAAGAGCATCGGGAACCCCTGAACAATCAGGCCTCGCTCCCCGCCGACCTCCAAAGCGGGATGGGTGGCCGCCAGTTCGGCGCAAAGCTTATCAAGGGCAATGGCTTGGCGCTCCCCGGAACCGCGCCCGGTTTTCGCCACCGCCAGAATATCGGTCAACAGAAGAGCCATGGCGTCGAGGCTCGCAATCATCTGCTCTCTGAGCTCGTCATCGGCGATACGCTCAGCGCGGAGCCTGAGGGAGGTAAGGGGCGTCCTGAGATCGTGACCAATCGCCCCCAGCATCGCATCTTTCTCCGTGAACACCGTTTCGAGTCGAGCATGCATATCGGCAAAGGCGGCCGACAAATCGGTGATATCGCTCGGCCCCCGGCGCGGCAAATCGGGGGGCGGACCGGGAACGGTCAATTGACGCGCCGTGAGGGTCAGACGCGCCAGGGGTCGGGAAAGCTGGCGGGTGACGATCAAGGTCGCCGCCAGCAAGCCAAGATAGATCAGAATCGTCTGCACAATGAGGGGTCTGATACGCACCTGGTCGCGGAACGGCTCAGGCACGACGCTATTGACGAAGCCGCCCGAAGGGATGGGCGCGGACAGAACAAGATGACGGGGGGCTGTTTCCGCTTGCGCCAGCTGTTCATTCGCCTCACTCGGCCGGCGGCGCAGCGCCCCTGGCAATTGCGGCGCCAGGCCCACCGAAGCCCCCTCGGACGGTAATCCCTCCGCCGTCAGCGACCGGATGAGCCGCTCGGTGAGGTCTTCCTCCAGGGGGAAAGCTGCGGCAATTGGCGTTCCGGTCTCCACCGGGATGGAGAGCCCCCCAGGCCGGAGGCGGCGGCGCAGCATCGCGCCGATCGGACGCGCCTCATCGCGGGCCACGGCATCAACGAAACGATCAATCGTCGCTTGCGCTCTTACATCGGCAAGCCGGGCCCGGCTCTCAAGCAACAGTGCCAGGCTGACCCCCTGGGCCAGTAACAGGGACAGCGCAAGGACAAGGGCCATGCGCGCGGCCAGCGAGAGGCCCGACCACCTCATCGACGGCTCACGGGGACGCTGAGAACATAGCCGCCATTCCGCACGGTCTTGATGATTTGCGGCTGCTTGGGATCGAGCTCGATTTTCTTGCGTATACGGCTGATCTGATTGTCGATGGAACGGTCGAAAAGGTGCGCTTCTCGGCCCTGGGTCGCATCCAAGAGCTGATCGCGGCTCAGCACCCGCCCCGCCGAGTCGAGCAAGACATGGAGGAGCGCGAATTCACCGCCGGTGAGGGGGATTGAGGGATGATCCGGCCCTGTGAGATGACGGCGCCCAATATCCAGATGAAAACCGGCAAAGGAGTAGCCCTCGCACGCATCGGGAGGAGGGTTTGCCCCCTCACCTCCGGCACGCCGCAGGACGGCCTTGATCCGCGCGACCAACTCCCTGGGGTTGAACGGCTTGGTCACATAATCGTCCGCCCCCAGCTCAAGCCCGACAATGCGGTCGGTATCATCCGCCATGGCCGTCAGGAGAATAACGGGCGGCCCGCCTGTGGCCTGCCACTCACGAAGAAGAGACAATCCGTCCTCCCCCGGCATCATGATGTCGAGGAGGACGAGATCGGGCTGAGCGGTTCGGCAAACCTCTCTGGCCTCAAGACCATCCTTCGCCCGCAGAATATCGTAATGATGACCGGCAAGATAATCGGCCAGTGGTTCGCGAATAGACGCCTCATCATCGACGATCAGTATTTTCTCTCCGCTCATTGCTCGGGGTCCGGCTGCTCACTTTCGTCCTCCTGAGCGGGCAGGCGATACCCCTCCGTAAGCCATCGATGAAGATCGACATGGCGGCAGCGATCCGAGCAGAATGGGCGCTCCGCCGGCACGGTCGGCGCCCCGCAGATCGGGCATCGCTCACTCTTCGACACGATACGCCTCCCCTCCTTGCGTCACGGCCTTCTCCTCAAAGGTCCTATCGACAAGGATCTCGAATCTCGGCCCATACCGTTCCCTCATAAGGTGCGCCGCGGGCCCTTCTCCGACAAGCCCCTCGGCAAGGCGGGGCGCAACGACGAGGCGACGCTGGGCGGTGGGATTTCGCTCAAGCGCCGCCGCGAGGGCGCGATAGGCCGAGGCCCGCGCCACAGGGGCGCTCATCCGTCGCCCCTGCACAACCCCCTGCCCAAACGGTTCGGTCAGCTTCATAAGGGTTGAGGGCCGCGGCCGCGGGGCCACCACCAGGGCGCACCCCTCCGGCGTCACGGCGGGGACACTGACCCGGCCAAGGGGCTTCAGGGCTCTCGTGAGTTGGTCCCGAAAGATCTTCGGGGCGGCGATGGCACCGCGCGGGGCATCGATCAAGATCTGGCCCCCTGCCCCAGCGAGGGATAACAGTCGGCCGAGCGGCCGCATCGCCTCAGCCAAAAGACGACTGCCCGCGCCCGCCTTGGACTGGCCGGCCCCCTGGGCCAGATCGAGATCGACGGTGAAAGCGGCCTCGGTTTCCTCAATCGTCAGCGCCCCCCCTCCTGGGATTATATGCCGATGACGGAGCGCTTCTTCCTCTGCAAGATCAATCTGTTCCCCTATCTGTTTCATCGGCAAGGTCTCCGCCACCCCTCCCAAAAAGGGCGCAAGTCGCGCCGCCGCCTCACCGGTGGTGACGATAACCCGATCTTCGGCCTGTAGTCCCAACGTCATCAGAAGACGGATTTCCACCGGACAGATATCGATCCGCCCCGGCTCCCCCTCCCGGCTTAACTGGGGGCCGATCCGGTCAGCGAGTAACTGATCCTCCCCCAGCGGACCGGGGGTCGCCCGCTGGGCCGTGAGCCGTAACAGAGGAAGGGCCGCCGACCATTTGTCCGTGACGTCAGGGCCCTTTGCGCCCATTGCCTCCCGCTTGATTTCAACGATCAGGGTCGCGCCGACCGGGGGCAATTTCCCGGGGCGGCGCAAGAACCCCTCTCCCCCCGTGCCCAAATCGACAAAGGCCGCGCCGAGCCGAGGGTCGTGACCCAGAACTTTCGCCCTGTAGAGATCACCCAGCAGGGCCTCCCTCTTATCCCCTGTGGCATGGGCGATTTTTACCGGCCCATCCTCGTCCATCCTCAGGACACGAATCATTAGAGGAGAGGTTTCGAGAAAAAGGCGTGCGCCCATCAGTCTGCCGGAAAGGCGGGCGCACGGCCGAGGGCATCACGCAACAGGTTGGCGGTTTCGTAGAGCGGAAGCCCGACAACCCCGGAATAGCTTCCGACGATCTGGATAATGAAGGCGGCAAAGGCACCCTGAATGGCATATCCCCCCGCCTTTCCCGACCATTGATGACTGTCGAGATAAAGGTCGATTTCTGTGTGGCTGAGGGTTTTGACCTTGACCCGCGTTTCTACGATCCGGGTTCTGATCTTTTCGCGGTTGGCCCCTGCACAGGCCATCCCCGTATAAACACGGTGCGATCGGCCGGAGAGGAGCGACAAACACGTGGCCGCCTCGTCGCGGGTTTCGGCCTTCGGTAAGATCCGCCTTCCCGCCGCCACGACGGTGTCACCACTGACCACCACATCCCCGGGATAGCGGTCGGCCACCACCATCGCCTTTTCCTCGGCCAGCCGCCCCGCCAAGAGCCGCGGCAACTCATCCTCCCGCGGGGTTTCATCGATATCGGCGGGATGGATCTCGTCGGGAGGATACCCAATTTGCGTCAGCAACGCCCGACGCCGTGCCGACCCGCTCGCCAAGATCAGGCGCGGACCCGCCTTACTTTGCGTGTCGTTCGACCCCGTTTCTGACATGGGCTCTCCGCTCCCCGCGGCCCCTACTTAAAGCGGTAGGTGATACGCCCCTTGGATAGATCATAGGGGCTCATCTCAACTAGCACCTTATCGCCAGCGAGAACGCGGATTCGATTCTTCCGCATTTTTCCCGCCGTGTGAGCAATGATCTCATGGTCATTGTCGAGTTTCACGCGGAAATTCGCGTTCGGCAACAATTCCTCAACCGTGCCCTGAAACTCGAGAAGCTCTTCCTTCGCCATGCAGATCCTTTACCAAAATGAAGAAGGCATTTGCCCCTCCGCTCCGCAAAGGTCAAGAAGCAGGACTGATGGCGGTCGTCGATTGAAACTCAGAATTGATCCGCTCGGCCAAACAATCCCGGCAGAGGCGATAGGCCCGGCGCAACTCTTCGTCGCCGCCGCGTATATCGGTGGGGTTATCGATTTCCCAGTAGCTCACATTCCCTGACAACCGGCGTGCCTCCGCCGCCGCCTCGGGCGACAGCGCGATCACGCGGTCAAACTCGGCCAAGTCGACATCCGCAAAGGTCTGAGGGGGCCGTTGCGGGACGGGGAGATCATTTTCGAGCAGCACTTCGGCGACGAAGGGGTCCAGCATCCCTTCATACACGCCGCAGCTTTCGACCCGCGTCCCGGGGCCAAGCAGCCGCCGGGCCAGGGCCTCTGCGATCGGCGAGCGGACCGAATTCATATTACACGCAAACAGGATCGAACGCGTCGCTTTCCCCATCTTCAGCGGTCTCCCCTGCTCGACGCCCGAAGCGAGATACTGCAGATCAGCGTAAACAGCCGGCGGGCCGTATCGAAATCCGTCGAGATCTTTCCTTCAAGGCGCTTTTGTAACAGCTCGGTGGCTTCATTGTGGACCGAGCGCCGCGCCATATCCACCGTTTCGAGCTTTTCGGGCATCGCGGCCCGGATCGCATCGTAATAGGTTTCACAGAGCATGAAATAGTCTTTGATCAACCGCCGAAAGGGGGTCATCGACAGATGGTGCTGGATCAGGGGGTCCCCCGCTTCGGTACTGACATCGAACACCAATCGGCCGTTCTGCTCAAACAATTTCAGGCGGTAAGGGCCTTTATCCTCCCCCCCGACCGGCGCGAAGCGATTCTCCTCAAGCAGATCATGCATGGCAACTTTGCGCTCATGATCGACCTCCGAAGAGCGTGCCCCGAGGGAACCTTCATCAATATCGATGGCGACGAGCCGTTCGGTCATCTTGATCCGTCGTTCAATTGAACCTGTCCTTGCGCCAGTTTCCCCCGCCTGTGAAGCCGGAGGGCCTGTCCATGGCGCTATTGGCCACGATCCTCAAGCCGTTGTCTCACGCTCTCACCATGGGCCCAGAGCCCTTCCTTCTCCGCAAGGGTCATGGCCAGCGGCCCGATCACCTCGAGGCTCTCCGCAGAACATCCGATCAGACTGGAACGCTTCAGAAAATCGGCCACCGACAGCCCAGAAGAAAAGCGCGCGGCCCGGGCCGTCGGCAGAACATGGTTCGGCCCGGCGACATAATCCCCCACCGCTTCTGGGGTATGCCTGCCGAGGAAAATGGCCCCGGCATGGCGGATCGAGGGGAGGAGGTCCTCCGGCTTGTCGACGGCCAGTTCAAGATGTTCCGGTGCCAGACGGTTGACCACCTCCATGCCGTCACCCCCAAGACGCCGTACCACGATCAAAGCGGAATTCTGTTCCCAGGCCCGGCGCGTGATCGCTTCCCGCGGAGAGACAGCGAGCAAGTCTTCCGCCGCCCCCTCCACAGCATCGGCAAAGGCCGCATCGTCGGTAATCAATATGCTCTGCGAGGAAGGGTCGTGCTCCGCCTGGCTGAGGAGGTCCGCTGCCACCCAAGGGGCGGGCGATCGATTATCGGAGACCACGACGATTTCGGAAGGACCGGCGATGGAATCGATCCCGACATGGCCGAACACCTCTCGCTTCGCTGCGGCAACATAGGCATTGCCGGGCCCGACGATTTTGTCCACCGACGCGATGGTCTCGGTCCCATAGGCGAGAGCCGCCACGGCCTGCGCGCCGCCAATCCGATAAATTTCCTCGATACCGCAAATCCGCGCCGCCGCCATGACGAGGGGATTGATCTGGCCGTCAGGGGTCGGCACCACCATGACCATCCGCGGCACAGCCGCCACCCTCGGCGGAATCGCGTTCATCAGAACACTTGAGGGATAGCTCGCAAGCCCCCCAGGCACATAAAGCCCCACGGCCTCGAGAGGCGTCCAGCGCCACCCGAGGGTGACACCTTCTTCATCCGTGTACAGTTCGTCATCGGGCATTTGCTTGCGATGATAGGTCTCGATCCGCGCGGCTGCCGCTTCGAGCGCCGCCACCGCCTCGGGAGAGGCACGATCGGCCGCCGCGTCCCGCTCGGCAACGGATATCGCAAGACTGTCCGCCTCGTGACTGTCAAACCGCCGGGTCAGGTCGCGTAACGCGCCGTCGCCCTCCTTGATCACCTGCTGGATAATCCCCCTCACCGCCTCGGCAACCGCTGGGGACGCCTCTTGCTTGCGGCTGAGAAGGGTCGTGAGTTGCCCGTCGAAATCGGCGGCGGCGGTGGTCAAACGCTGGACCATTCACCCCTCCTCATGGTTGGGTTTGTGCTTGGTCCGCCACGGGGCCGACAGGTCCTTCAGCGTGATATTGATCGCTTCGACATCGAGGGCGACGGTCCCGCCGCCGGCAAAATCCAAGGACACGGTGCCGCCATTCTCATCGCCGTCATAGCCGACGCGCAATAGGGCGAGAACGCCGGTCGCCCGATCCGCCGGCAGACCGCGGGTCCGCACCCTCACCACATCATCTATGTGAAGGCCGGTCCGGACACGATGAAAGGGGCCGCGGCGGCGGCGCACGCCCTCCTCCCATAAAAAGCGGTTCGCCACCCAGACGAACCGGCGCTCCGCCGGAAGATAGGCCGTATCCGCCAGGCGACCTGCGGCATCCTGAAGGATACTCGAGACCACCTCCAGATCCTCCCGGTCAGCGGCCATCAGGGCGAGAGGTGTATGGGAAACACGTGTCATAGAGCGCTCACATAGGGTGTCCTGGCCCAAGGGGAAATGGGGCCGCTTCGCAGGCGCGCGAATAGCCCGCTAGTCGGGAACAGCCACGCGCTCGACCAGGGCCCCGACGGCCCTCAATTTTTCGTCGAGGCGCTCAAATCCTCTGTCGAGATGATAGAGCCTGGACAAAAGGGTCTGTCCCTCCGCCGCGAGGCCCGCAACGATGAGGGACATCGACGCCCGCAGATCGGTGGCCATTACCGGCGCCCCCTTCAGAACCGGCTTGCCCCGCACGGTCGCCTGCTGCCCATCCACCCGGATATCGGCGCCCAGGCGCATCAGCTCAGGGACGTGCATGAAGCGATTTTCGAACACTGTTTCGCGGATCACGCTGGTCCCGTCGGCGAGGGCCATTAACGCCATATACTGCGCCTGAAGATCGGTGGGGAAACCGGGAAAGGGTTCGGTGCGGATATCCGTTCCCACCGTCGGCCGGCCCCATTTTTTCACCCGAACGCCCCCCTCTTCCTCGCTGAGGGACAGTCCCGCATCCAACAGAACCCCTTTGGCCGCCCCGAGGAGATCAAGGCGCCCCCCTTCAAGCAGAAGCTCGCCGCCGACCGCGCCGACCGCCATCGCATAAGAGCCCATCTCCACCCGATCGGGCACGACGCGATGGGTGCCGCCCGAAAGGCGATCCACGCCGGTGATCTTGATCGTCGACGTACCATCGCCCTCGATCTTTGCCCCCATCATGCGCAGACATTCGGCGATATCGACGATCTCAGGCTCGCGCGCGGCATTCTCCAGAATGGTTTCGCCCTTTGCCAGGGTCGCCGTCATCATGGTGTGTTCGGTGGCACCGACCGATACGAAGGGAAACGTAATGCTTGCCCCCCGCAATCCTCGCTCGGCAGAGGCGAGCACATAGCCTTCGTCGAGGTCGATCTCCGCCCCAAGGGCCTCAAGGGCCTTCAAATGCTGGTCCACAGGGCGGGCGCCGATCGCGCACCCGCCGGGCAGCGACACTTTCGCCTTTCCCTCTCGCGCCAGGAGGGGACCGAGGACGTTAAAACTCGCCCGCATCTTCCTCACGATATCATAGGGCGCCAAGGTCGACCGCAGGGTCTCCGCCGTCAGATGAAGCGTCGTCCCCCCCCCCGAAATCGCAACACCGAGGTGATCGAGGAGCACCATCAATTGGCGGACATCCGCCAAAGAGGGCACATTCTCAAGCGTCAGGCACTCCTCGGTCAGAAGGCTCGCCACCATCACCTTGAGCGCAGAGTTCTTCGCGCCCGACACGGGCAGAACCCCATAGAGTTCCCGCCCTCCGATGATTGCGAGCTTGTCCATTAGCGATTTCCTTTACTGGTGATCTAGGCCTCGTCCTTCCGGGACTTGGCGGCGCTTTTCCGGCGACGGAGATTCTCCCGGAGGGCCTCAGCCAGACGCGCCTCGCGCGGGGTCTCTTTACGCGGAGCACGAGGGGATGTCGGATGCGCCGGATCGTCGGTCATGGGCGAGGCATGTAGTCGTTCCCGCCCGGGCTTGTACAGGGAGGTCGTGGGGCCATCCTGCGGCGAAAAAAGGGCCCCCCCTCCGCCTTGAGTCGATGAGGAGAAATGGTGCCCGGTGAGGCCGTTTGCTTGACCCCGGAGTCAAACGCGCGACTGCGCGTCGACCGGCCAGGCCGCCGATCGGCGGCGTGAGCGAAGCGAGCGGCCGAAAGAGCAAGAAAAATGGTGCTGCCGGAGAGATTTGAACTCTCGACCTCTCCCTTACCAAGGGAGTGCTCTACCCCTGAGCTACGGCAGCAAAACAAATGAAATCAAAAACTTATGATTCCGCTTTCATCCATGTCCGGCGCACATTCCGGGACATAGCCCAGCCCCAGCGCCGCAGTGAAGGGGCCGCATAGCGCCTGGCGAATAGCGTGCAAAGTGTTTTCTCGCTGGTCCCTGACCCGATCGCCCCCGGCATGGGGCTCCTTGCTGTGCGCCTATCTTGCCATAGCGACGGCCCTTCTCAAGTGAGACCAATCTAATGCGGCGCGGGAGAAGACGGCACCCCGGAAGCGACGGAGGACACCTCTTCGGTCAATAGGGTAGAGCCGGCCCTTATTGGCCGAACCAGGCGCAGGCGCCGCACGATGACCTCCGCGGCCACCAAATGCACAATGAAGGTCACCCCAATGATGATCCCATAGGCGAGGGGCCACTCAAACTGTGCCCAACGGTTAAGCCCAAATCCGATGGTGGCCCCGATGAGGGCTCGTGCCGTCACCACCATCATCAAATAAACATAACTCCGGATCACCCAGCGGGCATGGGCCATGACATCGCCCTTGACGATATAGGTGACGGCAAGAACCGCCGCCCCTCCCCAGGCCAATGCCCCAAGCGTATAAAGCAGGCTGGTCAGCCAGAAGGTGTAATAGAGGTGCCAGGCCAGAATGAAGGCCGTCGCCGCGCCCATCAGACAAGCGGCGATATATCCACGCCCCAATAAGGCGTGCCAGCGGCGGACCTGTCCCGTCCACAGCGCATAGATCTGGACGGCGCCGATGGTGACCGCCGCAACGCCGCACAGCCCATGGGTGTAGAGGATGAGATTAGGGTGCGTGGCCATCACGTCGAGGGCCTTTGCCGTGTCATTGATGAGTGGAAATGACGTCGGCGGCGTTGCCGCGCTATATCCGAGAATATAGAAGACGACCCGCCACACCTCATAAAGCCCTATGAGGAGCAGAGCCGAGAGCGCAGCCTTCGGCGCGATTCTGTACCTTGCCAACACTTGACCAGCCATCCTCATTGACTGGGCGCTTCCCCCGAGATCGGGTGTCCTAACGCCCCCCTAATCCCAGCAATAAGTGTGCTCAGCAGTCGCACCTCCTGCAAGCATTAACTACATTTTATCTATTTTTGTTTTCTGCGAGTGTGTCAGCTAAGCATCTTATCGATATCGAGAACGAGAATAGCGCTGGCACCGAGGCCCTTTAATTCCTCAAGCTGGTCCCAGAGCACTTCTTCTTTACAGACGACATGGATGGCGACCATTTCCTCCGACCCCGCAAGGGCCAGAATGGTTGGCGCGTCCTTGCCCGGCAGCACCTTGCGGATGTCGGCGATGGCCGAGCGCGGGGCGTTCATCATCACGTATTTGGCATCCCGCGAGGCCATAGCCGCCGCCATGCGCGCCGCAAGATCATCGATAAGGGCGCTTTTTTCCTGCGGCGCATCGGGGCGCGCAATCAGCAGGGCTTGCGACGAAAAGATGGTCTCGGCCACTTTCAGGCCATTTTGGTCAAGGGTCGTGCCGGTCTGAACGATATCGCAGATGGCATGGGCATGGCCGAGGCGCGGGGCGATTTCGTGCGCCCCGTGCATCATCACGATCTCGACGTCCTCAACGCCCTTTTTCCGCAACCAGTCCGCCGTGAGGTGAGGATAGGACGTCGCAATCCGCTTTCCCCGGAAGTAGCTCGGCCCTGGATAGGCCACGCCAGTCTCGACCGCGATGCAGAGGCGGCAGCGGGAAAATCCCAGCTCCTTTATCACGGCAGCCGACCGATCGGCCCGGTCGAGTTGATCCTCGCTATAGACATTGGCGCCAACGATCCCCGCATCCGCAGCCCCGCTGGCGACGAGTTCGGGAATGTCGTCGTCGCGGACCAACAACACATCGATCGGCAATTCTCTGATCCGGGCAAAGAGTTGGGATTTCCCAAACCGCACCTTGAGGCCACACTGGGCAAGAAGTTCGAAAGTGGAGTCGGCGAGGCGGCCCTTCTTTTGAACGGCCAGCCGAATCCTCGTCTCATCGATTGGGGGAGAAGTATCATCCATCATCATGCTCGGGCGCTTATGCGGGCCGTGCGATCACGGCAAGCTTCCTGCCTCTTCCCCTCCGCGTCCGAGCCGCTAGGGTCGAACAATTCGTCAAGTACCCAAGGAATACTGCCATGGTTCGCCGCCATTCGTCGCTGATGCTCTCCTCCCTTTTGGTTCTCGCCGCCTGTGGGGGGGAAAGCTCCCAAGAGCCGCAAGTGCCAATAGCGACGGATGAGGCCTTATCCATGACGCCCGAGGGGACCTCGGCCCCCGATATGGTCACCCCGTCCGCGGGCCAGCCTGACGGCCCCGAGTTGGGCGCGTGGGGCATCGACCTGACAGCGATGGATGTGAGCGTCGATCCCGGCGACGACTTCTTTCGCTACGTCAATGGCAGCTGGCTCGAAGGGTTCGAAATTCCTGCCGAATTTTCTAATTACGGCGCCTTTACGGTCCTGTTCGAACGGTCCGAGGCGCGGGTGCGCGATATCATTGAAAGCGCGGCTGCCACCGAGAGCGAAGCCGGATCGATCAGTCAAAAGATCGGCGATTACTTCGCAAGCTTCGTCGATCGCGACGGCATCGACGCCAAAGGTCTGGCCCCCATTGCGGGCCAAATCGAAACCTATGCCGCGTTAGAAGACCACGCCGACATCGCCGCTGCCTTCGCGGATATCGATGCCGGCAGCAATTCTCCCTTCGTCTTCTATGTGGATGTCGATAATAAGCAACCTGATCGATATATCGTCTATCTCACCCAATCGGGGTTAGGCCTTCCCAACAAGGACTATTACGTCAAGGACGAATTTGCCGAGCAACGCGAAGCCTATCAGGACTTCCTGGTGCAAATGGTCGCCACTGCTGACCGGGCCCTTGCAGAGAACGGCCTCGGTGTAACCGTGACGGAGGGCGACGTCGCCGACCGTGCGGCCGCCGTTTATGCCCTTGAGGAGAAGCTGGCCGACGCCCATTGGGACCCCGCCAAACGGCGGAACGCCGATCTTACCTACAACCTCTACACCCTCGCCGAGCTCGGCGACTACGCCCCGGGCTTTCCGTGGTCGGACAGCTTTGACATTGCGGGGATAGGCCAGCAAGACGAATTTGTTGTGCGAGAAAACGATGCCATCAAGGCCTCAGCCGCGATCTTCGCCGACACCCCTGTGGCCGTCTGGGCGGATTATCTCGCCGTACACGCCCTGATCGAGAATGCTGATGTTCTGCCCTCGGACGTCGACGCGCAAGTCTTCGATTTCTACGGTCGCACGCTGTCCGGAACGCCCGAACAGCGGGCCCGATGGAAGCGAGGGGTGCAAGCAGTGAACGGCGCGATGGGTGAAGCGGTAGGACAGATCTATGTCGAGCGCTATTTTCCCCCTGAGTCCAAAGCGCAGATGCAGCAGCTCGTCGAAAATCTGAAGACCGCCTTTTCACAGCGCCTCGACGCCCTCGACTGGATGGGCGAGGCCACCAAGGACGAAGCGCGAGCCAAGCTGGCCAGCTTCACAACGAAAATCGGTTATCCCGACAAGTGGACCGATTACGAAGCGCTCGAGATCAAGCCGGGGGATGCGTTTGGGAATGCCCGACGGGCACAGCGGTTTGAGTTCGAAGAGATGATCGGCAAGCTCGGTCAGCCGATCGACAAGACCGAATGGTTCATGACCCCGCAAACGGTCAATGCGTATTATTCCCGGAACCGTAATGAGATCGTCTTTCCTGCCGCCATCCTCCAGGCGCCGTTTTTCGATCCGCATGCTGATCCTGCGGTCAATTACGGCGGCATCGGCGCTGTGATCGGGCACGAGATCGGCCACGGGTTCGATGATCAGGGCCGCAAGGCCGATGGCACCGGCCTCCAGCGGGACTGGTGGACCGAAGAGGATGCCGCGCGTTTCGATGCCTTGGCCGAAAAGCTTGGCAAGCAATATGGCGGCTATTCCCCCCTCAATGGTCATTTCATCAATGCCGAATTGACCATGGGAGAGAATATCGGCGATTTGGGCGGGGTCACGATGGCCTATGACGCCTACCGATTGTCACTCAACGGCGAGGAGCCGGAGGTTCTTGACGGCTTCACAGGTGACCAGCGGTTCTTCATGGCGTGGGGACAGGTCTGGAAGCGGAAATATCGCGAGGACGAGTTGAAACGTCGCCTGGTGACTGATCCCCATTCGCCCTCCGAATATCGGACCAATGGCGTGGTGCGGAACATGACCCCTTGGTACGAGGCCTTCACCGTGACGGAAGAGGATGACCTCTTCCTGCCCGTCGATCAGCGCGTCGAGATCTGGTAACATTGCAGTGCGGTAAGTAACGGCTTTCCCATTACAATTTTGCCCATAGGGCATTTTTGTTGTCGCCGTCGTGACGAAAATTTGCCACCCTCCCCGTGCAGGAGGGTCGGGCATTATGAGTATCTCGGCAGGGATGGTGGTCGCCATGGCGATGACCGCGGGAACACCGCGTGCAGAATCTGCTCTCGACAATGTCTCGGGGCATTGGTTCACGCCGGACAAAGCCAGCATCATCAAGATCGAGGACTGCGGCGACGGAACCCCTTGCGGAAAGGTTGTCTGGATCGACACAGACGGCGACCACCTGCGACGCGACCGACACAACGCGGATCCGGGCCTCAAGGATACGCCCCTTGAGGGAAGGGTCCTGCTGCACGGGTTCGAAGCGAATGGGGAGAGATGGACCAATGGCGCCATCTACAATCCCGAAAACGGACATACCTACCGCGCTTTACTCGAACGGCTCGACGCGCAACGCCTTGAGGTCAAAGGATGTGTGGGCCCGATCTGCCGCGGCCTCATCTGGACCGCCGCCGATCGCGCCCTCCTTGGGGAGTGAGCATTTCGACTGCGAAGGGGAAACGGGTTCGCGTGAAGAAAATGCGCTGAAGCAAAGACTTAAGAGACGTATCCATCACACCGGTCGATCGATACGTCTCTAGCCGCTGAAGGTCAGTAGACCTCGAACAGGCCCGCCGCGCCCTGGCCCCCACCGACACACATGGTGGACACGATGTATTTGGCGCCGAGGCGTTTGCCGGCCAAGAGCGCGTGCCCGACCATTCGGGCCCCGGACATGCCATAGGGATGGCCCACCGAAATCGCGCCCCCATCGACGTTCAGGCGATCATTGGGGATCCCGAGTTTATCGCGACAATAGACGACCTGGCACGCAAAGGCCTCGTTCAACTCCCAAAGGCCAATATCGTCGATGCTGAGACCGTTTTTCTCAAGCAGCTTCGGAATCGCAAAGACGGGTCCGATCCCCATCTCATCGGGGTCCGTGCCGGCAACGGCCATGCCGCGATAGGCCCCCAAGGGCTCGAGTCCCGCCTGCTCCGCCGCCTTTCGCTCCATCAGGACCACCGCGGCCGCGCCATCCGAAAGCTGGGAGGCGTTCCCCGCGGTGATATAGCTCCCTTCCTTGACCCGTTGGCCCCCTTTGAACACGGGGGAGAGGCCGTTCAGCCCTTCCAGCGTGGTCTGCGGGCGATTGCCCTCGTCCTTCTCAAGGGTCACCTCCTGTTGGGAGGTTTCCCCGGTCTCCTTATCCTTGCGGATCATCACGGAGGACATGGGGACGATCTCGTCGTCGAAATATCCGGCCTCCTGGGCCGCGGCCGTCCGTTGCTGGGATTGATACCCGTATTCGTCCTGCAATTCGCGTTTGATATCGTAACGATCTGACACGATCTCCGCCGTCTCGATCATCGTCATATAGGTCTGGGGAATATGCTCTAGGAGCCAAGGGTTGGGCATCACCGTGGGCATTTTCGGCCCTTGGTTGGTCGAAATCGACTCAGCGCCCCCCGCGGCACAGACATCCATGTTATCGGCGATGATCTGTTTGGCGGCGGTGGCGATTGCCATCATACCCGATCCGCATTGCCGATCCATGGTCTGGCCCGGGACGCTCATGGGCAAACCCGCCCTCAGCGCGGCGTTGCGACCAAGATTGAACCCGCCGGTATTGTACTGCATCGCCTCGCCCATCACGACGTCTTCAATACGTTCGGGGTCAATTTTGGCGCGGTCCACGGCGTGTTTGAGGGCGTGGCCGGCAAGTTCGGTCGCACCCGTATTATTGAACGCGCCACGATAGGCCTTGCCAATTGGCGTCCGCGCAAAGGAAACGATTACGGCTTCTCTCATAGGTCACTCCTGTCTGCCCGCCTCTGATGAGGCCTTAAGATAGGAGTCGCGCCTAGCGAACTATGGACAACAATGTCACGGGGTGTCGAGAAATTGACCTGCCGAAAGGCAATGATGGAACCTTAGGACGGGGAATTCTCGCGATCGCCAAAGGCCTGCTGCAAGGCGGCGAGACGGGTCTGGGCATCCCCCGCATGGCTGTCCCGGCCGGCCGCATCGTCAAAGAGGTCGTGGTCGAGGCGCCGAATGCGGGTGTAGAGGGTATCGGTCTCCGCAATCAGCTCAAGCAATTCTTCGGGCAGCACATCCACATCCGTCGCGGACTTGCCGCCAGGCTCGGCGGGACCGACGCGATATTTCTCGTCCGCGGCCTCATCTTCGGACATTTCGCCGTCGCGAACCGCCCGAAGGACGAGAAGCCAGGAGGCGATTTGCATCAGCCGGGTCGTCAACCGCATCGAGACCCCAGCATATGTCATCTGTGCCTCTCGGCTGAGTTCCCGCGCCGCGGCCCGACCGGTATTGTCGAGATAGCCGGCGGTCTCCTCAACCAGTTCCATGCCTTGGGCGAAGAGATTGGTGAACACTTTCGATCGCACGAACGGCGCCAAACGCCCCTCCCCCGCCTCTTGGGTTGCGCGGTCCGCGCCGATCACTGTCATCATTCTCATCAATCCCCATCGGCTGCCACGGAAATAACAGCATAAACATGGCTGGCGAACCAGTACACCGCCTAAAATACCTTGGCTTGGACGAGCAACGCCCATGCCACGCGTTAGGGAATTTAACCGCGTTCGTGAAAACGCAGCTTTAGGGAGATAGAGCGGCAGATCGCTCGCCTGAGGCTACATTCACGAGATAAGAAAGCTCACTATCCCTCGGAGGGACAAAACCAATCTCAAACAGGCGGCCGCCGGGGCTCGTCTCGCCGAGATTGACGAAGGGCTCAACCACTCGTCTGACCGCACTCTCCTCACCCAGATGAGCTTCGGCGGTGTAGAGATAAAAATCCTGGGTCAGTGGGTACGTTCGATCGGCAATGGTCGAGGTCGTGGGATGGACACCATTGAGCGGCAGGATGGCAAGCTCATCCGTGCCGATAAGCGATGACCAACCGAACAGCGCCAATCCATGGGGCAGATGGCGCAACACCCCAGCGACCGCGCCCTCGTCGTCGCCGGCCACAACCCAATGCTGGTCGTTCCGCACCTTGACCGCCCGGTCGAAAATCTGCGGGGCCTTGACCTCAAGCGTCGCAAGGCAAGGAAAGCTCCGCGCGCCGTCCCTCAGGGCCAAATCGACGAAGTCATTGAAGCGATCCGTGCCCTGGGCGGGGCCGATCATCAGGATGGGGCGCGCCGGAAGCGAGGAACGAACCGCAGACCACGAGGTCCGATTGTTGGTCAGTAAAGTGCAATCTTGATCCGATAGGGGCGTCCGCGCGCCCAACGCCAAGAACAAATCCCGCGTCGTTAATTCGAGCGGAGACGTCGAGGCATTCTGGGCCAAGACGAGGCCGTATCGGGCCACCTTGATCTCTCGCAGCCAGTCAAAGCCATGGACGCGGCACCGGTCCAACGTCTCCGCCGTCACCCGATGGGAGGACAGCACAACGGTCGGTACGGATGCCTTTTCACATAACTGCCGCAGCCCCCTGGTGGACCCGCGTTGATTGAGGGTCACGAGGATGTCGTCATGCAGGATTTTCTGGACCACCTCAGCGAAGGGGGTCACCGAGGTGGCACCAGCAATCTCGACCCGTTCGAGCCCGGCCCCGAACCCGGCGGTCAGCGTCAGCGCCGCCAAACAAATCACCACGCGCTTGATCATGCGGAGATGGCCTCATCCACAGGCGCCTTCGTCCATTTATCCAGGCATTTCACGATCATATCGCGGCGAACCGGCTTATTGAGGATGTCGTCGAGCCCGGCGCGGCGGATCTCGTCCCACTCAGCCGTGCCCATATGAGCGGTGAGCGCCACGATCGGCGTTTGCGCATTGGGCCCGTCGGAGGCCCTGATCATCTTCGTTGCCGTCATCCCGTCCATCACCGGCATTGAGATGTCCATAAAGATGATATCGAAACGCTCCTTGCTCGCCATATCGACGGCTTGGCGGCCATCGGCCGCAGACTGCGTAGTGGCGCCAAGCGGTTTCACCAACGCCTCGGCGACCATTCGGTTCGCGAGATTATCATCGACGATCAATATATTCAGGGGGCGTCCGTTATTCTCGTGGATGTTACGGTCGCTCGCCGGATTTGCTGGGGCCGATTGATGCGGCTCATTACTCACCGGCATCGGAATGTGAACGGCAAAACTCGTCCCAAGACCGATATCGGATTTGACCTCGATCTCGCCTCCCATGGAGCGGACGATTTCCCGCGCCAGAGCAAGCCCGACCCCAAGGCCCCCATTCCGGGTCAACATCGACCCCTCCGTGGAGAACCGTTCAAAGATCTGCCGCAACCTCTCCTGCTCGATACCGATGCCGGTATCGACGATCTTCATGTAGATGTCGGCGAGCTTGTCCTTTTCCGCCGAAATGCCGGCGTCGAATTTGACTGATCCGTTTTCGGTGAATTTCACGGCATTGTCGAGAAGATTGGTCACCACCTGCTCGATACGGCGCGCATCCCCCACCACGCTGAGATCGGCGGGCAGTTTGTTCTCCACCTGAAAATCGATCCCCTTCGCAAGGGCGGCCGCCCGGGCACGGGCGAGAGGGCCGGCGATGGCCTCGCTTAAGCTGAAGTCACGATGCTCAAGCTTCAACTTCCCTTCCGACAGGCGGTGCGTGTCGAGAATATTATTGAGGATCGTCAGAAGATGATCCCCCGCCGCGATGATCTGTTCGAGCTCGACCTCGATCCCTTTGACCTTCTTGTCACGGATCGCGTCGGTCATGCCGAGGATGGCGTTGAGCGGGGTCTTCAACTCGTGCGAGGCCGCTTGCAGAAAGTCGCCGCGCGCTCGGTTGGCCTGGGTTGCCGCCTCTTCGGCGTGGCGCGCCGTTGCCTTGGCGCCTTCGAGATTGTCGACCGCCTTTTCGATGGAACTGGCCATCGGTCGGAAAATGAAAATCGTGACGAGGCACAGCGCCAGACACATTGAGACGAGCGCCCCAACATGCAGCAGTTTCTCGAACCTATTTTGTTGCCGCGCTTTCTCCTCAAGCACCAGAGCCATGAGATTATGCGTGCGAAGGATCGAATCGGCATCGTCGATAACCGCCACGGCGAGGGCACGTTGCGCATCGGATAGACCGCCCCCTTGAGCAATGGTTTCTGCGTTTTCGAAAAAGTCGCGAATCCGGCCTTCGAAACTCCCCCGGCCACTGCCGAAAATGTCATCGAGCGGCTCGATATAGCGGGCGATACGCTCTTTCCCCGCCCCCTTGCCGATCAACGTCTCGTGAACATCCCGCATACGGTCGATTGTGGTGCGCAGGGCCTCCCTCGTGGCGGCGATGTCTTCTGCGGCATTGGGGTCGATGAGGTTGGAGGCCAGATTCGCCACGCGCTGCGCTCCGGTTTCCTGCGCGGTCACCAGATTAAACACATGGGCGCGGTCGGTATCGAGGCTCGCCATGATATAGGACAGCGTGAAATTCGCCACCGCGGCAGCCGTCAACAGCGCGATCGCCAGCAAATAGCGGCGATCAAACGATGCCCGTAACTGCGTCGACGCCTCAGCCATTGAATCCTATATGCCCAGATCAGAACTCAATTATTAGCGAAGTGTCGTCATCAACCGGTTAAAATACATCGTTGTTTACATGATAAGATTTGAATGATTTCGGCATTTTCTCCAAATTTACAAAGGTTTTGAATGCGTTGCATTGCGATTACCTCCCCTGGAGGACCTGAGGCCTTGGTCCCAGCCGATAGACCCGCCCCCCTGCCCGGACCTGGGCAAATTCTGGTCGCGGTCGCCGCCGCCGGGGTCAATCGACCCGATGCCCTTCAGCGCCAGGGCCTCTATCCCCCGCCAAAGGGGGCAAGCCCCCTGCCCGGCCTCGAAATCGCCGGCACGGTCAGCGGCCATGGAGAAGGGGTCACCTCGCCGCCTCTCGGCACAAGGGTGATGGCCCTCCTGCCCGGCGGCGGCTACGCCGAGACCGTTGCCGTCGATGCGCGACACATTCTTCCGCTGCCCGATGACCTCTCTTTCGTCGAGGCCGCGGCGATGCCGGAGACCCTTTTCACCGTCTTCGCGAATTTAATCGAAGCGGGGCAGTTGGTTGAGGGCGCGCGGGTCCTCGTCCATGGCCTGACCTCCGGCATTGGGACGATGGCGATCCGGCTCGCGACCGCCTATGGAGCGTTTATTTGGGGGACAGCGGGCACCGCCGATCGCTGTCGCGCGGCCGAAGCCCTTGGGGCCGTTCGCTGCTATGATTATCGACAAGAAGACTGGGCGGCGGCGTTGAGCACCGAACCGCCCATGGACATCGTCCTCGACATGATCGGCGGCGATTACGTTGCCAAGAATCTCGGCCTGCTGGCGATTGGGGGGCGCCATGTCTCGATTGCGTTTCTCGGCGGCGCAAAAGCTACCATTCCGATCCCCTTAGTGATGACCCGGCGGCTTCACCTCACCGGGTCGACCCTGCGCAGCCGCTCGGACGAAGAGAAAGCGCGGCTGACAGCCGCGATCGCCCAGCACGTTCTCCCGATGATCGCCGAGGGGACGGTGCGACCGGTCATCGACAGCGTCTTTCCCCTGGCTGAGGCGGCCGATGCCCATCGTCGCCTCGACGATCACCATATCGGTAAAATCGTCTTGAGCGTTGACGGCGCTGCCGCGCCCTAACCCTACCGCTGGGGGGCTGATAAGCTCACTCTTGCCCCCTCGGTGAAGCGGGCCTAAGGGCGTGAGATAGGTTTCGCGCCTTCTCCCTTACATTGAGGTCGTCGCGGTGCCGGCTCTGACCACGGAGCCAGCTCGCGGCTCCACGTCGATAGGGAAAGGCGGATAAGGGAGAAAGACTGATGGCTGACAAACCTCTTATGCCCAAAGCGACGGCCGTCTGGCTGATCGACAATACCGGGCTGACATTCGAGCAGATTGCCGATTTCTGCGGCCTTCACACCCTTGAGGTGAAAGGGATCGCCGATGGAGACGTGGCGTCCGGTGTGCGCGGGATCGATCCGATTACCCAGCACCAACTGACCCGCGAAGAAATCGAAAAGGCCGAAGCGGACGAAGACTATCGGATGAAGCTGTCCAAGCCCAAAACCATCGTCGCTCCGCCAAAGAAGAAAGCCCCCCGCTACACCCCGCTGTCTCGTCGGCAGGAGCGGCCAAATGCGATCGCCTGGATTGTGCGCCACCATCCTGAGGTGCCGGACGCCCAGATCGTGAAATTGCTCGGCACCACCAAGACGACGATTCAAGCGATCCGCAACAAGACGCATTGGAACTCAAGCAATCTCGAACCCCAGGACCCTGTGGCCCTCGGCCTGTGTTCGCAGTTCGACCTCGACATGGCGGTCAGCAAAGCCGCCGAGAAACGAGCCGCCATGCAGGAGGCAGGACGGTTGAGCGAGGGGGATAGCCTTGCCCCCGCCGCCGAAACCGAACGCGGAGAAGAAGAAGCGCCCGAGGCGCCAGAGGCGGCACCGGATATCGACAAGATCTTCGCAAATTTCAGCGACAAGGACGAGGAAGACAGCTGATATCCTCCCCCGGGGCACGCTACGGATCTCAACGGGCGACGTAACCCGGCGCCCCCTGCGCCCGAAGAGGTGAGTGTTCACCGCGAAAGGGATATCACTATGGTCGTTCGTCATCTCGCCCTCGCCGGGGTCAGCTTGGGTCTTGGTGCCTGGGCCGCCCAAGCGGTCAGTGCCCCCGCTGTGTCCTCCACCTCGCCATCCGCCGCGTCCGTCAGCGCGATGAGTGAGATCAACGCGCCCTATGCCTCCTTTCTATCCCGGTATATCAGCATGGAGGACGGGATCGCGCTTGTGGAATACGGGGCGGTAACGGCGGCGGACCATCAAGTCCTCAAGACCTATATTGCGGATTTGGCGGGCTTGTCCCCCAGCACCTTCAGTCGCGATGAGGCCCTCGCCTATTGGTTCAATCTCTATAACGCGAAAACCCTCGATATTGTCCTCGACCATTATCCGGTGACGTCGATCAAAGATATCGGCCGGTCGTTCACCAACCCGCTCGGCGGGCCGTGGAAACAGAAAGTCGTGACCGTCGAGGGCCGAAAGCTCAGCCTGGATAATATCGAGCACGATACCGTACGTGCGACCTATGACGAGCCGCGCGTTCACTACGCCTTCAACTGTGCGTCCATTGGCTGCCCAAATCTCAAATCCAGTCCGTGGACGGCAGAAACCCTCGATACCGATCTCGATAGTGCCGCCCGCGCCTATATCGCCCATCCCCGCGGCCTTCGGATCGAAGACGGTGAGGTGACCGCCTCCTCGATCTATAAATGGTTCCAGGAGGATTTCGGCGGTTCCGAAGACGGTGTTCTCGACCATGTGAGAGCTTACGCCACCGGCGCAAAGGCCGAAGCGCTCAGCGATGTCACCGATATCGACGACTACGCCTATGATTGGTCTTTGAACGACCGCTAAAGGCTGCTTTTTCTCCCCTCAGCCCGCGGCCCGCCTCCCTTGCTTGGGGGGGCATCGGACCGTGGCGAAGAGGGCCATATTGCTGGACGAGCTGTCGATAGCTGGCAGCGTCATCGACATCGACCAGCGTGGGGAGGGTGGCGATCCGTGCCTGCGCCCGAAAGGCGGCCAAACTGTCTTCGAGGGCCTTAGGGGTTGACCATCTGACCGCGGAAAGATCCGGCAGGGCCGCTCCGTGGTTGACGCCAATCGCCCAATAGCCGCCGTCTTCCGCTGGCCCGAAAACCGCGTCATGGCCGCCAAGGGCCGCAAAGGCGCGCTCGATCAGCCAGGGGTCGATCTGTGGGCTGTCTGTACCGATCACGACACAGGGCGCCGCACCGAATTGAGCGCAGACATGGCCAATCCGGTCGCCAAGATTCCCCCTCCCTTGCGCGCATCGCTCGACCGTCCCGGCGGGCCAGCATGCATATCGCCGAGCGGCGCGCTCATTCACCGCCAGGACCAACCGCCATTGACGGGGGCGGGCGAGCCGGGTCAGCAATCTGTGGACGGACCATCGATAAAAACCGACGGCCGACACCGCGCCGATATCACGGGCCAAGCGTGTCTTGACGCGCCCGATGAGCGGCGGCTTTGCCATAAGGATCAAGACGGGTCGGGGAAGGGGCATAGTAACGCTCCGCAAGGTCTGTGGGGGGGACGCCCCGACGATACGCTCTCCTAAGGGCCGCATTTCGTCCCACCCGCCGGAAATAACCCTCGGCCTCATAGCGATCGGCGGCTGTGATCGCCGTGATGGGCAGCCCCCTAAGGGCGCGACGGCCACCGCGCTCGACGAGCCGCTGAATGAAATCGACATCTTCGAACAGCGGCAGCGGCGCGAACCCGCCAATATCGTCATAATGCCGCCGCGCGATCAAAAGGCCCTGATCGCCATAGGGCCGCTTGAAAAGGGCCGTGCGTAAATTGGCCCCCATCGCCACAAGTGCCGGTCGCAGCCCCGGCCGGTCGAACCGTAAACGGAACACCCCAGCGACCCGTTCGTAACTCTCTTGCATATGACGCTCGGCCACCCGCTCCCACCCCGGCGCAAGCTGGGTGTCAGCGTGAAGGAAAAGCAACCAGGCCCCCCGGGCCACCGCCGCCCCCCTGGCCAATTGCGCGCCGCGTCCCGCAGCCCCGACCACAAGCCGAGCCCCGACCCCCTCGGCAATATCGCTCGTACCATCGTCCGACCCCCCGTCACTGACGATCACCTCCTTGATAAGGCCCTGGCACATCCCCTCGACCAGCGAGCATAGGGGGCCGGCCAGGTGAGGCGCCGCGTTCAGCGTAGGGATAACAACGGAAATCATGGACATGTCTTCGGGTTCTCTAGCACGAAGGTGACAGCGCGGTGGGAATAAAATGTTCTTGATTTGTTCTGGCTCGCCGGGCATCGTCGAAAGATGACCGATCGTGCCATATCCCCCCCTTTTTCACCCCACCGGCCGGCAAGCGGTCGAGGTCGCGGCGCCCGTTCGAATGTCAGTGGACGGTATGAGAAAGAAAGCCGCGAGACGGTTGACGATGGCTGGCACGACACCCCGCCCGATCGCCCCAAAACGATTGTGCAGATGGAGCCCGCCCGGCGCATTATAACGTATAATGACAGCCCCTATGTCGGGTTTGATCGGTCGATCAATCCCTATCGCGGTTGTGAGCATGGCTGCATCTACTGTTTCGCCCGCCCGTCCCATGCCTATATGGGATTGTCGCCGGGGATCGATTTTGAAAGCCGCCTATTTGCGAAGCCGGAGGCCGCCACCCTCCTGAAAAAGGAGCTCTCATCCAAGCGATATCAGATCCGGCCGATCGCCATCGGCACCAATACCGATCCTTATCAGCCAACCGAGCGCCGATTGCTGATCATGCGCGAGGTCTTGAAGGTGTTGTCCTCGTACAATCATCCAGTATCTATACTCACAAAGTCGGATCTGATCCTGCGCGACCTCGACATCCTCGGGCCTATGGCGAAGAAAGGGTTGGTGCGGGCCATGCTGTCGATCACGACGCAAGACGCGCGGCTCGCCCGCACGATGGAACCTCGATGCCCGCGCCCCGACAAGCGCTTCGCCGCTTTAGAGGGCCTCGCCCAAGCGGGCATTCCCACCGGGGTGATGCACGGCCCGCTCATTCCGGGGCTGTCCGATCATGAGCTCGAAGCGTTGATGGAAAAGGCGCGGGACAAGGGGGCCACCTTCGCCGCCTATACCCTCATCCGCCTGCCGATCGAAGTGGCGGACCTGTTTCAGGAATGGCTGAAGGCCTATACGCCTCATCGCTATGACCGGGTGATCGGACACATCAAATCGATGAATGGGGGGCGGCTTTATGATGTGAATTGGTCGCGAGGTGATGGTCCCAAAAATCCAGTAGCGCTTTTGGTCGCCCAGCGATTTGCCGCCGCCTATCGACGTCTTGGCTTTCAGAACTTTCCGCCGCTTCGAACCGATTTGTTCTGCCCGCCGAAGCCGCCAAGAGCGCAAGCCGATCTCTTCGCCTAGACAAGCGCCGAATGGCGCTGGGAACGCGTTTTATCCACAGCCGACGCATTGCGCGACCAAGCGCGCTAGGATGCTGGAATGAACGCAAGCGCCGATACGGAATTAGCCTTCGCCGACGAAATCGGCGGTCCCATCTGTGGGATCGACGAGGCGGGACGCGGCGCCTGGGCGGGCCCTGTGGTGGCGGCGGCGGTCATCTGCGGTGACGTGAAGGCCTATCCCGAGGACCTTGCGGATTCGAAAACCCTCCGCGAAGCCCGGCGGGAGCACCTCTTCGACCTCTTGTCGGCCCGTCAGGATTTGCGCGTCGGCGTAGGGGTGGCAAGCGTTGCGGAGATCGACCGGATGGGGGTGGGAAAGGCGAACTGGCTGGCCATGGCTCGAGCGGTCAAGGCCCTGCCTTCCCCCCCCCTCGGCGCACTCGTCGACGGCAATTACGCCCCCGCCCTGCCATGCCCAGACATTCGACCGATCGTCAAAGGGGATGGCTCCTGCCTGGTCATCGCCGCCGCATCGATTGTTGCGAAGGTCACGCGCGACCGCATCATGCGATCCCTTTGCCCTGAGCACCCGGCCTATCGTTGGTCTGCGAACAAGGGCTACCCCGCCCCTGTTCACCGCGCCGCCCTCGAAGAAATCGGCCCCTCCGCGCATCATCGGCATTCCTTCGCGCCGATTGCGGCCCTTGACGACCGGCATGCATCGTAACGCTTCTTTTATGTTCGTTAACAGATGATTTGCGCGGCATTTACGTGCCCTTAGGGTTAAACCTCGCTTATGGCGCCACGCCCTTGTCGCAGGAGGTCGCGCGTGCGTCAGTTGAAGGACACCATTCTCCAAGGCGATTGCCTTACACGGATGAAAATGATCCCCGATGGATCGGTCGATTTGATCTTCGCTGATCCGCCCTACAACCTCCAGCTTGGGGACGGCTTGACGCGCCCCGATCAGAGCACGGTCGACGGGGTCAACGATGCCTGGGATCAATTTGGATCCTTCGCGGCATACGATGCCTTTTGCCGGGCATGGCTGTCCGAGGCGCGGCGCCTTCTTAAACCCGATGGCGCAATATGGGTCATCGGGACTTATCATAATATCTTCCGCCTAGGCTCGATCATCCAGGATCTTGAATATTGGATCCAGAACGATGTGGTCTGGGTCAAAACCAATCCGATGCCGAATTTCCGCGGCACCCGTCTTCAGAATGCGCATGAGACGCTGATCTGGGCAGCGCGAGGCAAGGAGTCACGGCCCACTTTCAACTATCACAGCCTGAAGACGGCGAATGATGACCTCCAGATGCGGAGCGATTGGACATTTCCGCTTTGCACCGGGCAAGAGCGGTTGAAGAATGGCGGGAAAAAGCTGCACCCAACCCAAAAGCCGGAGGCGCTCCTTCATCGCATCCTGTTGGGCACAACCAATCCAGGCGACCTGGTCCTCGATCCGTTTTTCGGCACCGGCACGACCGGGGCGGTGGCAAAGCGCCTAGGCCGTCATTATATCGGCATTGAGCGGGAGGCGGCCTATATCGACGCCGCGGCTGAGCGCATTGCGGCCATTGAGCCGGAGGCGGCGGAAATGGTGACCCCCATGCCTTCCCCCCGGCGCGAGGCCCGCATCCCCTTCGGCCGCCTGGTCGAAGACGGCCTTCTTTCTCCGGGTACGGTTCTTTATTGCGCAAAGCGCCGATATCGGGCCAAGGTGAAAGCCGATGGTTCTCTTGCGACCCCCGGCGCGACGGGATCGATCCACAAAATCGGGGCCCATTTGCAAAATGCCCCCTCCTGCAATGGCTGGACGTTCTGGCATGTCGAACGCCAGGGGCGCTTATTGCCGATCGACACGCTCCGCCAGACCGTCAGGGCACAAATGGCCTCTATGGCCTCATAGCTCCCCAGCCGCGCTTAGGGCGGCGACCGCCGCTTTGCGAAAGAGGGTGGGAAATGCGCCATGCTCGGCGATCGGTGTCCAGAAGAAAGGCGCCGGCGCCCCCTCCGTCGGGGCCCATTTGACATCGAGCTCGAGATGAAAATGGGTCAGCGTATGGCTGATCCGCCCCGCGCATTGCCAGTCCGCTTCAAAGGGCGCGCCCTCCTCATCGCCGCCCTCTTCGGTCCATGCCGACCCCGGCAGACCCCGCATGCCGCCGAAGAGCCCCTTTGCCGGACGCGTCTCGCTGAGGACACAGCCCCTTGGCCCAATCCCCACATAGATAATACCGCGCCGCGTTGGCCGCTTTTTCTTTGGGGGCTTCACCGGCAGCTGGGCTTCGAGCCCCAGGGCATGGGCGCGACAGGACGAGCGGACCGGACATAACAGACAGTCGGGGCGTCGCGGCCGACAAATCGTCGCCCCAAGATCCATCAAGGCTTGGGCATAATCGCCGCCGCGCCGATCGGGAACGACCTCGGCGGCCAGCGCATAAATCGCCGCCTTCGCCTCTTTGATCGGTCGCTCAATCGCGGCCTGTCGCACCATGATCCTTTCAACATTGCCATCCACCACCACCGCGCGCCGGTCGAAGGCAATCGCCGCAATGGCGGCAGCGGTGTACGGACCAATTCCGGGGAGGTCCTTGAGGGCGGATTCGCTGGCTGGCAATTGACCATCGTGCAGACGTGTCACGACCTTTGCGCAGGCATGGAGATTCCGGGCCCGGCTGTAATAGCCAAGGCCCGCCCATTCGCCCAGCACCTCTTCCAGTGGTGCCTCAGCCAATGCCGGAAAGCCGTCCCACCGCTGAACAAAGGCGGCGAAGCGCGGTGTGACGGTGGCGACGGTGGTTTGTTGCAGCATGATTTCCGACAGCCACACCCGATAGGGGTCCGGACGCACCCCCGCTCGCGAGGCCGCGGGGCTGATCCGCCAGGGCAGCTGCCGCGCGTGACGATCATACCACTCCAAAAGGGATGTTGAGAATGCCGTCTTGTCCGAGCGCGTCATTGTCGTCACGATTGAAAGACCAATCTGAAGAAGGAGTGTCGCGTGCCCTTCCCCCCGCCGCCGGTCAAGACGAAGGGCGTGCGCCCCAGCGCCCCGACGCTCCGCCGTCAAACCGGTGATTTGCTCGCGGATCTGGCCAAGAAGGCGGGGATCATCGACCCGGCGATCGTGACCTATTGGGCGGATATTGTCGGCCCCGACTTGGAGGCGCTGTGCCGACCGGTGCGCTTGAAAAAGAACCGCGGCGCCTTCGTGCTCCATGTGGACGTTCCCCATGGCGGCGCGGCGACACAGGTCCACTACGCCCAGGGCAATATTTTGGCGAAAGCGAGCCGGCATGTCGGACGCCCCATCACCCGTTTGGTGATCGAGCAGACCGGTCGCCGGGCTGAGCCGACGCGCTGGCGCTCGCGCCGCATGACCGACCCTCAGGTGGACAGGCCCCCCTTCTCCGTGGGCTCTGCCGCCACGACCGAGGAGGCCCTCGCCGCCCTCAGAAAAGCCCTCAGCGAAACCGACAGCCCTTGACCGCACCGGCCTCGCAAAGGGTTCACTTGTCAGCGGGCATAAGTTCGGCAAGTTTCCCCCAGCTAGGCGACATGAGGTGGCAGAATGTACAGGCTGGTTGGTGTTTGGGTGGTATTACTGGCGGGGGTGCTTTCCGGCTGCGGCGGTGGCGCACAGGAAAACGCGACGGCTGAGGGGGAGACATCGGCCTCTCAATCGCAGACCCTCGCCGCCCCCGAAGGCAGCCTGGCGGGGGCGACCATGGCCCTTGGGTCCGAAGAGGCACCCCTGACGATCATCGAATATGCCAGCGTCACCTGCCCCGCCTGCGCCGCTTTCCACGCTCAGTATTTTCCGGAAATCAAAGAGAAATATATCGACACGGGTAAAGTGCGCTTTATTTATCGTGAGTTTCCGACCGCGCCGCAAAACTTGGCCTATGCAGGCTTTTACACCGCCCGTTGCGCCGCAACGGATCGCGGTCCCGTCGCCTATTTTGCGATGCTCGACACGCTCTACGCGCGGCAGCGTGAATGGGCCTATGGCGACAATCCCGGCGATGTCCTCGAAAACATTGCCGCTCAAGCGGGGATCGACCGTCAGGAACTTGAGACCTGTTTCCGACGCGAGGATATTCGCAGCGCCGTGAAGGCCAATGTCCTCGAAGGCGTGGAGGCGCACGGGGTCAATTCGACACCGACTTTTATCGTCGATGATGAGGAACTTGACTGGAATCGCGGCAGTGAAACCATGAGCGAGGCCATCGAGCGGGCCCTGGCCGCCCGCCAGGGCTGATCGCCGGCCCTTTGGCGCCCCCTCGCGGGAGGGTGGCCCCCGATCGGAATCAGGCGATAGTCGCGACGTTAAGGATTCGTTTAGCCGTCTTACGAGAAGCTTATCTTCGCGAAGATCGCTCGGACCGAAAAAGGGCGGTGAATGGAATTTCAGCGACTGCGACTGACCGGCTTCAAATCCTTTGTCGAGCCGACCGATTTTGAAATTCGGCCGGGACTGACCGGGATCGTCGGCCCGAATGGATGTGGCAAATCCAATCTGCTCGAAGCCTTGCGATGGGTCATGGGAGCGACCTCGGCCAAGGCGCTACGCGCGGGCGGCATGGAGGATGTCATCTTCGCAGGCTCCGGGACGGCGGAACGCACCGGTCGTCCGCCGCGGCAATGGGCGGAGGTTGCCCTCCAAATCGGCAATGAGACTCGAACCGCCCCCGATGCCTATAACGACCAACCACTGATCGAAGTCTCCCGCCGGATCACGAAGAAGGCGGAGGGGACCCAATCAACCTATCGGATCAACGGCAAGGAAGTCCGGGCCAAGGACGTACAATTGCTGTTCGCTGACGGGGCCACCGGCGCGAACTCCCCCGCTCTGGTCCGGCAGGGGCAGGTCTCGGACCTGATCAATGCGAAGCCGGAGAACCGGCGCAAATTTCTTGAAGAGGCCGCGGGGGTCGCGGGGCTCTATACCCGGCGTCATGAAGCGGAATTGCGTCTCAAAGGCGCATCGCAAAATCTCGAACGACTGGACGATGTTTTGGGGGAGCTTGAGCAACAGCGTGGGCAATTGGCCCGGCAGGCGCGCCAGGCCGTCCGCTATCGCACCCTCTCAGAGAACCTCAAAAAGACAGAAGCCCTGCTGGCCTATTCGCGATGGGCTGACGCGCGCGACGCCCTTGAGGGCGCCAATGCCCAACTCGAAGGGACGCGCCGGCAGCTTGAAGAGGCCGCCCGGGCGGCCGCCAGTGCAACGGCGGAGAGAGAACGAGCCCATGAGGCCCTTCCTGCTTTGCGTAAAACCGACGCGGAAGCGGCGGCAGCCCTCCATCGCCTCACGGTGGAGCAGGAGACCTATGAGCGGGAGCTGATCCGCGCCGAAGAGGAAATCGAGCGATTGCGGGCCGAGAAAGACCGTCTCGATCAGGCGCTGGTGCGGGAGCGGGATCTTGGGGCCGACGCCGCGGAGGCGCTCGACCGCATTGCCGCGGATGTCGCCGCCCTTGAGGCGGGCGCGGCGGCGGAGACCGAGGCGCTGGCCGCCCTCGGCACCAAAGTCACCGAAGCGGAGACCGCCTTCTCGGCGGCGGAGAAGGCAGCAGCGGCGGCGCAGGCCCAGTACACCGACGCGAAAGCCGAACGCAGCGCGAATGTCAGCCGGGTGGAGGCCGCAACGCGGGCCCAACAGTCGGCAGAGGCAGAGCTGGCGCGCCTTCGCGACGACCTCGCGCAGTTTGAAAGCGACGCGGCGGGCGAGGACGACGCCCCCCTGAAGAGTGCCCTCGCGACCGCGGAAACCGCCTTGACGGCCGCCACCACCGAGCGGGAGCGGTTGCGCGCCGACCTTGCCGAGGCGGAAGCGGCCGCCGATGCCCTCAGTGATCCGCGCGACCAGGCCCGGGCCGCCACCAATGCCCTGCAAGCCGAAGTCGATACGCTGACCCGCATCTTGAAGCAGAGTGAGCCCGAAGGGGTGAGTCTCGCCGACCGGATCAGTGTCGCCCCTGGCGTCGAGACGGCCTTCGCTGCCGCCCTTCCCGAAGCGCTGGCCCTGGGGGATGATCCGGAGGCGGATCGCTATTGGTCGGCCCTCGGCGCAATGCCAGCGGATCTGCCTTCTCTTCCTGCCGGGGCGACCCCCCTTGCAGACGAGGTTAGCGCGCCTGATCTGTTGCATCGGCGTCTGGCGATGATTGGCGTGGTCTCCCCCGAAGCGGGCCCCGACCTCGCCCAGCATCTTGTGCCCGGCCAATGCCTGGTGAGCACTGTCGGCGACATCTGGCGGTGGGATGGCTATGTGGCCAAGGCCGGGGCGAAGACCGCCGAAGCCCTGTGGCTGGAACGCAAGAGGGAACTGGCCGAAAAGGAAACCGCCCTGGCCGCGGCCTTCACCGCGCGCGATGACGCCGAGAGTGCCTTTGCCGACGCGCGCCATATCGTGACCGACCTCAAGGCGTCCCTGGCGACGGCGAGGAGCCGGGCCGAAGCCGCTGATCGGGAACGGCTCACCGCGGAACGTGCCCTCGCCAAACAAGCGGCGGAGGCCGAGCGGCGGGCAGCGAAGGGAGAGGCGCTTCTCGCCCGACGGAATGAAGCGGCGGCCCGCCTTCAAAGCGCCACCCAAGCCCTGCAAACCGCTCAAACGGCTCTTGACAGCCTGCCAGATCTTGACGCGGCGGGGGCTCAACTCGGTCGGCTCAATAGCGAGCGCGATCAGGCGCGCCAGGCCCTCGGCCGTCTCCGGGGGCAACGCGCCGATCTCCAGCGGGATCGGGATTCCCGTCAGGCCCGGTTAACGCAACTCATCGCCGACAAAGAGGGCTGGGAGCGGCGAGCGGCCACCGCCGTCGATCGCACCGGATCGGTCAGTGATACTCTTAATGCCCTGGTCGACCAGTTAGCGGCAGCCGAGCGGCGGCCCGAAGATCTGGCAACGCGGCGCACCTCTCTCTTCGAAGCCGTCGACCGCGCCGAGGCGGACCGACGCCGGGCCGCCGATGCCCTGGCCGAAGCGCTCGCCCTACAAGAACAGGCCGATGCCGCCGCCCGCCTCACCGCCGAGGCGGTCAGTGTCGCGCGGGAGGTGAAGGCCCGCGAGGAAGCCCTCCGCGATGCGGCCCGTGACCGACTGAGCGAAATGGCCAGTCGCGCCCATGAGCTTCACGAAGGGGACCCCGACGGCTTATTGACGGTCGCGGGGCACGACCCCGATACCCCCCTCCCCGATCAGACGACCCTCGAAGAGAAAGTCGACAAGCTGAAGAGAGATCGGGATAGCATGGGCGGGGTCAATCTCTGCGCCGAGCAGGAAATGACCGAAATCGACGATCGGTTGTCCGACATCACGCGGGAGCGCGCCGATTGCGAGGAGGCGATCGCCAAATTGCGTGGCGCCATCGGGAGCCTCAACCGCGATGGCCGCCAGCGTCTCCTGGACGCCTTTAAAACGGTGAATACAAATTTTCAGGCGCTGTTTAGCGATCTGTTCGGCGGTGGATCAGCGGAATTGCGGCTCGTTGACTCCGACGACCCGCTCGAAGCCGGTCTCGACATCTTCGCCTCTCCGCCGGGCAAGAAGTTGACCTCAATGTCCTTGATGTCCGGTGGCGAGCAGGCGTTGACCGCGACGGCGCTGATCTTCGCGGTCTTCAAGGCGAACCCTGCGCCGGTCTGTGTCCTTGACGAGGTCGATGCCCCCCTCGACGATGCCAATACGGATCGTTTTTGCGCCATGTTGGCGAAAATGGCGGCGGAGACGGAAACCCGCTTCATCGCGATCACGCACCACCCCCTCACCATGTCGCGCATGGACCGCCTCTACGGGGTGACGATGATAGAACGGGGGGTCAGCCAGCTCGTCTCCGTGGATCTCGAACAGGCCGAAAAGCTCGCCGCCTAAGCGGGCCTGGCCCGGCGGAGCCCCCCCAATAAGGTGGCGCCTTGCCGGCCCGCCCGACATCCCTTTTCCACCGACGATGCGCGGCCTAGGAGGCAAGAATCAACCGTTGGGAGGCAGATATGAGAACCTGGACAATTTATCTTTCCGGGGAAATTCACACCGATTGGCGCGATGACATTGCCGCAGGGGCCAAGGCGCGCGCCCTGCCCGTCGTCTTTTCCGCTCCCGTGACCGACCACCCCGCCTCGGACGATTGCGGCGTTGCGATCCTCGGCTCGGAGGACAGCAAGGTCTGGCATGATCGTAAGGGGGCCCAGCTCAACGCAATCAGAACCCAGACCCTGATCAAAGCCGCCGATATTGTGATTGTGCGGTTCGGCGATAAATACCGCCAATGGAACGCCGCCTTCGATGCCGGCGTCGCCGCGGCTCTCGGAAAGCCCCTGATCGTCAATCATGGGCCCGATCTCATCCATCCCCTCAAGGAAGTCGATGCCGCCGCCCTCGCCGTCGCTGAAACGTCGGACCAAATCGTCGAGATTCTCGACTATGTCATCAATGGTCGCCTTGCCGGATATACGGACTGACCAGCCGGCTGTCTTTGCAGTGCAATATCCTCGCTCGGCGGCCAGTTGACGGTGAGAAACAGGATGGTTAGAGCCTCGCGACATTCGATGTTGCGTGGGGGTTCTCCTCACCGGATTCGCCATGGACGAGACCGACAAAACCGATCCTCTCTCCCCTTCGGAGTTGGATGAGCGGATTAGGGGTGCCCGAGAACGGGCCGGGCTCGACCGCAAACCGGTGGAGCCGTCCTCGACCCATACAGGGGCGGCGGGGCGGGGCCTTAACGCAGCGATCGAATTCGTGGTGGCTACACTGGTGGGGACGGGGCTTGGCTACGGGCTGGGGCTTCTTCTCGGCGGCAAGGTCATCGGCTTGATTATTGGCATGGCCGTCGGCTTCGCCGCCGGCATTCGCGGGATGATGCGAATGCTGACGCCGACCGATGGCGAGAACGAGGATAGGGGTCGCTGATGAGCGGAATGCTGGTCGAGCTATTGTCGCCGCTGATGGGACATCCGCTGATGGCCCCCTTGCGGGCCGCCGGGCCCCTCGAGCAATTCGAGATCATCCGCCTCATCCGGCTGCCGATCAGCGGCGAGCCCTTCGACATCTCGATCACCAACTCGACGGTGTGGATGTTCATCGCCGTGGGCATGGCCACGCTCCTGCTGACCTTGGCGACCCGCCGTCTGCAGCTTGTGCCGGGTGGGATGCAGTCCCTGGGCGAAATGACCTATGAATTCGTGGCCAAAATGCTGCGCGATGCGGTCGGGGATGAGGGTCGGGCCCTCTTTCCCTATATTTTTACGCTCTTCGTCTTCATTTTCCTCGCCAATATCCTTGGGCTGTTGCCCACAATTCCCGGCACCCCTGAGGGGCTGCACGTCTTCACGCCGACCAGCCACATCATCGTGACCTTCGCCCTCGCATCGCTATCGGTGGGAATTGTGGTCGTCATCGGCTTTATGAAAAATGGTCTTGGCTTCCTGAAGCTCTTCGCGCCGAGCGGCATTCCCCTTCTGCTGATGCCGTTGATCGTGCCGATTGAGGTGGTGTCGTTTCTATCCCGCCCGATCAGCCTTGGGGTCCGACTGTTTGCGAATATGCTGGCCGGACACATTGTGTTGAAAGTGTTCGCCGGTTTCGTCGTGACGCTGTTTGGGGCCGGCGGCGCCCTCGCGGTGATTTCCATCATTCCGTTTTTCGGGATTGTGATCGTCTTTTTCCTGGAGTTGCTGGTTGCCTTCCTCCAGGCCTTCGTCTTTGCAGTCTTGAGCTGCATTTACCTGTCGGACGCCCTGCATCCGAGCCACCACTGACCTCGTAGCCCGCGGCGTCCGAGGGATCGGCGTCGCACATTTAAATGGAGACTTCCCATGGACGCTGAAGCAGCAAAATTCATCGGTGCGGGCCTTGCGGTTCTGCCCCTTCTCGGTGTCGGCCTCGGCCTTGGCATTCTGTTCGGCAACTTCATGCAAGGCGCCTTCCGGAACCCTTCCGCGACGGCCGGCCTCAACACCCAGTTCTACATTGCCTTCGCGCTGACCGAAGCGACGGGCCTGTTCGCCCTCGTCATCGCCTTCCTGATCCTGTTCAGCTAATTCCCGCGAAATTGCGCCGGTCCGTGTCCATGGGTATCGGACCGGTGCGCCACGGTGTGTGAGAGCATTCTCGATATGCGAAACCTTCTGTCTCTTTCGGCGAGCATTGTCGCCGTCCTCCCCGTCTCCGCTCTGGCGGCCGCGCCCGCGGCTGGTCCCGAGGCGGCGGCCGAGACCGGGGGACTGCCGCAGCTTGAGACCAGCACCTATGTCAGTCAGGTTTTCTGGCTGCTCATCGCCTTTCTTATTCTCTATCTCCTCTGCGCCCGGATCTTTCTGCCTCGCCTTGGCGGGATCATTGAGGAACGGCGCAACCGTATCGCCAATGATTTCGACAAAGCCGCGGAATATAAACGCGAAGCCGAAGAGGCCCAACAAGCGTTCAACCAGGCGCTTGCCGACGCCCGCGCCCGCGCCGCGCAAATCGCGAGCGAAACCCGCGCCCGCATCGATGAGGAAATCGCCGAGATGACCGCCGATGCCGATCGCGAAATCGAGGCCGACATCGCCGCCGCCGAAGAGCGGATCCGCGCCACCGGTGAGGAAGCAGCCGCAGCGGTCAGACGCGCGGCACATGACACCACCAAGGCCGTGGTCAATGCGCTGATCGACGAAACCCCTTCGGACGACGCCGTCGAAAACGCGCTGTCCACCGTGGCCGCCTGACAAGGCGCTGGGAGAGACCATGATGATCGCCTTCGCCCAAGACGACCCGCAGCACAGCGAAACCGCCCTCGAGGCGGTCACCGAGGTCGAGAAGCATATCGACGACGGCCATTCCGGCCCGGTGACCGCCGACACCAATTTTTGGGTCCTGCTGGCCTTTTTGATCGTTGTCGGGATCTTCCTCTGGCAAGGGGTGCCGAAAATGATCGGCTCGTTCCTCTCCGCCCGCGCGGAGGGGGTCCAGCGCCAGCTCGATGAAGCGCGGACCCTGCGGGAAGAAGCCCAACGCACCCTCGCCGACTTCCAAAAGCGTCAGCGGGAAGCCGAAACCGAAGCCGAAGCGATCATCGAGCAGGCGAAAGCCGACGCCAAATCGGTCGCCACCGAGGCGCGGGCAAAGCTCGACGAGCAAATCGCCCGGCGACGCAAAGCCGCCGAAGACCGCATCGCCCGGGCCGAAGCGCAGGCCATTGCCGAGATCCGTGGGCGTACCGCTGATATGGCGATCGCCGCTGCGCGGGAAATTATCGCCAACCGGATGGACGATCGGTCGCAGGGGCAACTGATCGATCGGGCGATCAACGAGGTCGGCACGCGCTTGAACTGATCCCTCTTCCGGCTAGGGTCGGTTGGTTGGAGGGGGCGCCTTGTAGCGCCGCAAGGGCCGCCGGGGGGGTGTTCTCCCCACGCCATTCACCTTCCTACAGGCGTCTTATTTCCTCCCTTTTTCTCAGTGGCCGGGGGCGTGCCAAAGCGGTTCCACGCGGCAACCAACATCTGGGCCAGCAGCAGGAAAGAGAGCGGCACCGCGCCCGCCACGGCAAAGGCCCGCGTAACGGACTGGCCCGCCTCCGACAGCACTGCCCCCGCGGTCAGCACGGCGATCATCAGCCCCCAAAACAAGCGCTCTTTGAGGGGAGGGTTCGGATCCCGTTTGGCGAACATGGCCAGCACCAAGGACGCCGAATCCGCACTGGTCAGGATAAAGATAAAGACGAGCACGAAGGTCAGAACGGTCGTGATCGACGCCAGGGGCAGGTTCTCCAATACCCGATAGGTGGCGAAGGGGGCTGACCTGAAATCCGTCGTTCTCAGATCGATCCCAGCGTGATCGAGGGCTAAGGCGGTGCCGCCAAAGATCGAAAACCACAGCAACGTCACGATGGCGGGTACCAAAACAACGGCGAGGGCGAACGCCCGCAAGCTTCGACCATAGCTCACCCGCGCGATAAAGACGCCAACGAAAGGCGTCCAGGCGATCCACCATAGGAAATAGGTGATCGACCAATCGCGGGTCCATTGCCGGGCCTGGCCCTCCGGCCGGAGGTCGAGGCTAAGACGCGGAAGCGCTTCAAGATAGGCTGTGAGCCCGTCAATGAGGGTATTCAGAATGTCACGGCTGGGGCCGACAATCAGCACAAAGAGCGCCAATGCCACAGCGACAGCGAGATTGATGTTGGAGAGGAGCGCGATCCCGCCCCTCAATCCTCGCGCGACGGAAAGTAAATAGGCCGCGCTCACCGCCATGAGAACGGCGAGCCGTGTCATGGTCCCGTCCCCAACGACACCGCCGGACAGACGCTCAACCCCAGCCCCCATTTGTATCACCCCCTGTCCGACGGAGGCAACGAGACCAAACAGGACGGCAATCACCGCCAGCCAGTCGACGAAGATCCGAAGACCGGGGCGACGAAAGGGTGCGCTTGGGACGGGGGGCTCACCGGGACGCAGACTGACGGAGACGGCAATAGCCGCCGCCGCATAGACCCCCCAGGCATGAAGAGACCAGTGGAACTGGGTCAGGGCCAAGGCCTCGACGGTCGCCCGCTCAGTATTGGCGACGGCCCCGCCGGGGGGCGGCGCCTTGGTGAAGATCAATGGTTCCGCAGCGCCCCAAAAGACGAGCCCCGCCCCCATCCCCGCGGCAAACAGCATCGCAAACCACGTCACGAGGCGGAATTCCGGGACGGCGGCCGGGCCGCCAAGCCGACGATGGGCGAGTTTCGGATGGAGCGCCGCCAAGGCGCAAAACACCAATGCCGTCGCCGTAAGGGTGAGCGTGAACCAGTCAAAGTTTCGCAAGAACCCATCGGAGACTTGCCGCAGTACACGGCTCAACACGGCCGGCCACACCAACGCCGCCCCAGCAATCACAATGACAACGCCATAAGGAAGAGCGGAGAGGAAAGGGCGCCGCCTCACGCCCGAGGAGACCGGCGCAGCAGGAGACCGTAAATCACCCCCAAGCCGGCGGCGAGCCCGAACCAGGTCAACGCGTAGCCCAAGTGATTATTGGAGAAGGCTGGCCTTGTGCGGTGGGCCACCAAGGGAGAGACCAGCTGATCATCCAGCCGACTGAGATAAAAGGGATCGGGCGGCACCGCCCCCCCGAACAGATAGGCGATAAGCCCTTCGGGCTCCCGGCCGTAAAAGGTGCCGGTCTCGGCATTGTCCGGGGGCGCCAGCATTTGGGCAAGGCCCTGACGGGGCGCTGCTGTGCGATAGAGCCCCACCAAACGGCGCGGTGGGCTGAAATCATAGTCGCCCTGACGATCCGCGAACGCCACAAAGCCATGATTGACGGGCAGGCTGCCGCCATTGGGCAATTCGACGAGGGAAAAGACGAAAAATCCCGACTGTCCCTCATGGGTCCCTATGACATGAGCGATGGGCGGGAGAGCCCTTTCGACCTCAATCGTCACTGAGCGCCATTCCCGTTCCGCCACGGGGAGCGACAGAATATCGCTCAGCGGGAGCGGCTCAGCAGACTGATGGGTAGCGGTTGTGGCGATCAATTCCCTCTTCCAGTCGAGACGAAAGAGTTGCCACGTCCCAAGACCAAGTAGAACAAAAGTAGCGACTGCCACGACCGCGGTCAGCCCTGGCCGCGCCCATGGGGTCACTCGATCCGCCCCTCCCGCGCCTTGTTACGAAATTGGAGCGCCACAAGAACGCCCTTCATCGGCCGAAGAAGGGCGAGGGAAAGTCCCAGGATGATGAAGATGGCCAGCAGCAGCACAAGCCATTCAGGCGCACCGAAGCCAAACCGCAATACCATCGCAAAGCAGACCCCTATCGTCCCGGTGATGAACATAATGAACACCGCAGGGCCGTCACCGGCATCGGCCTTTGTATAGTCGAGCCCGCAGCGAGGGCATTCGCTCTTCAATGAGAGGAACCCATCGTAAAGGTCGCCCCGCCCACATCGGGGACATTTCGAAGACAAGCCCGTCTGAAAGGGCGACAGCGGAGGATAATAGGGTTCGGGATCGACCATTACAAAGATCAGCCGAGCAGCCCCTGGTTCCCAAGAATATAAATCATCGCGAACAGGAACAACCAAACCACATCCACAAAGTGCCAGTACCACGCTGCCGCTTCGAACCCGAAATGCCGCTCGGGGGTCAATTGGCCCGCCAGTCCCCGGGCAAGACAGATCGCAAGGAAGATCGTCCCGATCACCACATGGGCCCCATGGAACCCTGTCGCCATGAAGAAACTCGACCCGTAGATCGACCCTCCGTTAAAGCTGAACATATCCTGCGACAGAACTTCGTAATACTCGACCCCCTGAAAGAAGCTGAAAATTACCCCCAGGGCGACGGTCACGATCAAGCCCCATTTGAAGCCCTCCTTATCGCCGACCTGGATCGCATGGTGAGCCCAGGTCACCGTGGTGCCGGACAACAGCAAGATCACCGTATTGACGAAAGGCAGGCCCCACGGGCTCAACGGCTCGACCCCAGGCCCCGGCCATTGCCCATCAAGGAAGTGGTATTTCGCATCGTTCTGTAAAAAGGCCGGCAACCCTTCGACATTCAGCATTTGCGTGCCGTCCGCGAGGATGATGGCCTCTCCGGCACCGGGGAACAGGGCCCCGGCGAAAAAGGCCCAGAACCAGGCGATGAAGAACATCACCTCCGACAGGATGAAAAGGACCATGCCATAGCGGAAGCCGATACGAATGACCTCGGCTGTGTTCTCACCGCGAACCGATTCCCGCGCCACGTCGGTCCACCATCCGGCCATGGTGAAAAGGACGCCGACCAAACCGATAATGAAAATCCAAGGGCCGGAAAAGCCAAACAATTGTTGTTCCGAATAGGCCCAGACGATGGCCCCGAACATCAGCACCATTGCGGCCACTGACCCGACCAATGGCCAGGGGCTGGGCTCTACAAGGTGAAAGTCGTGTTTTACGTCCCCTGCCATATCCAAAATCCCGTCTGACCGCGCGACCGTCATGCCGCGTTTATCTGAGTGTCTAGGCGGGATAGCCCCGCTTTCTTGAGAGATCAATCACTCGCTCAATCAGACAAGGTAAGGCCGTCGGTCTTTAGTCCTCGACCATAGGAGGCGTCATGTCGGGATTGGTCTTCTCGATCGTGATCTGGATCACCCGCGGACATTTTTGCTTGAATTTGACCATGGCGTCATTGACCACCGGGGACTTACGGCGAATGGTTCGCACCAGGGCCTGCACCGCCGAGAAATAGGGGGCGAGCATCGCCAGACCGAGCGCGATCATAATGAGCCCGAGGGGAATAGGCATCGGCAAGACAACAAAGCCCGCCATCACCAGCAACCCGCCGGTGATCTTGTGGATCAATGCCAACAAACTTGCGGTGACCGTTTCCACATACCCTCCCGAACTGGCCTGAACTTAATCACAGGACCGTCGAAACGCAAACCTAACCATGAGAAATGGAATGGGTCTTAACAATATGAACAGAATTTGACGCCTCAACCGGATTGTCCCTTCAAGACCCGTTCCGCCGCGGCAAAAGAGGGTCTTTGAGCGCAGCGCGGCAAGGCCCATAGAAGGCCATGGCGTATCGATCCTTACGAGAATTTCTGACTCACCTTGAGGCTGAGGGCGAGCTGATCCGCATCGCCGAGCCGATCTCCACCGTTCTAGAAATGACGGAAATCCAGCGGCGCCTGCTCGGGGTCGGCGGCCCCGCCGTGCTGTTTGAAAATCCGGTGAAGGACGATGGGTCCCCCTCGGACATCCCTGTGCTGGTCAATCTCTTTGGCACAGTAAAGCGCGTGGCGATGGCTGTGTCCTTTGGGGGCAAGGCGCGACGCTCCGCCGCGGACCTCCGCGATGTCGGGGAGACCTTGGCCTTTCTGCGCCAACCAGAACCGCCCCAGGGCCTTAAGGACGCCTTCGATTTGTTGCCGATCGCAAAGCAGGTGCTGGCCATGCGCCCCGGCTCTGTGCGGAAAGCCCCCTGTCAGGAAATCGTCGAGGAAGGCGAAGCGGTCGACCTCACCCGGCTTCCCATTCAAAGCTGCTGGCCGGGGGAACCTGCGCCGCTGATCACCTGGCCCTTGATCGTCACGAAGGGCCCTTCGGCGGCGCGAGAAGACAATTTCAATCTCGGCATTTATCGTATGCAGCGATTGTCCCGAAACAAAACCATCATGCGCTGGCTCAAGCATCGCGGCGGGGCCCAGCATCACCGCCGCTGGGGGCAAGAGAAGAAAGCCCCCCTCCCCGCCGCAGCGGTCCTCGGGGCGGATCCAGGCACCATCCTGGCCGCCGTCACCCCGGTACCCGATACATTATCGGAATATCAGTTTGCCGGCCTCCTCCGGGGTAAGAAAGTCGATCTGGTCGACTGCAAGACCATTCCCTTAAAAGTGCCGGCCGAAGCGGAAATCGTCCTTGAAGGCTATGTCTCCCTGGACGAATATGCCGAAGAAGGTCCCTATGGCGACCATACAGGCTATTACAACAGTGTCGAAAAGTTTCCCGTTTTCACGGTAACGGCGATCACCCGACGAAAATCGCCCATTTATTTGTCGACCTTCACGGGGCACCCACCCGATGAACCCTCGGTTCTCGGTGAAGCGCTGAACGAGGTTTTTCTTCCCCTTCTTCAACAGCAATTCCCTGAGATCGTCGATTTCTGGCTCCCCCCCGAGGGATGTTCCTATCGGATTGCGGTCATCAGTATGAAGAAAGCCTATGCTGGCCACGCCAAGCGCGTCATGCTGGGGGCCTGGAGTTATTTGCGACAATTCATGTACACAAAATGGGTGATCGTCGTCGACGCTGACATCGACGCCCGCGATTGGAAAGATGTCTGGTGGGCGATCAGCACCAAGAGTGACCCAGCCCGTGATATGACGGTGCTCGAGAACACCCCTATCGACTATCTCGACTTTGCCTCACCGGTCTCGGGCCTCGGCTCCAAGGTCGGCATCGATGCCACCGATAAATGGGAGGGGGAAACCAATCGGGAATGGGGCACAACCCTCAGCATGGATCCCGAAGTCGTTGCCCGAATCGATGAGTTGATGGATCGCCTCGGCCTCGAGGGAGCGAAGTTGAAATAGCGCTCTCCGCGCGCTCGCGGGGCACAGATCGTTGGCTCGACTTGATGGCTCAACGAAACGCCGCGGCGGCGGCCGTCACCGCGTCGATCGCGAGGGTCATGTCTAGCGGGGTGGTATAGGCCGTGGGGGTCAGCCGAACGCAAGCCCCCCTTGCCACGCCGGTGCGATGGACGGAAAAAACACCGTATTCGTCGAGAAGAAACGCCGCGATCCGTTGATTGTCCTCCGTACTCGTCCGTCCCTCTATCCGAAAGGCCGTAATGCCGCCGTGCAGGCGCGGCTCGTTAGGGGTCAGGATGGTCACCCCCGGGATAGGGCGGCAGGCTTCGGCCCAGAGATCCCTTAAATATCGAAACCGTGCCTCCTTGGCGGCGGGCCCTACCTTGCGGTGAAAGGCGAAAGCATCGGGGACGGTCATAAAGGCGGCGTAATTTGCCGTGCCCGTATGGACCCGCCCCTCGATCCGATCGAACTCTTCTTCATGGGCCCCGATATCGGGGGCAATATCGTCAAGGCGATCCTTCGCGATGTAAAGCGCCCCCACCCCGATCGGCGCCCCAATCCATTTGTGAAGGTTGACGCCAATAAAATCCGCCTTGAGGTCGGGCAATTGAAAATCGACCTGCCCCCAGGAATGCGCCGCGTCGACGATGACATCGATGCCCCGCGCCTGTGCCCGCTCGGTGATCTCCGCCACCGGTAGCATCAATCCCGTCCGATGACTGATATGGGTAAGGAGCAAAAGCTTCGTCCGCGGATGCGCCTCGAACGCGGCCTCATAGGTCGCGATCAGCCCCTCATACGTCGCGGGTTCGGGCAGAGCGAGTTCGACCACCTCCGCCCCCTGACGCCGCGCAAGAGCACGCATGGCCGCCTGCATCGAGCCATAGTCAAGGTCGGCATACATAACCGAGTGTCCCTTGGTGAGGGGACGATAGCCGCCGATCAAGGCCAACAGGGCCTCGCTGGCGCCACGGGTCAGGGCCAGTTCCGTCGGCTCCACCCTCAATTGTGCGGCGGTCTGAGTGACAATGTCACGATAGATCGGGCCGAATTGGCGACGGGCGAAATAGGAATTTTCCCGGTTCACCCGTTCTGTGTGCGCCTTATAGGCGTCCAGCACTGGACGCGCCATCACACCCCAATTCCCGTTTTCGAGATTGGTGACCCTATCGGTCATATCGTACTGGGTGGCGATGGCGGACCAAAAGGTTTCGTCGTCGGGACCGGTCGGTGACCCCAAGGGGCCTGTATGCAGCAAGGAGGCCGATGTCGCGGCGAATGATGCGCCCGATGAGGCGGTCGCGGTGGCCGCCACTCCTGCGGATACCAGCCGCCGCCGTGTCATGCTGACCATCGCCCCGGGCCCTCCCTCGCCCCGATACCATAGGCGTAAGGGTGGGGAGCGGGATAGCCCGAAAGCGATGATTTGCCTTTAGCGCGCTTGGGCAACCCTCACCTGGCGGATCGCGGTCCGAAGCTCGGCCTCGACCCCGGCGATGATTTCACGTTTGCACGGCCCAACACGCACATCGTCCCGCTGCGCCGTCAGGGCACGACAATAGTGGGTGGCCTCATAGGCGAGACGCTGACGGACCGCCCGCTCCCCTGCCCGCGTGACTAATTCCTGGCGGTCATAGGAGAAATAGAAATCATAGCTGATCGACGATTGAGCCTGCGCAGACCCCATCGCGCCCATCGTTGAAAAGGCCAATAAAGAGACAGCGGCAAGCGCTGCTTTTCTCGTCATAGACTTGTTATAATATTTCACTATTTTTTGTCTCCCTTATTTTTCTGATGGCATGAGAGAGTTTTATTTCATCTCAAGTGCGTCTCATTGACACGAGCCGACTATCTCGCCCGTATGTCATGAAACCGTCATAAATATGACATGGTTCCGCAAAAAGCGCAAATCGTGCGCCTTTTGCCGTGTGGCCTAGGCCGCGCAGGCATATATCTAATTGAAAAACAATGATTATTTACGGATCCGCAAAACCGCTGATCCCTCAGCTTCGGGACGCGTCAATCGCGCCCGCTCGCCCGTCTTCGCCCGCTGGCGTCGCACAGGGATCAGGACCGCCGCAGCGCCAATGGGTCAGTGGATAGGGTGAAGGGCTTTGCTGCCTTGCGCCTTCATCACCCTCCAAAAGGGTCATGGGGGGCCAGCCAAGGGCGGTCGCCCCTATGCGCAGCGGCGCTCCCGCCAGAGTTTGGCGACGGGGAGGTCCACCCAGCCGAACGCAAAGGCCGTCGCGCCATGGGCAATCAGGTGATCGAGGCGTTCCTTCGCCTCCGCGACGGTGGGGATATGTCCGATCTCGACCCACCACAGCGCGACACTGGGGTCTTCCGGCATCTCGAAGAATTCATGCTTGCGCGCGTAAAAATTCTGGTGGACCGTTTTGAACACAAAGGTCGCCAGGGCTTCGTCGTTTTCCCATACCGACATATTCACATTCATCGTCGGATCGCCAGGCCAGCTCAGGGACATGGCGCTATCGCCGGTCTCGTCCTGAAGGCGCCAGACAAAGCCTGGCATCCGCTCAGCAAGCTGATTGATCCGCGCCAAATTTCTGTAGAAATCCTGCATCGCAGGCGCATCGGGACCGCCCAACACCCGCCCGATATTGACCTGCGCGAGGTGCCTTTTCGTCGTCATCGCTATCCCCGTAGGCTCTACTCTTCGTCTCCCGAGCCTAACAGAGATCACGCTGCTGGCATATCACTTGACCCCGCGGGCGACAGCGATCGCCGAGAGAGGGGCAAAAGGCTCAGACTCCCGAAAAACCGCAGCGGACCGCCCATTAAGGGCCAAATTCATCCCTTAAGAGAGGGTCTCGTCCCCCCGGGACAACCGCCGTGCATTGGCTTGCAGGGTTTCCCGGCCCGGCGCGACGAAGGCTTCGAAGCTGTCCTCAAGCGGGCTCGCGTCGAACGGCATCTTCCATGGCGTCATCAGGAGGGTCATCCAATAGTCATTGACGGCCTGGGCCCCGGCCAGGGCCGCCTCGGCCTTTTCGGTGACCATGCGCTGGGTCTCCTCCCGGGAGGCCGGCGTCGGATTTTGCATATCAGACGCAAGTATGGGCAGCCTTGCTGCAACAACGACCCCAGCGGTCCAGATATCGAGCCAAAGATTTTGCATTGCAGCAATGTGGGGCCTGCCGCCCCTTAAGTGCAAGAGAAACTTGGCTAGCTCTGGATAATCCTTCAGGCCCCCCCCAAAGGAAGGTGACAATGACCCTCACGATTTATCATGCGAAATTTGCGCGTTCGGTCCGCCTGATCTGGGCCTGTGAAGAGATGGATGTTCCCTACACCATTGAAACCGTTGAACTTCGTGGGGACAAGAAGATATCGCCAGACGTTCACCCATTGCAAAAAGTCCCTGCGATGATTGATGGGGATGTGCATATGTTCGAAAGTCTTGCAATTCTCGATTATATACTCGCCCGCTATAACGATGCGCTGCGACCGAAACCGGATCATCCGGACTATCCGGCCTATCTCCAGTGGTACCATTTTGGCGAATCGACCCTCGCCTTCCCTATTATGTTCGCCATGGCCCATCGCGTCCTCCTCCCCGAACGGGCGCGCGATGAGAAACTGGCCCTTTGGGCGCAAGGGGAAGCCGAGAAAGCCTTTGAAGCCATGGCTGCGCCGCTTGAGAAGAACGAGTATTTGCTCCCGTCCGGCTTTAGCGCGGCGGATATTTCCTGCGCCTATATGCTGCTCCTGAGCAAATTCAGCCGGATCATGGGCAATGCGCCCGAGGCCGTGAAGGCGTATTTCGCGCGGATCGCGGAACGACCGGCATGGAAGACCGCAACGGCCGCCTAAGCGATGGACCTCCATGGCGGGCTCAGTCGGCCATCATTTCGGCCAGCAGGTCGTCTTCCAGCGCCGCCAAGATGGCTTCGTTCCCGCTGCCCGCGACGGTCTCTCGCCCGACCTCCATCATGACGGGAACGGCCATCGGCGACACGCGCGGAAGGGCCCGATGCACCAATCGGCCCTTGATTCGCGCCAGGAGAGCCGCAAGCCGCTTGATATCGAGGAACCCAGAGGCCGCATCCGTCCACGCCGCTTTCAGGAGGATGTGATCGGGTTCATGTTCTCTTAGGACGTCGTAAATGAGGGAGGCGGAGAATGACACCTGCCTTCCATTTTTCTCTGCCCCAGGATGATGTCGTTCGATCATTCCCGCGATCACGGCGCAATGCCGGAAGGTGCGCTTCATCAATTGGGCATCAGCTAGCCAGATTTCGAGATCGTCACCCAGCATGTCCTCGTCGAACAGCGCCTCCATGGACAGGTCGCTCGGATCCTGCCGCATCCAAATGGAAAGGGCATATTCAGTTGGACAGAACCCAAGCGGCTCAAGCCCGGAGCGCTCCAGCCGACGGGTCAACAAGGTTCCGAGGGATTGGTGGGCCAATCGTCCATCGAAGGGATAGCAGACGAGAAAATGCTTTCCGCCCCGGGCAAAGGTTTCAATGAGCAATTCATCCGCTGCCGGAATGAAGGATTTTCTTTGCTGAAGAGTCAGCCATTGGCTGACCTCTGTCGGGAGACGATGCCAGGTGCTTTGATCGGAGACCATTTCCCGTACGCGCCCCGCCAGGAATGACGAGATGGGGAATTTCGCCCCCTGCCAACTGGGTATTTTGGCCTCATCATCCGGTGCACGACTGACATAGACGTCCATGTCATGAACCCCTTCGAGGCGGACGACCTCGCCGGCGAAGAGGAACGTATCGCCCGGCGCCAACTGGGTGACGAACCATTCCTCGACCGTTCCCATTGTCCGCCCGCCTCGAGGCTTTCCGGCGCGTCCATTCCGAACCGGCATTCGACCGAGACGAACTTGATAGGTCGGGTTATCGATAATTGTCCCGGCATTCATCCGATAGAGTTGGGCGGTGCGAGGATCCTTGATCCGCATACGTCCATCGGGCTGCCTGACGATCCGACGATAGCGATCATAGGCGCGCATTGCGTATCCCCCGGTGGCGACAAAGTCGAGGGCCTGGTCAAAGAGTGCCCGGGGCAACTGCGCATAGGGGGCGGCGGCCCTCACTTCCTCGAACAGGGTGTCGGGCAAGAACGGCTCTGCGCAGGCCATGCCCCAAATATGCTGACACAAAACATCAAGGGCCCCGTCCGTTGGTGGCGATTCATCAAGGCGCCCCTCATCCACCGCTTCCTTTGCCGCGACACATTCCAGAACCTCGAATCGGTTCGTCGGCACAAGGATTGCCTGACTAGGATCGTCCATCCGGTGATTGGCTCTTCCGATCCGCTGGACGAGCCGGGCGGATCCTTTTGGCGCCCCAAGGCAGATCACCAGATCCACGCCCCCCCAATCGATCCCCAGATCGAGGGTCGCGGTACAGACCACCGCCCGCAGCCCGCCCGCCGCCATCGCCGCTTCCACCCGCTCCCGCTGCCCCCGCTCAAGCGATCCATGGTGGAGCGCAATCTCAAGGCCGTCATCATTCATCCGCCACAATTCCGCAAAGCAGACCTCTGCCTGGCTTCGGGTATTGGTGAAGATCAAGGTCGTCGTCGCCGTCTTGATCGCCTCGTAAATTTGCGAAAAGGCATGGCGGCCTGAATGGCCAGACCACGGAATTTTGGGGCCCGGCGTCATTACTCTGACTGCTGGCGCCGCGCCCCCCTGCCCGAGGACCAGATCGGCCACGCCCTCCCCCACCCCCTGATCGACCAGATATCGTTGCAGGGGAACCGGGTCATGGACGGTAGCGGACAAGCCAACGCTCCGCACGCCGGGGGCCAAGCGGCGAAGTCTGGCAAGACCAAGGGCGAGCAGGTCCCCGCGCTTTTTTCCCGCCAAGGCATGTAATTCGTCGAGAATAATTGTCTGTAGACCACCAAAAAAGTCGTCCGCCGAGGGATGCGCCAGAAGGAGAGATAATTGCTCAGGCGTTGTCAGAAGAATGTCGGGAGGACGGGTTCGTTGACGGGACCGCGCATGGGAGGAGGTGTCGCCGGTTCGGGACTCAACGGTAATCGGCAGCCCCATCTCTTCGATCGGCGCCGAAAGATTACGGGCGATATCAACGGCCAATGCCTTCAGCGGTGATATATAGAGCGTATGCAATCGGCGCTGGTTTCGCGGCGCCTTCGCAAGATCGATCAGACTGGGGAGAAATCCAGCAAGGGTCTTTCCCCCACCCGTTGGGGCGATCAGCAGGCACGACCGCTCCGCCTCCGCTTTTTTGATCATCTGCGCCTGATGGTCACGCAAACGCCATCCACGGGCCGCAAACCAATCTCCGAATGGCCGCGGCAACACCGTCTCATCGGTGTGGCGACGTCCCCGCGACGGCTTGGATCGATCAATCGGCTGGCTCACCCACGGAATGTTGGTTGGTCGAAAGCCTCGGTCAAGCCGCCCTGCCACACCGTCGGGTAAAGTTAGGTGATCGCGAAAGAGCCGACCACGAAAAAGGGCGGCCCGTGGGCCGCCCTTCAGTCGAAGACAATCTACGAAGATTAGAATTCGTAGCGCAGGCCAACACGGACCGACCAGAGCGAAGGCTCCGGCAGGACAAAGCCGTCATTCGGGTCTTCACGGAAGTTCGTGTAGACATATTCGTTGGTGTTCCCATCGCTGTCCACATCGCCGCTGTCGAGCGCGACATCGACGATCCGGTTGCCCGGGAAGTTCTGGTCGCGAAGGACGCCCCAGTCGCTGTTGATGAAGTTCCCGACATTTTCCATGACCAAGAAGAACTCAGAATTGTGACCGGGCATGAAGCCAGGCAATTCTTGGGCGAACTTCACGTCGAACTGCGTCCACCAATCATTGGTGCACGAATTGCGATCGAGGATTTCCCCACGGTTATCGTCGAGGCAGTCATCCTGGGAGATGAAATCCAGGAAGGACTGCGGCGCCGACGCGACCAGCGGATCGTCCGCCCCATCGGGGACATAGATCAACTGACGGGTCAGGAAGGCATCGCCGAGGGGCGAGCCGTCAAAGGCGCTGTTCCCGTAGACATAGCTGTAGGGAAGGTTCCGCGAAACAGACCCGAAGACACCAAAGCTGGTATCGAGGTCGCTGAAGAAGTTCTTCGTGTAGTTCGCGTTGAAGGTGAACCGGTGCGAGATCTCGTAATCAGAGGTCGCCGTGCCCGGATCGTTCGCATCCGCTGTGGCGAAGTTCGTATAGTTCGAGAACGCCACCGACGACGTCATCGGGTTCACGTCTTCTGCATCGGTGAAGGCATAGCCCAAGGTCCAGTCGAGCCCGAAATCATGGGATTTGTTGATCCAGGTCGAGAAGGAGAAGGCTTCGGCTTTGTCATCGGCATTGGTGAGGACAAAGTCGTTCAGGCTACTCGCCCCGTAGACCGTCCGTCCGTCCGGCGCCGTACTGGTGGACCCAAAGAGCGCATCGAGGCTCTGCACGAGAGCGGCTTCGTGGGTTTTCGAGTACAGAAGGTCGACATTCAGCGTGTAATTCCCACCGGCCCAGGCATAGGGCGTATCGAAATCATAGGTGAAGCCGAGATTGGCCTTCCACTGGGCAGGGATTTCGAAATCCGGGTCCAGCGCGTTGACCGGTCCGCCGCCATCGGCATCCTCGACCGCCTGGATGAACTCATCCGGCACCGAATAGAAGACGCCGCGCGGATCGGTCGTATAGGTGAAGTCGTTGATGTTATTCAACGTACCGTCCCCAACGCAATCACCGCTGCGGCCGCGGTTACGGCAATCGAACAAGGTCACGCCATTGTTGGAGTAGTTGTTCGAGATCCAGACATTGGGGTTGCCACCGGAGAACAGGCCAATACCGCCGCGGAAGAGCAGGTCGGGATTGTACTCGTAGGTGAAGCCGACACGCGGTTGCAGGATCGACTTACCGTCCAGGGTTTCGTCATTCCGGAACCCATAGGCCGCTTCGAAGTCCGGATTGTATTCCGGCTCGTCATCAGACGAATAATAGTCGAAGCGGAGGCCGGCAACGATGTTCAACTTGTCGTTCACCTGCCACTCGTCCTGAGCGTAGATGGTGTTGATCGCATAACCGAACTCGGCGGCGGCGTCGGCCGCATTGTTCGTGCCCGCCGCATTTTCGTAGCGGAAGCTGTCGAAGAGGCCGGATTCGAAATCATCGATGCTTTCGAAGATCCACTCCCCTTTCACTTCCTGGACGAAGAGGTTGAAGACGTCGAAATCTTCGCGCTCGGCCCCGAAGGTCAGGATATGATCGCCGAGAACCCAGTCAGCCTTGGCCTTGTAGGTCCAGAGCTCATAGCTGAGTTGGTTGGCATGGCGTGAATCGTCAGCCCCAAGATAGACAGTGCTGTCGCCGACCTCGATCTGGACTTCACCCCATTGATCGAGCCCGCCGAGCGAGTTCTGACGGTTTTGGAGATCGACATAGGACACCCGGAACTCGGTGGAGAAGGTGTCGGTCCAGTCCGAATAGAGCGAACCGGCGTAGGAATTGAGTTCCGCACCGCGCTCGTAGAAGTGGTTGAACTCCGGCAATTCATTGCCGTCGCCATCGGACGGGTCGTTGTTGAAGCCGTCATTGTAGTTATAGGTGAAGGCCGCCCGGTGACGATCGGTGATGTTCCAATCGATCTTGGCCAGGAATTTCTCGTCCTCATTCGCGAGGGCGGTGGGCAGCCTGCTGACCTCATAGCCGTATAGGTCGCTGGCGATTTGCGTGATCCGCGCAAAATCCGCTTCGCTGACGCCTTTGGCCTCGGGGGTGTTACCGCCGAACAGGTTCGACGATTCCTGCTTCTCGTAAGCGAGGAAGAAGAACACTTTGTCCTTGAGGAGCGGGCCGGACAGGGTGCCGCCATAGCGTTTGTTGGTGAACCCGTCGGTCGGGAAGGCTTCGTCGTCCGCCCGGTTACCGATCAGCGTGTCGTCATTGTAGTCGATAAAGACGCTGCCGTGGAATTCGTTGTTCCCCGATTTCGTCACCGCGTTGACGTTACAGGCGGTGAAGGAGCCGTATTCGACGTCGAAGGGCGCCAGCTCGACCGCCACCTGATCGATCGCGTCATAGGTGAAGGGGATACGCTCGGTCGGATAGCCGTTGGAGTTGAGGCCAAAGGCGTCGTTCAGCCGAATGCCGTCAACGGTGAGGGAGTTGAAGCGCGGGTTCGCACCGGCACAGAGAATGCCGTCATTCCCCTGGGTGCCGCCGGCATTGGCGTCGAGATAAACGCGGGGGTCGATCCGAACGATGTCTTTGACGTCGCGGTTGATCGAGGGCGCGGTTTCCAAGGTTTCGAGGCTGAAGGCCGTGGACGGACCGGTGGCCAGATTGGCACCGAGGCCCGGCGCGGACCCGGAAACGACGATCACGTCCTGGCCGGTATCGTCGGCAAGGTCGAAGGTTCAGGGCGGTGGTGTCACCGATCGACAAAGCGAGATCTTCGATCCGTTCGCCGGCATAGCCAGAAGCGCTGACACCGATGTCATAGCTGCCGGAGACGCTGAGGCCGCGGAGGGTGAACTGGCCAGCGCCGTTCGTGGTCAGCGTACGGCTAAAACCCGTCAGTTCGTCGGTCACGACGACTGTTGCGCCAGCCAGCGGTGTTCCCGTTTCGGATGTCACGGTGCCACGGATGGCCCCCGTCGTTTCCTGCGCAACGGCAACGCCGCCCAGGATGGCCAGCGTCGCGGCGCCGGCACAAAGCGTGCTCTTAAAGCTCATGAAAAACCCCTGAATATCGTGCCTCAAAATGAGAGCCCTAGAGAGGCCCGCTAAGCGGGATTTTTAACGTCACGGTAACGATTACGTTTCAGTTATATGACAAACTGTTCAGAGGGCGTGGGCGTTGTGAATAAGCAACATCCCCACAAGGCCCGTCGTCACATCTTTTCGGGAACATCGATCCCCAACAGCGTCAGAGCCGCTTCCAATTGCCGGGCGGTCAACAGGGCGAGGGCAAGGCGTGAGGCCCGCACTGCGGGATCCGCCTCATCGCCAATACGGCAATGGGTGTAAAAGCGCGAAAACGCCTGGGCCAAACGATACGCATGGTCGCAAATCAAATGCGGCAGGCGCCGGCGATAGGCAGCCTCGACGGCATCACCATAAAGGCTCATTTCCAGAACCAATTGACGCTCCGCCTCATCGGTCAGCAAGATCGGCGCCGCCGGATCGGGACGCTCGCCCGCCTTGGCGATGACGGAACGCACTCTGACCACGCCATAAAGCAGATACGGCCCGGTCTTTCCCTCAAAGGTCACGAAGCGATCGACATCGAACACATAGTCCGACGTTCGCGGGTTTGAGAGATCGCCGAATTTAAGCGCGGCAATGCCCACCTTTCGGGCCGTGTCCTCCCGCACCGCCGAATCCTCATCGGCGCTGAACCCGCCCTCCGCCAACCGTCGGCGCGCAGCCTCAACGACCTGGTCGATCAAATCCCGGAGGCGGAGGACCCCCCCCTCACGGGTTTTGAAGGGCCGTCCGTCCGGCCCGTTCATCGTGCCAAAGCCCGCATGTTCAAGCCGATCGGCCTCGATCAACCCGGCGCGCTCGACCGCCCTAAAGACCTCTTCGAAATGCTGCGCCTGTCGCTGGTCAACGACATAGACGATACGCTCCGCCCCGAACTCCTCAACCCGCTCCTCGATCGTCGCCACATCGGTGGAGTGATATCCCACCGACCCATTCGATTTGATCATCATGACCGGGTTCAAGGTCTTCTTGTCCGCCTCCCGGGCGACGTCGATCACCAGGGCCCCCTCGCTCTCGGTAACAACGCCCTTAGCTTTGAGCCGCTCGGTCAGGGGCCCGATCCGATCCTGCACGGAAGCCTCCCCCCGCCACAGATCAAAAGTCACTCCCAACTCGGCGTAATCCGCCTCAAGGGCCGCTTTAGAGACGTCCACGAAATGGGCCCAGAGTGCCCGATAGCCGGGACGCCCTTGCTGGAGATCCATCGTCGCCGCCTGGGCCGCCGCCCGGCGATCGGGGTCCGCCTTCGAGGCCGCGCTGGCCCGTGGGTAGAGGGCGGCAAGATCGTCCACCGTCACCGGGCTCTGTGTCGGATAGGGGCCCGTGAAATCGGCATCGAAATAGGGCAGGTCCGGCTGCTCTTCGGCGAGCTGGGTGATCAGCTGCCCCATCTGGAGCCCCCAATCCCCCAGATGGATATCGCCGAGCACATCATCGCCCACGGCGCGGAACAGGCGTTTCAAACTTTCCCCGATAATCGCCGCGCGCAAATGGCCGACATGCAGCGGCTTGGCGACATTAGGTCCGCCATAATCGAGAATGATCGTCTGCCGTTCGTCCACCGGCCTCTGCCAGGCCCCGAGATGAGGATCGGTGCTCAGGCTCGCGGCCGCCTCTGCGAGGGCCCCATCGGCGGGGGTCAGATTGAGAAAGCCCGGCCCCGCCAGCTCCACCTTCTCAAAAATCGGATTATCGTCGAGGCGCCGTTTCACGGCCTCACCGATCGCCCTTGGGTTGGCCTTTGCCTGTTTCGCCGCCGCCAGCGCCCCATTGCACTGAAACGGCGCCAGATCCGGACGATCCGACCGCTGAACGGCGCCGAACTGGGGATCGACCCCCTCTGCGGCAAAGGCCTCCGCAACCAGGGCCCCAAGGCGCTGGCGCAATTGATGAGCGGCGACCATAATCAGAGTTCCGGGAAACGCAGGCTCTGGCCGGAGCGATTATAAAGAAGCTGCTCACGAGTCAGGACCAGGCCGACGGCGATTTCGAAATTGGTTCCCGATGTGTCGGCATCGGCCCGGGGGATCAGGATATTCGCCACTTCTTCGGACAGGCGGACGGTCGCAAGCTCTCCCCGGACCTGAACCGGCAGCGTGAAGACCTCTTTTGCGATCACATCGGTATTGCGGCGTGTGACTGCCACGAAATAGCGCAGATCATGCTGGGCGCCGGTGGCGGCAGGACCGCGGCCCACGGCAAAATCGATCGCCACCTCGGCGCGGATAGGTTTGTCGTCAACATAGCGGCACGACGTCCGGACGTCGGTGATCTCCGCCGACCACGCCACATTCTCAAGGGCGGCGGGGCCGATGAATTCCACCTTGCTGGCGGCATCGCCCAGCGCGAAAACGTTGGGGCAGGGCCCGGGATTGCGCTCGGACGATGCGCTGAGATCGTCGAGAGTGTCCCCCACTGATCCGCAAGCGGAGAGGAGAGCGGCCAGGCCCACAAGAACGGAAGCGCGTTTCAGCATCAAAGTTTCCTCAACGGCCAATGGGTCCCAATGGCCTTTTGACATCCACCATGGGCGAGTGTGTAAGCGTCAGCAAGCAAAGGACAAGCCCATGCCGGAGCGAATGCCGATTACCCTACGACTTGCAGCGCCGCGCGGCTTCTGCGCCGGGGTGGATCGCGCGATCCTGATGGTCGAACGGGCGATCGACCGCTATGGCGCGCCGGTCTATGTGCGCCATGAAATCGTCCATAACGAAACCGTCGTGCGGCGCCTACGCGCCCTTGGCGCCGTGTTTGTGGACGAGTTGAGCGAGGTACCGGATGACGCCCCTGTGCTGTTTTCGGCCCATGGCGTCCCCAAGACCGTCCCCGCGGAGGCCGAGCGGCGTCAGCTCCTCTATCTCGATGCGACCTGTCCCCTTGTGTCCAAAGTGCATATCGAAAGTGATCGGCATCACCGAAATGGCTGCCATGTCCTGCTGATCGGGCATGAGGGCCACCCCGAAGTCATCGGCACGATGGGGCAATTGCCGGACGGCGCCATGACGTTGATCGAAACGGAGGAAGACGCCCACCGGTTCGCGGCGGAGGGCCGCCCCGTCGCCTATGTCACGCAAACGACCCTCTCGGTCGATGATACCGCCCGGATCGTTGAGATCCTGAAGGCGCGGTTTCCCGACATCCAAACGCCGATCAAGGACGACATCTGTTACGCCACCACCAACCGCCAGGAGGCGGTGAAGATCCTCGCGGCGGACGCCGACGCCCTCTTCGTGGTGGGCTCCGAGACCTCCTCCAATTCCAAACGTCTGGTCGAGGTCGGCAAGGCGGCCGGCTGCCCCTATGGCGTCCTGATCGAGGACGAAACCCGGATCGACTGGCCGGCGGTCGAGGCCCTCTCCCCACGGATCATCGCGCTGACCGCCGGGGCCTCGGCGCCTGAGACGGTCGTGCAAAATGTCGTCGACGCCTTCCGAGAACGCATGAGCGTTGAGGTGGAAGAGATCGAGACCACCCGCGAAAACGTAACGTTCAAGCTTCCCAAAGCCCTCCTTTAGGCCGGACCCGATGGCGGTTTTCACCCATTTGACGGCGGAGGCCGTCCGCGATTTTCTCTACGCGTACGACCTTAGCCCTTTCGCGCGACATGAGGGCATCGCGGCGGGGGTTGAAAACACCAATTACCACGTCTTCACCGAGGATGACCGCTATATTCTCACCCTCTTTGAACGACGAACCCCGACCGCCGACCTTCCCTATTTTCTCGCCGTGATGGATCACCTCTCCGCCCACGGCATATCCGTTCCTCGGCCCCTCCATGCGCGTGACGGCCGCTCCCTGCGCGAAGTTGGCGGCCGCCCCGCCGCCCTGTTCACCTTTCTTGAAGGTCGTGACCTGAAGGCCCCTGATGCGGAGAACGCGCGGGCGGCGGGCACGGCCCTGGCGGCGCTGCATCGGGCGGCGGCGGGGTTCGAGCAGACCCGTCCGAACGGCATGGGACCGCGCGCTTGGCAAGCGCTATACGACAAAATTCGTCCTGGCCTGGATCGATACGGTGAAAGCGTCCCCAACGAGATTGGCGAGGCCACACGCCGTCTGAGCGAGGCCTGGTCTGCGCCCTCATCCCTGCCGACGGGCACGATCCATGCGGATTATTTCCCCGACAATGTCTTTTTCTCTCGCGGAAAAGTGTCTGGTATCATCGATTTTTATTTTGCGTGCACTGATTACCTTGCCTATGACCTGGCCATCGCCGCCCTCTCCTGGATGCCTGAAGACGACGATGCCCCAGCCCATGCAAGGGCGATGATCGATGGGTATTCAACCGTGCGGCCTCTCACCGAGGAAGAGCACGCCGCGTTGCCTTTATTTTTCGAGGCCGCGGCCTTGCGATTCTTCCTGACCCGGGCCCATGACGATATTTTTCGGACCGAAGGGTCGGTGGTGACCATTAAGGATCCGCATGTCTATTTGCGGCGCCTAAGAGCCGCCCGCAACGCAACGATTGGCTGGGAAGACGAAAGTCTATGATCGAGATTTATACGGATGGAGCGTGCTCAGGCAATCCAGGACCTGGCGGCTGGGGGGTCCTGATTGAGTGGGGAGAGGATACATCTCGCCTCAATGGGGGTGAGCCCAATACGACGAACAATCGGATGGAATTGACCGCAGCGATCAAGGCGCTCGAAAGCGTCGATCCCAAGACGCCTTTCACCCTCTATACGGACAGTCAGTACGTCAAGAACGGCGTCGAAACCTGGATCCATGGCTGGAAACGCAACGGGTGGCGGACGGCAAACAAAAAGCCGGTGAAAAATCAGGATCTCTGGCAAACATTGGATCGCCTCGCGCAGGAGCGCGCCGTCACCTGGAAATGGGTCAAGGGGCATGCGGGGCATCCTGGAAACGAAGAAGCCGACCGCCTCGCCCGGGAAGGGATGCCGCGTTAAGCTTCTCTATTGCGCATCCCTGCTCGACGCGTCAGCATCGGGCAGAGGAATTGTGTAGGGAAATGCGATGATGCGTATTGTGACCTTGGCCGCATGCCTGATGATCGCCGTCAGCGCCTGTGCGACCAGTCCGTCTGTTCCCTCCGGTCCCTACGGACAGGCGGCCCAATCACGGTTTGACGATTTCACCGAGACGGCCGGTGCCACGGACTTTACCCAGTATAACGCGGTCTTTCTGGCGCCGATCACCGTCAGTGACGAGATTGCTGAACGGTATGACATCCGACGCCCGGCCTTAAGCGGCAGCCCCCGCCCCCTGTCGCCGGCGCTAGTGGAGGCCAAGATCGCCGAATTGCGCGAAGACCTCGAAGCCGCCCTCGTGCAGGTCACCTCCCTCGCCGACGCGCCGGGGGCGGATATCCTCACCCTTGAGGTCGAATTGATCGCTCTTGACGCGAACCGACCGACCCAAGCCGATTTTGCCGTCTCCCCCGGTCTCAGCCTGCAGAGCCTGTATTCCGGTGAAGCCGGTGCGATTGTGACCTTCAGCACAGATGACACCGTCCTGGCCGTGGCCCGCGATATCGACCGACCGGGCCTTGACCTCACTGAGCCGGGGGCCGGCATATGGTCCACCGCTGACCGGTTCTTCCGGCGTCTCGCCGACAAAACGGCGGCACTGCTCTACAGCCCCGCCCCTGCTGGCGCCTAACGAGCGCGGCTGAGCGGGCATCGGCCGCTTTGGGGTCTTCTCGTCGACGGACCAACACGGCATGGCGCGACCTCCCCCTTTCATGACGCATAGCCACGGGCAGGAAAGTCTGGAAAGCTCTTCGACCGAGCGGAGGACGGAGAGCCATTTTCGATGGAGGATATGCAGACATGGAGCGCCGAGATCTGGCAGCGTCTCCTTGAGGGCCTGACCCAAGAGCACGTCTATATTCAAATCGGTCTTGTCCTCGCGGCCTGGCTTATCGGCTGGGTCATCGCCGCCCTGGTCATGCGTCGGGTCAAAGTACCGCAAACGGTCCAGGCCCCCCTCAACCTTGGAAATATCGCCGGTTCCCTCGAAAAGCTGCGGGAGCTGATCCCGCCCTTTCTGATCACTTTCAGCCTCGCCATTGCCGAGCGGATAAGTGAGGAATTGGGAACGGGGCTGGGGCTCCTTCATATCGCCCTTGGGATCAGCGTTGTCATCCTGATCCGGAGTTTCGTTCACCGGTTCATCGCCAATGCGTTCATCCTTGCCCTGGTAAACTATGTCGCGGTGCCGGCAGCCATCCTTCAGGTCTTAGGCGTCCTCGACGATGTCGTGGCGTTCTTGGAAAGCGTCGCCATCCAGTTGGGCAATATCAAACTGACGGCCTATGCCATCGTCCGTACAGTCATCTTCGGATCGATCCTATTCTATATCGGCAGGATCTCGAATTCGACCGGCAAGCGCGTCATTCGCTCGCGGCAGGAGCTTGACGCGCGGACACGGGAACTCGCCACGAAACTGTTCGAGATCCTGCTCTTCGTGGTCATCTCCCTTCTCCTTCTCCAAATTATCGGCATCAATCTCACGACACTGGCGGTATTCGGCGGGGCGATCGGCGTGGGACTGGGCTTTGGTCTGCAATCGATCGCCTCGAACTTCATTTCAGGGATCATCATCCTTCTCGACAAGTCCATAACGATCGGTGACTTCATCGAGCTGGAGGACGGGCGATCCGGCACGCTGAAAGATCTCAGTATGCGGTCGGCTATGCTGGAGACCTATGATGGGAAAGTCATCATGGTGCCGAATGAGACTTTCATCTCCTCAAGCTTTGTCAATTGGACCCATCACGACACCAAGCAGCGATACGATATCCGCTTCTCCGTCGCCTACGACACCGATATTGAGGCGATGATCGATATTGTTCGAGAAGTGGTGCAGAGCCATCCTCAGGTCATCTCCGGCGAAAACGCATCGAAGGCGGAGCAACCGGATGCGGAGATCGAGTCGTTCGGCGATAATGGGATCGATATCCTCGTGGAATTCTGGATGGAGGGCGTCGATGACGGCCCGAACCGTGTCGGCGCCGATTTGAACCTGATGATCTGGACAGCCCTTAAGCAAAACGGGATCGTCATTCCCTTCCCGCAGCGGGAGGTCAGGATGTTGGGCGACGCCCAGAAAAACTGACCCGCCGGATATCCGTCTACGGAATCCCGATCAACTTATGGGTCTGAAGCGACAGGCGCCAGAGGGGATTGGCGCGGCAATAATCGACCGTCGTGGCGATCGCGATCGACTGATAGGGCCCATCCATCGGCTGCAGGAAAAAATGGTCGAAGGCGAGACCGCTAAACTGGTCGGGAGGGGCATCGGATTGCGGAAAGACAAGTTTCAGCTCGTCCCCTTCCGTCTGAACCAGTTCCGCCGTGCTCTTGGGACTGACGCAAATCCAGTCGAGCCCGGCGGGAGCGGCGATCGTCCCATTGGTCTCGACCCCAATCTCAAAGCCCTCATCGTGCAGCGCGTCAATCAGGGGAGAATCAAGCTGCAAGAGAGGCTCGCCCCCGGTGGCCACGACATAAGGGCTGCCGCCACCGGGCCAGAAGGAAGCGACATGGGCCGCAAGCTCTTCGGCAACGAAACGGCCGCCCCCCGGCCCATCAGTGCCGACAAAATCGGTGTCGCAAAAACGGCAGATGGCCTCCTCGCGGTCAATTTCCCGCCCCGACCATAAATTGCAGCCGGCAAACCGGAGAAAAACCGCGGCGCGCCCCGCCTGCGCCCCCTCCCCCTGAAGGGTGTAATAGCACTCTTTGATCGCGTAGCTCATCGGCTCTCCTGCCATGTCGCCCATCCTCGCGCCCGCTCATGGCAGGCCGGACAATCCCCGCAGCCATAGCCCCAAGGGTGGCGATGCTCTCGATCGCCGCGATAACATGTGTGGGTGTCTTCCACGATCATTGAGACCAAATCGTCCCCCCCCAGCTCCTGGGCAAGGGCCCAGGTCTCGGCCTTTGACCGGAACATGAGAGGGGTCGCCACCGAAAGCGACGGATCGATCCCTAAGCTCAGCGCATCGGCCTGGGCCTTGATGGTCTCCCATCGACAATCTGGATATCCTGCCGCATCGGTTTGACACATCCCGCCGACGACAACACTGAGCCCGCGCCGAAGGGCCAAGGCCCCAGCGAAGACCAAAAACGCCAGATTTCGCCCAGGGACAAAGGTCGTGGGCAAACCATTCGCGGCCATCTCGATCTCGACCTCAGCCGTCATCGCCGTGTCGCCAATCTCCCCAAAGGCGGGCACGGGCAGACGATGATCGGCCCCAAGAGCCCCCCCCTCCGGCCGATCGGCCCACCAGGCGCGCACCCGCTCCCGCGCATCGAGTTCGACGCGGTGCCGTTGGCCGTAGTCAAACCCTAAGGTCTCGACAACGCGATAGCGTCCGAGGGCCCAGGCAAGGCATGTCGCACTATCCTGTCCCCCCGACAAAAGGACGAGGGCCCCAGCGTCGACGGGCTTAATGGCGGGGCGATCGGCGTTTTTTGTCTTCATAAGCGCGTAGGAATTTCTATCTATGATTGCATTGCCGAGCGTCGCTCTCCCGCCCAGGACCCTAGAGTTTCCAATGGTCCACTGCGTTCGGCAAGCGATGTGTCAGCGTCGCCGTGCCCCGCCACTGCCCCTGGCGGGGCACATGACGCGGCGGGAGGCAGACTATCCCTCAAATCCCATCTCTTTCGGTAGCGTCCCCCCTGCCCCGCCAATCTTCCGACAGAGAGGTCGACTCCTTAGGGCGCCATTGGGTGGTGATGGTCTTCGTCGACCCCTTCCCCCTGATGATCATGGTCTGGATCGGAGAGGTGGCTGTGATCGGGGTGAACAAAGATCGCCAGAACGACGGCAAGGCCGATCCCCAAGAGATAACTGAGCAACAGGCGCCACCTTACCCCCTCCACCAGATGCCCTGGAAGATGGGTGGCCCCGACATAGAGAAGCGCGCCCGCGGCAATGGCGAGCAATTGGGCAAAGGCATTGGGGCTGATGGCATTGAGCAGGGGTTGGGACAACAGGGCCCCCATTGGCGTCGTGAGCGCCGCCCCGATAAAGGTGGCGATGAACGCTGTACGCGTCGAGATGCCTGCGACCTTGAGCAGGGAGAATAAGATCACCGCTTCGGCAAATTCATGGGTGATCAAGCCAAGGGACGCGATCGTGCCGAGGATGACATCATGGTCGAACAGAACGCCGTACTCGAACCCATCGATAAAGGAATGAAAACTGACGGCGATCAGGGGCGCCGCCACCGCCCCCTGACTCTGGCGCAATAAGGCATTGAGGCTGAACAGGAACAAATAGCCGAGGAGCGCGAAATAAGGGGCGCTGGGCGTACGCTCGATGGCTTCGGGCAGTAGCAATAGCGCGCTGGTGACCAGGACGCCCGCGGCGAAACCGGCAAAATAATTGCGGTTGCGGTCGGCCCATCCCCCCGAAACGCTGACCACGGCGAGGCCCAGGGTCGCCACGAGCGCGGCGGCCAGACTGGCCCACACGGCAGGGGCGATCGTTGGCAGAACTATTCCCATGATCCCCATCGCGCCATCGACCCCGATCCCATGCGATCAGATCGGTGATCCCTATCTTTGTCGTCAAAATGCTTGGCGGCGCCATCCTTGGCGCCGAAGGCGTATTGGGTGCAGTGATATTGTTACAGCCCCCGCTTGTCCAGAAACAAGAACCGCGGCGTGCCCGGCGGCTGTCTCATCGCCCCACCTATGGTAGACCGATGGCGTTTCACCGAACGGAGAGGTCCATGACCGCCGCCTTGATCCTGCCCTTTGAGGGAAAGTCACCCCAAATCCATGAGACAGCCTTCATCGCCCCCGGCGCGGTTGTCATCGGGGATGTCACGATTGGGCCGGGGGCCTCGGTCTGGTATGGCTGCGTCCTGCGCGCCGACACCAATCGGATCGAGATCGGGGCGCGCGCCAATGTCCAGGATGGCTCAATCCTCCATGTCGATGCGCCCAGTCAGGGCGGGACCCCTGTTCTGATCGGGGAGGAGGCCTTGGTCGGTCATCGCTGCCTGTTACATGGCTGCACCATTGAAGAAGGCGGATTTGTCGGCATGGGATCGACCGTGCTGGACAAGGCCGTCATCGAAGAAGGGGCGTTTTTGGCGGCCGGCGCCTTCCTCGCCCCGGGCAAACGGGTCCCGACGGGCGAGATGTGGGGGGGCCTGCCTGCGCGCAAACTCCGCGACCTCAAAGGTCTGGAGGGCAAAGCCGCGCGCATGGGCGCCGCCCATTATGTGGAGGAGGCCAAGGCCCATAGAGCGGCCCTCTCCGATGCCCGCGAAGACGCTTGACCGGCGCCATCACCCTGCCTAGATCCCGCCCCTTCAGGGGCCGTAGCTCAGTTGGTAGAGCGCGTCGTTCGCAATGACGAGGCCAGCGGTTCGATTCCGCTCGGCTCCACCATTTGATACTTTTTGTTGCTCATATCTCCTAAGACCCTGAAGGGGACTGCGATTCCGGTGGGTCGATATCCGCTGTTCCGGTCCCACAGGACGGGACCGGTAAACAGTGACCTCCCTATCGAAACGCGATGCGCAAGATGTGCGGCGTACTACGTCGCCGCATCTTGGCAAGGAGAGCCCGCTGCGCGCTGCCCGTTGCATCCCCTCCGGCCCGGGGAAATGTGGACCGAAGTTTCCAGACGATGAAGTGGAGAACACTGTCTTCGTCAGGAGGTATCCAATAGCGGACGTTCGATCAATGAATTCATCATCGATCTTAAAGATCGAACTTCAGTTCATCTCAAAATTGCATCCGGCCTTCGGCATGCGCCCACCTGTACCCGAGACTCTGCATCAAAATGGCTTAAACTAATGGCCCAAGTCAGCTTCTGCGCCTTTGCGGTCCTTGGTCGCGCTTGGGGCTACTCCTATACGGAAGACGAGATCTGCTCCGCTAGACTTCGAACCACATCCAGCATCGTCAGGCACCGCTAAAGACAGAGGTTCTTACGTTGCCTTCTGGCTCTTCAACAAACGACCTGATTTCAGAACTCACAATCAGGTCCTGCACGACCCAGAAGACGCCATTCACCGTCGTCGTTCCAACAAGATCTCCAGGTTCTTCCGGACCACCCGCGTCGTTGGGTGGTCCTCCCCCAGAACTCGCCGGCAGATCTCCAGCCCCTGCCGATAGAGGGGCGCCGCCTCAACATATCGACCCTGATCATCCAGGTTTGAGGCGACGTTGTTGTAGCTGATTGCGGTGGACGGGTGGTCCTCCCCCAGAACCCGCCGGCGGATCTCCAGCGCCCGGCGCAAGAGCGGCTCTGCCTCCCCGTAACGCCCCTGAGCGTTCAGGTTATAGGCGACGTTGTTGTAGCTGGTTGCGGTGTCCGGGTGGTCCTCCCCCAGAACCCGCCGGCGGATCTCCAGCCCCTGCCGATAGAGCGGCGCCGCCTCACCATATCGACCCTGAGCGTTCAGGTTTGCGGCGATGTTGTTGTAGCTTGCCGCCGTGTCCGGGTGGTCCTCCCCCAGAACCCGCCGGCGGATCTCCAGCCCCTGCCGATAGAGGGGCTCCGCCTCACCATATCGACCCTGAGCGTCTAGGTTATAGGCGACGTTGTTGTAGCTGCTTGCGGTGTCCGGGTGGTCCTCCCCCAGAACCCGCCGGCGGATCTCCAGCCCCTGCCGATAGAGCGGCGCCGCCTCAACATATCGACCCTGAGCGTTCAGGTTTGAGGCGACGTTGTTGTAGCTGCTTGCGGTGGACGGGTGGTCCTCCCCCAGAACCCGCCGGCGGATCTCCAGCCCCTGCCGATAGAGCGGCGCCGCCTCACCATATCGACCCTGATCATCCAGGTTTGAGGCGACATTGTTATAGCTTGCCGCCGTGTCCGGGTGGTCCTCCCCCAGAACCCGCCGGCGGATCTCCAGCCCCTGCTGAAAGAGCGGCGCCGCCTCAACATATCGACCCTGAGCGTTCAGGTTATAGGCGACGTTGTTGTAGCTACTTGCGGTGTCCGGGTGGTCCTCCCCCAGAACCCGCTGGAAGATCTCCAGCCCCTGCCGATAGAGCGGCGCCGCCTCAACATATCGACCCTGAGCGTTCAGGTTATAGGCGACGTTGTTGTAGCTACTTGCGGTGTCCGGGTGGTCCTCCCCCAGAACCCGCTGGAAGATCTCCAGCCCCTGCCGTAAGAGCGGCGCCGCCTCACCATATCGACCCTGAGCGTTCAGGTTATAGGCGATGTTGTTGTAGCTGGTTGCGGTGTCCGGGTGGTCCTCCCCGAACTCGGCTAAAGTAATTTCTAATGCGCGGCGCCACAATCCTTCAAGCTCGGACGATTTCGCTGCCGCTTGGAGCACCTGCACAGCATTGGTAAGCCAGTCTACGTACCCCGATGCGCCATGTCGCTCGCGAATCTCAGCTGCGATTGCAATACTTGAGATGACATCGGCGTCGACCTCTTCAGGATGATCGACGTTCGCTCGCGCCAAAAAATGCTCTATGAGCCGCGTGCCACCTTCATTTCTCCGCACTTCATCCATTCGCAGGCGGAATACTTCAGCGATCTTTCGATGCAGAACGAACTTTTCGGGACCCGTCGCTTTGTCATCCGGCTTCACGATCGAAAGACTGGTAATAAGGTCTAGTCCCCCGCCGGGGAGTTGGAGCTGAAACTCGCTGCTGATAAAGTCCAACGTTTCGCCGTCAAATCGCCCGGCGAGCGCGAGGTAATCCACTGCATCCCGCAGATGCAGATTTTCTTCGAAACGCCGCGAGATCTTGTTGACGAGATCGTCCAGCTTCCCCTCAAGCCCGGTGGGAGCCAAGAAGAAATCTTGTGGAGTTGGTGTGATACCTTTTTCGCCGAAGGCATTGTAAAGGTCTAAGCAAAGATCAAGCACCAGCGGGTAGCAGCGGTGACCATCCTCTTCCTCCGACATGCTACTGTCGAGCATTGAGCGGCGGACGGCTTCGTCATCAATAGCAGCTTGTATGAGCCATTCTTCCCCATAGCGACGCTCCAACCCATCAAGCTCGAAATGATCCTCATCGCCAATATGCAGGAAACGGTTAGACTTCCAGGGCAGTTTGCTGCGGGCAAAGAATGTCGCTGCCAGTCGATCTGCGCTCTCACAGAAGCGTCGGAGCGCGCGGTCGACAGGGTGCTGGCCTCGCATGCCGACGGCGGGGAATGCCCACTCATATTCGTCGAGTAACAAGACAAGTTTCTTTCGATCATCATCTTGCAGAGCAACCGAGAGTTCCTTTGCCAGGACGGAGATCAGAGCATCGATCAATTCGGCGTCATTGCGCGCCTTGCCCCGATCGATGAAATCGGAAACATAAGGCTTCGCACGTACCAACCACGCGCGTTTGGTCGTATCGATCGACCATTTTGCGATTTGAGCGAGGAAGCTGCCCATGAAGGGAATCTTCTGAATTTCCGATCCAACAATGGCGGCACCAATCTCGATGGAGTCACTCGCTCCTTCCCCAAAAGCACAATGCGCTTTGCTAAGCCAAGCATTCTTAAGCGTTTTGGGCGGTTCCTCCGGGCGAACCCGCTCCCACACGTAGGCCAACGCCAAATCAAACCCCGGCACAGTGATACCTTGTTCGGCGTACGCGTTCCGGATTTTGATCAGTAGCAAGATTGGATCAAGGATAAGGTTTGAGCTGCGGTCAAAATTCACTCTTGCACAGTACAGTTGGGCGTCATGGAGAGTCCAATCGCCGCCGCGGGTCATGCTCTCGATTTTATCGCAGAGGGCCGTTTTCCCTTGTCCTCCCTCTCCGTGAAAAACGGAGATCGTCGCACCCTGATTTGGGATATTTCTAAGCCGCTCGCGAAACCACGCTTTCGCCTCTCCCCGATTAACAAAGATCTCCGACATCTTGCCCCCGACGTTGTGTCCGAGGATGCATACCAGTCGTGGGCTGGATCGTCATAGAGACGCACTGCTGTCCTGAAGAGCCCCTCTCCCGCCGGGGAATTCCTTGTAGAGGGTGGCGACGGACACGCCCGCTTGCTTGGCGATCTGCTTCACCGGGAGCTGGGTATCGCGCAAAAGGGTGAGCACCGTTTCGCGGGATTGATCATCCATGACCTTGGGGCGGCCGGTGAGCCGCCCTTGAGCCTTTGCAGCCGCCAAACCTGCTAGCGTCCGCTCACGGGTGAAGGCGTTGAGGTCGCAGCGTCGTTGCTTCGAGAAATCGGGGAGCAGACCATGACCCGGAAAACTCTACCGCCAGGTGGGGGCAATACGGGGAGCAGACCACCCAACTGCCGACTCTATTCCCAAGCGGATGAATGTCGGGGGTCACAGCAGGATCGCAAAAACGCTTCTCGATTTTTGGCGGCCTCTCTTCACGCGAACCGGCCCCCGCTTCGCTTGAGAAGGCTCTAGATACGCGCCTGACAAACGAAAACAGCGCGCCGCCTCCTTTTTGGGGGGAGGATCGGACGCGCCGTTCAGGAGTGAACAAGGAGAGTGTCAGGTCACCGTCGCCGCGGAGGCGGACGGCGGGACATTAAAAATCGTCCCACCCGTCATCACCGCCGCCGCTGGCGACCGCTGCGGCAGCGCCGCCGCCGCCCGCAGCGAAGCTCTTGGCCAATCGTTGCTGGGCGACAACGTCCGCCTTGGGCATGGAGGACACAGTCGTCGTCTGGCTCGCCGTCGCTCCTCTTGTCTTGAACCGAAGCATCATGCTCCGCAGGCGTTCGATCTGTGTTTGGAGAGAGTGGCAGGCGGCATTCGATTCTTCGACCATTGCCGCGTTTTGCTGCGTGACCTGATCCATGTCATTCACCGCCGCATTCACTTCGCTGAGACCGGTGGATTGCTCCTGTGCCGCCCCATTGATGCTGGCGACCATTTCGCTGACCTCCGCCACGCGGGTGACAATATCGCCGAGCGCCGAGCCCGCCTTACCGACGAGTTCCACCCCTGACGTGACGTGACGACCGGAAGTCGAGATCAAATCCTTGATCTCCTTGGCGGCGTCGGAGGACCGTTGGGCAAGGGCCCGCACCTCCGAGGCGACGACGGCAAAGCCACGTCCCGCATCGCCGGCCCGCGCGGCCTCGACCCCCGCATTGAGCGCAAGCAAGTTCGTTTGGAACGCGATTTCGTCGATCACCCCGATGATTTGAGAAATCTCTTTGGACGAATTCTCGATTTCGCCCATTTTTCCGATTGCCTCACGGACGATATTCCCGCTTTCCGTCGCCTCCGCCCGGGTTTCCGACACGATCTTATTGGCTTGTTTGGCGGTCTTCGCGGTATCGGCCACAGACTGGGTCGCCTGGTTGAGGGCGGCGGCCGTCTGTTCCAGAGAGGCGGCTTGATTTTCCGTCCGGCCCGAAAGATCGGTGCTGGCCTGGGACAGTTCAGAAACACCGCTGGTGATGCTCTGGGTATTCTCAAGGATATCGCAAAAGGCCTGATGGAGACGATCGACCGCTTGATTGTAGTCCGATTTCAGGCCTTCGTATTGGCCTGGGAAATCGGCCGTGATTTGCGCCGTCAGATCCCCACCGGACAACCGTGACAAGGCGCTGGTGAGTTCGCTCACGACGAGTTGCTGTTCGTTTGACGCCCGTTCGAGCTTCGCCGCCTGTTCCTTATTCCGCGTCAACGTCTCAGTGATGTCACGCGCATATTTTACGACGCGCTCGACCTTTCCGCTACTATTGAGGACCGGTGAATAGGACCCTTCAATCCAAACCGTTTCGCCCCGTTTATTCTTGCGCTCGAAGACACCGGTGAGCGTTTCGCCCATCGCCAACCGGGTCCAATGAGATTTGTGCTCTTCCGTCGAGCGGACGTGATCGGGAACGAAAATCGAGTGCATCTTCCCAACAATCTCCGCCTCGGCATAGCCCATTGTATTGAGGAAATTGGCATTGGCACTGATCACCGTACCGTCAGGACGGAACTGGATCACGGCGCTGTTGGCGTCGACCGCCTGAGAAATGGCCCCTGAGAAACGCTGCTGCGTCACGTTCTCCCATTCGAGGATGGCGCCAATATAATCGCCTGCCTCGTTATAGGCCGCGCTCACCGATAGATTAAAAATACAGTCCCCAATCGTGATTTCGCTACGGTAGGGAAGGTTTTCCGGCCGCGACAAAATCTGTCGTTGGTGACTAGGGTTCTTGTGGAAATCATCGATCGTCATACCGATGATGTTATCGGGCCTAAAGTTCGGGAAGTGCGTCTTGAACAGCTCGCGGTTGCTCTCGAAGAGATCCCTTGTCGACCGGTTTACCGCGGTGACGACAAGGTCCCGGTTGACGATCATGATGGCAGCGTCCGCCGTCTCATAGGCGCACATTTTCATCATCATGTCTTCCCGCTCTTCAGGGGAAGTCACGCGCAGTGCCAGAAGGCTAAGCTTGTCGGCGAACACGCCGATTTCGCCGGCGCGTCCCTTGAACGGCACATCTCCCTCGGCCTTACCCGCCACGATCCCATCAAGATGGGCACTGATCGCCTTGAGAGGTGACATTACGCTGGAGGTCAGTGCAAATACCCCGGCGCCAACGACCGCCGCCAAAGTGACGAAGAGGCCGATCTGTAGAGGGAGAGAAAGTCCGCCGGCAACAATCACAGCGGCACTTGCTGCGATAAATGTCAGTCCCCCGCTCATCATGGCTAGCTTTGCAGCGACAGGGAGAGTTGCCGACTTGGTCATGTCATCATATCCTTGTAGCCGCGCTCGACAGCAACGACCGGTCTTTGAGTTCTATATCTCGGGACAGAAGACTATTGCCGACAGGGCGCGATTCTCTGTCCTCGATTATTCGGATTAGTCTTATTCTGTAAATATAAGGTGTGTGACTACGCGTTTTCGCGTTATCCCGTGCCGATAGAATAGCGAGAAATCTAACGACCGCCGGGGGATATCCGCACGCCGACAGGCTCACCTAAAGCCATTACAAGCGAGGCAAGAACTCGTGCGCGCAACAAAATGCGACGATAGAACGGAAAAAGCCAGGCGCTTGATCTCCCCACCCGCCAGCAGCAGGGTTGGTCAGGCGCGAAATGCGCAACGCCTCGTGCATTTCGGGTGCGCTCAATGCACGCTAGTTGCTACTTGCTTCCAAATCATTTGAGCGGAAGAAATAGGTCGGTGATGGCTTCGTGCTCGGGCACGTCTGGAAAAAAGCTGACGCGCTGGGCGTAGAGCGGAAACTCTCTGAGTTCTTCACCGCTGGCTGGTAGCCATTGCCGATACAGAAACTCTGCAGCGTGCCGAAGATTGTCGCTCTGGCCGATAATTCGCAGCACTGCGCACCGGCCCGCCGGAATCAATCCGGATTCGATATCCTCGTCAGCACAGGTTGTAGCGCGGTCGGTCGCCGCCGCAAGATCAATCCTATAATCCTCGGACGCAACGCTATCGGGATCGGTGTGGAAGATCGTATACGTCGCGTGGGTGCCGGCGCGCACGCCGTTAGCTTTGCGCCAGGCGATGAACTTGCGGATTGTTTGGCCAAGCCGTTCTGGTTCGCCCCGATGACTCATGAAAGCCACGGAGGTTTCGCCTACCTGCCGAATTTCAATGTCGTTGATGGAAAAATTTTGCATCATGATCTGGTTCCTTGCTTCGGCCAGTGGCACCATCGCCGCCGCCCATGCCGACCAATTCGGTTCCTCGCGAAAGGCCTTTGGCGCCTGCCCCATGAGCTGGCGAAAAGCTCGGGCGAAACTGTCCGGAGCTTCATAACCGGCGTCCAGAGCAATCTCGGTGACCGAGACATCGGCCCGATAGGCAAGCCGCCACGAAGCACGTTTCATCCTTACCAGTTGCACGTAGCGATGCAGCGACACTCCGAAGATCGCCCTGAATTGCCGGTGAAAATGGCACGGTGAGAAAGCCGCAACGGAACTGAGCGCTTCGAGGCCGAGATCACCGTCGATATTGTCGTCGATATGCGCGAAAACACGCTGCATACGCGTATGATATCGGGCAAGATCGGCGGACTGCTTTGTCGACACGAGAAAGTCCTTGTTGGTGGTAAGCGCTTGAATAGGGGGGCTGAGCAGCGGTCGCTCGACTGATCTTGCGATTTTGAGGCTCGTCGCGACACCGATAGGGCGCCGGTCGGCAGCGCTCACTCCCATTATCGCACCGGAGCAGACCAAGTGCGGATTTTGCCTCAATTGATGCGATTGCCTAGAGACGCTTCACGACTAAGGGGGAACTGAAATGGCTCTAGGGGAATGCCGTTTAGGCGGAGGAGGAGGCCAGCTTTGACTGCGGGGAGGAAGCCGCCCATTTGAGAACCATACCGTCCACGGATTCTTTTCGTACTGGCTTGGTCAGGACATCGACCATACCAGCCTTAAGACACCGCTGACGATCCTCATCCATTGCATGGGCCGTTGCCCCGACGATTGGCGTGGTCGGGAGATTTTGGTCGGCCTCCATCCCTCGAATCCGCCGCGTCGCTTCGAGGCCGTCCATGACAGGCATGGAAACATCCATGAAAATAATGTCCGGTGAATAGGCCGAAAATTTCTCGATCGCGTCCTCACCATTCGAGGCCGTCAGGATTTCCGTTGCCCACCCTTTCAACATATTTGTGATGACAAGCTGATTGACGAGATTGTCGTCGACCACGAGGATCGTCTCGCAGATGGCATCGGGGTCGGAGGAGGCCGAGATGGAGCGATCCGCCTTGGCTTCGGCCAACGCCTCGACATCACCGAAACGGCCGGTCTTCATCTTCGCTTCGAAGACGTATTCTGCAAGCTGAAGGCTTCTGATCGGCTTGACGAGCCACGCCGAAAGCGGAAGCGATTTGCTGCCCTCTTCCTTGGGGGCGCAGACAGACGACAGCATGATGATCGGGATCGGCGGAAACCCGGTTCGGGCCCTGATCCCAAGGCCTAATTCAATCCCGTTCATCTCCGGCATTTGGTAGTCGGTAATGATAACGTCGGGCAAAGCTTCACCCTCACCGCGACTATCCAACCATTGAAAGATCTCCTTGCCAGAGGAGAAGGCAAAGATTTCCGTGTTCCAGGCCGCCAATTGCTCGCTCAAAATGCGAAGATTGGTGGCGTTATCGTCAACGATCGCGATACGGGCACCGGCCAGCTCGGCGGTATCAATGGTCGGACGAAGAGATGCGCGATCGTCGATCTTGTAATTGATATCGATGAAGAAGGTCGCCCCACGGCCCAATTCACTGGTGACGCCGATCTTTCCGCCCATCAATTCGATGATGGTTTTACAGATCGCGAGCCCAAGCCCCGTCCCCTCATACATGCGAGAGCTTGTATTGTCCGCCTGCTCGAATTTTTCGAAGATCGCCTCAAGCTTTTCTGGGGGAATGCCGATACCCGTGTCGGTCACACTGATCCGCAAATCCACCGTTTCCCCTGATTGGGCACCGGTGACATCGATCAGCACTTGGCCCTCATCTGTAAACTTGATGGCATTGCCGACAAGATTGGTAATGACCTGGCGAAGCCGGCCGCCGTCTGTGAATACCCCCTCCGGCAAGCTGGGGTCGTACCGAACGAAGAGTTCGAGATCCTTTTCCGCCGCCCGCCCCGCCATCAGGGTTGCCACATTCTCAATCCCTTCGCGCAGGTTAAAGGGCTCTTCGTTGAGGCTGAACTTACCGGCTTCGATCTTCGAGAAGTCCAGAATATCGTTGATGATGGTCACCAGCGAGGTCCCCGACGACATGATCGTCCCGATGAGCTCACGCTGGTAGGTATCGAGCTCCGTCGACATCAGAAGTTCGGCCATGCCGAGCACGCCGTTCATCGGGGTCCGGATTTCGTGACTCATATTGGCCAGGAAGGCTGACTTGGCGAGGCTGGCTGCCTCGGCTTTCGTCACCGCCTCTTCAAGGTCGGCCGTCCGCTCTTCCACCGTTTTCTCAAGATTTTCGTCCCGACGCTGAATCTCGTCCAGCATATCGTTAAAGGCCGCTGCCAATTGGCCGGACTCATCGTTCGACAGTCCCTCCACCCGAAGGCGATAGTTCCGATCTCTTTGTACCTGCTGCATGGTCATAATCAGCGAGTGGATCGGTTGGATCAGTCCCTGGGCCGTAAGTCTGGCGAGGATGAAGGCCCCCGCCATGCCGACGAGGGATACAGCACCGACAATCTGGAGATACCGCTTCACGGTGAACCCCAACCGGTCGAGGGACGATACAAGCTGGACATATCCAATGATCTCTTGATCAACAGAGATCGGCACTTGGACCGTGACCTGTTCCCAACTGACGATGGAGACAGGGGTTGTGCCCCGCGTGAGGGGTTTGATGGCCGTGTCTGTCTGTTCGATATAGCCGCCGAGGGGCTCACCCCGCACCGACCACACCTTTGCCGCCATCAAATCCGGCAATTGCGATAGCGCTGAGAGATTCTCATTGATCGTCGCTCGATCATCGAAGAGCACAGCCGCCGAGACGTTCGCCGCCGTCACGCGCGCCAAGTCCATCCGCTCCCTTAAAAGATCGCGACGGAATGAGGTGCCCTCATAGACCAAAAGACCCACAACAACGAGGCATAGAACGACCGCGACGATTGACATCGTCAATAGGGCAATACGCGCCCCGATACCCCGTTGGCCGGGTTTGTTTTGTCGAGACCCCATAATGGCGCCATCCTCCCAAAGCTGAGTGCTCCCAACTCAACGCGACGCGGACTATGCCTGAAGAGGCCTACTCTTCTCTTAATCGAATATGTGAATATTGATAATTTATTAGGTTAGACCCTATGCGGAACTTTGTTCCCTCAAGCGTCCATCCCAAAGGAATTAGAGCCCGACCAGCCGGTGGTCCGGCGCGGGTCCTCGGCCCGGCCCCCCCTGTCTAGTCGTCGATTTGCTTATCATGACCGCTACGATTTGAATGAAAGGTGAGCCCCATCAAGGCCACGGCCAGGCCAATCGTCGCCCCCACCCCAAGGATGACGGCGGCCACAGCGTGAAAGCCTTCTCCGAAGAAAGCAAATTTCACGAATAGCGCTAAAAGCAAGGTAGGTACGATAAGAGCGGCCGCCGCCCACAGGGCAAACCGCCGGTTTGGGCGGGACCCGGCCGGACCATCCGTTTCCCTTGGCGCTAAAGAGGGAGCATCATCGCGTTCTGTCATGACGGTTATATAGCCCCCTCGAGCCGAGGGAAAATGTCTATGGCGTGTAGGATAAGATAGGTGCCAGCCAGCGTTCGGCTGTTTCGAGGGACCATCCTTTTCGGCGAGCGTAATCCTCCACCTGGTCTCGTCCAATCTTGCCGGTGCCGAAATAGACCGCGCGGGGATGCGCGAAATAGAGGCCGGACACACTTGCCCCCGGCTGCATGGCAAAACTCTCCGTCAGCGTCATCCCACAGCGATCGGTCGCCCCAAGAAGCTGAAACAGCACCTCTTTTTCGGTATGGTCGGGTTGAGCCGGATAGCCCGCCGCAGGCCGGATGCCGCGATAGCGTTCGGCGATCAAGGCCTCGGTCTCAAGCGTTTCATCGGGCGCATACCCCCAGATTTCCCGCCGGACCTTTTCGTGTAAGTATTCCGCAAAGGCTTCAGCCAGCCGGTCGGCGAGGGCCGAGGCCATGATCGCGTTATAATTGTCGTTTCCGCGATTGAACCGCTCGACGATTTCGTCCTCTCCGTGGCCGGCGGTCACCGCAAAGCCGCCGATCCAGTCCGGCGTCCCCTCCGCCGCGATGAAATCCGCAAGGGCAAAATTCGGCTTGTCCGCTGACTTCGCAATTTGTTGGCGGAGCGTGAACAGTCGCGCCGCCTCTGTCGAACGGGACTCATCGGCCCAAATGACGATGTCATCCCCCTGACGATTGGCGGGCCACAGTCCGACGACGCCATGGGCGGTGAACCATTTCTCCTCGACGATCTGCGCGAGCATTCGTTCGGCATCGCTGTAAAGGCTTCGCGCCGCTTCTCCGACAACGCTGTCCGAAAGGATCGCCGGATAGCGGCCATGGAGATCCCAGGAGGCGAAGAAGGGTGACCAGTCGATATACGGCACGAGCGTCTCAAGGGAGAGATCCTTGATCTCCGTTATTCCGGGCTGACGCGGGGCCGCGGCGGGGGCGACATCCGAAAAAGCGTTGGCGCGGGCTTTTTCGAGACCGATCCGGTCATCTTTTTTCTGCCGTGCCAGGAAGGTTTCTCGCACATCGTCATATTCCGTCCGGATCTTTTCGAGATAAGCCTCGCGCCGCTCTTCCGAAATGAGGTCGGAGACAACGCCGACCGCCCGGCTGGCGTCGGTCACATAGATCACGCCATCATCATAGGCGGGGGCGATCTTCACGGCGGTATGGGCCTTGGAGGTAGTGGCCCCCCCTATCAGCAAGGGTTGGGTCATGCCGAGCCGCTTCATCTCGCTCGCGACATTCACCATTTCATCCAAACTGGGCGTGATCAGCCCGGAGAGGCCGATGACGTCCACCTGATGCTCTTGCGCTTTGGCGACGATATCTGCCGTCGGTACCATTACACCGAGGTCCACGACTTCAAAATTGTTACACTGAAGAACAACCCCCACAATATTCTTCCCGATATCGTGGACATCCCCCTTCACGGTCGCCATCAGAACTTTTCCGTTAGCCCGCGGCGCCCCTTCTCCGCCCGCAAGACGCTCTTCTTCCATAAAGGGCGTAAGATAAGCGACGGCCTGCTTCATCACCCGGGCGGATTTGACAACTTGGGGCAGGAACATTTTCCCTTCGCCGAACAAATCGCCGACGATGTTCATGCCATCCATCAATGGCCCTTCGATCACATGGAGGGGCCGCCCGAGCTTCTGTCGCGCCTCCTCGACATCGGCATCGATATAGGCGTTGATCCCCTTGACCAAGGCGTGGGACAGCCGCTCTTCCACCGGTGCCTCGCGCCAGGAAAGATCCTCCGTCCGCGCCTTGCCCGCCTTGCCTTTATAGTCTTCGGCCTTTTCCAGAAGGCGCTCTGTGGCATCGGATCGGCGATTGAGAATGACATCCTCAACCCGTTCTCGAAGATCCGTGGGGATATCGTCATAGATCGCCAGCTGACCGGCATTGACGATCCCCATATCCATTCCCGCGCGAATGGCGTGGTAGAGAAAGACCGAGTGCATCGCCTCTCGGACGATGTCATTGCCCCTGAACGAAAAGGAAATATTCGACACACCGCCCGATATCTTTGCGTGGGGCAGGGTTTCCTTTATCCGCCGTGTCGCCTCGATGAACTCGATGGCGTAATTATCGTGCTCTTCGATGCCGGTCGCGACCGCAAAAATATTCGGGTCAAAGATGATATCTTCGGGCGGAAAACCGATACCCGTGAGAAGGTTATAGCTGCGTGTGCAGATCTCTACCTTCCGCGCACAGGTATCCGCCTGCCCTTCCTCGTCAAAGGCCATGACCACGACGGCGGCGCCGTAGCGGCGGCAAAGACGGGCCTGGTGCAGGAAGGGGGCCTCCCCCTCCTTGAGGCTGAGGGAATTGACGATCGGCTTCCCCTGGACCTGTTTAAGGCCCGCCTCGATCACTTCCCATTTCGAACTGTCGATCATCACCGGGACCCGGGCGATATCGGGCTCGGACGCGATAAGGCGCAGGAAGGTGGTCATGGCCTCCACCCCATCCAACATGCCCTCGTCCATATTGACATCGATGATCTGGGCCCCGTTCTCGACCTGTTGAAGGGCGACATCGACGGCGGCGGCGTAATCGCCGTTCTTAATCAGCTTACGAAATTTTGCCGAGCCGGTAACATTAGTCCGCTCACCAATATTGACAAAGGTTTGAGATGCCGTGCCGGTCATGAGGTCCTCCCGTCAGCGTGAGTGGGACGGATCCCAAGGAGATGACAGACCGCATAGGCGATATCGGCCCGGTTGAGCGTATAGAAGTGCAAGTCTTCAACCCCGCGGCGGACCAAATCACGGCACTGATCGGCCACGGTCGTCACAGCGGCAAGTCGACGAGTCTCGGGGTCGTTGTCGAGATCCTCAAAGCAGTCCTTGATGGTGGGGGGGATCGTCGCGCCACATAGGCCGGCCATGCGGCTCAAGGCCTTATAGCTGCCGACAGGCATGATACCGGGGACGATGGGAATATCGATCCCGGCCCGACGAACATCGTCGACATATCGTTCGTAAACGTTGTTATCAAAAAAGAACTGGGTAATCGCCCGAGTCGCGCCCGCATCGACTTTTTGCTTCAGCCAGTCAATATCCGCTTCGCGATTGGCGCTTTCGGGGTGAGTCTCTGGATAGCACCCGACGGTGACTTCGAAATCGCCGACCCTCCTCGCGGCCTCCGTAAGGGCCGCTGCATTGGCGTAGCCATCCGGGTGCGGCTCATAGGCCGCGCCGAGCCCCCCCGGCGGATCCCCCCTCAACGCGACGATATGGCGGACTCCAGCCGCCCAATAGGCACGCAGAACAGCATCGATATCCTCGCGGCTGGCGGCGACCGTGGTCAGATGCGCGGCGACCGGCAATCCGGTTTCCTGAACCAGCCGTGAAACCGTGCGATGGGTCCGCTCGCGGGTCGACCCGCCGGCACCATAGGTGACCGACACGAAGGCGGGATCGAGCGGGGCCAGCTTCTCTACCGACGCCCACAGGGTTTGTTCCATGGCGTCGGTCTTGGGCGGGAAAAATTCAAAACTGACGTTAACGGACGACATTGTCTCTCTTCACTTCCGGTAAGGGGGCGGCGGCGCGCGCCGCGGAAGGCGCCTTTTCAAGGCGCCATAGCTTGGTGACGAGGCCTCCCGATAGAGGGGCAGCCAATTCCCGATCATCGGTCAGAACGAGACGGTGGCGCGCCCCCCATTCGGCGATCTCAGCGCTCGAAAACCCAAGCCGGCGATGGGCATGGGCTTCTCGGAGGTCTTCGTGATCATGGGGGGCGAAATCGGCAATCAAAATCTGTCCCCTTGCCCCAAGCGCCTTGGCCGCCACACCGATGGCCGCCTCGGGCGCCGCGAGAAAATGCAATACGTGGTGCAAACAGACCAGATCCACGCCCTGGGGCAACGGATCGACGAGGAAGTCGCCGCGACGAAGTTGGAGGTGACCAGCCCCCGACGCCAAGACACGGGAACGCGCGATCATCAGCATTTCCGGGCTCACATCGACCCCGATGCCGCTTTGGCAGCGATCGGCGAAGACGGAGAGCATCTGCCCCGTTCCGGTTCCCAGGTCGAGAAAGACATCGACCTCGTCGGGGGCCATGGACAACAGCGCCGTCTCGATCTCCGTCTCAGGAATGTGGCGGCGCCGCAGATCCTCCCATTCTTCCGCCTTTTCCGCAAAATAGGCGGCGGCGAGGGCCGCGCGGCGGGACTGAATGTCTTCGAAGGCGGCCTGGTCCTCATCGAGCAGTGCGACCCCGCCCGGCGCGAAGATCGGCGCGATGGCACTGTCCACGGCCCCCGGCGCCAGGCGATAGAAGACCCATGTCCCCTCCTGAAAGCGCTCGACCAGCCCCGCCTCCGCCAAGACTTTCAAATGCCGACTGACCCGCGGCTGGCTTTGCCCGAGCAGAGAGGTCAATTCGGTCACCGTCAGTTCCCCTTTGTGGAGAAGCAGCAAAAGGCGAAGCCGACTATGCTCCCCCGCCGCGCGCAACGCGCTCAAAGTATGTGCAAAGCTCGACACCGCATCACCCATCGCATCTCAATATAAAGATTTCTTTATATGGTCAACGAGCGGCATCGTGTCCTCTCTGCATCGGGCCTGAGCCCCTTGGGAAGAATTGCGCTCGGGGAGGAGAGCCGCCACATAGGCGTCATGAAGCGATTGATCCTGATCTTACCGCTGATCGCGTTTGCCGGGCTCGCCTTTTATCTCCTGCCGGGGCTGAAACTCGACCCCAGCGCGCCCCCCTCCGCCTTGGAGGGAAAGGAAATCCCCGAACTGGTCCTGACAAAGATGCCGGGGCGCGCCTCTTTCACCGAGAAAGATCTGACAGGCCAGGTCACTCTCGTGAATGTGTTCGGCTCCTGGTGCGCCCCCTGCAAAGTCGAGCACCCCCTTCTCGTCACTATCAGCCAGGAGGGGAAGGTGCCGATATACGGGATCAACTGGCTCGATACCCCCGAACGGGGGGCGGCCTGGCTCGATACGGAGGGTGACCCCTATACGAAGGTGGGCAATGACCAGGGGGGCCGGACGGTTATCGCCCTTGGGGTGACCGGCGCGCCCGAGACATTCGTCATCGACAAGCAAGGGCGCATTCGTCATCGCCATGCCGGCCCGATTACAACACACACCTGGGAGCAGACCTTCGAGCCGCTGATCGCGTCCCTGCAACTTGAGGAGTAGGGGGATTTACCGCCTTTTCACCGCGGCCGAGTTTGCCACGGCCGCAAGGTTCGGTAGAGGGGGCAGTTCGAAGGGTCATTCCGCAGGGTTGTTGATGAAACGTCTCGCCATCTTATGGGTCACGCTCATACTTACGGGGCTCACGGCCCCCCTTGCCAACGCGCAAGTTGGGGAGCGCGTGGCCGCCGTGGTGAATGATGATCCCATTTCCACCTTCGACGTGCGTCAACGGATCCAGCTCATCATCGTCACCGAGGGGATGCGCAATCTGCCTCAAGAAGCCTTGGCCCAATTGCAAGGTCGCGCCTTGCGGGAGCTGATCGAGGAGCGACTGAAACTCCAGGAGGCGGAGCGCTTTGAGCTGACGATCCCCGACGAAGCCATAGACGCGGAGCTTGAGCAATTGGCGGGTCAGGCGGGGACGACCGTCCAGCAATTGACCGAGGATCTCGCCACGGCGGGGGTGAATATCGGTACCCTGCGCGACCGGATTCAGGCGGAGCAAGCCTGGCAACAACTTGTCCGCGGCCGCTATGGCCCCAGGGTCTCGATCACCGATGATGCGGTGGAGACGATGCTCGACGACCTCGAATTGAGCGCTCGGTCGGATCAATATCTGATTTCCGAGATCTGCCTGCCCGTCACGCGGCAGGAAGATCAGCCCGAAATGTACCAAGCTGGGATGCAGATGATCGAACAGCTTCGACGCGGCGTCCCGTTCGGCGCCCTTGCACAGCAATATTCCGCCTGCTCCTCCGCCGCGCGCGGCGGCGATCTTGGGTGGCTTCGCGCCGATGAACTCGATCAAACGACGCTCGATATCGTCCAGCAATTGTCTGAAGGGAATGTCTCTCGTCCGATCCCCCTGCGCGGTGTCATCAAGATTGTCGCCCTAAGGCAAACCCGCGAGGCCGCGACCGCCGGAGAGCCGAGCTATCAAGTCGCCTATGCCGGCGCCCCGGCGTCTCTCGGCGAAGAAGTGGCAAAACAGCGTCTGGCGCGACTTCCTGAAACCAATGCCTGTAACGGCCAAAGCCTGAGCATCGATATGGGCGAAGATGTCGGCGCCACAGTTCTCCCCCGGCTGCCTGAGCGGGCCTTCGAACCCATTTTCCGGACCACCCTCGCCGCCCTCGACGTGGGCGAGACGTCGGACGTTATCGAGAGCGATGGCGCCTTCCACCGGCTGATGATGTGCGAAAAGGACGAAGGGTACGGATTGCCGACAAGGCGAGCCGTTGAAAGCCGTCTTGAGTCGGAGGAATTGGAGCTCCTGTCGCGCCGATATCTGCGGGACATTGAACGCGAGAGCGCGATTGAGATTCGCTATGGCGGCACAGGGACCATCGAAGGAAGCTGACCTGATGACGTCAGACGCCATCGCGCCCCTTGCCGTCTCCATGGGGGAACCGGCGGGGGTCGGGACCGAGCTCATCTTGAAAGCCTGGAAGAATCTCTCCGCCCTGCCGAAAGGAAAAGGCCCCGTTTTCTATCTGATCGACGACCCCGTCCGCGTCGACCGTCTCGCCAGGTCTTTGTACCCCGACACGGCCGTCGCGACCATCAGCACCCCTGAAGAAACCGGCGATGTTTTTTATCGCGCCCTGCCCGTCCTTTCTCTCCCCACAGAGGTGATAGCCGACCTCAAATCGGTGACCCTCGGCACGCCGACACCCAAGACGGCTGCCGCCGTCATCCGGTCAATCGACACCGCCATCGCGGCGATCCATCGGGGAGAGGCCGGGGGCCTCGTCACCCTGCCGATCCAAAAACAAACCCTCATGGCGGCCGGGTTTCAATTTCCAGGGCATACAGAGTATCTGGAACACGCCACGGCAGAGATGGCCATGCCCGTCGAGCTTGAGCGCGGCGCTGTGATGATCCTTACCGCAGGTCCCTTTCGCGTCGTCCCCGCCACGGTTCACATTCCCCTGGCCGAGGTCACGCGCGCCCTGAGCACAGATTTGCTCATTCGCCGTGGCCGGACGTTAATGCAATCGCTCCGGCGGGATTATGGGATCGTGCACCCTCGCCTCGCCGTTTCCGGCCTTAATCCTCACGCCGGCGAAGGCGGGGTTCTCGGCAGGGAAGAAGAAGAGATCATCGCACCGGCCATTACCGCCCTGGCAAAGGAAGGATACGTCGTGGAGGGCCCCTTCCCCGCCGATACGCTGTTCCATGACCAGGCGCGCGCCGCCTATGATGCGGTGCTTGCCATGTATCACGACCAAGCCCTTGTGCCGATCAAGACCGTTGCCTTTCACGCCGCGGTCAACACCACGCTTGGCTTGCCGATCGTCCGCACCTCGCCCGACCATGGGACCGCCCTTGCCCTGGCGGGAAAAGGAGTGGCAAGGGCAGACAGCTTGATCAACGCCATTTATTCCGCTCACCGTATTTCTACTGCCCGGCTTGCCTTTGATTCGGGCGCATATGCCGCCGATGTCTGACTTGCCGCCGGTCGGAACCGTCGTGCGGTCTCACGGCCTCCTCGCGAAAAAGACCCTGGGCCAGCACTTTCTCCTCGATATGAACATTACCCGGAAGATTGCAGCGCTGTGCGCGCTCTCCCCCGGTGAAGACGTGATAGAAATCGGGCCAGGCCCAGGCGGCCTCACCAGAGCTCTTCTCGAAGCGGGGGCAGCGCTGACGACGATTGAGCGCGATGATCGTATCGTCCCTATTCTGAGCGAGATTTCTGCGGCGTTTCCCGGCCAATTGACTCCACTTGAGGGCGATGCCTTATCGGTGGACTATCGGGCGCTGATGCCCGGCGGCGGCGTGATCGCCTCTAACCTGCCCTATAATATTTCTACCGAGCTGCTCGTCAGATGGCTGACCCTCAGCCCACGTCCATGGCGACGTATGGTCCTGATGTTTCAGCGGGAGGTGGGGGATAGGATTCTCGCTTCGCCGGGGTCCAAGGCTTATGGCCGCCTATCGGTCTTAAGTCAGATCGCCGCGCGGCCCACTCTCGGTTTCCATCTCCCCGCCCGCGCCTTTACGCCGCCACCAAAGGTTGCCTCCTCCGTCCTCGTCTTTCTTCCCCCGGCCACAGAGCCGCAGAATGTGGCAGCTCTTGAGCGCGTTACCGCTGCCGCCTTCGGTCAGCGTCGAAAGATGATCCGTAAGACGCTCGCTCCACTCTACGGAGAAAAATTGGGCCCTCTTCTCGATGGGCTAGGCCTGTTACCTACTCAGCGCGCAGAGGAGCTGTCGGTTGAGACGTTCCGTGCACTGGCCGAGGCGCTTTGATGCTCTCCTATCAGCACGCCTACCACGCCGGAAATCGTGCGGATCTCCATAAGCACGCCGTTTGGTGCGCCCTCCTTGCCCATCTGACCCAGAAATCGCGAGGTCTGACGATCCTCGACACCCATGCGGGGCGCGGGCTTTACGATCTTGCGGGGGCGGAGGCCCAAAAGACCGGCGAAGCGAGTGACGGGGCAGCGGCCGTTTCGTTGGATGGGAGCCATGCGCTAGGTTCCGCCGTTGCCGCCTGCCGAGCGCAATATGGCGAGATGGCCTATCCGGGGTCTCCCCTGCTCTCGTTACATTTCGCGCGACCACAGGACCAGGTCATCTTGATGGAGAAGCACCCGCAAGAGGGAGCAGCCCTGAAGACGGTCATGAGGGGGAAGAAGGCCGCGGTTCATCTCCGCGACGGCTATGAAGGCGCCCTGGCCCTTGCGCCGCCCACGCCGCGCAAAGGTCTTGTGATGATCGATCCGTCCTATGAGGTAAAGACCGAATATCAAAATGTTGCCCTTTTCCTCCCGACCCTGATCGACAAATGGCCTGAGGCGAGCGTCCTTTTGTGGTACCCAATCCTGGCGGCCAAGCGTCATGAGGCCATGCTAGACACCTTGTCGCCAATGCAGCCCTGGCGACATGAAGTTCTGTTTACGGAGGACAGCCTGTTACGCATGAAGGGGTCTGGACTGGTCCTGATCTCGCCGCCTTATGGGGGCGAGGGCGCCATCGACGCCGCCCTCGCCCCCTTCGATCACTTATGGACCTCGTGCCGCCAGTCGCCTTCTTGACCGGCGCTATTCCACGCCGAGCTTTTCCTTGAGGATCGCATTGACCGCCTGCGGATTGGCTTTGCCGCCGGTCTCTTTCATCACCTGGCCAACGAACCACCCCAGGGTCTTCGGCTTTTCTTTGACTTTTTCGACCTGCGCCGGATTCTCCGCAATCACCTTGTCGACCGCCGCCTCGATCGCGCCGGTATCCGTGACCTGTTTCAGACCGCGTTCGTCGACGATGGCCCGGGGGGCACCGCCCTCATCCAACATGATCTCAAAAACCTGTTTAGCGATTTTGCCCGAAATTGTCCCGTCCTGGATCAAATCGATCAATTCCCCCAAATGCGCGGCGGGGACCGGGCTCTCGGCAATAGTGAGATCCCGTTTATTGAGAACGGCAAACAGTTCCGTTGTCACCCAATTGGCCGCCAGCTTGCCGTCTCGCCCGTCAGCCACCGTCTCGAAATAATCCGCCTTCTCCCGATCCGCGGCAAGAACCGAAGCGTCATAGACGGACAGGCCATAGGCGTCGACAAAACGACGTTTTTTCTGATCCGGGAGTTCCGGTAACTCAGCACGGATCCGCTCGATCATCGCCTCTTCAAGTTCGAGGGGCAGAAGATCCGGGTCAGGAAAATAGCGATAATCATGGGCATCCTCCTTGGTGCGCATGGTCCGCGTTTCACCCGTCTTGACGTCGAACAACCGGGTTTCCTGATCGATCGTGCCGCCCGCTTCGAGAACCTCGATCTGACGCCGGGCCTCATAATCGATCACTTGACGGACAAACCGAATGGAGTTGACGTTCTTGGTCTCCGTCCGGGTGCCGAGCGCGTCGCCCGGCCGGCGCACCGAAACGTTGACATCGGCGCGCATCGACCCTTGCTCCATATTCCCGTCACAGGTCCCCAGATATCTGAGGATCGTCCGCAGTTTCGAAAAATAGGCCGCGCCCTCTTCCGCTGACCGCATATCGGGCTTGGAGACGATTTCCATCAACGCGACCCCTGAGCGGTTGAGGTCGACATAGCTTTCCTTCGGCGAAAGGTCGTGGATCGACTTGCCGGCATCCTGTTCGAGGTGAAGGCGTTCAATCCCGATTTCTACCGTTTCGCCATCGTCGAGTTCAACCTCGATCATCCCCTCACCAACAATAGGATCCTTATACTGACTGATTTGGTAACCTTGCGGCAGGTCGGGATAGAAGTAATTCTTCCGATCGAAACGCGACCATAGATTGATCTTGGCATTGAGGCCAAGACCGGTTCTGACCGCCTGCTCCACGCAATAGCGGTTGATCACGGGCAACATCCCAGGAAACGCCGCGTCGACGAGGCTGACATTCTCATTCGGCCCAGCCCCATATTGCGCGGAGGCCCCGGAAAATAGCTTGGCATTCGAGGCGACCTGCGCGTGCACCTCAAGGCCGATCACGACCTCCCACTCGCCTGTCTCGCCTTGCAAATATTTCAATGGCCGTTCGCTCATTTCGCCCACCATTCCTCCGGCCGCGCCGTAAAGTCCGCCGCTTGCTCAAGCACTGCCGCCCCCCGAAACACGGTCTCCTCATCGAACGGGCGACCAATCAATTGAAGCCCAAGGGGCAAACCTTGGCCATCGAGCCCCGCCGGGACCGAAATACCCGGCAGTCCCGCCAGATTGGCCGTTACGGTGAAAATATCGTTTAAATACATCGCCAACGGATCATCGCTCTTTTCCCCCAAGCCAAAGGCCGCCGACGGCGTTGAGGGGGTCAGCAGCAAATCGACATCTTCGAGCACACCGCTCATTTCATCGAAGATCCGCTTGCGAACCTTTTGCGCCTGTAGGTAATAAGCGTCGTAATAGCCCGCCGACAGGACATAGGTGCCAATCAGGATGCGGCGCTTGACCTCCGCCCCAAAGCCCTCGGCCCGCGTCCTGGCATACATTTCCTGGATATCGTCATCCTCAACCCGCAGACCGTATCTGACCCCGTCATAGCGGGCGAGATTCGAAGACGCCTCCGCCGGCGCCACGATATAATAGACCGGCAAGGCATATTTCGTCAGGGGCAGGCTCACCTCTTTGATTTCCGCCCCGGCGGACCGCAGCCACTCCATTCCCTGTTGCCACAGCGAATCGATGTCCGAAGGCATGCCGTCCAACCGATATTCCTTTGGCACGCCGATCTTGAGGCCTTTGATCCCCTTCTCTAGGGACGCCATGTAGTCAGGGACCGGACGATCGACAGAGGTTGAATCCTTGGGGTCGTATCCCGCCATGGATTGGAGCAATAGGCTCGCATCCTTCACGTCGCGGGCGATTGGCCCGGCCTGGTCGAGCGAAGAGGCGAACGCCACGATCCCCCATCGAGAACAGCGACCATAGGTCGGCTTGATCCCTACTGTGCCGGTAAACGAGGCGGGCTGACGGATCGAGCCGCCCGTGTCGGTACCGGTCGCCCCCGCGACCAGTTGGGCGGCCACCGCCGCCGACGAGCCCCCGGACGATCCGCCGGGGGTCAATTTCGTCTCGAGCCCGGCCCGTTTCCAGGGATTGACCACAGGGCCACTGGCAGCGGTTTCGTTGGAGGAGCCCATGGCGAACTCGTCCATATTCAGCTTACCAAGCATCACGGCGCCATCAGCGAACAGATTGGCGGTGACAGTGCTCTCATAGGTCGGGCTAAAGCCCCCCAGGATCTTCGAGGCGGCGGTCGTCTCGACGCCCTTGGTGCAGAACAAATCCTTGACCCCGAGGGGAACCCCCTCAAGGGGCCGTGCCTCGCCGGCGGCCAGGCGACGATCGCTTTCCTCAGCAGACTGAAGGGCAAGTTCTGGCGTAACGGAAACGAACGCGTTGAGCGCCCCCGCCGCTTCGATCCGGCCGAGATAGGCGGTTGTCGCCTCCACCGCAGAGCATTTCCTGGTCAACAGGGCCGCCCGTAATTCGGCGAGGGTAAGGGAAGTCAAATCAGTCATATATGTACCGTGATGTCGATCGCGGTCCTGAGATGATAGCCGCGTCCATTAAGGTGATCACTGAGCGAAGGACGCTCCTCTCCAGCCGCTTTCGTAGACGAGCCGGCCGAGGCGAAGGCCCCCTCCGCCCCCGCGACCCGTTCTGCCCCGCCCTCGGTGGGGAAAGCCGTCGCAACCAGCCATGGTCTGCGGTCACAAAAGGTCATTCGACAACCTTGGGGACCACGAAAAAATGATCGTCTGTCTTCGGTGCGTTGGCCACGATCTCATCGGGGCGGCCCCCGCCGGTTTGATCCGTTGCCAGCACATCCTCTCGCATCGGCAGGCTCTTGGCCACAGTCGAGGCCATGGCATCCACCCCTTCGACATCGACCTCCCCCAATTGCTCGATCCAATCGAGAATGGCGGACAATTCCTGGGTCATCGGCCCGACATCGCGGTCATCCAGCTTGATGCGAGCCAGCTTCGCGACTTTCACGACGGTTTGTTCGTCAATGCTCATCGGCGCCTCCGTGGGGAAGACAGCGGGATAGCTAAAGCCCTGAGGAAGGTCCAGCGCGGAAGGACCGGACGACGGTATCGGGGTCGGCGCCGCGCCAATCGGCCGTCAGGAATTCGTTGAGCGTCGCCACGTCCCCGGCGGGCAGCCACGCGCCGAGCGTGGTGCCAAGCGCCACGGGATCGGGCCAGGTCGCGGCAAGCTCGGCATAGAGCGCCCGGGGCGAGCGTCCCGACCGCCCGGCGAGCCAATCGACGACCACATAGCCGCAGCCATAGGCGGCATCCGCCGTTTCCCCCTCGAATTGGGGCCGCAACGGCCCGTTCTCCAGGGCGCGGGAGCACCGTTCGGCAAGGGCGCTGTCCGCCCGACGGCGATCAATCTCGGACCAAAGGCCTGTATCGACCAACAAGGAGAGGGCGATCGCTTCGGCGCCCCCCTCATGGATCCACCGTGGCTCCGCCGGGGCAGGAAGCAGACGCCGTTGCCATAGATGCGCCAATTCATGGGCCAGATTGGCCACGATCTGCCGGTCGGTCTGGGGCGTCCGACGATGCCACCCCGCGCCGGACAACCGCACAGCGATCGTCTCGTCGGCGGTGACATGAGCGGTCAAAACCAGATGTGAGGGGGCGGGGGTGGGATCAAAGCGGAGGTCGATCCGTGGCGTCGGCAGGCCAAGCACGGCGGCGAGATCGGGCACCAGGCTGTCATATCGGGCCTCCACCCAATCGGGGGGAGCGGAAGCCGTTGCTGACGGCGCAGGCGCAGAGGGACCGGCGGCCGACGCCGCCGCGGCGAGGCAGAGCCAGCCCATCACAAAGTGGCTTGCGATCAGGGCGCCCCCCGCCCACAGACATCTGATGCCCCAGACATCTTTCATGGATCGTGCGTTCCTGACTGCCATAGCCGCCATGCCTAAGGGGCCTCTCCTTGGCCTTGACCCGGGCAGTAAGACCATCGGCGTGGCCGTCTCGACGCCCGAACGACGGCTCGCCACCCCAGTTACCGTGATCCGCCGGACGAAATTTGGCAAGGATGCCGAAGCTCTCTTCGCCCTTGCCGAGGCGCGCGGCGTTGTGGGCCTCATCATCGGCGTTCCCCTCAATATGGATGGGAGTGAAGGCCCCAGAGCGCAATCCGCCCGGACCTTCGGCCGGAACCTTTCCCAAAGGGGGCCTCTGCCGGTCGCCTATTGGGACGAACGCCTCTCAAGTGTTGCCGCGGAGCGAGCGCTACTGGCCACCGACACCTCCCGCGCCCGGCGCGCCGAGGTGATCGATGCCCATGCCGCCACGCATATCCTGCAAGGAGCCCTAGACCGCCTGGCAACAAACGGGCATAGCGCCCGCGCATGACGGCGTTACGACATCTGACCGATGTGGCGTCCCTCCCCGAGGAGACGTTCCGTCGCCTTCTTTCCCGATCCCTGACCATTCGTGAAATGATGGATCGCGGCTCTTTTCCAGCGCCGGTGCTGGACCGACGGGCCCTCGTCAATCTCTTCTTCGAGGACTCAACCCGGACGCTGATGTCCTTTGAAATGGCTGCCAAGCGCCTCGGCGCCCACACCTTGACCCTGCCGATTGCCAACTCCTCGGTGAAAAAAGGGGAGAGCCTTGAGGATACGGTCCTCACCATGTGCGCGCAGGGAGCGGATTATCTGGTGATCCGCGCCCGCGACCAGGGAACGATTGCCCGGGCTATCGACGTGATCGAGCAGGAGGGGTTTCTGGCCTCCGTGCTCAATGCCGGCGAAGGCTCCTTCGGTCACCCGACCCAGGGGCTGCTCGATGCGGCCACCATGCTGCGCGCCATCGATCGGACGCCGGATCAGGGGCTCACCGGCTACAAATTGGCGATCTGTGGGGATGTCAGCCATTCCCGGGTTGCCGCCTCGACGATCGAGGCCTCAGCCTGCCTTGGCGCGGAGATCGTCCTTGGGGGACCGGTCGCCCTGCTTCCCGACGCACCGCCGCCAGGGGTTCAGGCGATGACATCGTCGGTCGCCGAAGCGGTGAGCGGGGCCGATTTCGTGATGACGCTTCGCCTACAGAAAGAGCGCATGACGAAAGCCCTCGACCTCAGCCTTGAAGAATATCATCGCCAGTACGGCCTTCGCCATGAGGTCATCGCCGCGGCCAACCCTGGGGCCTTCATCCTCCATCCCGGTCCCGCCAATCGAAATGTCGAAATCACCGATGCCCTTGCCGACGACCCGGCCCGGTCCCTAATCCGCAGCCAAGTCCGGCAGGGGGTCGCCCTACGCATGGCGCTCTTGGAAGAAATCGAAAGGGGAAAATCCCGATGACCCTGGTCATTCTCATCTTTTCCTATCTGCTTGGGGCCGTCCCCTTTGGCCTTGTCCTCGTGCGAGCCGCCGGCTTGGGGGATATCCGAACGATGGGGTCGGGCAATATCGGCGCCACCAATGTCCTGCGGACCGGGCGGAAGGATTTGGCCTTCGCCACCCTTCTGCTCGATTCAGGAAAAGGCGCCATCGCCGTCCTACTCGCCGGGATGCTGTCTTCCTTTGACGCGCGCGTGATGGCGGTGGCCGGCGCCGCCGCTTTCGTTGGGCACTGCTTCCCCGTCTATTTAGGGTTCAAGGGCGGGAAGGGAGTCGCCACTTTTCTGGGGACTCTCCTGGCCCTCAATATCAAGGTCGCCCTGGTGGCCGGGGGGGTCTGGCTCGCCGTTGCGGCGGTAACCCGCTACTCTTCCCTTTCGGCCCTGCTGGCCGCGGCACTGACGCCATTCCTGTTCTTAGTCTTTGGCCAATGGGCCTTTTTCGCCGCGTCGGTAGTGATGACGGCCCTCATCTTCCTCCGACATCGCGAGAACATCCTCCGTTTGATGGACGGCACGGAAACGAAAATTGGCAAAGGCCCCCGCGACGATGCAGTTGCGTAATCGGCGACCGATCCTGTCCAGTGACGCCCTATTCAAGGCAGAACCTTGCGTTCATGGGTAATTAAGAGATAGTTGTGGGCTGGTGATGCAGTGGGCGCTTGCCGGATGGGGAAAGTCTTTCCAGTCTTCCTCCACCGTGGTCGGCCTGGGTTCGCTGCGGCGCAGTGTGGCAATGAGGAGATTAGCCGATGGCCGTCAAAGACGTGCTCAAAAAAATCAAGGATGAAGACATCCAGTATGTCGACCTCCGGTTCACCGACCCCAAGGGCAAATGGCAGCACGTCACCTTCGACAAGTCGATGGTGGACGAGGAACTGTTCGAAGATGGCACGATGTTCGACGGGTCATCGATCGCCGGATGGAAAGCCATCAACGAAAGCGACATGATTCTGATGCCCGATGCGGAGACGGCGATCGTCGATCCGTTTTTCGCGCAGCCGACCCTGTCGATCATTTGCGATATTCTCGAGCCCTCGACCGGCCAACCCTATAGCCGCGATCCCCGGACGACCGCCAAAGCGGCCGAGGCCTATCTCAAATCCTCCGGTATCGGTGACACGGCCTATTTCGGTCCCGAAGCCGAGTTCTTCATTTTCGAAGACGTGCGGATCTCCACCGAACAAAACAATATGGGCTTCTCCCTCGACTCAACCGAAGGGCCCTACAACATGGCCCGCGAATATGAGGGCGGGAACCTTGGTCACCGTCCGCGGGCCAAGGGCGGTTATTTCCCGGTTCCCCCGGTCGACAGCGAGCAAGATCTGCGGAGCGAGATGCTCAGCTATATGTCGCAAATGGGCCTTGAGCCGGAGAAGCATCACCACGAGGTGGCGCCTTCCCAGCATGAGCTCGGCATGAAGTTCAGCACTCTGCTGAAGATGGCCGACAACATGCAGATTTATAAATATGTCGTGCACCAGGTGGCCCACGCCTTCGGCAAAACGGCGACCTTTATGCCCAAGCCGGTCTTCGGCGATAATGGCTCAGGCATGCACGTTCACCAGTCGATCTGGAACGCAGGGAAACCGGTTTTCGCCGGCGACCGCTATGCCGATCTATCCGAGACCTGCCTTCACTACATTGGCGGCATCATCAAACATGCCCGCGCGATCAACGCCTTCTCGAATGCCTCGACCAACAGCTACAAGCGTCTGGTGCCGGGCTTCGAAGCGCCGATCATGTTGGCCTATTCGGCGCGGAACCGCTCGGCCTCGGTTCGGATCCCCTGGGTCTCCTCGCCGAAGGGGAAACGTATCGAAACCCGGTTCCCGGATGCGGCGGGCAACCCCTATCTGACCTTTGCGGCGCTCTTGATGGCGGGCCTCGATGGGATCGAAAACCGGATCGATCCGGGCGATGCCATGGACAAGGACCTCTATGATCTGAGCCCCGAAGAACAGCAGGGCATCCCCACGGTCTGCGCCTCCCTCGAAGAGGCCATGGCAGCGCTTGATGCCGATCGGGATTTCCTCCGCAAGGGCAATGTGTTCTCCGACGATCAGATCGACGCCTATATCGAGCTGAAGATGGAAGAGATCGTGCGCTACAACACGACACCGCACCCCGTCGAATTCGACATGTACTATTCGGTGTAAGTTTCGGACGGCGCCCCCCTTTGGCGGGGCGTCTTTCGAAGCCGGGGGTCCCTCCCCCCTCGACTGGGCCGCCCTTCACTGAGGGGCGGTCTTTTTGATGGCCCCCCCGCGCTTTAACGCCTTTTGCCTGTCGGCAGAGCGGACGGGGAAGCGCCCTTAGGCGGCCTCAAGAATGACCCGATTACGGCCGCCTTCTTTGGCCCGATAGAGGGCTTCATCCGCGCGTTTCAACAGTGATGCCGGGGTTTCCTCTCGGCTGGTGCCATCAAAAAAGGCCATGCCGATGCTGACGGTCACGCTGAACGATTGCCCGTTTCCGGCATCGATTTGCAGGCCCGCAATTTCCTTTCGAAGCCGTTCGGCAATCACTTCCGACCCCTCCCTTGGGGTTTCGGGCAACACCACCACGAACTCTTCGCCGCCATAACGACAGGCAAGGTCCATCCCCCGGAGCGAGAAATGCAGCATGTGGCCGATTTCGCGCAAAACGGCATCCCCCACGTCATGCCCATAGGTATCGTTGACGGCTTTGAAGAAATCCACATCGAGGATCATGACACTGAGAGGCAGTTCTCGTTTGACCGCCTTGGTCAGCAGGCGCGGCAATTGCGACTGCAGGAACCGCCGATTGTAGATGCCGGTCAGCCCGTCAAGAACGGCCAATTCAAGACTTTGACTTAGCGAGTCGCGCAGGTGCTCGACATACCATTTGCGGCGAAGCTGCGTGCGGACCCTGGCCGCCATTTCCTGCACATCGATGGGGCGCATGAGATAGTCATTGACCCCGATATCCAGCGCCTTGACCAACCGCCGCGTATCCTCCTGATCGGCGATCGCCAGCAATGGCAGGAGACGGGAGCCTTCGGCCGAGCGGATCGCCGAACACAGTCGAAGGGGATCGTAACTCTCAAGTCCCAAATCGACCATGATCATATCCGGCAGGTCGGTTCGGATACGATCCAAAAGCTCACGGCTGTCATTCTGATAACTGAAATTGATCCCGGACAGCAGACTTTCGCTGTCATTTTCGAGGCCTTCGATTACGGGACGATCGCTGATGATGATGACTTCGCCGATCTCACGCTCGACATCCTCGATCTTCGGGGTTTCGATCGCGCCCAATTGCGCCCCTTGGGCGTGACGATGCCGCAACTCGTCAGTCATCTGCTTCAACCGTGAGAGGTTTCGGACCCGCGCGAACAGGGCCAGATCCTGGACCGGCTTGGTCAGAAAATCATCGGCCCCGGCTTCGAGCCCCGCAATCCGGTCGCTGCGCTGGTCGAGGGCGGTGACCATCACCACGGGGATGTGGCGGGTCAGGGGGTCTTCTTTCAGGAGCTTACAGGTCTCAAAGCCATCGATCCCCGGCATCATCACATCGAGCAGGATGATATCGGGGGACTGCGTCCGCGCCAGCTCGATGGCTTCGCGGCCCCCAAGGGCCGTGATCACCTCGAAATATTCTGCTCTGAGTTTGGCCTCCAGAAGCTTTACGTTCGGGGCGAGATCGTCGACTACCAAGACGCGTGCGGTCATACGCTTTCTCAATCATGAGAGGGGGAACCCCCGGGACAGCGCGTATTCTAGCTGAGATACCTTTTCACTTTATCAAGAAATACCGGAACTGAGATCGGCTTGGCGATATAGTCTTCACATCCGCCTTCACGGATGCGGGCCTCGTCGCTCTTCATCGCGAAGGCCGTCACGGCAATCACAGGGATTGCCCGCAACTCGTCATCGGCCTTGATCTCACGGGTCACGTCGAGACCGGATTTCTCGGGAAGTTGAATATCCATCAAAATCAGGTCGGGGCGATGAGCCCGCGCCAGATCAAGCGCTTCGGCGCCATTCACCGCCTGGAGCACCCGATATCCCTGGACTTCGAGAAGGTCGTGGAAGAGCTTCATGTTAAGCTCATTATCCTCGACGATCAGAACCGTCCGGTCCGCGTTTGGAGTGCCCGCAGGCTCACTCATTTGATTCACACCTACTGGCAAATGCATCAATCCCAGATACTTTACGGTGAGTCCGCACCGGTAAACCCCGATCGTCTCACACCCCTCTAAACAATTGACACTGTTGTTCGACCATCGAAGTTAATTGCAGGTTGACCTTGGACCATGGAATCGACAGCGACAAATTCTAAGGGCGTGTGCCTTGATTGCGGCGGGGTCAGCGAGCCCGTATCGCCTCTCTGTCCAATCTGTGGCTCGGCAAGGCAAGTATCCCATCCCGAACTGGATCGCCTCTCCATCGCTCATGTCGATTGCGACGCCTTCTTTGCTGCCATCGAAAAGCGCGACGACCCAAGCCTTGTCGACAAGCCCGTGCTGGTGGGCGGCGGCCATCGCGGCGTGGTCTCGACATGCTGCTATATCGCCCGGTCCTACGGCATCCACTCCGCCATGCCGATGTTCAAGGCAAAGGCCCTCTGCCCCCAGGCTGTCATCGTGCCCCCCCGCGGCGCGGCCTATCGGGAGGCGGCGGCCCAAATCCGCGACTTGATGGCGCCCCTGACCCCGCTGATCCAGCCGGTCTCCATCGATGAGGCTTATCTCGATCTGGGCGGGACTGAGCGCCTTCATGGCGCCATTCCAGCGCAATTGCTGGCAAAGCTCGCCAAAGACGTCGAAACCCAGATAGGCATCACCCTTTCCATCGGTCTGAGCGTCAATAAATTGCTCGCCAAGATCGCGTCGGATTTCGACAAACCGCGGGGGTTCACCCTCATTGGCGGCACCGAAGCGGCGAACTTCCTCGCCCCCTATCCGCCGGGCCTGTTGCCGGGAATCGGCACCCGCTTTTCAGAGAAGCTGATGCGCGACGGATTCCGTACATTGGGAGACCTACAGCACTGTTCCACTCGAGAGCTTGTGGATCGTTATGGGGAGCACGGCTTGACCCTCAGGGCCCGCGCCTGCGGCGAAGATCCCCGTCCGGTGACCGTGGATCGTGAGACCAAGAGCGTTTCCGGAGAGACGACGTTTCGCGCCGATATCGGCGATGCCGCCGCCTTAGAGGACCATCTCTATGCAATGGCGCGAAAGGTCTCCTCCCGCGCCAAAGAAAAGGGCCTTGCGGGCCGTGTCGTCACGCTGAAGCTCAAGACCGCCCGATTTCGCACCTTCACCCGGCGCCAGACCCTGCCCCATGCCTCGAACCTGACGCGGGTTATTTTCGATTGCGCACGGGCAATGTTGACTGCCGAGCTTCAAAAAGGGAGGACTCCGGTCACCTATCGCTTGATCGGGGCCGGGATCTCCGATCTGGTACCGGCAGAGGTCATGCATGACGGCTATCTTTTCGCCGAGGACCTCGAAAAAACCGGACGCCGCGAGGATGCGATCGATAAGCTCAACGCGCGCTTCGGCGAAGACAGTATCGGCACCATGCGCGACCGGCGCATCGCGAGAAAGTGAGACCACGATGACGAGCCCCTTTGACGACCGCCTTGATAAAATGGGTATCGTTTTGCCCGAGCCAGCCGCCCCCGTAGCCTCCTATGTCCCGGCGATGGCCGTTGGCGAGCTGCTTTTCGTTTCAGGTCAGATCCCCGTAGCCTCTGAAACCCTGGTCAAGGGGATTGTCGGCGGCGCCCCGTGGTCTGACGTCCCCGCCCTTACCCTTGAGGAAGGCAAGGAAGCCGCCAAAATATGTGCGATCAATCTGCTCGCCCAGGTCAAAGCGTATCTTGGGGGCAGTCTGTCCGATCTGGTTGGCTGCGTGAAACTGGGGGGCTTTGTCGCCTGCGGCCCCGATTTTCGTGACCAGCCGGCGGTGATCAACGGTGCCTCTGACTTTATGATCGATGTGATGGGGGATGCGGGACGACACACGCGTTTTGCCGTCGGTGCGCCCTCACTGCCCCTTGGCGTTGCGGTGGAGATCGACGGTATCTTCCGGATCAAGCAATCCTAACACCGCCTCGGCGGCACGGCCTGCGGTATTGCCCTCCCCGATCAAGGCGGGCAGCAATTGCCGATACGCCGTCAATTGCGTCCGTCGCGCATCATCGTCAGTAAATAGACGAATAATGTCCGCGGACAGTTGATCGGGCGTGCAATCATCCTGAAGACGTTCGGGAATGACTTCGCGCCCGGCAAATATGTTCACTATCGAGATATATTCAGTAATTAGAACACGCTTTGCCCAAAAGGCCGTCAGCGGATCGACCCGATAGCCCACGACCATGGGCGTTCCGGCCATGGCAATTTCCGTCGTCACCGTGCCTGACGCGGCGAGGGCAACATCGGCCGCCTCAAAGAGATCGTATCGCTCTTCGGGGGGAATGCAGAGGGGGGGCACAGGCCATTCCCTGGTCGCCGTCACCACCTGTTCGGCAACAGAAGGGGCAAGCGGTATCACCGGCACAAGGCCCCGTACCGACTGCGCAGCCAGGGTGGTGGCGTCGCCGAAGATCGACAGGAGGCGACTGACCTCGCCTTTACGGCTGCCCGGCAGAACCGCGAGAAGATCCCGCCCCTCAAGCCCGTGGCGGGTCCGAAACGCCTTACCGGACCGCGGCGTCGCCGCCATCGCTTCGAAATTTGGGTTTCCGACGAACAGCGCCCTCGTCCCCGCTTCCTCGAAGATTGGAGGTTCGAAAGGCAGCAGGGCGAGGACCAGGTCAAAATGATCGCGGACAAATGCGGTCCGCTGGGGGCGCGAGGCCCAGACCTGTGGCGCGCCATATTTGACGATCGGTAGGTTAGGGGCACGCTGACGAATCCGTTTCGCGGACAATCGAGAGAACGTCCATCCGTCGACAAAGACGGCGCAGACCACATCCCCTTGGGCGGCCCGCCGGGCCAATTGCCGCGCGCGAGACCAGGCCGCAGGGATCACCTTCGCGACGTCGGTGAACCCCATGACGGAGAAAATATCGATATCGAAAAGGCTCTCAAACCCTTCGGCCTGCATTTGCGGCCCCCCGCACCCGGTAAAGGTCAGATGGGGTGCCCGCTGTCTCATCTCTCTGATAAGCGCAGCGCCAAGGGCATCGGCCGACGGTTCCACCGCGGCGATCATCACGACCGGCGGCGTCACGCGCCCTCTCGCAGATCATGGCTAGTATAGCCGTAGACAAACAATCCACGGGCATCGGCACAGCGCGCTACGGCCCCACTGTCTAGGACAAGGCCCCCCGATGCCTCGACCGCAATGCCTGCCAAACCGGCCTCCGCCGCCAGCTCCACCGTCCTGACACCGATCGTTGGCAAATCGACACGACGCTCTTGTTCAGGCTTGGGACATTTCAACAAGACGCCGCGACGTTCGGACCGGTTCCCTTCCTCCCCCTGGAGCCGCGCGATCAAGGGCGCACAGCGACCAAGCATCAGATCCGTTCCCTCCGCCGCCTCAATCGCAATGACAAAGCCTTGCCGCACGACGGCCCCCTGCCCCACATCGAAGGGGCCCAAGGCGGCAACCACCGCCGCCGCCTTTCGCATATCCGACAAGTCGCACGTATCGGGGCCAAGCATGCCAAGGGCACCGGCCGGAACGGTCAAGGCCGTGGCGACATCATCCGCCCCCACCACATAGAACCCCTCTGACGCGAAGGTTGCGACAAGAACATCCAGCATCGCCCCGTCCCCCTGGGTCGCCGCCGATAAGATCTTTGGAAGGAGCTTCGCCCCACGCCAATCCGGCCTGAGCGTGGCAAAGTTCGGCCGTGTCACATTCCCCGCTAACACGACGGCGTCGCAGCCATGATCCTTCAGAACTCTGATCGCCTTCCCCACCTCACCGATACCGCACCAGCTCGGCTTGAAAGACTTGAGAATATCATCCGCATACCCAGACAAGGCAAGAATGTGGAAAGGCGCGTCTTGCTGTTGGCAACTCTCCGCGATCTTGAGAGGGAGACTTCCGCCGCCCGCAATGATCCCGAGCTTCTTCCACGGCTCTGCCACGGCTCAAGCCCCCGGTTGGCAGAGAGGACGCTTCGCCTCTTCCTTCAAAAAGGCCAAAATGGTCTGAACCTCGTCAATATCGCCGAATGCCTCTTCGGTGGCGGCGACACGCTCCTTCAACGTTCCCGATGCGGCAAAGAGCGAACGAAAAGCGCTCCGTAGGCGATGGATGGTCTCTCTTGACAACCCCCGGCGCTTCATCCCGATAATATTGAGACCCTCGAGAGTGGCCGTGTTCCCCTTGGCCGAGCCGTAGGGAATAAGATCCCCTCGCAGGATCCCACCGCCCCCCAGAATGGCATAGGGCCCCACCCGACAGAATTGATGCATCGCCGATAGTCCGCCCAGAAAGGTATGATCGCCGATCCGGCAATGACCGGCCAGGGTGGCATTATTGGCAAAGGTCACATGATTACCGACAACACAATCATGGGCGATATGGGCCCCCACCATCAGGAGGCAATCATCGCCAATCGACGTGACCCCCTGATCCAGCATCGTGCCCGTATGCATCGTCACATGCTCTCGCACCCGATTACGCTTACCGATGATGAGGCGTGTCGGCTCACCTCGATGGGCGTTGTGCTGGGGCGGTGTGCCGATCACACAAAAAGGACCGATCTCAGTCCCCTCACCGATTTCCGTCCGCCCGGTGACGACCGCATGGCTAGAGATATGGACGTTCGGCCCTAGACGGACCTCTGGCCCGATATGGGCAAAAGGTCCAACCTTCACGCCTTCGCCAATCTCAGCACCGTCTTCGATGATCGCGGTGGGGTGCAGGGTCATTTCGGCTCGGTCAACATGGCCCCGAAAGACGCTTCGGTCGCCAATTTCCCATTCACATAGGCTTTGGCCTCATACCGCCAGACAGGGGGACGCTTTGAGGCGATTTTGGTCTCGATACGCAATTGCTCGCCTGGAAACACAGGATGACGGAATTTAGCTTTCTCGATCCCCATGAAGAGAACGACTTTTCCTTCCGTGTCGATCTCTTCGACATATGCGGTATAGGCCGCGGCGGTTTGCGCCATCGCCTCGATGATCAGGACACCAGGCATGACGGGCATTTGCGGGAAATGCCCCTCGAAAAAGGGCTCATTCGCCGTCACCGATTTTACCCCGGTCGCCCCGTCGAGGGTGATGTCGACGATTTTGTCGATCATCAACATGGGGTAGCGATGCGGCAGGATCGCCTTGATGCCATTGACATCGAGATCCGGGAACGTACGCGGCGTATCTTGAGACTCGGTCACTTCTCTCTCCCTTTGGCCAGCCGCGACAGCGACGCGACTTCTTTCATCCATTGTCTTGCCGGCTTGGCCGGAATCCCCCCCCAGCGTTCCCCCGGCGGCACGTCTTTCATCAAACCACTCTTAGCACTGATCATCGCCCCCGCGCCAATGGTCAAGTGATCGGCCATGCCCGCCTGTCCGCCGATCATCGCACCGTCGCCGATCGTACATGACCCGGAAACCCCTGTTTGGGAGGCGACCACCACGCCTTTCCCGAAGCGGCAATTGTGGGCAATCTGGCAAAGATTGTCGATCTTTGTCATGCTGCCAATGCGTGTGTCGTCCAGGGCGCCGCGATCGATGGTGGTGTTGGCGCCGACATCTACTTCGTCGCCGATCATCACCCGTCCCAATTGGGGAACGGCGACCGGGCGGCCATCGACCGCGATATAGCCAAAGCCGGGCTCCCCTACCCTGGTGCCGGAGAGGAAACGACACCTTTTCCCAATGATCGCATGGGTGATCACAGAATGGGGCCCCACCTGGGTGTCCTCACCGATCTCGCAGCCAGGACCGATGAGCGCATAAGGACCGATGACCGCCCCCGCGCCAATTCGGGCACCATCCCCGAGGATCGCCGTATCGTGAACCACCGCGTGGGGATCGATATCGGCTTCCGCCATCCCCCACCCGCCCTGTTCGGCGAGGGAGCGATGCAAATGGTGAGCAAGCCGGGCAAAAGACGCCTTCGGCCCCGGCACCGCAAGAATGAGAGCACCGGGAAAAGCGGTACGGACGGCTTCGGCATCGGACGGCCTGACCAGAACGAGGGCTATCTCCGACGCGACGGGGGCTTCTTGGTGGTCTCCCCGCCAGCTCTCCAGAAAGATCGCCGCGCCGGTCCCCGCCTGTCCTGCGGGCGCGACATGCGTGACGGCGCGTCCCCCCCCTTCTTCGGCAATGTCTCCGGCCAACAAGTCGAGGACAGCCCCCTTATCAAGGGGCGGTGACGTCGAGAAAAAGCGGGGGTCGGGACGGATCTCCCGATCGGAAAACACGGTCATATCGAGCTCTTAAGAGAGATCCCCCTCAGGGGACAATGACAGACACCGATTGCAGGGCGCCGACAAAAAAATCGCCTGACCGACAAATCGGTCAGGCGGCAGTATTTTCGCCCAACAGGACCGGGGCCCGCCTTGACAGCGGGCCACCCGCTTACTGAGCTTGAGCCTCGGCCCGGGCCGCCACCTCGGCGACCAGGCTGTCAATATCGAGACTGCTCAGCTTTTGGTTGACGGCGGCCAGAACTTCGTCGGTCGCGTCGTACTTCTTGGAATAAAAGCTCAGCGGCACCTGACGTTCCACCACGTCGACCCGACGACGGGAAGCAATTTCGTCAAGACTATCATTGATGACGACGTTGATCTTGTTCTCAGCCAGCTCCCGCACGACGGACATTTGCTGGTTCACCTGATTACGGCTGGCCTGCAGCCCCGCCAGCTTCCCCTGATATTCCTGCACCCGCTCACCGTAGCGGGCTTGGATCTGCTCGGGCTTCAGACCATCCGTCGCTTTTTGAAGCTCCTGCCCCTCTTTTTGCACCTCCGCCACGATGGGCTGGAGCTTCGCGACGATCTCATCGCGCTTGGCAGCCAATTCCTTGTCAATGGACTGCCAGGCGTTGGAGTCACGAACGACCTTGCCATGGTCGTAATACGCCACTTTTTGCGCAAAGGCCGCCCCCGGCAACATGCCCAGAACGACAATCAGAGCGATAAACTTTTTCATACCCATACCTCTTAACCGGAGCGATGGAAGCCAAGCTCTCCCTTTCCAGGCCCCGTCCTAATGCCACCGAGGCCATTTCGGCCATTACGGTTATGTGAAATCTGACGGCAACCGCCCCCCAAGAGCACTTTCAGGCGAAGCCGGAACCGGCGCGCGCGAAAAAATGCGACAACATAACGACCTAGAGACGTCCCACCCCTCCAGCTGAATTGCAACGGCTTTAGAAGGCGCCCCCGGCACTGAACCGGAAGACCTGGGTTTCGTCGTACTCTTCCTTCTGGATCGCTTCGGCCAAGTCAATCTGCACGGGCCCGAAGGGCGAGCGCCAATTGATCGAGAGCCCGGCAGTGGCCCGCATCGAGAAATCGTCCTGGACCGGCGGATCGGGAATTCCGTCATCGTCGAAGTCGACAAAATTGACTGGGTCATTGTTGAGGAGCTTATCGTCCTCGTCGACGACGCCCACCGCCCCGAAATCACTGAATAGCGCGGCACGAATGCCATATTGCGGCGGTAAAGGCAGCGGCAGCACGGCTTCCACCGTGCCGATCGCATAGGCTTTCGCGCCAATCGCCCGATCGAATCCGGCCTGAGTCACCCCGTTGACCGTCGCGCCGGGTTCAAAATAGCGCGGACCGACCCCCGCCACATCAAACCCGCGGAACCCGCGATTGCCGCCCTTGAAGAAGCGGTCGCTGACCCGCACGCCGTCATCTCCGAAACCGTCAATATACCCGACATCGAATTTCAGCGCGCCGACGAAATCCAGCGGCAGGGGCCGGTAGAGCGACCCCCGGGCCGTCGATTGGAGGTAATTCACATCCCCCCCGACGCCGGCAAGCGCCTGGGAGAGATCCACACGCCAACCGCGGGACGGCGTAATCGGATCGTCGCGGCGATCGAAGCGGAGAGAATATCCCACCTGGGAGGTGAGGAACTTGCCGCGGCTCTCACAGGTCGGATCGAGGGAGCGGGTCAGGAGATCGCAAATCTCCACCTGATAGGTGAGATCGCCATTCGGCGCGGTCTCAACAATCTCAGGGGTGCTCGCGCCATTGACCAGGAAATCCTCGATCACCTCGCCTTCACTCGCCTCGACCACCTGGGTCGTCGAGCGTTCAAGGGTCACATCATCCTGACGAAGAAGATAGCTGAGGCTCATACTCCCAAATTCCGACACCGGGAAGCCGATATTGAGCCCCCCCCCGATCGAGTCGGAAATAAAGCCCGCCTCCTCGAAATCCGTGCGGTTGGCGGTGAAGGAAAAGCCCGCCCGCAATCGCCGACCGAGGAAATAGGGCTCGGTAAAGCTGACCCGCGCCCGACGGGTCCGCGACGAGGTTTGCAGGTCGAGCAGAAGATACTGCCCGCGTCCCAGCAAATTCCGTTGTTCAAGCTGGAAATTGATAATGAAGCTATCGGCCGAGCTCAGCCCCGCACCGATCTGGAAGGAGCCCGTTGATTGCTCCGTCACCGCCACATCGAGGACCGTCCGGTCCGGGGCACTGCCCGGCTGCTCTTCGATCGCGACCTCGGAGAAGAAGCCGAGCCCCTTGATCCGACGCTCAGAGCGCTCGACCAGCACCCGGTTGAAGGCATCCCCTTCGGTCAGGCGCATTTCGCGGCGAATAACCCGATCGAGGGTCTGGGTGTTCCCCCGGATATTGATGCGATCGACATAGACCCGTGGCCCTTCATTGACCTCGAACACCACATCGACGGTTTTGGTGTCTGCATTGCGGGTCAGGCGAGGCGCCACATCGACAAAGGCATAGCCATTGATCCCCGTCGCATAGGCAATGGCCTCTTCGGCCTTCTCGATCAGCTCGGAATTGAACTGCGTTCCCTCCCGAATTGGCAGCACGGCCTTAAGGGCATCGCCTTCAATTTTGTAGAGGGTGGTGCGGACATCGACTTTGCCGAAGGTATATTGCGGCCCCTCTTCCACCGTGAAGGTGATGAAGAAATCTTCCCGGTCGGGGGTGAGTTCCGCAACGGCGGACGCGACCGAAAAATCCGCATAGCCCTGCTTAGTATAGAACTCGCGCAGCAATTGGCGGTCATATTCCAACCGGTCAGGATCGTAATTGTCGTTGGATTCAAGGAAATTCCACCAGGCGCTTTCCGAGGTCAGGATCGCCTTGCGCAGCTGCGCGTCCGTAAAGGCCTCATTGCCGACGAAATTGATCGCTGCGACCCCGGTTTTCGGGCCTTCTTCGATTTCGAAAATGACGTCGACGCGGTTTTGCGGCAACTCGACGATCTTCGGCGTGACAGAGGCCCCAAAACGCCCCGTTGCGCGATAAACACCGAGGATCCGTTGGGTATCCGCCTGAACTTTCGCACGGGTGTAGATGGCCCGAGGGGCGAGTTGGATCTCCTCGGTGAATTTGTCCTCGTTCGTCCGATTGCCCTCGAAAATGACGCGATTGACGATCGGGTTTTCCTGCACCGCAACGGTCAGAACGCCATTATCGAAACTGATGCCCGCATCGGCAAACAGCCCGGTGCCGAACAACGTCTTGAGGGAGGCATCGATCGCCACCTGGGAAACCCGTTGCTCCGGCCCAATCGGCAGATAAGACCGCACTGTGCTGGCTTCGATCCGCTGATTACCGACAACTTCAATCCGACGGATTAGGCCCCCGGTCTCGTCCGGTACGGTGGCAGCGCCAACGGGCTCGGACGGCACAACCGGGCTCGACTGTGCACTGACTGTCGGAACCAGGACAATCGATGCAGCCCCACCCATGAGACCTGCCGCAATATGTCTTACGCCCATGTTACCTTCCGTCGTGAAGCGCCCGCCTGTCCGGACTCATCGATTAGTCATTGGGCGTTACGCGCCCACTTTCATCACCAAGCCAACAACGTCGTTGACGATCACAAAAATCATGAAGGTGCCGACGATCGCAAGGCCGACGCGGAACCCTATCCCTTGTACTCTGTCACTCAACGGCCGACCGGCAATCGCCTCGTACCCGTAATACACCAGGTGCCCACCGTCCAGAACCGGGATGGGAAGCAGGTTCATGAACCCGATCGAGACAGAGATGAGCCCCGCAAGGCTTATAAATTGTGAAAGACTGATCTTCAGTCGGTCGCTCAGCGGAATATCGTAAGTCGGCTCGAACCCAGATTTCGCGGCCTGGCCCGCATATTGGGCGATCTTCACCGGTCCGCCCATCTGACGGGGATCCTCGCGGCCGAGGATCAGTCGTCCCAGATAGCGCAAGGTGGTCTCGATCACGGTGCCGACCTGTCGGGTGCCGTCGACCAGCGCCATTAAGGGGCTATAGGTCCGAAGCGGCGGCAGCGGCGCCCCGATGCCGAGGGTGGCATAGCTCTCCGCCGTCGCGCCCTCGCCGACAACTCTCGTCCCGAGGGTCACGCGGACCTCCCGTATCTGGCCGTCCTGAGTGCGGAACTGCACGGGGACCGTCTGCCCCGCGCGGCCTTCAATGGCGTCATAGATATCGGAGAAGGTGAACACCTCCTGCCCGGCCACGGAAACGATCTCGTCCCCAACGGCAAGGCCCGCTGCCGCGGCGGGACCCTCCTCCGCCAAAGCCCCGACCAAAGGCGGGGTGAAGGCGACGATGCCTAACTGCCCCATCCGCACCTTGTTGCCATAGGCATCCGTTTGTTCGGTCCGGCGCGGCGTAGCAGTAATCGTCTCCGTCTCCCCATCACGCTCAACGACAAAGGTCAGCGTTTCATCAGCGGCGAGGCGGACCCTGGTCACCAGGTCGTTGAAACTGCGCAATGTCCGGCCATTCACCGACAGAATGCGGTCTCCGGGCTCAAAGCCCGCGGCATCGGCGACGGTGTTCGGCGCCACCCGCCCCACCACAGGATCAACCGTCCGCGTTCCCAACAGGAAAAGGATCGCCGAGAAGATAAGAGCGCCGAGAATGAAATTGGCCACCGGCCCCGCCGCGACGATCAACGCCCGCTGCCAGACCGGCTTGAAATGAAAGCAAACGCGCTTCTCCTCCTCCGTGAGAAGAGCGGCCAGCCGATCCTTCTCGGAGCCGAATTGAGTGGTGGCGGGCCGCGCGCCTTTCGCCTCCGTCCCCGCAGAGGCGGCATTCGCGTCGCCGAAGAATTTCACATAGCCGCCGAGGGGAATGGCGGCGATTTTCCAGACCGTGCCTTTTCGGTCGGTCCATTGAAGCATCGCCTTGCCAAATCCGATCGAGAACGTCTCGACCTTTACGCCGCACAGGCGCGCCGTTTTGAAATGGCCATATTCGTGGATGAAGACGATAAACGCCAACAGCACCGCGAAGGCCACAAGCGAGACCAGAACCGTAAGGGCAAGATCGACCATAGCTCGGTCCTAACGGTGCCCGCGGCTGAACGGAATATACTGATTAGAGATTTACGCCTCAGAGGCTGAGGGCGCGCGCCTTCACAGCGGCCCGCGCCGCGCGGTCGGCCTCCAAGACCCCTTCGAGGGTGAAGGGGTCCCCTTCGGGCTGGACGGTTTGCAGGCAATGATCGGTCAGGGCGGCGATATCGGTAAAGCGGACCTGTCCCTTCAGGAAGGCCGCCACGGCCACCTCGTTCGCCGCATTCAGCACCGCCGTCATCAGCCCGCCCGCCTCAAGGCTCTCCCGCGCTTGCCGCAGGGCCGGAAAGCGCTGTTCGTCAGGGGGCTCGAAGGTCATCCTCCCCACAGCGGCGAGGTCAAGGGGGGTGGCGCCGGTCGGGATCCGCTCCGGCCAGGCCAAGGCCGAAGCGATCGGAATCGTCATGTCCGGCGTCCCGAGCTGGGCCAGCATTGAGCCGTCGATATAATCCACCATCGAGTGAATGACCGATTGGGGATGGACAAGGATCTCGATCCGCTCCTTCGGAACCGGAAACAGATAGGCCGCCTCGATGCGCTCAAGGCCCTTATTCATCATGGTGGCCGAATCGACCGAGATTTTCGCCCCCATCGACCAATTGGGGTGAGACACCGCCTCGGCCGCCGTCACCTGATCGAAGGTGTCCCGAGGCCGCTCTCTGAACGGTCCGCCCGACGCGGTGAGCACGATCCGCCGCACTGTCTCCGGCCGGGCGAAGTCGAAGACCTGGAAGATCGCATTATGCTCGCTGTCGACGGGGAGGAGCCGCCCGCCCCCTTCGGCAACCGCCGCCAGAACAGCCTCCCCCGCACAGACAAGACATTCCTTGTTGGCAAACGCGATATCGGCGCCGCGATGGGCCGCCGCTAGAAGAGGCTTGATGCCCGCCGCCCCGACAATGGCCGCCATCACCCAATCGGCGTCACGCTCGGCAGCTTCGATCACCGCCTCGGGACCGGCCCCATGGGCAATGCCGGTGCCCTTGAGCGCGGCTGCCAGACGGCCGCCGGCACCGGGATCCGCCACCGCCGCAAAGGAGGCCTGATGTTCGATGGCAAGGGCCGCCAGGGCCTCGGCATTGGTGTGCGCCGTGAGGGCTTCGACCTCGATCTCCGCCGCCGCGGTCCGGCGGGTATCGGCGACCAGCTTGAGCGTACAGGTCCCAACAGAGCCCGTGGCGCCGAGGACCGTAACCCGCCGTTTGAGTGTCATTCAGTGCCTTTCATCCGCCGCCTCATTCTTGCCCGATCAGCAACAGGAAAGCCAGTATGACGGCCGCGAAGATAAATCCATCGAGGCGATCGAGCACGCCGCCATGGCCAGGAAAGGCGCCGCCGGTATCCTTGATGTCATAGGCGCGCTTGAGCGCACTCTCCAGCAGATCGCCGATCAATGTGGCCAGGGACAGACCTGCGGCGACCAGCCAAAGGGGCGCAATCAACGGCGGTAAGCTCAGCACCTGGCCAAGGAGGAGAGCGGTCCCAGACCCCGCCATCAATCCGCCAAGGACCCCCGCCCAGGTTTTGTTCGGCGACAGCGCCGGCCAGAATTTGGGCCCGCCGAGAAAGGTCCCCACGAGATAGGCACCGCTGTCGGTGGCCCACACCACCACGAAAAGCAGCACCGCCGCCGCCAGCCCCCCATCGTGGCGGATGAACAGAACCGCCACGGCGGGCAGCAGAAGATAAATCGCCCCGATCAAGGGCCAGGACACCGCCGCCTTGCGCCGCCGCTCGAGCAGCGTGGCGATCCCCCCCCCGAAGATCGCGATGAGTGACGCAAGACCATAAGCCCCGCCCGCGGCGAAAAAGACGGTCGCGAAGGCCGTAAGGGACAGGGTGTAGAATCCGCGGGAAAATTCCGCCCGATCGACGATGCGGGCCCATTCGAAGATCAAGATGATCAACATAAAGGCGATGAGTGCCGAAAAGGCAGGCCCCCCCCACCAGACGATCCCGAGGGCCAAGGGCACAAGCAGGCCGGCCGTCACAATCCTGGTGATCAACCCCCTGAGACGGGGGGCGGCGCCAGGGGGGCGCAGAGGCGAAGGGGAAGCGGTGATCGGGGTCCTCGTCGGCAGCTCCCGCCCTTGGCGGGTCTGCCGCGGTCCTAATCGCTTTTCCATCGAAGAGGGAACCACCGGTGAAGACACCGGCCCCGCCCCATCACCCTACCATTGATTGAAATCAGGCAGCACCCGGACGCACCAGGCCGATGAGACGATGATTGCCCCCCCATACCAAACCCCAATGTACCAGAGGCTCGTATAAGGACAGATGAGCGAAAAGAGAGTCGCGCCGAACGCGCCGCCCGTCAGCCCGATCAGGAGGGCCGTCCGACCCGGCTGCACCGAAGCGGCTCGGGTCATTAAGAGCCCCATGGCAAAGCAGACGGGAAGCGACAGCAGCGTAATCGCCGACAAACATCCAAGCCCCTGACGTGGCAAAAGGGTGGCCTCGAGACCCGGCCCCATCGCGTAATCGAAGCTCATCAGCCCCATCAGCCCCACCGCCGAGCCCCCCGCCAAAATCACCGGATCGAGCCGGCGGGCGGTCGCCTCAAAGCTGTGCAGCGCCGCGGCCAGAGAGGTCACAAACAACGAGCTGAACAGCACGATCTTCATGATCATCTGCCGCGGCGCGGCGTCGACATAAGCGGCGAATCGCTCAGGATCGAAAAAGTACGAAAAGCCAATCACCTCGACCAGCACCACAAGGGCAATGATCACCAAATCCTGCGCGCCGCGGCGGCGGGCAACCGGCTGAGCTGTCGCCGCAAGGCCCTCAATGAACGACATATTACTCATGGGACTTCTCCAGGAGTTTCACTAGTTTTTTCCGTGCACGGTGGATATTGACCTTGACCAAAGACGCGCTTTGACCTGTCGCCACCGAAATTTCTTCGATTGAGCGCCCTTCCACCTTCGCCAACCGCAATACCTCTGCCTGAGCGGGGGGGAGGTGTGTCATCACCTTTTGCAACAGGATCCGGGAGAGAACGCTCTCTTCGTGACTGTCGATTCCGTGATCGTCGGTGAGCTCAGCCTCTTCTGCGCGATAAGCCGCGCGCAGACCGTCGAGCCATTTGAACCGGGCAATCGCGACGAACCAGGGGGGAAAGGGCCGCGACGGATCGTAGGTATGCCGCTTGCGATGGACCGCCAAGAGCGTTTCCTGAATCGCATCGTCGATCCGCTCATGGGCGAGACGGCGCGGGAGATAGAGGCGAAGCCACTGATCGCAAAGGCTCAACGCCTCGGTATAGGCGGCCTTATCGCCCTTTTGCGCTTTCGCCATCAGCGCCCCGCACGGGCTGAGATCCACCTGGTGGATGGGTGTCCGGGACGCCTTTGTAAAATCGACGATGGTCATCACCATCTCCCCCCATCAGATCAAAGGGATATTCGGCTCTGATCTCGTCCAGGTTACGTCGCGCGACAGCGTTTTAGCGCCCACCGAACCGGCGGTTGCGACCTCGATAGATGTCGACCGCCTCGCGGAAGGCGGCCTCATCGAAATCGGGCCATAAACAGTCCATGAAAATGAACTCCGAATAGGCGGCCTGCCATAGGAGAAAGTTCGACAGCCGCTGTTCGCCGCTGGTCCGAATGACAAGGTCGGGGTCCGGGGCATTCGCGGTGTCGAGCGTGTCGCCGATGACGCGCTCGTCAATGGCCTCGACATCCAAGGTCCCAGACGCGACTTGCTCGGCTAAGCTTGATACCGCCCGAACCAGCTCATCACGCCCCCCATAATTAAAGGCGATCTGAAGCGTATATCCCTTGTTATCGGCGGTTTGACGTTCTGCCTGCTCGACCATTTCCCGAATATCGTTGGGGAGCGTTCGGCGATCGCCGATAATGCGGACCCTGATCCCCTCTTCCACCAAATCGGCCAAGTCCTTTTCGAAGAATTGCCGCAACAGCCCCATGAGGTGCCGGACCTCCCATTCGGGGCGATTCCAGTTCTCCGTTGAAAAACTGTAGAGAGTGAGATGGCTGAGGCCGAGATCCTTGGCCGCCTCCACAGCCCGGCGTGCGGCCTCCATACCTTCCTGGTGGCCACGCAGACGAGAGACGCCGTGCTTTTTCGCCCACCGACCATTGCCGTCCATGATGATGGCCACGTGACGAAGAGATTTTTCCTCCTCATCACCGGCTCCGGGCATGCTCGCGGCCATGCGTTGAGCGAGCCGACGCGGCGCGTTGACGTCCATAACCCCTTCTCTCCTTTAGGAGTGGGCAGTTGTGAGAGGCTCCCTAAGGGGGGCCAGCAGCGGCAGGTTAAACCTGCATGATTTCTTTTTCCTTTTGCGCGTGCATCTGATCGATCTCCTTGACCTTGGCATCGGTCAATTTCTGGACCTCCTCGGACATCCGCTTCTGGTCATCCTCCGAGACGCCCTCTGCTTTTTTGGCCTCTTCCATCCCATCGCGCCGGACATTCCTAATCGCCACTTTCGCCGCTTCGGCATATTTGCCTGTGAGCTTTGCGAGGTCGCGCCGGCGTTCTTCGGTCATTGGCGGCATGGGCACGCGAACGGTTTGTCCATCTGTCACGGGATTGAGGTCAAGACCGGACTCCCGGATCCCCTTCTCCACCGCCGAGACGAGGCCCTTATCCCACACCTGTACCGAAAGGGTGCGCGCATCGGGCACGCCAACCGTGCCGACCTGGTTCAAGGGCATCTCCGAGCCATAGGCGTTCACGGTGACCGGATCGAGCAGGCTGATCGTGGCACGCCCCGAGCGCAGACCGGCATACTCCGATTTCAGCGAGGCGATGGCACCATCCATCCGCTTTTCGAGTTCCTTCATGTCCGGGCCATCGGCCATAGTGCACTCCTTTTTCGTGGGGGGACCCTATCCGCTAAAGAAGGGCTTATGCCGCAACAAGGGAAAGAGCCCAAGACGCTCCACCGGCTTTTTCCGACACGGCCGGTGTCAGCCTCAGGCAGGGTCCGAATCGGCGATGGTTGTAAAGCGTCCTTGACCGGATACCGGGCCGCCAATGCCATCTTTGAGGGAAAAGACAAGGATCGGAATGGCATTCTCCCTGGTGATCGAGATCGCCGCTTGATCCATCACCCGCAAATCGTTGCGCAGCACGTCCATGTAGGACAGCCGCTCATAGCGCTGCGCGGAGGGGTCACTTTTGGGATCCGCCGAATAAACCCCATCGACTTGCGTGCCCTTCAACAGCGCATCACACCCCATTTCAGCTGCGCGGAGGGCGGCGGCGGTATCGGTGGTGAAGAACGGATTGCCCGACCCGGCCGCGAAGATGACGACAATGCCCTTTGTCAAATGACGTAAGGCCCGGCGCCGAATATAGGGCTCACAAACCTCGGTCATCGTGATCGCCGACATGACCCGAGTTTCGACATCGATCGCCTCAAGGGCGTTCTGGACCGCAAGGGCGTTCATCACAGTGGCCAACATGCCCATGTAATCGGCGCTGGCCCGTTCCATCCCCCTGGCCGCCATTTGCAGACCACGGAAAATATTCCCGCCCCCGACGACAAGACAGATTTCCGCCCCCATCTCCCGCGCCGCTTTCACTTCTCTGGCGATGCGCTCGACGGTTTCGAGATCGATGCCGAACTCTTTCTCTCCCATCAGCGCCTCGCCCGAGAGTTTAAGGCAGATACGACGATAGCGCGGCGTCTGGGCGGCCTGATCGGTCATCTCGCAAGATCCCTTGGAAACTTGGAGGCCATTATCAGAACGAGGGCGACCAAGCTAGGCCGGTTCGCCCCTCAGATCCCATCTATCGGCAAAGGGGGCCTATTCCCGCGAGGCGTTCGGCTGACTGGTCGGCGCGGTGTTCATGGGGGAGTGTTGTGTGTGGGGGAGGCGCGCAACGAAGGTGAGAAACGCCGTACGCACATTGTCTTCCCGAACTGAAATCAACAGGTCGGCGCCGATCTCCGCTGCCCGGCGATGGGTTTCCTCGGCTCCACGATCGAGCGCCGCCTCATCCGTCGCGCGATCGGTGACCGAAAGCCTGATCGTCGCCTCCTGATTCCGTCGTTCCGCATCGATACTGACCAACATATTCGGCGCCGCCGTGCTGCCCAGGAGGTCGCTGAGGAGCGTTTTGAGAGCCGCCAGGAGTTTGTCTTCCACCGCCCAGATCTCGGCGGGAACAGCCCTGCCGACATGAAAGATGAGGTGCACGCCCGCCTCGAGCGCGGCGCCGACCAGCACTGCTTCGAGACGGGCGACCATGGCCGCCATCGACACCCGCTTGAGCGGGGGGGGACGATTGGGCCGAGCCGCCGCCGGGGGCGCGGCTTGAAACCCTAATGAACTGGTGGCGCCCTCTGCGGATTCAGCGATCATCCGCACATAACGCCGTTGGTCCTCGTCAAGGGGGGTCGAGAGCAAGAGCTCACTCAGACTCGCAATCCCCCCCAGGGGTGAGCGCATCGCATGGGCGGTCACCGAGGCCTCCATGGCCGCCGACTTCAGATCGGCAACCCCACGGCCCGGATCAACCGCCACCTTCTTTTCACGAGCATGCCGTTCCTGACGGGCGCGGCGTGATAATCGACGGAAGACCACCAATTGCGCCACAAGCGAGGGCAACGCGATGCCGCTCATCACCAGCGCGAAGGCATAGTCGGCCGCGCCGGGATAGACGCCGGGCGCGGAAAGCCCCCCGCGCTTGAGAGCGATATAGGGAATGATCATCGCGGCCGTGAACAGGAGGGAAAACACGATCCGACGATTACGGGTGCGATGGCTCAGCGCGAGGAGACAAGCCGGCGTCAACGCGACGACCATGAGCGACATCGCCCCGACAAGGGCCGCGACATTGAGGACCGTCCAGCGCGCCCCATCGCCCATCAAGAGAACCGGGCCGGTCAAAAACGCGAGAACGAGGGGCCCCACCCCAGCGGACAGTTTCGTCGAGACCCCACAATCGGGACGGTTCGCCAAATAGCCAAAGCCCCCGATCCCGAAAACCGCGAGGCCCAGTTGGAGCCCATAGGCCATAAGGGTGAGGCTGGTATCATCCCCGAAGCTATACCCCGCTGCATAAGCAGCGATGGGGGCACTCAAAAACAGGGACAAGCCAAGCCCCAAGCCCGCCAGCACGATCCATTTCATCTTGCTGAGACCGCGTCGACCCGTGCCGCGAAAGAACAATATCGAAACTGTCAGCGCCATCAAATAGAAGAGGCCCACGGCCATCAAAGCCGCCTCGAATTGCCCTTCATTTGTCTGGAACGCCACAGCTAAGCCATTTTCCGAGTAATTGATCGACTGATCGTAGCGTAAATGGCTTAGGCGAAGGTAAAGTCCTTAATACGATTGTATGTAATAAATTTATACTATCTATAAACGCTACCTTACTTTGAATTGAATTTTCATTTGTTATTAACTGACCAATAAACATTCGCATTCAGCCACAAAAAAGGGCCCCGCCATAGCGGGGCCCTATGAGGCTCTCGTCTCGTAAAGCCGAGCCGATTATTTTTGGGTCATCGCCGCGACTTCGGCCGCAAAGTCTTCTTCTTCCTTTGCGATCCCCTCACCCAATTCGAAGCGCACAAATCCCGTGAGCGTCACCTCGGCGCCCACTTCGGCCTTCGCGTCCGCGACGACCGTTTTCACAGGGCGCTCATTGTCGATGACGAAAATCTGCTCGAGGAGGACGCTCTCCTGATAGAATTTCTGCAGGCGACCCTCGACCATTTTCTCAATGATGTTTTCAGGTTTTCCGGACGCGCGGGCCTGGTCGGCCAAGACCGACTTCTCCCGCTCCACCACCTCTTGATCGAGTTCGGCAACGTTCAGCGCCAAGGGGCGCGCGGCCGCAATGTGCATGGCCAATTGGCGGCCAAGGCTTTGCAACGCCTCGCCTTTCCCGCTCGATTTGAGCGCGACGAGCACGACGATTTTCCCCGCCTGATCGGCGATCTGCGTATGAACGTAGGGAACCACGGTGCCCTCGTCGACGGATAGGCCCGCCGCCCGCCGCAAGGTCAAGTTCTCGCCGATCTGTCCGACCATTTCCGCGATGTGATCCGAAACGGATTTCCCAGCGCCGGGATAATCGGCCGATGTGAGAGCGCCGAAATCGCCGTCCACCGACAGCGCCACCTGCGCGATGTCCCCCACCATTTTCTGGAAGGTTTCGTTCCGTGCCACAAAATCGGTTTCCGAGTTCACCTCGACCACCGCCCCCTTGGCGCCGTCCACCGCATAGGCGACCAGACCGTCGGCCGCTGTCCGACCCGCCTTCTTCGCCGCCTTGGCGAGGCCCTTTTTGCGGAGCCAATCGACGGCCTGCTCCATATCGCCGTCGGTCTCGTTCAGAGCCGCTTTGCAATCCATCATCCCCGCGCCGGTCTTGTCGCGCAGGTCTTTCACCATTTTCGCCGTGATGTCGGCCATGGAACCCTCCTGGTGGTGGAAATCAGGCAGCGTCGCGCAGCTGCCTCTGTCTGGCGGGGCTTTGGTCTCACCCCGTATGGCTGGTCAAGGGACGAACCGCCCCCTGCCCTGACTTTTCTTCTCATCTCGGAGCCGCCCCAGCACCCGTCTCGGTTAGAGCCTGACGGGAGATCTAACGGCCTATCGTCTGGCGCTTGCCTCTGACGTTTGGTCTCCGGCGCTGCGCCCCCTTGAGGGCACAGCATGGCGGCCGCCCAAAAGGGCTGGGATCTGGGGCGAGCGCCCCACCGCGTCAGTCTTATGACGAGGGGGCGGGCTCTTGATCTTTCTCGGCTTCACGCGCTTGGGCGTCGAGTTCCTGTGCCAGAACCTCTTCGCCCTCGGCATTTGTCACCGCGCCTTGATCCTCAGCCCCAAGAGCAACACCCTCGCTGGCCTCTGTCGCGGCCGGATCCATGACCTCAGCCTCCGCAAGGGCGGTCTCATCGGGCAGCTCCTCAAGCTCGCCGAGATCTTCGCCGAATTCCAGGGCAGAGGCGGACAGCCCGTCGATCACAGCATCGGCGACGAGATTGCAATAAAGGCTGATCGCCCTTGAGGCATCGTCATTCCCCGGAATGATGTAATCGACCCCTTCGGGAGAGCAATTCGTGTCAACGACCGCCACGACGGGGATGCCGAGTTTTTTGGCTTCCTTGATGGCGATGTCTTCTTTGTTCACATCGATCACGAACATCAGATCCGGCAGGCCGCCCATTTCGCGAATACCGCCGAGAGACAATTCAAGCTTGTCCCGCTCGCGGGTCATGTTGAGCTGCTCTTTCTTGGTAAACCCACGCGCCTCGGCTTCAAGGGATTCCTCGATCACCCGCATCCGCTGAATGGAGTTCGAAACGGTTTCCCAATTGGTGAGCGTCCCACCGAGCCAACGATTGTTCATGTAATATTGCGCACATCGACCCGCGGCCTCGGCCACCGGCTGTTGCGCTTGCCGCTTGGTGCCAACGAACAGGACACGGCCACCGCCGGCCACAATGTCCCGCACCTTGACAAGGGCCTGGTGCAAAAGCGGAACGGTCTGAGACAGATCGATAATATGAATGCCGGACCGGTCACCGAAAATATACTCCCGCATACGGGGATTCCAGCGGTGGGTCTGGTGGCCAAAGTGTACGCCCGCTTCCAGCAGCTGGCGCATAGTAAATTCAGGCAGTGCCATGACTGCGATCCTTCCTTCGGTTGAGCCGCCGCGGGGAGGGGACAGCCCAAGGCCGCCACCGAAGTATGGTCCCCGCGTGAGGATTGAACGGCAGTATTACGCGATCAGATCAACGGAGACAAGAGCCAAAAAACGCCCCCTCCCCCCCCGTTGGTCAAAGGAACTGGCTCCAAATCCGATCTCGATAAAAGACCCCTCCCTCTCTGAATCCGCCCCGCTTCACGGCCTTCGGCGTCGCGCCACCGGCGTGCCTGCCCCCCTTTTTCAGGGATGACCTGTCCACAGAAAAAGCTCGTCCTGACGCCAAACACAAAAAAGCGGAGCCGAAGCTCCGCTTTCTATACGGGGTAAAACCGAGACCCAAAGAAGATCGTTAAGCAGCGGCAGAGGCCGTCGTCATCGGAGCAAGATCGGTCCACTGCTGAACCTCTTTCTCCGTCTTATCGAGGAGCTGACGGTTGTCATGGTCCCAAGGGTGGAAACCAGGCCGGAAATAATCGAACCACGCCGGGATCATGCGACGGAACAACCCAACGCGCCCCACCATGTGATCAAGAACGCTGCTCCACGTCTTACCAGAGAAGAGAAGCCCACGATCATGCATCATCACGATGATATGCTTCCAGATATAGTAAGCAAAGATGATCGTGGTCGGGATCATGATGAACGCCCGGATTGGATAGGCGAATACTCCGCAAACTTTTTGCATGACGTCGTAAGCCACGCCTTTATGCTCGGTCTCTTCGAGGGCGTGCCACGTCCAAGCGCGACGATACCGCTCATCGGCCCCGCCCAAAATTTCTTCGTGCTTGAGCGCTTCGTCGGCGAGAATGCCGGTGAAGTGCTCGAGACCACAGGTCACCGCGAGTTGAGTCCGTTTTGTCGTAACTTTGCGGAGAAATCTGAGGAAGTTGCCGAGTTGCTTGTGCAGCTTCGTTGCCGAATATCCCTGCGCGTCCAGCTGCTTGTTGTACTGGACATGCTCACGCGTGTGCATGGCTTCTTGGGTCAAAAACACTTTGACCTGCTGTTGCAGCGTCGGATCGTCGACTTTGTCCCGAAAATTTTTCACGCTATCCATGAAAAACTTTTCGCCTTCCGGAAATAGCACCGACAGCGCATTGAAGACGATTGAGCGACCGGCGTCACCATTGAACCAGTCCACGCGCTCGGCAGCTTCAAAATGGAAGTGCTCGTTACGGGGTGTGAGATTCATCGAACGCGAAATGTCGTTCATCTTATTACCTCCCTGTTATCCACAGTGGCCGTTGGCGCGGCCCACCGTAAGAGCGTAGTTTCATCTACGCAGTTAAATTCATTTCAACAGCAATATGTCATTTTCTTCCCCCGGCGACAAGCCACCATCACAGTCTTCGTGAATGACGTCTCGTCGCAGGGGACGGGTTTTTCAACGCTCCCCCCGTCTTTAACAAATTGAGCGCCATTGCTCATTCCTTACTTTTCCCGGCGAAGAAGACGAAAAAGGGTTAATGTTTGCCGCTTAAGACAGAAGCCATCGGGCCGACACGACTCATCCTTGAGCACGCCCCCCGCAGCTTTTTGTGATTTATGTCAGCAATAAACTGTGTTGCACAAACGTGTCGGCAAGACACAATATTGCAGTGCACAATTGCAGCGCACCAAAAAAAGGGGCCCAGAAGGGCCCCATAGTCGGGAGGAAAACGCGGATGTGCTTAGGCGGCGGAGCCAGCCAGCGCAGGCTCTTTGGCATGCCAAGACGCGACAGTGCGCTCGACCTTGGCCATTTCCTGACGGTTATCGTGATCCCACGGATGGAAGCCCGGCTTGAAATAGTCGAGCCACGGGAAGAAGATTTGCCGGTAAAGCCCAGGTTTGCCGAGCAGGTACTTTGCAAGATTCCCCCAAGCTTTGGGCGAGCGGGAAATCCCAACGTCCTTCATCATCCGCCCGGTATGCTTGAGGATGAAATAATTGAAGATGATGCTCGTGCCGACCATTGCCGCGCACCGCATCAAGTAACGACGCTGACGATTGGGGACAGCCGCCAAGAAGGTATCATACGCCACCCCCTTATGTTCGGCTTCCTCCAGGGCGTGCCAGGTCCAGACACGGCGATATTGCTCATCAGCAGCACCAAAAATCGTCTCGTCGCGGAGCACCCGATCGGCCATCATCGCGGTAAAGTGCTCAAGCGCACAGGTCACGGCGAGCATACGATTCTTGCCGATGCGCTTCTTCAACGCCCCAAGGAACGCCTTCAGTTCAAGGTGAAGATCAGTCGCGGAAAACCCCTGAGCGTCGAGCTGCTTGTTGTACATCACATGCTCGCGGGTGTGCATCGCCTCTTGGGTCAAGAAGCCGTCGATCTGCTTTTGCAGGACAGGATCCTCAACCAATTTCCGCTTATTCTTCACGCTCTCCATGAAGAATTTTTCCCCCTCGGGGAACATGATGGACAACGCATTCCAGAACACCGTCTTTACAGGATCGCCATCGAACCAGTACTTGCGTTCGTTCGTTTCGAAATGGAAATGTTCGTTGCGAGGCTCAAGATCAATCGAGCGTGAGATAGCATTCATGTCACTTCTCCTCCCGGGAAAGCTATGTAACGATCACTAATATAGTGGCCGCTATAGCCTTTGCAAGAGGAGTGCTAGAGGCGCGACTTATTATCTTATTTTTCATCCGGCGCGCCCGCCGGCAGGCGCCCTCAGGTCCCGTCATTTCCTTTCATTTGCATCCCAATGAGCCGGTAATAAGTCTCCGGGAACAGGCGTGCGACCAGGGCCGCGGCCTTCGCGTCATTGCCGATCAGGACTCGGCCGCGATGCTTTTCCACCCCTTCGACAATGGCCTTCGCCGCCTTTTCGGGAGACAGGCGCAAAAGTTTGTTCATCGACTGCTTGCGCTTCTCGATTTCCTCCGGCGGCGCATCGATCTTAATTCGGGCATCCGTCGCGATATTGGTCGCAATGCCCCCGGGATGAACCACGGTCAGGCCGACATTGGAGCCGTCGAGTTCATGCCGCAGCGCCTCGGAAAACCCACGGACCGCAAATTTCGATGCCGAATAGGCCGCCTGTCCCGGAGGGGCGATAATCCCGAACAAAGAACTGGTGTTGACGATCCGGGCCCGCGCCGCCTCACGCAGATGCGGCAGGAAGGCCCGGGTGAGGTCGACCACCGACCGGAAATTGATGTTCATCAACCAGTCGAAATCGTCCTCCGCCACCTGATCGAATTGTCCACCCAAGGCGACCCCCGCATTATTGACCAGGACGGAGACCTGATCGTGATCGGCAGCCACATCGGACGGCAAGCGGCGCATCGCGTCACGATCGGCCACATCCCGCGCATAAATCGTGACCTTGCGCTGGTTTGAGGCCAAGGCCTGGCGAAGCTCCTCCAGCCGGTCCTCACGGATATCGACAAGGGCGAGGTCCATGCCCTTCTCGGCCAATGCAAAGGCCAAAGCGCGGCCAATGCCGCTGCCCGCTCCTGTAATTACCGCTGTTCCGCGATATCCCCACGTCGCCATCATGCCACCCCTACTGAGATCATTGTCGATTGTTGGGGCATGACGTAGGCGCCGCACGCCTTGGGCGTCAAGAAAGAAGCCGGGTGCGGGAAGGGTAGGCACATGCCGTCACGGCCTCTAGAACCTCGTCATGATGACCCTCACAGGATCTCTGACCCGCGACTTGGTCTCGGTCGCCGGAGATGACCGTTTCACCTTTCTCGGCAATGTCCTGACCATCCGCTGCGACGCCGATGGACCGCCGCTGCGCTACGGGGCGCTGCTGACGCCCCAGGGGAAAATTCTCGACACCTATTTTATGTGGGCGCGCGGTGATCACTATCTCTTCGATCTGCCCAAAGGCCGCGGGGAGGCGTTTGCCGGTCGCCTCAAACGCTATGCGCTACGGGCAGCCGTCACCATCGCGCCGGTCGACGATATCAATGTGGGGATCCGTCCCGATCATCCGACCGATCAGGGGCCCAATGGCAGGGATGACGCAGCGCTGACCCTCCTCCCGGACCCGCGCCTGCCAACACTCGGCGCCCGTGGCTTGTGGGCGGGGTCCGCCGCAGCGGGCGCGCCTGTGGAGGCGGAATATCGCGATCACCTCATCCGCCTCGGCATCCCCGATCTTGGCACAGGCTTTGACGAGGCGGACGCCTTTCCCCTCGACGTCAATCTCGACCGCCTCGGCGGCATCGATCACAAAAAGGGGTGTTTCGTTGGCCAGGAAGTCGCAAGCCGCATGTTTCGCAAGGGCGAGATCCGTAAGCGGACATATTGCCTGTCGGGGGCACAAATCCCTGCCTTGGGTCAAAGCGTGATGGTTGGCGAGATCAAGCTTGGAACGGTGACAGCCCGTAGCGGCGATGGCCGGGCAGCGCTCGCCCTGGTTCGCCTCGATCGCCTCGGCGGCCGAGAGGACAGCGCCGTCACGACGGCAGACGGCGCTGATCTACAGCTGACAGCCCCATTTTGGCTGTCATGACGGGGCGCTGCACTTGGGTCCCGGAAACAGATCCGGTCTATGTTGCCTATCACGACGAAGAATGGGGCGTCCCTGAATGGGATAGCCGGGCCCTCTATGAGAAGCTCATCCTCGATGGGTTCCAGGCGGGCCTCAGTTGGCGCACGATCCTCTACAAACGGCCCGCCTTTCGCGAAGCGTTCGAAGGTTTCGACCCCGAGCGCATTGCCGCCTGGGAGAGCCGCCAGGTCGATACGCTCTTGGGCAATCCCGGCATCGTGCGCCACCGCGGAAAAATCGAAGCGGCCATCGTCAATGCGCGGGCATGGCTCGCCCTTGAGGAAGAGGGGGCGGGCGCCGTGGCGCATCTTTGGTCTTTTTTCGGGGGCAAGCCGGTGCAGAACCAATGGGCGGAGGGAGAGGACGTCCCCGCCACCTCGCCTGCCGGGACGGCGCTGTCCAAGGACCTCAAAGCCCGGGGCTTCAAATTTTGCGGCCCGACAATCGTCTATGCCTTCGCGCAAGCGGTGGGCATGGTGAACGATCACCTCACCACCTGTCCCCGCCATGCCCCCGTCGCCGCGCTGGCGGCAAGGTCGCCATCTCCTTCACGCTGAGGGCGATTCAGGCGGCGTCGGCGGCTCTTTAACCAGGCGGAAGGCGCGCAATTGGCCGCGCTCGGTCCAGGTGACCATGGCCACCGCCCCAGCGCTTAAGATGGCGACCCCATAGGCGTAGGGTTCAGGCGTCCCATTGTAGAGATGGGCAACCCACCCCCCAAACAGCCCCGCAATCCCGGTGGAAATGAAGCCCTGCACACTGGTCGCCAGTCCCGCGACCTTGCCAAGGGGATCAAGCGCGAGGGCGGTAAAGTTCGGCCCCAGAAAGCCAAGCATCACGAAGGGCAGCGCGGTCATTACCGTGAACAGCCAAAAGGGCTGATAGCCGACAAAGGCCAGGACAGCATGGAGGCAATTGACCCCCAGGAACAAGATCAAGGCCGTATGGCTCAACGCCCGCATGCCATAGGCTTCGACCAAGCGAGAATTGAAGAAGTTCGAGACCGCCAACCCGGAGGCGACGCCCGCAAAGGCGAGGGGAAACTTGTTCCCGATCTCGTAAACCTCGAGGAGGATTTGGTTCGAAGCGGTGATGAAACTGAACAGCACCCCAAAGACGAAACCGCTCGCCAGCATATAGCCCCAAGCGCTCCGATGGCTGATAATCAAGCGATAGCCGTCAATAAGGGTTGAGAGACTGATGCGTCGCCGCCGGGCCGGCGGCAGACTTTCGGGCAATCTGAGCGCGACCCAGAGAAAGACGAAGCCCGACAACACCGCGCTCGCTTCGAAGATCAGCGGCCAGGGCCCAAGGCCGATCAAAATTTGGCCGAGCAATGGCGCCATTAGCGGCACCGCCATGAACACCATCATGACGAGCGACATCGTCTTCGCCATTTGCCGCCCCTGATACCGGTCCCGGACAATGGCGAGGGCGGAGACCCGCAACGCCGCCGCCGTCAGGCCCTGGGCACAGCGCGCCGCAAGGAGATGGGAAAAGTCCGAGGCGGAGGCGGCAAGACCGTTCGCCACGGCAAACAGCCCCAGCGCGATGAGCAAGAGCGGCCGGCGCCCGAAACGATCGGACACCGGGCCAAGAACCAATTGTCCGCAACCGAAGCTGAAGATGTAGATCGTGATAATCAGTTGGATCGCATTGCCATCGGATTGATCGAGCGACTCGCCAATCAGCCCCAGGGCCGGCAGCACAATATCGATCGACAGCGCGTTCATCGCCATCAAAATGGCGACCAGCGAGACGAACTCTCCCTGAGGAGGCCAATTGATCAGGGAGGGCGCTGACGACGACCTCGGCGCATTACTATCCATGCGATGCCGCTAGCCCCACAGATCCCCGCCGACAAGCGACTTCTACGTGCTCGATGAGCACCGGCCCCGCGCGCCGGACCGAGGCGAATTGAACGCCCAAGCCCCCTTACGCGTTACGCCCCCAATAAGGAGAAATCGTGATGAGCAAAACCTATAATAAGGGCACAACCGTTGAGTGGGAGTGGGGAAACGGGACAGCGAAGGGCGAGGTCCAGGAGAGCTTTACCGAAGAAGTCGAACGTCAGATCGATGGCAATAGCGTCAAGCGCAATGCCGATCAGGACAACCCGGCCTACATGATCGAGCAGTCCGATGGCAGTCGCGTGCTGAAAAGCCATTCCGAACTCCGGAAAGCCTGAGCCCTTCATCAAAACACGATATGGGTCTGACAACCTCGACCAATATCGACGCAGTCCAAGGACCGATCGGAGTTGCCAAAGCGATAGGCGCGAGCGCATGTTGGGGGCTCGGTAGAATAGAGCTTTAATAAATGTCCGCAGCCGCCCCCGTCGCCCGTATCCTCTCCACCGGCCTTTTCACGCCGCCCCACCGGGTATCCAACGAAGAATTGGTCGAAGCCTATAATGCGTGGGCGGAGAGGTGGAATGCAAACCATCCCGACAATCAAAAACCACTCTCTTCCGCCGAGTTCATCGAGAAAGCATCCGGTATCAAATCCCGTTTCGTCTTGGACAAGGTAGGGATGCTCGATATTGATCGCATGCGTCCTTCCCTCCCCACACGGAGCAATGAAGAGCTTTCGATCATGGCCGAGATCGCCGTCGCCGCCGCCAAGGAGGCGATGGAGGCGGCGGATCTAGGTCCCCAGGATATCGATGCTGTCCTTTGCGCGGCATCGAACATGCAGCGCCCCTATCCCGCCATGGCCGTTGAGATCCAAAATGCTCTCGGGATCGAGGGATATGGGTTCGACATGAACGTCGCCTGCGCCAGTGCCGCCTTCGGTATTCAAACGGCGATCGGCCTTCTCTCCACCGGCGCCCGCCGGGTCCTGATGGTCAATCCTGAGATCTGTACGGGCCATATCAATTTCCGCGACCGCGACGGACACTTCATCTTCGGTGACGTGGCAACCGCCGTCATTCTTGGCCACCCCGAGGAGGACGGCGCCTGGAACGCCTTCGATGTGCTCGACACACGACTGAAGACCGTCTTTTCCAATAATATTCGCAACAATATGGGATTTTTAGATCCCTCCACAGACAAAATTATCGAATGGGACGATCCTGAGACGGACCGGCTTTTCAAGCAAAATGGCCGATCGGTGTTTAAGGAGGTCATTCCGATGGTCGCCGAGATGATTTGTCAGCACCTTGACGACAATGACATCGCCACGGCGGCGATCAAGCGCCTGTGGTTGCACCAGGCGAACCTGAATATGAATGTCCTGATCGCCAAAAAAGTTCTGGGGCGCGAAGCCACGCCGGAGGAAAACCCCACCGTGCTGGACGAGTACGCCAATACCTCTTCTGCGGGGTCGATTATCGCCTTTCACAAGCATCGCGATGGCCTCGCCGCCGGGGATATCGGGGTCGTCTCGGGATTTGGCGCGGGCTATTCCGCCGGCTCCATCATCGTCAGGAAGAGCTAAGCGCGTCTTCGACCGGCCCTTTAAAGCTCTTATCGGGGAGAAACTCGACTGTCTGTCGCGGAAAGGCGAAGGTGATATCGCGCTCACCGAAGACGTCGACGATCCGACGATTGACCATGCTGATATGGTCAAGATAGGTGAACCACCCTCTTTCCGTATCGCGCTGAACGGCCGGCGCCGCAAGATCGTCCGCCCGCCCCTCATCCATGAAATAATAATGATAGATCCGCAGACTGAGCCATGATTCTTCAAAGCCATAAAAGCTGATATGCGGGTCGGCGTCGCGCCCCTGAGCCCTGGCATCGGCCATGACTTCGTCTGAGGTCAGGATATCATTTAGCGCTTCGACGGCCCGGTCGAGTTCCGCTGTGTCGGGACGATAAGGAAGCGCAAGGCTCATCTCCCGCCGAATGAAGCCGCGTGCCGAGAGATTTTCAACCTCCCTGTCGATGAAGAGCATATTGGGAATAGTGACGATATTCCCGTGAAGATCCCTCAACTTGGTCGCCTGTAATTTGATGTCCTCCACCACCCCCCAATGTTTATCCATCCGTCCCCCGAACTGGATCCAATCCCCGATAAAGAATGGCCGGTTGAGAAAGATCGTCACCGCCCCGAATAAATTCTTCACCGAATCCTGCGCAGCGAGACCCAGGGCGAGTCCCACCACCCCAAATCCGAGGATCAGCGCACCAACATTGACGCCCAGCACATTCTCCAAAACGAAGATGAGAAATATTGTAATCACCACAGTACGGAGGATACGACGAACGATCGTCACGACCATGCGATCATAATGGCCAGATCCCGTCTTTTGGATATTACGATGGGCAAAGGCGGTGATCGTATCGATGCCTGAGATCACCAGCATGGCAAAGGCGGTCAACAGGAGGAAGCGCGGCAACTCGTATTTCAACGGCAGAAACACAGGCCCAAGGGTCAAGAATCCCATGGCGATGGCAAAGGCCACCGTGAAGACGAATATCCCTAAGGTAATGCCGAGCCCGTTGAGGGTCATCGCCACCATGCCATGATCCTGTCGGCGGCTCCTTAGGCTCAACCAACGGACACCGCGATGGATCCCGATCCCGGCAAGTACGCCGAGGCCCGTCGTCGCCAAGAACAAAAACCATCCCCGCACGCCCGTCTCTTCGACCAGCGGACTGAAAGCCCGGATGAAATAGGCACCGCCATCATCCTCCCCATAGCGGGGCGGGAGCGGTTCCATCGCCTCCGACAGCGCCTCAAGCCCGCTGAGGGTGGCTTCAGAGAACAGCCACGTCCCCTCCCCATATCGCTGCACGGCAATTTCGCTGTTCGCTGGAGGCGCGGTGTCGAGAGCGCGCCACACCCAAATATGATCGGAGCCGCGAGGAAAATATTCAAAGCGCGTATCTCCCGACTGCTGCACCCCCTCACCGCCCGGGAGGGTGACGGGAGAGACAGGCCCCAAGCGCAAGAACACACCATAGAGCCGGACAGCGTCGGTGCGCGGCGTGCCGGGCGGAAAACACGCCATGGCCCGCTCAAAGCCGAGATCGACATAACCGCGCCCCACCAAATCCATGGCATTGAGAAATGTCATGACCGTCGCCCGCGGGCTGTCCTGGCCGTTGAACCGCGGATCGTCGATCGGGTCGCGCTTTTCGGTGGTTTGGATCTTGCCGATCAGCAATTTGCTGCCGGAGCCGAGGGCATCGAGCATATCCCGCGCGACCCCGCCCGAATGCCCTTCGGGATAGGCGCCTGTCCCCTCGTCCTGCCCCCCCATTCCAGGTTGGGCCGCCGCAATGCCGCCCCAGAGGACGGCGATCATGAAGAGCCGCCATAATGACATGCGCCCACCTCTCTCGCCTTGTCGTCGAAGGACGATAGGGCGCCCTGTGAAAATGTCGCGCCGCGATCGGGGAAAAGCCCCCCGATGACCTTGCCGCATCAATGCGGTAAGCCCCGACCATGCCCCAATTGACGAACCCGCCGCGGGCCTGGCAGCGGATGTTGTCCGGTCGACGCCTCGACATTCTCGACCCCTCCCCCCTCGATATCGAGATCGAAGATATCGCCCATGGGCTGGCACGGGTGGCCAGATGGAACGGACAGACCACCGGGGCCCTGCCCTTTAATGTCGCGCAACACAGCGTCATCGTGGCTGATTTTTGCACTGAGCTTTCACCGCAATGGCCGCGGGAATGGCGGCTGGCGGCCCTGCTCCATGATGCGCCGGAATATGTAATCGGCGATATGATTTCGCCGTTCAAATCCGCTCTCGGTGAGCATTATCGGCGCGTCGAACGCGGGCTACAGCAGGCCATTCACCTCAGATTCGGTCTGCCCGCCATTCTACCGGAGCGAGTCGAAAAGCTCATCAAAAAGGCCGACCGTGCCTGTGCCTTCTTCGAAGCGACCCAGATTGCCGGTTTCGAAGAAGAAGAGGCGCGCCGCCTCTTCCCGGTGCCCCAAGCGGTCTCGCCCCTCAACATCACCGCCATGACGGCGAGCGAGTCGCAGCAGCTTTTCCTTGAGCGGTTCACCGCCCTTATCGAAGAAGAAGCGGCTTAGGGGGGCTCCCCCCCACGGCGAAGTGGTCGACAGATTTGGTGAAATCCCGGCCTTTCGCCGAAGGAGCCTTGGAATAGGAGGAGAGAAAATGATCCGCCATCCGAGCGTCTGGATCAGTATATATCGCCTTACCCCCACAGCCCGCTGAGAAGAAGATTGTCGCTGACCCTAGCCCCCCCTACACTCGATAGTGTATCGGTCACCGCTCGCTAGGAGCGAATTACACGGAGCGGTTTCACCAGTGCCAGAACCTCGGCTGGTCATCGGCCTCAACGCGGTGTTGTCCGCGCTGGACGGCACCGCGCCAAAAGTCTTGTGCGTGGAGCGGGCGCTTGGCCCCTCCCTTCCCTTCGGTCGGTTCGACCCGGATCGACACCGCACCTTCGAAATCGGTCTGCGCGAATTCATCGAGCGACAAGCCGATGTGCCCGTCGGCTATGTCGAGCAGCTCTATACCTTCGGCGATATGGGGCGGGAGGCGCCCCGCGCGCGCATGAAAGACGGCACCCCGTCGGACCGGGTGGTGTCGGTGGGGTATCTCGGTCTGGCCCCTGAAATTACGGAACCGGCGATCGAACGCGCGAGCTGGTGTCATTGGTACACTTATTTTCCGTGGGAAGACCTTAGAAACGGTCCCTCAAAACTCCTGACAGAGGATCTGATCCCGGCCCTGCTCGACTGGGCGGGCCAACGGCCCGGCGACCGGATGCGGGTGGATGCGGCCTTCGGCCTCGGCGATGCGCCATGGGAGGAGGAGCGGGTGCTCGATCGCTATGAGCTCATGTATGAGGCCCGTCTCGTCGAAGAAGCCGCCCGCGATGTGTTCGGCGAGGGGGACGGCGAACGGGAGCCCTCCCCCGGCCGCTATGGTCAACCGATGATGTCAGACCATCGGCGCATCCTGGCAACGGCGATCGATCGGTTGCGCGGCAAACTCAGATACCGCCCCATTGTCTTTCAGATGGTTCCCCCGGTGTTCACCCTCACAGATCTCCAAAGGGCGGTAGAGGCCATTCTCGGTTTTCCCCTCCACAAGCAGAATTTCCGCCGCTCGGTCGAAGCGGTTGGTCTGGCCGAAAAAACCGGCGAGGTGACCGGCTCCACCGGTGGCCGGCCGGCCGCCCTCTATCGGGCCAGTCGCCTCGCCCTGCAGAAGCACGGCCCGGGGCTCCCCCTCCCCCGTTTTCGGCCCAAATGCTAATCTAACGCCGCAAGGGCCGGCGGCGCCTTTGCCGCAGTAAGGGAATGGAAACTTCCAGCGGTCAAAGGCGTTTGCCTTTTGCTCTTGAAGGGCATAAGTTCACTGCACATATACTCGTAATGAGTAAAAGGGGCTGATGCTAAGTCTCTGACTCGAAGGGAGAGATAATAATGGCCGCCCATGGATTTGATGGCGAAATTCCCCTGACCTTTACAGACGAGGTGCGCCGAAAGACGGACCCTCTTTATCCCCAAGTGGCGAAATTCATGCCGCGTATGGAGTGGGAACTGCACGCGCCGATCATCGCGAGGATCAATGACCTCAAAGCGCAAAAGAACGCCGTGATTCTCGCCCATAATTACATGACGCCGGACATCTTTTTCGCCGTCGGCGATTTCCGAGGCGACAGCCTGCAATTAGCCAGGGAGGCCGCGGCCACCGACGCCGACATAATTGTGCAGGCCGGGGTCCACTTCATGGCGGAAACCTCTAAAATTCTCGCCCCGGAAAAGACGGTGCTCATCCCCTCGCTGGAGGCGGGGTGCTCGCTTGCCTCCTCGATCACCGGCGCGGATGTGCGGCTCTTGAAAGAGCGCTATCCGGGAACGCCGGTCGTCACCTATGTGAACACCACGGCGGACGTGAAGGCGGAGACGGATATTTGCTGCACCTCGTCGAACGCCGTCCAGGTCGTCGAACATATCTGCGCCGAATTCGGCACCGACCAGGTCATCCTCATCCCCGATCAGTATCTTGCCAAGAATGTTGCGGCGATGACCGACAAAAAGGTGATCACCTGGGCCGGGGCGTGTGAGGTCCATGAGCGCTTTACCGCCGAGGACATTCGCGAAATACGCGCCGGCAAGCCGGGCGTGATCGTCCTGGCGCACCCCGAATGCCCCCCCGACGTCTTGGCCGAGGCGGATTTCGCCGGGTCGACCGCCGCCATGTCGGGCTATGTGTCGAAGAACAAGCCCAAAGACGTCGTGCTGATCACCGAATGTTCGATGTCGGACAATGTGGCAGCGGAAAATCCCGATGTCGCCTTTGTTCGTCCGTGCAATCTTTGCCCTCACATGAAGCGGATCAGCTTGGAGGGAATTTTGCGCTCACTGGAATCCGGCGAGCATGAGGTGACCGTCGACCCTGTCATTGCGCAGCGGGCCCGCGCCGCGGTGGAACGAATGATCGATCTTCCCCTCACAGGCTCCGTCTCAAACTATTCGGTGACGACCAGCGGCGCCGATGTGATCGCCGTCGAACAGCGTTGAGACCGTCGTGAGTTCCGCTGCCCCGCCGGGCCGGATTATCATCGTTGGGGCCGGCATCGCCGGGTTGGCGGCCGCCGTCAGCTTGGCCCCCTCTCCGGTCACCCTGGTCACCGCCGGGGAAATCGGCCATGGCGGCTCCTCCGCATGGGCCCAGGGGGGATTGGCGGCGGCTCTGTCCCCTGACGATTCGCCTGAGGAGCATCTCCAGGACACCCTGTCGGCGGGTGCAGGATTGGTCGACCCCGACGCGGCGCGCCTCTTGTGTGAGGAGGCCCCGGGAGCCGTCCACTGGCTCGCCGAGCTGGGCGTCCCCTTCGATCGTGAAAAGGACGGACGCTTTCGACTTGGACGAGAGGCGGCCCATCATCGCCACCGTATCGCCCATGTCGGCGGTGACGAAGCCGGCGCCGCGGTGATCGATGCTTTGACCCATGCCGCGCAAAACACCCCCTCGATCACAATCCACGAACGATGCGTCGTCCATAAATTACTGGTCGATGAAGACGGCGTGACGGGGGTTATGGCGCGCGATATTACCGCCGGAGAGAACCGCCTACTGCCCGCCGATCACGTCATCTTCGCCCTTGGCGGGGTTGGCGGATTATTCGCGGTCACCACCAATCCGCTGATGGCCCAAGGCCATGGTCTGGCCATGGCCCATGAGGCCGGGGCCACCCTCAGGGATCTTGAATTCATCCAATTTCATCCGACGGGGATCGATGTCGGGCGAGACCCCGCCCCGCTGGCCACCGAGGCCTTGCGGGGGGCCGGGGCGACGCTGCACGATGGCCACGGCCGCCGCTTTATGGTTGAGCGCCACCCTGAGGCGGAGCTGGCCCCAAGGGATATTGTCGCCCGCGGCGTTGCCGATGCCATTGCCAAGACGGGAGAGGCCTTTCTCGACACCCGACAGGCGATCGGCGCTGACATGAAAGCGCAGTTTCCAACCGTCTATGCCGCCTGTCGCGAGGCGGGGCTCGACCCGGTGACCAAACCTATATCGATCGCGCCGGCCGCGCATTATCACATGGGGGGGATCCTGACCGATCTCGACGGGCGATCTGACGTACCCGGCCTTTACGCCATTGGCGAGTGCGCCAGCACGGGGGTTCATGGCGCCAATCGACTGGCCTCAAATTCCCTGACCGAAGCGGTCGTCTTTGCCCGACGCGCAGCGGCGGATATTCACCGCCACCCTCGTCAGGCCGGGCCGTGTATTGCTGAAGAGATCCCCCTCCCCCTGTCCCCGCCGCCGAACGACCGCGACCGACGGCGGCGGATGGCGGCCGACTGTGGGCTGCGTCGGGATCACGATGGACTGTCCCGCCTCAGTGCCTCCCTTGCGGCGACCTCGCCGACAACGGAAGGGGACCGCCTCTCCCTCCTGGCGGCCAAAATGATTGTCAGAGCGGCGCTCGACCGGGAGGAGAGCCGCGGGGCGCACCAGCGGACGGATTTTCCGCAGACCGCCATCCCCCACCACACCCTTACCCCCGGCGCCTAACCGCGTATCTCCTGCGCCAAAGGCGCCCAACTGAGCTGAGCCCGCCCATGCCCCCCCCTCCTCCTCTTCCCCTGTCCGTGATCACCCCCCTTATTCAGAAGGCGTTCAGCGAAGATTTCGGAGAGGTCGGTGATCTGACGACCGGCGCCACGATCGCCCCCTCGCAGATCGGCACAGCCAGGCTGTCGGCGCGAGAAAAAGGCATCGCGTGCGGGACGGAGATCGCGGCCCATGTCTTCCAGCTTCTCGACCCCGAAGTCACGATCCTCCGTCAGGTGAGCGATGGTACCCCGGTCAGTGCGGGAGACACGGTCCTGGAGCTATGCGGAAAGGCGACGAGCCTTCTCTCCGCTGAGCGCACGGCCCTCAATTTTCTAGGCCATATGATGGGGATCGCCAGCCTGACCGCCGCCTATGTCGAAGCGGTCGCCCACACACCGGCTCGCATTGCGAGTACACGGAAGACCCTGCCCGGTCTGCGCGCCATCCAGAAATATGCCGTTCAATGCGGCGGCGGCTTGGCCCATCGCTACGGTCTCCATGATGCGGTGATGATCAAGGATAATCACATCATTGCCGCAGGGGGCATCGGCCATGCCCTTAAGGCCATCAGGGCCAGGGTATCTCACACGGTGAAAATCGAAATCGAAGTCGATACGCTGGCGCAGCTCGAAGAAGTCCTGGCCGCGGGCGACGCCGACATCGTCCTTCTCGACAATATGTCTCAAGCAAGCCTCAGGGAGGCTGTGGCCTTGGTGAAAGGTCAACTCCTCCTGGAAGCCTCAGGAAATGTCAGCCTAGAGACCGTCGGGGCCATCGCCGAGACCGGCGTCGATGTCATCTCGTCGGGCCGATTGACCCATTCCGCCCCGAACCTCGATATCGGGATGGAATTGTCGACCGGCTAGCGCGGTGGCCCGCCGCGATCGCTAATTCAGTCCCGCATAACGGATGGTCCGTGTCGGCGTGTAGAAGATGTGATTGTCCACGACCGCTGTCTGATGCAGCTTTGGCGCCCAATATGGCGAAACATAATTGGCGTGATAGTTGAGGGCGCCCTTCGACAAGGGCAGGCGGAAGCCCCCCATAATGCTGGTCGCCAACGCCCTCGCCTGGCGCATGGCTTTTGGTTCCACCGGACGATTGAGAGAGCCATCGCAGGTGAACGAGAATTGGCACCCGGTCCGGCGGGAACTGCCCTGGTAAACAACGTCGCAAATGGTGTTGGGATAGCGTTTATGCGCCACGCGATTGAGCACCACATCGGCCACCGCCATGCGGCCTGCCGCCGTCTCGCCTCGGGCCTCGTAGTAAATGGCCTCCGTCAGGCAGCGACGTTCCTTGGCATCGAGGGCCGTTACGTCGATCGCGCCTAAATCCATCGTTTCGACCGCCGCGGTCGCGATGCCCAGCCGCAGGGCCGCCTTCTTGATCGATCCCGCGTCAATCCCAAGGCTTTCAAGCTGACCGAACGCATCGGGCTGCTTCTCTTGCTCAGCCACATAATCAGGCTCAAAGGCGCGGACGACCTCCGGGGACGCAGTCCGGTTGGCTTTCCTTGCGAAAAATTCACCGAACGAAAAGCGCGTGTTCTCGTTCAATGAAGGCGAGGATGTAGAAGCGTACGCAAACCCTGCTGTTGCGGCCGCCACGAAGGTCATGGCGGCAATCGCGACCATGGCCGCCAGTGATGAGTTGCCGGCCTGTCCCCCAAGCTCTTTCTTGTTCATTCTGCCCCTATTCCTTTGGCACCGAGCCGCAGCTCGCCCCCTGCATGCGGAGCACATAGGCAACTCCCCCTCGAAATTCGACACATGATTGATGACATTGTCGAAAATTATGCCCCAGAGGGGGAACAAATTTGCCCCCCTCTAAAGCAGATGGGAGAGGCGCTCAATCGTCAGTCATCATCGCCCGACAGGCTCGCCTGGGCCGCCGCCAAACGGGCAATCGGCACGCGATAAGGCGAGCAGGAGACATAATCGAGGCCGATTCTTTCGCAGATGGAGATCGAGGCGGGATCGCCCCCATGCTCGCCGCAAATACCGAGCTTGATATCGGCCCGGGTCTGCCGGCCCCGTTCCGCGCCGATTTCCACCAACGCGCCAACGCCCTTGGGATCGAGGGACACAAAGGGATCGGTCTCGACCAACCCCTCCCTGATATAGAAAGGCATAAAGGCCCCCGAATCGTCCCGTGACAGACCATAGGTCGTCTGGGTCAGGTCGTTCGTCCCAAAGGAGAAGAAGGCCGCCTCCTCGGCGATCTCATCGGCGATCAACGCCGCCCGCGGCAATTCCACCATTGTGCCGACCAGATAATCGAGGATCCGTCCCTTATCGGCGAACACTTCGGTGGCCACCGCGTCGATCCGGCTCTTCAAGAAGGCCAGTTCTTTCTTCATGGAAACGAGCGGCACCATGATTTCGGGCACGACGGCATCGCCGGTCTCGGCCGCGACCTCACAGGCCGCTTCGAGAATGGCCCGCACCTGCATTTCGTAGATCTCAGGGAAGGTGACACCGAGGCGGCAGCCTCGATGGCCGAGCATCGGGTTCTGCTCCGCCAGATCCTTGGCCCGCGCCTTGAGCTGGTCAACAGCGATACCGGAGCCCTGGGCGACTTCCTCAATTTCCTTGTCCGTATGCGGCAGGAATTCATGCAGCGGCGGGTCGAGTAGCCGAACCGTCACCGGCAGCCCCCGCATCACCGTGAACAATTCACGGAAATCGTCGCGCTGGAAGGGCAATAGCTTATCGAGCGCGGCCTTCCGCTCCGTCGCGTCGCGGGCGAGGATCATCTGACGCACGACGGTAATCCGCTCGGCATCGAAGAACATATGCTCCGTCCGGCAAAGGCCGATCCCTTCGGCGCCAAACCCCCGGGCCGTCTTGGCATCGAGGGGGGTTTCGGCGTTGGCCCGCACCTTCATGCGCCGGGCCTTGTCCGCCCACACCATCAATTTGGCGAAATCGCCGGACAATTCAGGTTCGATTGTCTTCACGGCCCCGAAGAAGACCTCACCGGTGGCGCCGTCGAGAGTGATCTGATCCCCCGCCGACACGGTTCGACCACTGACCGTAAAGGCGGTTCCCGCTTTATCGATTCGCACCTCGGCCGCACCGCAGACGCAAGGACGTCCCATGCCGCGCGCGACCACCGCCGCGTGAGAGGTCATCCCCCCCCGCGCCGTGACGATCCCCACGGCGGCGTGCATCCCGTGAATATCCTCGGGGCTGGTTTCCGTCCGCACTAGGATAACCTTCTGGCCGTCATTCGCCAGGCGCTCTGCTTCATCGGCGGTGAACACCACCTTCCCGGAGGCCGCACCGGGACTGGCCGGAAGCCCTTTGGTGAGCAGGTCTCGGGTCGCCTTGGGGTCCAAAGAAGGGTGAAGCAATTGGTCGAGGGCCGCCGGATTCACCCGCAACACGGCCTCCTCCTCGGAAATCTTGCCCTCCTCGGCGAGATCCACGGCGATTTTCAGCGCCGCCTTGGCGGTACGTTTGCCGTTCCGCGTTTGCAGCATCCAGAGTTTGCCCTCCTGGATGGTGAACTCAATGTCCTGCATGTCGCGGTAATGGTTCTCAAGGGTCTGGAAGATCGCCGTCAGTTCCTTGAACGTCTCCGGCATCACCTCCTCAAGGGAGGGGTCTTCATTGCCCTGGCGCTGACGCCCGGCAATCGTCAAGTTCTGCGGTGTGCGGATTCCGGCCACCACGTCCTCACCCTGGGCGTTGACGAGGAATTCACCGTAATAATGATTCTCCCCCGTGGACGGATCACGGGTGAAGGCGACGCCCGTCGCGGACGTGTCCCCCATATTGCCGAATACCATGGCCTGGACGTTCACCGCGGTTCCCCAATCTTCGGGAATCGCATTGAGGCGGCGATATGTCTTGGACCGATCATTCATCCAGGAGCCAAAAACGGCGTCGATCGCGCCCCAGAGTTGCTCATGGACATCCTGGGGAAACGGCTTGCCGAGCTCGGCCTGAACCGCCGCTTCGTATTTGACGATCACCGCCTGCCAATCCGCAGCCGTCAGATCGGTGTCGAGCACATAGTCCCTGTCGTCCTTATAGGTGTCGAGGATTTCTTCAAAGCTATGGTGATCCATCTGAAGGACCACATTCGAATACATCTGAATGAATCGCCGATAGCTGTCATAGGCAAAGCGTTCATCCCCCGCGAGGGCGGCGAGCCCCTTCACGGTCTCTTTGTTGAGGCCCAAATTAAGAACGGTATCCATCATCCCCGGCATGGAGGCGCGGGCGCCTGAACGGACGGAGACGAGCAGCGGCTTTTCGGCATCGCCGAATTTCCGCTCGACGATGCTCTCGACCCGTTCGAGGGCCTTATCCACCGCATCCTTGAGCCCCTCGGGATATTGCCGATTATTGTCGTAAAACGCCGTGCAGACCTCAGTCGTGATCGTAAATCCTGGTGGGACGGGAAGACCAAGCGAGGCCATTTCGGCCAGGTTCGCCCCCTTGCCACCGAGAAGGTTACGCATATCCGTGCGACCGTCTGCCGAACCACCACCGAAATTATAGATATACTGCGTCACGCGATCTGATCCCCCAATGAGGTTGGTAAAGTAGGCTTAGCTGCAAAAGCCGGGCAAATTCATCCTTCAAGCTTAGCGAAGTCTGCAACGTCGCCAAACGCAAGGGCAAGTCGATGAAGGAGGGAAAGACGGTTTTTCCGTAATTCCGGCGCCTCCACATTGACCGTCACCTCGGTAAAAAAGCGGTCGAGGGGCTCCCGTAACGATGAGAGGGCGGCCAGAGCGGCGGTGATATCGTCCTTCGGCAGGGCGGCCGCCAAGGCGGCCTCGACCCCTTCGAGGGCCGTGTAGAGTGCCTGTTCTTCGGCGGCCTCAAGCTGGGCGGTGTCGATCTCGCCCCCAAAGGGCCCGCCCTCCTTCTTCTCTTCCGCCTTCAGGATATTGGCGGCCCGCTTGTAGGCGGCGACGAGATCGCCGCCCTCGGGGGTCGCTAAAAAACGGTCAATCGCGTGAAGACGGGTGACGATGAGCCCTAAATCGTCGCTGTCCGGGGTCAGGACCGCCTCGATATGGTCGTAGCGGTGCCCCTTCTCCTTCAGATAGACCCGCAGGCGATCGTGGAAAAAGCCAAGAAGATCAGCCTGTGCTTTTGTGTCGAGGAGCGGCGCCACACTGTCGCGTAAGGACAAGCGCGCGCCATTCTCAAGCACGAGCTGGATGACCCCGAGGGCCATTCGCCGCAAGGCGAACGGGTCCTTCGACCCCGTCGGCTTTTCACCAATCGACCAGAACATCGCCAGGGTGGTCAATTTATCCGCCAGGGCGACGGTCACGCTCAGCGGCGCGGTGGGAACAAGATCGCCCTGCCCCGCGGGCTTATAATGATCCCTGAGCGCCTCAGCGATGGCCGGGTCCGCCGCCGTCCCGGTTTCGGCGAGGTAGTAATAGCGCGCCATGATCCCCTGCAATTCGGGGAATTCGCCCACCATTTCGGTCGGCAAATCAGCCTTACACAGAAGCGCCGCCCCCCGCGCCGCCGCGGGCGCCGCGCCAAGGGCCAACGCCAGGCGCTCGGCGAGGTCCGCCGTCCGCCCCACTTTCTCCCAGGTCGTGCCAAGTCCGTCGAAATAGGTCACATCCTTGAGACGCTCGGCATGCTGGGCGAGGGGCGTTTTGAGGTCCTGGTGATAAAGGAACCAGGCGTCCGACAGACGGGCGGCCAGCACGCGCTCATACCCTTCCATCATCGCCTGTCCGCCATCGGCGGGGTCGATATTGGCAACGCAGATAAAATGCGGCGCCAAGCGACCGGTCTTCGGATCGCGCACCGAGAAATATTTTTGATGGCCGCGCATGGCGGCGATCAACGCCTCATCGGGGACGGCCAGAAATTTCTCGTCAAACCGGCCCATGCGGGCGACGGGCCATTCGGCAAGCCCAGATACTTCGGCGAGGAGGCCCGGATCCGCGATGACCTCAAGGCCCGCGGCTGACGCCAAAGCCGTCGCTTCGGCCCAGATCTTCTCCTCGCGACGCGCCCCGTCGAGAATGACCTTTCGCGCCAAAAGGGTCTCGCAATAGTCTTCGAACGTCGTCGCCTCGAAGGTCTCAGGCGCTTCAAAGCGGTGGCCGGCGGTGCACGCCCCCGACGTGATCGGCCGTTCGCCATTCTCCAGGGTGAAGGGCACGACCTCCCCCCCAAACGTGCAGAGGATCGAGTGTAGGGGCCGCACCCAGCGCAGCTCGTTCTCGCTCTCGCCCCACCGCATGGATTTCGGCCAGGGGAACGTCTTGAGCAGCTGGGGCAGGCGTTCGGCGAGCAGGTCAGCGGTACGCCGCCCCCGCTGGTCGATCACGGCAACATAAAAGGCGCCTTTGCCGTCCTCTTTCACGATGGCCTCGTCGATTGAGGCGAGGCCCGCAGCCTTCATGAAGCCTTCGATCGCCTTGTCCGGCGCCCCCACCCGCGGCCCTTTGCGTTCCTCACGGCGGTCCGCTTGAGCGTCGGGGAGCCCCGTGACCCTGAGGGTCAGGCGGCGCGCGGTCGCAAAGGCCACCGCCTCGTCAAACGCCAAGGCCTCGGCGGAAAGAAGATCGGTAACGAGCCGCTGCAGATCCGCAGCCCCGCGCTGTTGAAGGCGGGCAGGGATCTCTTCGGAAAACAGCTCTAACAATAGATCCGACATGAGAGGCACCGGTCGAAAGCGCTGGCGTGGATGGCAAGGAGCGATCCCATGGCGCAAGCCCGCCCCGCACTCAAGCCCTGACCCGTCGACGCAAGAATCGCCAACCGCCGGGGTCCATGCTAGGCGCCCGCTCCCGGCGAGGGGTCTCGCTGTCTGAATATCGCAAAGCCTATGACCGATCACGCGGCGGCGCGTCCGCCCCTGTCCTGCTATATCCGTACGAAAAACGAAGCGCGTTTGATCGGCGAGGTGGTTGAGGCCGCCCTGACCGTCGCGCGGGAAGTTGTGATCGTCGATTCAGGCTCGACCGACGACACCGTGGCCCGCGCCCAGGCGGCGGGCGCCCAGGTCTACGATGTCGCCTGGCGGGGAACCGGGCGCCAAAAGCGGGCCGCCGAGGATCTTTGTCACTATCCCTGGCGCCTCGACCTCGATGGCGACGAGGTGTTGAGCCCCGACCTCGCCAAGGAAATTGCCGCCCTGTTCGAGGGCGAAGGACCAAGCGCTGCGGTCTATGCCCTGCCGATGGTCATCGCCCCCCCGATTGGCCCCATCTGGTGGCGGGTCGACCCCGATCAACGCAACAAGCTCTATGATGCGCGGGTTATTCGGATGCCCGACAGCGCAGCGTGGGATCAGCTCGATATTCCCAAGACCATGAAGGTGCCGAAACTCCGGCATCCAATCATTCACCACGCCTTCACCGATATTGGCTTTTTGCTGCGCAAGCAGGAACGGAACATGACCCAGCGGGCGAAATCCGCCCCGCTCAAACCCCTATGGCAACTCCGTATACGTATCGTCCTGGGGCTGCCGGTCTATTTTCTTAAACGGTATGTTCTCAAGGGCCTCTTCCTCAAGGGGATCTATGGGTTCGCCTTTTCGCTCACCATTGCCTATGGACGGTGGCTAAAGGATATCAAAATGTACGAGCGCCATCGCCTCGGGGAGGGTCGCTGATGGCGGATCGTATGACGGCTGAGGAATTTGCGACCCCTTCTGGGCGAAGAAGCGCCCAGCGCGCCCTGTGGCTTGACGATCATGGGTGGCTGCGGACCCTCTACGACAACACCCATGAATTGCCCGGCGGCATGCGGCGAACCTATCAGCCTTCCCCGGGCCGCATCGCGCGTTATGCCCAAGAGGGGGTGAAAACCCTGATCAATTTGCGCGGCATTAAAACAGATGGCCGCCAGTCGGGCGTTTACTGGCTGGAAAAGGAAGCGTGTGAGGCGGCGGGAATCGCCCTCGTCGATCTGCGGGCCTATTCACGCGAAGCGCCGAAGCCGGAATTCCTGGTCGATCTCGACGCCTGCTTTCGGTCTATTGCCTACCCCGCCGTGATGCATTGCAAATCCGGGGCAGATCGCGCGGGGTTGGCGGCGGTTCTTTATCTCTTCTTGAAAGAAGGCTGGCCCCTGGAGGAAGCCCTCGCCCAGCTCACCTATCGCTATGGCCACGTCAAATCGGGCAAGACAGGGGTCCTCGACCATTTCTTCGCCGTCTATCGCGAGGCCGCAAGGCGGGACGGGGTCGTGCCGAACCGTGACCATTTCCTCAATTGGGTGGAAACGGCGTATGTTCGAGATGAGGTGACGGCGGGCTTTACCCCCGGGGCGCTTGGCTCTCTCCTCACGGAAGTCATTTTGCGGCGGGAATAGATCGAAAGGCCAAGGCGCCCTGGTCACAGGCCCCTCGGTGAGGTCTTTTTAGCTCTCTACACCCCCTATCAATCGGCAACGCCTCGTCTCTCCATCCGCGTGCGAATGATCCACCAGATCACCAGGGCGCCGACCATCTTGCCCGCGATGCTCATCATCACATTCGGCCAAGTGAAGATGTCCTCGACGATCCGGCTCGCCCCCAAGAGAAAAGCCGTCGTATCGATGGGAGCCGCGAGGGCGGAGGAGAGGAGCACCCGCGTCGACAGGCGAAACCGCGTGAAGGTGAACATCGCCCAGTCGACCAGCTCGGAAATCAAGAACGCGACTCCGCTGGCCAATGCCAAGGCCGGTCCCGTCGTCACATAGGTCAAGAACAACGCCATCCCCATGGCGATCAACACCTCATGGCCGATCTCGCGCTGGGCGAAGTCGCGCACCACCAGAACGAGCCCCGTGACGATCGTCACCGGATTGAACACCCAATTGGCAAGCCCCGGCACGCTCACCATGGGCGCCCAGGTAAAACTCCAATTGATGAGGGGAATGAGGAAGATATAGGCCAGCGTATATTTCACCTGGCGGAGGCTGGTCGTGGGGTGCTGGGGGTGGACGGTGAGGGTCATGCGCCCTTTTATGCCCATGATGACCGCAACGCGATGGGCAAATGGATGGGGTCTTGCCCGCCGGTCACCGCCCCATTGAGCCGCCCTTGCCCCTCCCGCGCGATGAGACGGCCCGCGACCGCCCTTTTTCGTTTGCTGGTGCGTTCCTGGGAGAATGGGCCTATGCTGGGGAAATGTCGCATTTTATCGACCGCCGCCTCAACCCAAAGGGTAAGTCCCTCGCCAATCGGCAACGCTTTCTGCGAAGGGCCAAGACGCAGATCAAGGACGCCGTCGCCAAGAGCCTGAAGGATCGCTCCGTCAAGGAGCTGGAGAAATCCGGGAAAATCTCCATCCCGTCAAAATCGACGGCGGAGCCGCGCTTTCGGCTCGACCCCGCCTCCGGTCGGCGGGAGCATGTTCACCCTGGGAATAAGGAATTTGCGCAGGGCGATCGTCTTCGCAAACCCCCGTCAAGTCGCGGGCGTGGCGGCAAGGAGGCGAGCGATTCAGGGGATGGCGAGGACAATTTTTCCTTCACCCTCACCCAGGATGAATTCCTCGATATCTTCTTTGAGGATCTCGAACTGCCCAATCTGGTCAAGACCTCCCTTAAGGACATGACCACCTGGAAGCACCGCCGTTCGGGCATCACGGTCGCGGGCGCGCCCACCAATCTCAACCTCGTGCGCACAATGCGTAACGCCCAAGGCCGTCGCCTGGCCCTTGGACGCCCGTCGTCCCAGGAGATCAGCGAGTTGAAAGAGCGGCTGTTCGCGCTTGAGGTCATTGCCCAGCCAACCGAGGAACAGCGTGCGGAGCAGCAGGCCGTCCTCACCAAGCTGGAGGAATTGGAGGCGCGTCGGCGGTGGGCCCCCTATATCGACCCCCTCGATGTTCGGTATAACGCCTTTACCCCCGAGCCGGTCCCGATGACCGCGGCCGTTATGTTCTGTCTGATGGATGTTTCAGGGTCGATGGGCGAGCGGGAAAAGGACCTCGCCAAGCGGTTTTACATGTTGCTCTACCTTTTCCTAAAGCGGCGCTACGAAAAGGTTGAAGTGATTTTCATTCGGCACACGCACCATGCCGAGGAAGTTGACGAAGAGACTTTCTTCTACTCCCGTCAATCCGGCGGCACGATCGTCTCTACCGCGATCGAAGTGATGCAGGACATTCAACGGGAAAGGTTCCCTACTGGTCAGTGGAATATCTATGTCGCCCAGGCGTCGGACGGCTACACCCAACCCGGTGACGCCAAACGGTGTGTTGAGTTATTGAATACGGAAGTTCTTCCTATTATTCAGTACTATGCCTATATCGAAATTCTCGACGAACGGGAGATGGACGTTTTTTCCGATCCCGATGCCGGGGCGGAGCTGTGGCGCGCTTATCGGTCAATTTCCGATAATCGGTTTGCCCAAACGCGGATCGCTCATCCCAGAGATATCTTCCCTGTCTTCAGAGAGCTTTTCTCCAAGGACAGGGAAGGAAAGGCAGCCTGACCCGTCCGCCCCCCTCTTTTAAGGGGCGCAATACGGGTCAGGGCTGCAAGTAGGGACTGGCTCAGCCCGAGACGTCCATCATCTCGTCGTCGTCCATCGCCATGCCGGCATTTTCGGGATCTTCCCAAATGCGGAACGTATTGATGTTGAATTCGGCAACCAGACCGTCGGCGTCGAACGCATAGAGAAGCGGCTCACCCGTCTCTGCGACGGCGTCGGCATTCGCCGTAATGAGGGTCACGCCGGCATTGATGCCAACTTCCCATTCCTCGCCATCGGTCAACGACGCCAGGCTTTCTTCGTCACGGAAGACATAGACCATGGCTTTTTCATCGATACCAGCTTGGAGCCCAATCGACGCTTTGCCGATATCGTAATAGCCAACCGGTTGTCCGTCGACCATCAGGACGCCGTTACCGCCGGCCCCACCGACGATCAAATCCGCCTTCAGAACTTCAGGGAATACCAGAATGCCCGCGGCATCCTTTGTGCTTTCCATGCAGCTCTCGGAAATCGCCTGACAGCGTTCAAGCATATCCTTGGCTTGCATTTGCAAATCGGTGCCGGTTTCGCCCGCCTGGGCGCCGGAAAAGGCCACGGAAGCGAGGGCCGTGACGCCTGACAATAGGCTTAGCTGTGAGATACGCATAAGTGTCTCCTCATATGTCTTCAGTTTGGGGCCAGCGGCCCGTCGGACAGTCGCGGTCTGCAACACCCGTCCCCCCATCAACGGAAGAAACCCCAACAAGTTCAATTGACTGTCTGTAAGGTTGCCGCCTCGCCGCCCGTCGCGACGCCCTCTCGCAGGACGTGACCTAAGAGTGCTAAGCCTTGCCACAAAAATATCTGGAGACGCTCATATGGCCGATGCCCCTCGCCCGCCGCGCATTCCCCGTAACCGGGACGATGATTACACCGCCGAGATGGCAGCGGATCGCGCCCGCTTTGCCGCCGCCCAGACCGGGGCCCCCCTCGATCACGTCACCAAGGGCACGATCGACCCCGCGCTGCTCAAGGGGAATTGCGAGAATTTCTTCGGGGTCGCCCAGGTCCCCATCGGGCTTGCCGGGCCGCTGGAGATCGATGGCGAACACGCCAAGGGACCATTCTACATTCCCCTGGCGACGACCGAGGGAACGCTTGTGGCAAGCTATAACCGAGGAATGCGTCTGTTGTCCGAGGTCGGCGGGGTCAAAACCACCGTCATCGAACGCTATATGCAGCGGGCCCCGGTGTTCCATTTTGCCAATGCGCGGGACGCCCGCGCCTTCGGTGAATGGGTGGCGGATCACGAGGCGGATATTCGCACCGCGGCGGAGGCGACCACCACTGTCGGTCAGCTGCACCACATCCAGCGCTTTCAGGTCGCGCAGATGTGCTTTCTACGGTTCAATTACCTGACAGGCGATGCCGCCGGGCAAAATATGTCCGGCAAGGCGACCTATGCCGCCTGCGAATGGATAGCCGAGCACGCCCCCGGTCAACCGTGGTATACGCTGTCAGGGGCGATCGACACGGACAAAAAACACTCGCACATGAACATGCTTCACTCCCGCGGAGCGCGGGTGGTTGCCGAGGTGACGATCCCCGATGCGGTCATGCAGGCCATGATGGGGCCAAGCAACGCAAAATTGTTCCGTGGACGCTTGGTTTCCAATGCGGGCGGCATGCTCGCCGGCACGGTCAATAACGGGATGCATGCGGCCAATGGCCTAACGGCCCTGTTCATCGCCACCGGGCAGGACGTGGCCAATATCTCCGAAAGCCACGCCGCGATCACCTTTGTCGAATTGCTGCCGAACGGAGACTATTACTGGTCCATCACCATCCCCTCCCTGATCGTTGCGACCTATGGCGGCGGCACCGGTCTTCCCACCCAGCGGGAATGCCTCGAAATGCTTGGGTGTTACGGCAAGGGGAAGGTCGAGAAATTCGCCGAGATCTGCGCCGCCACAGTGCTCGCAGGGGAGATCTCCCTTGCGGCGGCCGTCCAACATGGCGACTGGGTCAGCTCCCATGACCGCTACGGGCGCAACCGGCCTTGATCGGCCTCTCGCAGTGTCGACCAAGGTGACCAGACAGTGCATTGCGGATTGCCGCGGCTGACGGCACACTTGAGCCATGAGTGCGACCCCGAAATCCGACGGCCTCCTTTTTTCCGACTCTGCATGGACCTTTTCGGACCTGCAACGAACCTTTGAAGCGATTGAGGATATCGGCCTGAATGATCTGGGCCTCGATTGTTACGCCAATCAGATCGAGGTCATCACCTCTGAGCAGATGCTGGATGCCTATTCCTCCCACGGGATGCCATTGATGTATCGTCACTGGTCCTATGGGAAGCATTTCGCGCGCGACCAGATGAACTATCAAAAGGGGTATTCGGGGCTCGCCTACGAGATCGTGATCAACTCCGATCCGTGCATCGCCTATCTCATGGAGGAAAACTCCATGACGATGCAGGCCCTGGTGATGGCCCATGCCTGTATGGGACACAATCACTTCTTCAAGAATAATTATCTTTTCCGTCAGTGGACGGATGCCAGCGCCATCCTCACCTATCTCGATTTCGCCAAACGCTATATCGCGCGGTGCGAGGATGAATATGGCCATGAAGAAGTCGAGCTGATTCTGGATGCCGCCCATGCGCTGATGGACCAAGGCGTCTTTCGGTATAACCGCCCCCCGAAACTATCGGGATCAGAGCGCCTTGAGAAAATTCGAGCCCGCGCCGAACACGAGCGGGAAACCTTCAACGATATCTGGCGCACCCTGCCGAATACGGACGAAACCGATGAGCAGGTTGAGGAGCGTCAAACAGAAGTTCGCAATATCAAACTGCCCGAAGAGAACCTGCTCTATTTCATCGAGAAAGCGTCCCCCACACTGCTGCCTTGGCAACGAGAAATCGTCCGAATCGTGCGGAACGTGTCGCAGTATTTCTATCCTCAAAAACAGACCAAGGTGATGAACGAGGGATGCGCGACCTTCGTCCACCACTACATCATGAATGAGTTACATCGTCGGGGTCAGATCTCCGAAGGGGCCGTGATGGAGTTTTTGCACTCCCACTCCTCCGTCGTCTTTCAGCCAAGCTTCGACGACCCCCGCTATTCGGGGATCAATCCTTACGCCCTTGGCTTTGCGATGATGCAGGACATCGTCCGAATCGTTGAAACACCGACCGCTGAGGACCACGAATGGTTCCCCGCCTTGGCCGGGACAAAGGATTGGCGCGCCGCCCTGAAAGAGGCGTGGGCGAATTATCGCGATGAAAGTTTCATCCTGCAATATCTCTCGCCGAAGGTCATGCGGGACTTCCGGCTCTTCGCCCTCGCCGATGATGGGAAAAAGACCTATTACCAAGTGGCGTCGATCCATGACGAGGCAGGGTATCGCCGCACCCGCAGCGCCCTCTCGTCGATGTATGACCTCGGCCTGCACGAACCCAATCTTCAGGTCATGGCCGCCGACCTCGAAGGCGACCGGAAATTGACGATCGCCCATCTCCGCTTCAACGGGCGCGGCCTTGAGCCAAGCACCAAGGCGACGGTTCTGGGGCATTTGAAACAGCTCTGGGGCTTTGAGGTTGAACTGACAGAGCAGGATATGACGACGTAAGGGCGCGGTCATCCCATACGTCTTCTCTTCTGAAGGGGAATGGCAGGGGTATCTGCCGGCGGAGACACTCCCTAAAGTGATGTCTTCGTCATCATTGGGACATCATGACCACGGAAATTCTCGCCCCCGCCGCCGCCCTCGTCCTCTGGTCTCTCTTTATGCTGGTCTGGCTCCTTGTTGTTCGGTTCCCGGCCTTCAGGAAGGCCGGGATCAATATCGCGAAGGTCGCCCCGGGCAGTCGCGGATCCAGTCTTGATGGGATCCTCCCCGACAATGTCATGTGGAAATCCCACAATTATCAACATCTGATGGAGCAACCGACCATCTTCTATCCGGTGGTCATCATCCTCGCCCTTGTCGGTGCCACCGGCCTCGATATCGGCCTTGCCTGGGCTTATGTTGGTCTAAGGATTATCCACTCGATTTGGCAGGCCGTGGCCAATATCGTCTTGATCCGCGCCGGCATCTTTGCTCTTTCGACACTGGTCTTGATGGCTCTAGCCTTGCGCGCCTTTTTCGCCGTGATGTAGAGCGGCGCGCCGCAAAAGGGGATCACCGGCCCCCTTTTGCGAGGACGCAATCGGCCAGACCATCGCGGGCGACGACGCGCATCCGCGCTTCTAGGGTTCGTGCCCGCCGGGCGACATAGGGACCTGGGGGGTCGACCCGCCAGGCATTCGGGTTGGGGAGGACGGCGGCGAGCAACGCGGCCTCCCTCCTTGTCAGATCACGGGCGGATTTACCGAAGCGTGCCTGCGCCGCAGCTTCCGCACCGAACAGACCGTCGCCCCATTCGGCGACATTCAGATAGGCGGTCAGGATGCGGTCTTTTGGCCAGAGAAATTCGATCAGGACGGTGAAATAGGCCTCCGCTCCCTTCCTTACCCAGTCCCGCCCAGCCCACAGAAAAACATTCTTGGCCGTCTGCTGACTGATCGTCGAGGCGCCCCTTAACCCCTTCCCCTCACGAGCGTCGGCGAGGGCCTGGCGGAGTTGCTCGACATCAAAACCATGGTGGGTACAGAACTTCGTATCTTCCGCGGCGATCACCGCAAGAACGAGTTGGTCTGACACCGCCGATAACGGCACAGTGGCTTGCCGGATCTCCTCGCCACTCAGCGATCGCCAGCTCATCAAAAAACTGTGGGAGGGGATGACCACGCGGAAAAACCCCACCCAGATCACCGTCACGGCCACGAAAACGAGGCCGAGGCGCAGAACCGCGATCATCAATTTGCCGAGTTTCCCCCGATCCCGTCGTGCCATGCCTCAGACCTTTTCGACGAGACCCGCTCCCTCGGTCCGCCCCTGGGGGCTCGCCAGCCAGGCTTCGCAGCAGGCTTTCGCCAAACGGCGGACACGGAGGATATAGGATTGACGCTCCGTCACAGAAATCACCCCGCGGGCATCCAGCAAATTAAACAGATGGCTGGCCTTGATGCATTGGTCATAGGCCGGGAGCGCCAGCCCCTTGTCGAGAATAGCCGAACAGGCCGCCTCTGCTTCGCGGAATTGGTCGAACAGGACCTCGGTATTCGCCAACTCGAAATTATAGGCGGAGAACTCCCGTTCCTGCTGGTGGAAGACATCGCCATAGGTGACCCCAGCGCCGTTGAAATCGAGGTCATAGCCATTGTCGACGCCCTGAACATACATCGCCAGTCGTTCAAGGCCGTAGGTCAACTCGCCGGTAACGGGCCGGCAATCGACACCGCCGACCTGTTGGAAATAGGTGAATTGGGTCACCTCCATCCCGTCACACCAGACCTCCCAGCCAAGGCCCCAGGCCCCCAGGGTGGGACTTTCCCAATCATCCTCAACAAAGCGGATGTCGTGCTTTGCCGCGTCGATCCCCATGGCCTTGAGGGACCCCAGATAGAGCTCTTGAATGTCGGTCGGGGAGGGTTTGAGCACGACCTGGAATTGGTAATAATGTTGGAACCTGTTGGGATTGGCGCCATAGCGGCCATCGCCGGGGCGGCGGCACGGTTGGACATAGGCGGCCCGCCATGGTTTTGGCCCCAGAGCCCGCAGGGTCGTTGCCGGATGGAAGGTCCCCGCCCCCATTTCAAGGTCATAAGGTTGCAGGAGAACGCATCCTCGTTCCGCCCAATAGGTCTGGAGGATGAGGATCAGGTCCTGAAAGGACGGCGGCGCGCTGTCGGTTTTCTGCATCCTCCGCCGATAGACCGGGGACGCGAACTTGGCAACGCGCCAAGCCGACGGGCGCGGGTTCGGCCGATCACCGCCTTGACCGCCGCAAAGGTCAGCGGCCTGTCGGAGGGCAAATCATGCGGCGTCTCGACGCGGCGGGGGGCGCAATCGGTTCTGACCGGCAGGCGACCCACCGTCCAGGCTTCTTCGGCCAGACGCCGATCCGCCGCTTCACAGCTCAGATCCCGTTGGGCGGTCGCCAGTAATACACGACGCTTGGCGCGCTTCATTCCTGAGAGATCTCTTTCGATCGCCGTGAGGGAATCCGTATTCGCCGGGGCTTCGGCGGTTTCAAAGTCAAAACACAGTTTATCTGACCCGCACCTTGTGACGACGACCCCGCGGGGGGCCCGTGTCAAGTCGACGGACATCACACTGCCCCGACGCTCCATTGCAAAGGTAACCTGGCGGACAATGGCGCTCGCATCGCTGGTCGGCACGACAAAATCCGCCGCTACACCGGTCAGGAAAAAACGGGTGTCACCGTAGAGCTCGGCACCGCACGTCCCGCCGCAGGTCACGACAAGCCGCGCCTCGCTCTGCACATCACCGACCTCGAGGTCGGCTAGGGGCGTGAGCGCCAGAGCAATGAGAGCAGGAACGAACAAGACAAAGCACCGAAGAATAAAACGATGCCAAATAGAACACATATTTATGAGAAAACTGGAAATACATGATTTCGAAAAGATTAAGAGTTTCTTTGGTTTCGTAATAGATTTATCAACCTTTACTTTGCTTGACGATTAGCTAACGGGATAGGGCTCGCCATTGGAGGGGCGCGTCGTATAGGGCAAGACTGCGTATCCGCCGCCGAGGAACATCGTCATGCCATCCCCCCGCCTCTTGTCTGGACTTTCCGAGATCGCCAGCCAGTATGATGCCCTTCTGTGCGATGCCTGGGGGGTGATCCACAATGGGCGCGAAGTATTCGACGGGGTGGCTGAAGCGCTGATCCGGTTTCGCCAAGAGCGTGGCCCCGTCATCATTCTGACCAATGCCCCGCGCCTGTCTTCGGTGATCCCAGCACAGCTCGATCGACTGGGCCTGCCGCGAGAGGCCTATGACGGTGTTGTTACCTCCGGCGACGCCACCCGGCAGTCCGTGATCGATCACGGACATCTCGATTTCTATAAAATCGGGCCCGCCAAGGATGATACGTTCTTTCAGTCAACGGATGTTCGGCTGGTGCCCTTTGCCGAGGCGGGCGCCATCCTGTGTACGGGGCCCGAGGATGACGAGAGAGAAACCCCCGAGGATTACCGAGGATTGCTGGAGGAGGCCGCAGCACGTGAATTGCCGATGATCTGCGCCAATCCCGACAAGGTCGTCCGGTTCGGAGACCGCCTGATTTATTGCGCCGGGGCGATCGCCGATCTCTACGAAACCCTTGGGGGGCAAGTGGTCATGTCAGGCAAGCCCCACCCGCCCATCTATGCCGTGGCCCGCGACGCCTTGCGGCAGGCTGCGGGCAGAGAGGCCGCCCGCCTGCTGGCGGTTGGCGATGGACTTCACACCGATATTCTCGGTGCCAATCGGGAGGGGATCGATGTGATCTTCAATGTCGGCGGCGTCTCCCTCGAAGAGGGGCGCGGACCGACGGGGGATCTCGATGCTGGACGACTTCGCAGACGCCTCGACGAAGAAGGGCTTGTTGCGCAATATGCCACGGATAGCCTGAAATGGTAGCGAAGGCCGGCCCCGCCCTATGACGATAGCAGAGGTACTGCACGCGCCCCTCGAATGCGATGTGGCCGCTCCCTATCGCGGGGCCGTCTCGGTCATCGGGAATCTCGACGGCGTTCATCGCGGGCACCAAGCCCTCATCGGGAGGGCGAAAGAGCGGGCCGAGGCGGCAAGTCGCCCTCTCGCCGTAACGGTATTTGATCCCCACCCGCGGCGGGTATTCTCGCCCGAGGGACCGCCCTTTCTCCTCACCAAATTAGAGACCAAGGCCGAGATCCTGGGATCGCTGGGGGTCGATTACGTCTTCGTTCTCCCCTTTAACGACTATCTGCGGACCCAAACGCCCGAGACCTTCGTTCGCCACACTCTCGCAGAGCGCCTTGGCCTTCATACGATCATCACAGGGACGGATTTCCGCTTTGGGGCCGGTCGGTCGGGGGATTGTACCGCTTTGGCGCGGCATGCGGCGGCAAGCGGCATGCAGGCTGAGGCGATTTCTCCCGTCCTGGCGCCGGGAACGGAGAAATACTCCTCCTCCGGGATTAGAGCCGCCCTCCAGGCGGGGGATCCGCAAAAGGCGGCGCGATGGCTGGGGCGTCCCTGGTCGATCTTGGGAACGGTGGAGCAAGGGCGACAATTGGCAAGGACCCTTGATTTTCCCACCGCGAATATATCCCTTGGACCCTATGTCCGTCCCAAATTCGGCGTCTATGCGACCAGCACGCTGATCGACGGGGAGCGAGTGCCCGGGGTTGCCAATATCGGCGTCCGGCCCACCGTGGATGGGACGGCCGAATGGCTGGAGGTTCACCTCTTTGATGTCGCGGCCGATCTCTATGGGCGCGCCTTGGACACCCAGTTCCTCGCTTTCTTGCGGCCAGAGCAGAAATTTGACGGGATCGACGCCCTTAAGGCGCAGATTGCCACGGACGGCGCCTTGGCCCGCAATATCCACGCCCAATCTTAAGCCACCGTTCGGGTCTTGTTCACCCTGTCCGGCTCATCCTAAAGATCGATCATGGAGCGATGCGTCAGAATCATCGGGATCGATCCCGGTCTCCGCGCCACCGGCTGGGGCGTGATCGAGACGGAGGGAACCCGCCTGCGCTTCGTCGCGAGCGGGTTCATTCGGCCCGCGACAAAGACGGATTTGGCGCAACGCCTGTACCGATTAAGTTGTGAATTGGCCGCCGTTCTGGATAGCCACCGGCCGGATGAAGCCGCGGTCGAAGAGACCTTTGTGAACGCCGATCCACGATCCGCCCTCAAGCTCGGCCAGGCCCGGGGCATCTGCCTTGCAGGTCCAGCGGCCCTTGGTTGTCCGGTGGCGGAATATGCGCCGAACACCATAAAAAAGGCCGTGGTCGGGGTCGGGCATGCTGACAAGCGGCAGGTGGCCGCCATGGTCGCCCGTCTGTTGCCAAAGGCGGGCACCCCGGCGAACGATGAGGCCGACGCCCTGGCGATCGCGATATGCCATGCAAGCCACCGGGGCAGCTTCCAGGGCTGTGGCCAGCGGGTTGCCGTATGATCGCCGCTCTTCACGGTACGGTCAGCGTCTTGAGCGGCGAGAACGCCATCATCGATGTCAACGGTGTCGGCTATGAGGTGGCAGCGACCCCTCGGCTTCTCTCCTCCCTCGCCCAGGGACAGGAAGTGCGCTTGATCACCGAAACGCTTGTGGCCGAGACCTATATCCGACTGGTGGCCTTCCAAACGATTGAGGAGCGCCTCACCTTCCGCTTGCTGCAAACGGTTCAGGGCGTCGGCGCCAAGGCCGCCCTGGCGATCCTCTCCGCGCTGACCCCTGCTGATCTATTCGATGCGGTGGAGGCCGGGGACAAAGCCATGGTGGCGAGAGCCCAAGGGGTGGGCCCCAAACTCGCCCTACGGATCGTCACGGAACTAAAAGGGAAATGCGGCGGCATTGTCGGCGCCTTTCCCGCCGTCGCCTCACCAAGGGCGACGAGCGCGGCCGCCGTCGACAGTCCGGCAGAGGATGCCGTGGCCGCTCTTGTCGCCCTCGGTTTCGACCACGGCGCCGCGCGGCGAACCATCTCGACCCTTCCTGATCTCGAAACGTCCCGCACCGAGGATCTCATCACCGCCGGGCTGAAAACCCTTGCCGCCTCATGACGGAAGCCCGCTTAACCGACCCACAGCCGCAAGAGGACGACCAGGACCGCGCCCTGCGCCCGACGCGGCTCGCCGATTTTCAAGGGCAAGCACAGGTCAAGGCCAACCTGTCGATCTTCGTCAATGCTGCGCGTCAGCGGGGGGAGGCGATGGATCACGTCCTTCTCCACGGGCCGCCTGGCCTTGGAAAGACAACCCTTGCCCGCATCGTTGCCGAGGAATTGGGGGTCGGTTTTCGATCGACATCGGGGCCGGTCATTTCAAAGGCCGGCGATTTGGCGGCGATCCTGACCGGTCTTGACCCTCATGATGTCCTCTTTATCGACGAGATTCATCGATTGACCCCGACGGTTGAGGAAATTCTGTACCCGGCGATGGAAGATTTCCGGCTCGACATTTTGATCGGTGAAGGCCCCTCTGCACGATCGGTCACGATCGATCTGCCGCCCTTCACCCTGATTGGCGCCACCACCCGTTCCGGCCTGTTGGCAAAGCCGCTTCTCGATCGTTTCGGTATTCCTTTACGTCTTCAATTCTACACGGAAGAAGAATTGAAGGGCATTATTTTAAGGGGAGCCGATCGGCTCTCCACCCCCCTAACGACAGAGGGCGCGGGCGAGATCGCGCGACGATCACGCGGCACCCCGCGCGTCGCAGGCCGTCTTTTACGCCGTGTACGGGATGTTGCCACGGTGGAAGGGACGCTTCCCATCACTGAGGAGGTGGCAACTAAGGCGCTTCGTCGTCTCGATGTCGATCAGCTTGGCCTTGAAATGCTTGACCGACGCTATCTGGAAATCATCGTGACGCATTTCGGCGGCGGGCCGGTCGGGGTCGACACCCTTGCCGCCAGCCTTGCCGAAGCGCGAGACGCCGTTGAGGATGTGATCGAGCCCTTCCTTCTCCAGCAAGGGCTGATACAACGAACACCCCGCGGCCGAAAGGTGACCGACCGAGCCTATCGCCATCTTGGGCTCCCCCCACCCAGCGCCAAGGAGACGGACCCCGTCCTGATATGACCGATACCGGCAACAATTCGCTCAGTATTCGCATTTATTATGAGGACACCGATGCCGGCGGCATCGTCTATCACGCGAATTACCTGAAGTATTTCGAGCGCGGGCGCACTGAGGCTTTGCGCCGCGTTCACGGTGATATTTCCAATTTGGCCAGCGACCCCGCTTCGCCGATCCTGTTCGTCGTGGCGTCGATACAGGTTGACTTTAAGCGCCCTGGTCATCTCGATGATATAATCAGGATAAAAACCGATCTCGTCCACGCGAAAGGGGCTCGCTTGATCTTTGACCAGCGGGCCTATCGCGGGGATACCCTGCTGGTTCGCGCTGACGTCGTGGTCGCCGCCACCGACGGGACGGGGCGACCCTGTCGCCTCCCCGCCTCCCTCGCCGCTGCACTCCTGCCCAATGGATCAGCCGCCAATTAGGCGATAGAAGCGATCCTCCATCCGTGGGTCGGCCTTAAAGTCGCCGGTAAAGCTCCGCGTCACGCAGGAAATGTCATCCTTGTGAATTCCGCGGGTACTGATGCATTGATGTTCGGCATCAATAATCACCGCAACGCCCCTCGGCTGGAGGACACGATCAAGAGCGCCGGCAATCTGATTCGTCAACGTCTCCTGGCTTTGAAGACGCTTGCTATAGGCATCGACCACGCGCGCAATCTTTGACAGGCCAACAACCCGGTCACTAGGCAGATATCCAACATGGGCAGTGCCGATGATCGGTGCGACATGGTGCTCGCAATGGCTCTCCACCCGAATATTTCGTAAAAGGACAATGTCGTCATAGCCTTCGACTTCCTCGAACGTACGGGACAGAAACTCCTCGGGATCCTCACTGTAGCCTTTGAACCAATCGTCATAGGCGCCGATGAAACGCTTGGGCGTGTCGATCAATCCCTCTCGCTGCGGGTCCTCTCCGATATAGGAAAGAATGGTGCGCACAGCTTCTTCAGCATCGGCGCGGCTTGGTCGGTTAGCTTTCGTCACGGCGCATTCCTTTCAGTGCGGCAAGGGTGCCGATCATCTCAATGGCAACGCTGGCCGCCTCTGCCCCTTTATTGCCAAGTTTCGTTCCTGCCCGTTCGATGGCCTGGTCAATCGTATCGGTCGTCAGGACACCGAACGCGACGGGCACCCCCGTATCGGCCATCACGGACGCCACTCCCTTTGCGGCTTCGCCGGCGACAAACTCAAAATGCGGCGTCGCGCCTCTAATCACACAGCCCAAAGCGACAATGGCGTCGACGGCGCCGGTCTCGGCTAATTGCCGTACGGCGATGGGAAGTTCAAAAGCCCCAGGGACGGTGACGTGCAGGATATGATCATCGGCCACCCCTTGACGCTTCAAGGTCTCAATGGCGCCTTCCGTCAAATTACGGACAATGAAATCGTTCCAGGCCGTATCGACGATCGCGACGCGTCGATCCGTGCCCGTTGCGAGGGGATGAATACGCTTCACCATCACGCTGCCTCCACTTTCTTTGCCTTGCGATACGCCTTGATCGCTTCGACCGTCACCATGGGAATATCGTGCTTCGCGGCCACCTTCATCAAATCGTCGCGGCGCGCCATGGTACCGTCCTCGTTCATGACCTCGCAGATCACGCCGGCGGGGCGGCACCCGGCGATACGCGCCAGATCGACGCTCGCCTCTGTTTGACCGCCCCGGCCTAGCGTACCTTCAGGATGGGCGCGCAGGGGGAACATATGACCGGGACTGACGAGATCCTCAGGCGTAGATTTAGGGTCGCACAAAACCTCAATCGTCCGTGCACGGTCGGCAGCGGAAATGCCGGTCGTCACCCCTTCTCTCGCCTCCACCGACACGGTGAAAGCAGTGCCAAAGCCAGAGCGATTGTCCTTTTGCGGCACCATTAATTGAAGACCTAGACGATCGGCTATCGCCGGCTCGACGGCACAACAGATGAGACCCCGGCCGTGAATCGTACAGAAATTCACCGCATCGGCGTCGGCAAATTCGGCCGCGATCATCAGATCCCCTTCGTTTTCCCGTCCTTCATCGTCGCAGATGATGACGAAACGACCGGCCGCAACGGCCTTGGCAGCTTCTTCAACGGAGACAAAGCTCATGGTTATTTTCCTCCTTGCAGGAATTTTTCGGCATATTTTCCAAGAATATCCGTCTCGAGATTTACCGGATCGCCTTCACGCTTTTTGCCCAAGGTAACGAGGGGCTGGGTATGCGCGATCAGGGTCAGGGTGAAGCCGGCATCATCGACATCGATCACCGTCAGACTGGTGCCATCGACGGCAATATATCCTTTCGGTACGATATATTTGAGAAGCTCGGGGCCGCAGTCGATACGGATGAGAAGCGCGTCGCCGTCGGCCTTGACCGTGTGGATGCGCCCCGTCCCATCCACATGTCCTTGGACGTAGTGTCCCCCCATGCGCGAAACAGGCGTGAGCGATCGTTCAAGATTGAGCGGCGCCCCGAACGACAGCGCGCCCAGCGTCGTGCGCGAGAGGGTTTCCGGTGCAAGCCCAACCGTAAATTGACTTGGCGTAAAGGACGTAACGGACAGACACACCCCTTCGACGGCAATGGAGTCACCAAAGGCAACGCCCTCAAGGACTTTTGCCGCCTCAATGGTCAAGGTGGCGCCGCCCTCCGTCATCGATCTGTCGAGCAGCGTCCCCATTTCTTCGATCAGTCCCGTGAACATCAGCTTTCGCTCCCTCTCGGCACTCGGCCACGAATCAGAAAATCGGGTCCGGCCATCTCGATACTGACATCGGTCAGCGCCATCGCCTCGCCGATCCTGGAAGGCCCGTGGCCATCGACAGCGCATTGCCCACCCCCGAGAATTTTTGGCGCAAGAAAAGCCCACACTTCGTCAATCAGACCCGCATCTGCAAAGCTGCCTAGGAGGCGCCCCCCGCCCTCAACCATGATCGACAAGCAGCCAAAATCAGCGCGCAAGCAATGAAGGGCACTTCGGAGACACAGACCCTCATTTTCCCTCTGCACACTGATGATATGTGCGCCGCTTTCCTTTAGTGCAGACTTTGCCGCCCCCGGCGCGTCCTCCGCCGTGATCAATAAAACCGGACCGGGAGAGCTGAGACATGCCGCATGGGGAGGGGTTCGAGCCTGACTGTCGAAAATAACCTTGAGTGTCTCGGCAGCCGCTCGTCCCTCAGGTCGGGGGTTCAGGGCTGGATTATCCGCCAATACGGTTCCCACTCCAACGACAATGGCCCCGCTTCTCTGGCGCAGATCATGACTTCGTGCCCGCGCGGCGGGCCCGGTGATCCATTGACTGTCCCCGCCCCTGGTCGCCACCCGCCCGTCAAGGGTCGCGGCGAATTTCGCCGCCACCCAAGGGCGATCGGCGGTCAGGCTAAAGCGCCAGGCATCGGTCAGGCGGCTTGCCGCCAAGGTGGGATGGGCGCGGACAGCTATGCCGGCGGCTTGCAGCGTTTCCCGCCCGCCGGACGCGAGGGGGTTTGGGTCAGCAACGGCGTAGACGACCTCGGCCACCCCCGCCTCGATAAGGGCTTTGGTGCAGGGGGGGGTCGCGCCATAATGGTTGCAGGGCTCTAACGTGACATAGGCGACCGCCCCGCGGGCCTCGGCGCCGGCCGCCTTGAGCGCGGCAATTTCGGCATGATCTGCGCCGGGGCGCGGATGGTATCCCTCGCCCACGATCTGACCGCCTTTGACGAGAACACACCCGACCATCGGATTGGGCGCCGTAAAGCCGGCCCCCAATTCACCGAGGGCGGCAGCCCGGTCCATGCATATATCGTCCGTGAGCGTCATCAAGGTCCCGTACCATCAAGCCGACAGAGATCCCCCGGGACAAAGGGATGGCAATAGGGTCAGCGTACCGCCACGGGCACGCCCCCGCCCGCTCGTCAATGAGCGAGACCAATCACGCTTTCTCTCATCCGGACTATCACCGTCGGCTCTGGACTCTCACCAGATCATGCCGCCCCCTAAAGAAGGAAGCCGCTCGCGGGCTCAGGCCAAGGGCCAATACCGCCGGTGGGGACTTTCACCCCGCCCCGAAAGCTCTGTTGAAAACTATCTAAGGTGAGGGAGGCAGGCTGGCAAGCGCCCCCCCGTCCTTCAGCGAACGCCGGGCAGGTTGAGGATCCGGCGGTCCCGCGAAATGACGACGGGGTCGCCGCCGGTCACGGACTCAATCGCTTCTGCCCGCTCCTGCTTCCAGGCCTCGGCATCCTCGACCCGCAACGGCGCATCGGTATCGTCGATCTCGCCCCCGGCAAAGTCCCAAAAAATAAGCTGATTGGCCAGGCTGGCATTCTTCTCAGCCCGCCCGCCATTCTCGGCGTCCAAAATCTCCCGGATATTGGAGTCCGCCTCGACCGCGCCAGCACTCTCCAAAAGCGCCAGTTCACCATTCGATGGCGGGGCCGCATTTACATCGCCGATCAACAATTGCCGTGTCCGTTCGGAGGTGGAGAGGGCCTCAGGCCGGGTTTCGCCCGGTTTCGGGGGGCGCAGGGCGAAATCAGGCGGCACCGTCAACGGGGCCTTGGTGACGATCGCAAACTCGTCCGGAGAGGATTTCCCTCCCCCCAACACCCCCCGATTGCTGCCGCAGGCGGCAAGGGCGAGGGCGGCCCCCGATAAGAGGACGAGGTGAGACAAGCGTACCATATTAGCGATCCTCAGCAGTCTGCGCATGGTCATCATCAGGCTGTTTAGGGAGATGATCCTCCCCAGGAAACCCTGTTTGAACTTTCCGTTCGGTAGGGTTTGGAGCAGCCGTCCTGTCCCGGTTCGGGACAATGAAGAAGGCATCATAGGCAAGCGCCGCCACACCCAAATTGATCGACGTATCGGCGATATTGAATTTCCACGGAAATCCAATAGCCGAGAAATCGAGAAAATCGACCACATAGCCGTAGAAGGTTCGATCGATCGCATTTCCGACGGCCCCGCCGACAATCAGCCCCGCGCCGAGGGCGGCGATCCGCCGGTCAAGGCGCCCCGCCCAATGAACAAACCCCGCGGCCACGCCGAGGGCCAGGACGGTCAGTAAAATGCGAGACGTCATCCCCCCTGCGAAAAACCCGAAACTCACCCCTCGGTTCTCCACATAGGTCAGATCGAAAAAGGGCGTCAGATCGAGATGCCCAAAGCGCCGCCCCGGCAAATCGATGAGGTGCAGGATGGCCATTTTGGTCATCTGATCGAGCAGGATCGTCACCGCGGCCACCCCGCAGGTCAGGGCGAAAACCGGATTCCCCCGCGCCGCCGTGAGCCATTCCTTGATCGCCGTCATGCCGAGACCACGGCGGCGCAGCGGCGACACAGGCCGGTTTCATCGGCAACCTCGTCGAGGACACGCCAGCAGCGTGCGCATTTCTTCCCGGACGCCAGGTCCACGACGACCGCGACGCCAGGAATTTCAGGGAGACGGTAAGCTGCGTCCGGCGCCGCCCCCTCGGCCAATTCAGCGCTCGAGGTAATTGCGACTTCCGCCCAATCGACATCCGCCACGGCCCCCCGGAGATCGGGATCCTCAATGAAGACGAGCGGTTTTGCCTCAAGCGACGCCCCAAGCCGATCATCGCGTCGCGCCGCTTCGATACTCCCCGTAATAACCCGGCGGACTCTCCTGATCTTCGCCCACCGGTCGAGTAGCGGCATGTCCGCCCATTGCGCGTCAGGCTCGGTGAACATGCCCAAATGGATCGATCCATCAACCGCAGGATACCGGCTGTGGAAAGCCTCCTCCGTGGTGAAGGGCATGATCGGCGCCATCCATTTGAGAAGATAGTCGAGCACGATCGACATGACGGTCCGAACACCGCGCCGTTTCACAAGGCTTGGGTCGTCGCAGTAAAGACAATCTTTGCGGATATCGAAATAGAAAGCCGAGAGGTCCATACTGGCGAATTCGGTCACAGCCCGCCATGCGGCATTGAAGTCGAACGCCGAATAGCCCGCGACGACCTCGGCATGAACTTCGCTGACCCGCGCCAGAATATAACGCTCCAGCTCATCTAAGTCAGCATAAGGTGTTTTCTCAGCGGCTTCGAAACCCTTAAGGGCCGCAAGAGCGTAGCGGAGGGTGTTACGTAGCTTCCGATAGGCATCGACGGCGGACCCGATAATCTCGTCACCAATTCGCACATCCTCGCTGTAGTCGGAACTGGCCACCCAGATACGGAGAATATCGGCCCCATACTTCTTGACGATATCTTCAGGCGCCACCGTATTCCCAAGCGACTTTGACATCTTATAGCCCTTGGCATCGAGGACAAAGCCATGGGTAAGAATGCCGTCGAAGGGCGCGCGCTCCCTCAACCCGCACCCGATCAACAGGCTGGATTGAAACCACCCCCGATGTTGATCTGAGCCTTCGAGATAGAGATCCGCCGGCCAGCGGAGGTCTTCCCGCGCCTCGAGCACTGTTGCATGGGTCGACCCTGAATCGAACCAGACATCGAGAATATCCGTGACCTTCTCAAAATCCTCAGGACGATAGTCTGTCCCCAAAAAGGTCTCGTCCGGGGTATCGAACCACGCATCGGCCCCGCGCTCACGGATAGCGGAAAGGATCCGTTCGTTCACGGCCTTATCGACCAGCGGTTCCCCAGTCTCCTTGTGAACATAAAGTGTAAGAGGATTGCCCCAGTTGCGCTGGCGGGAAATCAGCCAATCGGGACGCCCACGAACCATCGCGCCGATCCGGCGCCGACCCGCTTCGGGGTAGAAGGCCGTCTCCTCGATCGCCTTCAAGGCGAGGTCACGGAGTCCCCCCTCGCCTTCGCCCCCCATCCTGATGAACCATTGCGGGGTATTCCGATAAATCACCGGCGCTTTGGACCGCCAGCTATGGGGATAGGAGTGCTGGAGGCGCGCACGGCCAAACAGCTTTCCATGCTCCATGAGCGCCGAAATGACCTTGGCATTGGCGCCGCCATCCTTCCCCTTTTTCTTTCCCTCGGTCACCAGGACTTTTTCGCCCTCAAAACCCGGCGCCTCATTCGTGTAGGCACCGTCGGGACCAACCGTGTAGGGAATATCGTCAAGGGAATAACCGTGGCCGAGCCAGGCGAAATAATCCTCTTGGCCATGTCCCGGCGCCGTGTGGACAAACCCCGTGCCTGCCTCATCGGTCACATGATCCCCCGACAGGAGCGGCACGTCGAACGAATAGCCGCCCGCATAACCGTCGAGGGGGTGGCGCAAAAACCGTCCCTCAAGGCTCTTAGAGGGAATATCTGCGATCCGTGTCCATTGCTCGATAAACCCGGCATCGCGCACCGTCTCGGACAGATTGTCCGCAAGGCAATAAACCTCGCCCGCCTTGGTCCACGGGGTAAAGTCGAGATCGTCGCGAACCTTATCGACGCGATAGGCGCCATAGGACAGCGATGGACCATAGCAGACCGCGCGGTTCGCCGGGATCGTCCAGGGGGTGGTTGTCCAGATCAGAACCGATGCGTCCTCAAGCCCTTCGGGCGCCTGACCGGGCTTGAACGAAAACCGCACCCAAATCATCGTAGATTGATGATCGTGATATTCGATCTCGGCCTCGGCAAGCGCCGTCTGCTCAACAGGAGACCACATCACCGGTTTTGAGCCCCGATAGACGAGCCCCCGCTCCACGAAGTCGAGGAACTGCGAAATCGTTCCCGCCTCGGTCGCGTAATTCATGGTGAGATAAGGATCGTCCCAATCACCCTCAATCCCGAGGCGCCGGAACTCAGCCCGCTGAACGCTTAGCCATCGCTCGGCAAAAGCGCGACAGGCCTTACGAAACTCTGTTGGCGGAACGTCTTTCTTTTTTCGGCCCTTGGCGGCGAAATCTTCTTCGACCTTCCATTCGATCGGAAGGCCATGACAGTCCCATCCCGGAACATAATTAGCGTCATAGCCCAACATCTGGCGGGATCGAACGACAAAGTCCTTCAGCACCTTGTTGAAGGCCGTTCCCATATGGATATGGCCATTCGCATAAGGGGGACCGTCATGCAGGACAAAGGGTGGACGGCCAGCCGACTCCTGACGGATCTGCCGGTAGAGATCCTTTACCGCCCAATCCTCGATGGTTTTCGGCTCACGCTTCGGCAAGCCCGCCCGCATGGGAAAGTCCGTTTCCGGCAGGAAAAGTGTCGATCGGTAATCCGGGCCGTCAGGGGCCTTGTCATCTGCCATGATATCGGTCGCGTCTCATTGCAAAGGAAGGGAACCCCGCCCACCGGCCAGCCCCCTGCTCATCATCGTCCCCCAAGCGCCCGAACGGCGTCGATCTCGTTCGCTTGGATGACGCGCTTAGCCCGCAGGCCCCCTCGACGGCAAGCGTTGCCGCCGCTCTGCCCCATCGCTCAAAATCGGAGGCCGCGCTTGGGTTCTTCGGCGGGGGGCGTCGGGTCGGGGGTCGGCGTAGAGACAGGGCGCTGGCCGGGGCGATAGGGCACCGGGCTTGGCGTCCCTCCCCGGTCGTTTGAGGCAAGAACCGGCGGCTTGGGCACTTGTCGTTGGGGACGGGCCGGCGGCGTCACACCGGGACGCCAGGGCACGACGACCGATCGGTTCGCCATTACCGCCTGGCGGCGGCGCTCCTCGACGGCTTCGGTCTCCGCGATGACCTTGCGCAGCGTATCCCGTAAAGCCACCCGCTCGATCTGGGCCTGCCGCGGCTCATCGGTCGATGCCTCGACGGCGCGGGTGGCCCAGCGGAGCGCCTCATCGAGCTGAGGGTCACCCGCCAGCCCTTCGGTCAGCCCCACCGCGTAGAGAAACATCCCCTCAGGACTCCCCTCATTGGCGGACTCACGAAACCATTTCAGCGCCTCTTGGTCGGAGCGCTCCATGCCGCGACCGTTAAAGGCGAGAAGCCCCATGGAGACCTTGGCCGGCAGGACCCCCGCCTCGGCGGCGCGGCGCATCCAAACCACCGCCTCGGACAGATCAGCCCCGCCAACGCGCCCCGACTCCAATAGGAGGGCATAATTATACATGCTTTCGGCGTCGCCCTGATCCGCCGCCGCCCTGAACCATTTCGCCGCCAGTCGGTAGTTCGTGGGCAGCCCTTCACCCTCAAGGTAAAGACGCCCCAAGCGGAACTGCGCCGTAGGGTTCCCCTCCTCCGCTGCGGCCTCAAGCAATTGTGCGGCACGCTGCGGATCCTGCGGCACCGAGAGCCCCTCGGCATACATGATCCCCAGTCGGGTCTTGGCGAGCGTATGCCCCGCCGACGCGGCAAGATTGAACCATTCGGCGGCACGGGTCAGGTCTTTCTCAACCCCCTGGCCGTCGAAGGCGAGATCGCCGAGAGCGTATTGGGCATTGACCTGACCATTCGACGCCGCCCGCACATAAAGGCCGATGCCTTTTTGCAGATCCTGCGCGACCCCTTGGCCGTTAGTATAAAGAGCGCCCAGAATATAGTCGATCTCAGGAATACCCCGCTCAGCGAGCGGGGAGGCAGCGGCGTAAGCGGCCGCATATTGCTCCTGACGAAAAGCCGAGACCGCCTGCGCCAGGAGGTCCTCCTCGGCCTGCACAGCGGCAAGCGCCGTCGGCACGGCCCCGCCGCCGGTCAGTAGGCTGAATGCCACTACAATGCTAGACAACGGACGACGCAACGGCATCTCCACCCTATATTCTTTTAGCCGCCTTACGCGTGACCGAAAAGCGGCGCAAATTTCCGTATGCCCGCCGCCGCGCCTTCGGGATGCGCAAAAACTGCGCCACAAACAGCGAGGTAATCGGCCCCCGCCGCCAGAACCGGTGCACTATTTTCAGCCGTAAGACCGCCGATCGCCACACAGGGCATGGTGGTCATCAACGTCCAATCCTCAACCAATGAGAGCTCAGCCCGATATTGGCTATCCTTCGTTTCGCTGGGATAGAACGCCCCGAATGCCACATAATCGGCGCCCTCCTCCGCGGCGATCATCGCCAGGTGTCGGCTCGCATGGCAAGTGACACCGATGTCAGCTTCCTCCCCTAAAAGGCGCCGAGCCTCACCGATATCGCCGTCCTGCTGGCCAAGATGCACCCCATCCGCGCTAAGGCGCGCGGCCAGATCGGCGCGGTCATTGACGAGAAACGCCACCCCATGGGCCGCCGTGACCTCGCGCACCGCGGTGGCGGCCGCGAGGATGACCTCATCGGACTTCTCTTTGAGCCGCAATTGCACGCAGGCAACGGGAATATCGTCCTTCGCGGCGGCCCTCAGGGCGGCATCCAGCTCGGAACAAAACGCCGCGCTGTCACTGAAATTCGGCGTAATGAGGTAAAGCGCGCGATCGGCCATAACGCCTTTCTATCGAAGCGGTTTCGCCGACCCAAGGGAAAGAATGAGGCGCCAATAAGGAGCGCCTCATCTGACTGACTTATCCAGCTTTCGACGCCTCGTAGATGCTGTCGATCGTCTTCGCCAGGGTCGCGTCGAACGCCGCATCGTCCTGCTGGGCCGAGAGCCCCTCGGTCAGCGCCCGGGAGAAGCTCGCGATCACGCCTGTGTTCTCCGCCAGTTTCGCATTCGCTTCTTCGCGAGAATAGCCGCCGGAAAGGGCGACGACCCGTAGGACCAAAGGATGATCGACAAGCGACTTATAGTGATTGGCCTTGCTGGGCAGGGAGAGTTTCAGCATCACCTGCTGACCCTTTTCCAACGTGTCGAGATGCTTGGTGATCGCTTTGAGAAGGAGGTCTTCAGCCGCCGCTTTATCGGCGATGGTGATCGTCACTTCAGGCTCGATGATCGGCATCAGACCATGGCCGAGGATTTGTTTCGCCACCTCAAATTGCTGAGCAACGATCGCTTCGATCCCGGTCTCGTCCGCCGCATCGATCACAGACCGCATTTTGGTGCCGAAAATCCCCTTCGCCACAGCCCGCTCCAGCAGGGCGTCGAGGTCAGGCATCGGCTTCATCAGCTTCACGCCATTTTCCGGCTCGGCCAATCCTTTATCGACCTTGAGGAACGGAACGACACCGCGGCTCTTCCACAGATATTCCGCTGTTGGCGTCCCATCGATCTCGCCATCCATCGTGCGCTCGAACAGGATGGCCCCCATCACCTTGTCGCCATTGAAGGCGGGAGATTTGATAATCCGGGCCCGCATCTCATGGATGAGGCCGAACATCTCCTCATCATTGGCGTAGGCCCCCTCATCGATCCCGTAGAGCTTCAGCGCCTTGGGTGTCGAACCGCCGGATTGGTCGAGGGCGGCGATGAAACCATCCTTTTCAGCGGCCTGGGTTTTCATTTCGGTGTCAGTCATAGCAATAAATCCCCTCAATCGGTCATGCCGATGATGCCGCGCTCGTTTCGAGAGCGGCAACGCCCGGCAATGTCTTACCTTCGATAAATTCAAGGAACGCGCCGCCCGCCGTCGACACATAGGTAAAATCTTCAGCCGCCTGCGCCACATTGAGGGCCGCCACAGTGTCCCCGCCGCCGGCAATCGACGTCAAGGCGCCCGCAACGCTCAGCTTGGCACCGAATTTCGCGAGCTCCACCGTCGCCGTGTGGAAAGGCGGTGTTTCGAACGCCCCCAAGGGCCCATTCCAGAGGAGCGTGGCGCAGCCTTCGAGCTCGGCGGCGTACTGATCCACACTCTCCGGCCCGACATCGAGGATCATTTCATCCGCCGCCACATCGTCCGGTGCGCAGACCCGAGTGTCGGGATTGGGGGCGAATTCCTTCGCCACCACCACATCCTTTGGCAGCAGGAGGGCACATCCCTGCGCCGCCGCCTTGTCGGCGATCGACCGGGCCGTCGCCGCAAGATCCGGCTCGGCCAAGGATTTGCCAATGTCCATCCCCTTGGCGAGCAGAAAGGTGTTCGCCATCCCGCCGCCGACCACCAGCTTGTCGGCTTTCTCGATCAAGTTTTCGAGGACATCGAGTTTGGTCGAGACTTTTGCCCCGCCGACCACAGCCATGACAGGGCGTTTGGGCGCGGCAAGGGCCAAAGCGAGATAGTCGAGTTCGCGCTGCATGGACCGCCCCGCCGCGCTGGGCAGGCGTTGGGCGATGCCCTCAGTCGACGCGTGAGCGCGGTGCGCCGCAGAAAAGGCATCATTCACGTAAAAATCGCCGAGCTTGGCCAGATCGTCAGCGTAATCGGCCGCGTTCTTTTCTTCGCCCGCTTCAAATCGCGTATTTTCAAGCAAGAGGACATCGCCATCGGCGAGCCCCGCCACCGCCCGTTCGGCAATTTCTCCGCGGCTCTCCTCCACAAAGCTCACCGGACGCCCCAGCACCCCGGCGAAAGCGTCGGCGACGGGACGCAGGCTCATCTCAGGCACCCGCGCGCCCTTCGGCCGTCCAAAATGCGACAGCAGGATCACCCGCGCCTTGCGATCAACAAGCTCCCGGACGGTCGGCACGGCCCGCTCCAGCCGTGTCGTATCGCTGACCCGATCTCCATCCATAGGGACATTGAAATCGACGCGCACCAGAACGCGTTTTCCGCCGACATCGAGATCATCCAAGGTCTTGAACGCCGCCATGCGCCCTCCTTACCGCCACTAATCCGCAAGCTTGAGACATAGAAACGGGGGCCGCAGCCCCCGTAGTCAGTTTAGATGAATTTCGCCATGGCGAGAGCGGTGTCGGCCATGCGGGTGGAGAAGCCCCACTCATTGTCGTACCAGCTCAGCACCGAGACCAATGAGCCGTCCATGACCTTGGTCTGATCCATGTGGAAGATCGACGAATGACTGTCATGGTTGAAGTCGGTGGAGACATTCTTGACCAAGGTATATCCAAGAATGCCCTTCATCGGCCCGTCAGCCGCCTCACGAATGGCGGCGTTGATTTCCTCCACCGAGGTGTCGCGCGCGGCGATGAATTTAAGGTCGACCACAGACACATTGGGCGTCGGCACCCGCATCGCAAAGCCATCGAGCTTGCCGTTCAGTTCCGGCAGCACGAGCCCCACCGCCTTGGCCGCGCCGGTCGAGGTGGGGATCATCGACATCGCCGCCGCCCGGGCCCGATAAAGATCCTTGTGCATCGTATCGAGCGTCGGCTGATCGCCGGTGTAGGAGTGGATGGTGGTCATCATCCCCTTTTCGATCCCGATCGCATCATTAAGCACCTTGGCAACCGGCGACAGACAATTGGTGGTGCAGGACGCGTTGGAGACGACATGGTCGTCGGCGGTCAGGACATCGTGGTTAACGCCGTACACGATGGTCTTGTCGGCATCCTTGCCCGGCGCAGAGATCAGGACCCGTTTCGCCCCGGCCGCCAAATGCTGCGCCGCTTTGTCGCGATCGGTGAAAATGCCCGTGCATTCCATCACCACGTCGACCCCGTGATCCCCCCAAGGCAACGCCTTGGGATCACGCTCGGCGAATACCGCGATGGACTTCCCGTCGACGGTGAGTTTGCCGTCGCCGGTGGACACCGTCATCGGCAACCGCCCATGAACACTGTCATATTGAAGGAGGTGCGCGTTCGTCTCGACAGGACCGAGATCGTTGATCGCCACGACTTCGATATCTGTGCGTCCGTGCTCCAACATCGACCGGAGCGCCAAGCGTCCGATCCTACCGAAACCATTGATACCGACTTTTACCGTCATGCGTCTTCCCTCTTCACAAGGGCGCGGACCGTTTCCGCCACCCGTTCGGCCGTCAGGCCGAAATGTTGATACAAGTCCTTATAGGGGCCACTGGCCCCAAAGCTATCCATCCCCACAAACGCCCCCCGGCCACCAAAGGCGAAGAGCCAGCGATCCCAGCCCTGGGCAACGCCCGCCTCCACCGCGACGCGGGGCGCCGTCCCGAGGACCTGCTGCTGATAAGTTTCATCTTGCGATGCAAAAAGGTCAACGGACGGCATGGAGACTATGCGAATGGCGTGCCCCTCCGCCTCAAGCTGCTTGGCGGCGTCGACGGCGATCTCAACTTCGGAACCGGTGGCGATGATCGTCGCTGCGGCGCCCGCCGCCTCGGCCAGCACATATCCACCCCTGGCCGTGCGGTTCTCGCCCCCCGCCTCCCCACGCAGGAGCGGCAAATTCTGCCGGGTCAGCGCAAGCGCCGTGGGCCCCGTTCGGTGACCAAGCGCCACGGCCCACGCCTCGGCGGTTTCCACCGCATCGGCGGGCCGCAGGACCGTCATATTCGGCATCGCCCGGAGACTCGCCAGATGCTCGACGGGCTGGTGGGTCGGGCCGTCTTCCCCAAGGCCAATGGAATCGTGAGTCAGGACATAAATGACCTGGATCCCCATCAAGGCCGACAGCCGCATGGCCCCGCGCATATAATCGGAAAAGACCAGAAAGGTGCCGCCATAGGGGAGGACCCCGCCATGCAGCGCCATGCCGTTCATGGCGGCGGCCATGGCGTGCTCTCGAATGCCATAATGCAGGTATCGGCCCGCCGGACTATCGGCGGTGAAAGGCGAGGTCGCCCCGGTCTTTGTGTTGTTCGACCCGGTCAGGTCGGCCGAGCCGCCCATGGTGAGGGTGGTCGTCTCATTGATCACCTCAAGGACGTTTTGGGAGGCCTTACGGGTCGCCACGGGCTTTGCGTCTTCCGTCGTCAACCGAGCGGCGTAGTCGAGAACCGCGGCCTGGGCCGATGACGTGTCGCCGGAAAACAGCGCCGTCAGCGCCTCTTTCTGTCCATTCGCCTCGAGCCGCGCTTCCCATTCGCTACGGGCCGCCCGCCCCTTCGTACCCGCCGCGCGCCAGGCCCCGACAATATCGTCCGGCACCACAAAAGGATCGTCCTCCCAAGAGAGCGCCTTGCGCAGCCCCGCCAACTCATCCGCCCCCAGAGGAGCGCCGTGGATCCCGGCGGTCCCAGCTTTTTGTGGGGCCCCGCGACCGATGGTCGTCTTACACGCAATCAACACGGGGGCGTCGAGGCTCTTGGCCTCGGTCAGGGCCGCATCGATCGCGTCCGGGTCATGACCGTCACAGGACAGGGTCGCCCAGCCCGATGCCTTGAACCGCGCCAATTGATCGGTGCGATCGGCCACCGAGACTTTCCCATCGATCGTGATCCCATTGTCGTCCCATAGAACGATCAGCTTGTTGAGCCGCAAATGCCCCGCAAGGCTCAACGCTTCCTGAGAGATCCCTTCCATCAAGCAGCCATCGCCGGCAATAACATACGTATAATGATTGACCAGATCGGCGCCGAAGCGGGCCGCCAGATGCGCCTCGGCAATCGCCATGCCGACGGCATTGGCAAGCCCCTGGCCAAGCGGGCCCGTGGTGGTTTCGATGCCCTTGGCGTGACCATATTCAGGGTGACCGGCGGTCTTGGCCCCGATCTGACGGAACTGCTTTATCTCTTCGAGGGTCATGTCCTCATAGCCAAGCAGATGGAGCAGCCCGTAAAGCAGCATCGATCCGTGACCGGCCGAGAGGACAAATCTGTCCCGGTCCGGCCAATCCGGCGCGCCGGCATCGAAGACCATATGTTTTGTGAATAACACCGTCGCCACGTCGGCCATACCCATCGGCATGCCGGGGTGACCGGACTTTGCCGCCTCGACCGCGTCGGCGGCAAGCACCGACAAGGCCGCCGCCATGCGATCATGGGACACCGATGAAGGGGAATGGGACACGCGCACCTACCCGGGCTAAGCCGTCAAGATTGCGGGCGTGTCTGCCCTTAGTATCGGGGAAGATCAAGACGCTCGCCCGATCCGGCTGCCGTCCGTTCTGGACAGAGCGGAAAAACTTCCCTTAGGCTCCCCTCATGTCATCATTGATCGAGCTGCGCCGTGCGTCCTCCCGCTTGGACCGTGCCCTCGTTCGTTTGGACAGCTCTCTTAAGCAATCGAGCGCCTCGCGCCTCAAAGAGGTCAGCTTACACCTTGAATTACGGCGGATCGAAGACTGGCTGGCGGAAGTCGAAACAGCCTTGAGCGCGGTGATTTCTCCCGAAGAATCAGGCACGGTCGATCCGCCTCCGAAAGAGGGAAGCGACCGTGCCTGACGTTCGAATCACAATCAACGGCCAGGGATATACCCTTGGCTGCGGACCAGGTGAGGAAGAGCGCGTCAGAGCGCTCGCGGCCTATTTCAACGACCATGTTGAAGTCTTAGCGAAAGAGATTGGGCGCACGGCGGAAAAACGCCTCCTCATTCTCGCCGGGCTGCGCGTGTGCGAAGAATTATTCGACCGGCGCGATGAAAAAACCGAGGCGGCGATTACCGAAGCGGTGGCGGTGCTGGATCGCGCCGCCGACGAAATCGAGGCGTTGGCGGCGACCCTGGATCTCCCCGACCCCTAAAATCTCGGCCTGTTCCCCTCACCTCCACGGAAGGGGCGACCCCTCGCCTCTTGCGCTCCCCTCCGAGCACTCTACCTTTGAAAAGCTGCCCGGCCCGTTAGGATCACGTCCCCGGGGCCTTACATTCAAGTTCGGGAACTGCCTCTGGCGGAGATCGTGGTCTCCATCACGCGGTGCCCACCTGGTCCTTCGGGTCCAGGGCGACAATACCGTCCGACGGCCGGTGCGGCGATTTTGGGGGAAGAGCCTGCCCCCCCGGGGGACACCCCTCGATGAGGGGCCCCAACGAGGCATGAGAAACGAGGCATGAGAGTCGGAGGACCGGTCCCTGGACGCTGAAACCGCCATTGTATCGATTGATTGGAAGGGGCTTTTCCGCAAACGCGCCCTTAAGGCCCGTCACGAGGCGGCCCAAAGCGCGTCCTCCTCAGCCCCCGACGCGGCGGCCTCTCATTTCATGAAGGATTTCGCACCGGACCAGCCCTCGGCCATCGCTCTTTACGCCCCCAAGGGACAGGAACTCGACACCGCCCCCCTTGCCAAACGGCTCTCCGAACGCGGTCACGCCATTCTCTTGCCGGTGGTGACGGCGCAGGACGCGCCGCTTGAGTTTCGCTTGTGGGAGATCGACCGCCCGCTGGTCGAGGGCCGTTTCGGTATCCCCGTGCCGCCAGCGGACAGCCCCAAACGCTTGCCGCAAATTATCGTCACGCCCCTCTTGGCGGTCCGCCCCGACGGGGCCCGCCTTGGCCATGGGGGGGGCTATTACGACCGCACATTGTCGGCCCTCAGAACTGAGGGGCCGGGGGCGCTGGCCATTGGCTATGGATATGAGGGACAGGTCATGGACCGGTTTCCAGTCGAGACCCACGACCAATTCCTCGACGGGTTTGCCAGCGAGGTTCAGAGTCGGATATTTCCTCAGCGTCCGGCGTAAATGGCCGGTCCGGCCTCGCTTCTGGAATGGGCGGCCTGCCGCCCTCAAGACGCCAGGCCGTAAGGGCACGAGACAGCACCGACATCGGTAGAGGACCCAGCGCAAAGATCTGCTGATGAAAAGCCGCCTCATCGAAGGCCGGCCCCAAGGCCGCCGCCGCCGCCGCGCGTTCCTCGCGCAGCCGCCGGGCGCCCAACACAGGGGCCGCCGCACGTCCGGGACGGGCGACAATATCGGCCACCATCGCCATCGCCCTTTCGCGGGAAAGGCCGTTGACATCCATCAGATAGTCGCGGGCGCGGTCGGGGGTCCATCCATCGATGTGGAGACCCAGATCCACCACCATTTGCGAGACCAGCAGTAACTCATGGCTGACGCTACTGATCTGTGTGCGTCCAGCGTTGTCGAGGTCAAAGGCCGCCCCGAGCCCTGTGGCATAGAGCCCCCAGCCCTCAAAAAAGGCCGGCTGGTCGACGATAAAGCTTTGGCCGCCGTGCCCGGCGAGAACCGCGGTGTAGGCGAAGTGCTGACCCGGAGCGGCATTATGGAAAATCAGGGCGGGAATATCCTCTCGCACCCATGGCTGATCATTATTCGCCGCCAGCCAAAGAACTGCCGGCCGTCTCCCATCCGGCGAAGCAGGGCTGTAGACGGCGAGCCGCCCCGCCGCCGGAACCCCCGGCGCCATCGGCCCAATACCGAGACGCGCCTCCGGCAGGGCAAGGAACTCGCGGCTGAGGGCGGGCGTGATGGCGGAGAGAAGGGCGATCGCCGAGTCGAGCGGAAAGCCATCCGCCGCCAAACGATCCCGACCGGCCTGATAGGCCGGCAGGCTCCCATAGCCAAGCGGCAGGACCCGGGCCGTAAGGTCGGCACGCAGATCGCCGATCCGCGCAAGTCCCCAGCCATAAGCCTCCGCCGGAGAGATGGGCGCCCCATAGGCGTCACCGAGGCGCCCCTGATAGGCGGCAAGATCGAGGCCCGCCAGCCGCAGATCCTCCCCCGGCTGACAGGTCGGCGTGATCGTGGTTTCGACATAGCGACGAAATTCGGCCAGGGCGGGGCCGACATCCTGCGCGATAATCGCGGCGGCCTCCGCCCGTAATTGCGCGGCCTGCCGTTCACCGAGGGCCGGTGCGGGCGGCGTAAATGGACGCATAAGGATGGTTTCGATTTGCTCAAGCTCGCTGAACGTCGCAAGCCTGGCCTCGACCCCATAGAGCGACAGACAGGGCTGGGCGGTCACCGCCTGGCGACGGGCGTCCAGACGACCCTGGGCCTCCCGCAGAAAGCGAGGCGTGTCGCGAAGCAAGGCAAAATAGACCCGATAGTCTGCCGCACTGGTAAACGGCAACAGGTCCGGCAATTGAGTCACGACCAGATCCGGGCCGCTCGTTGGGCCTAATATCAAAAAAGAAGGGGTTGTGAGGAGGCGATCGCCCCGACGATCGAGTTCGACGAGCAAAGCTTCGCGCTTCCACTGCGCCTCTTTGGTTAAAAGCGGCGGCGGAAGATCGCGGATCTGTCCCCGAAGGCGTGCCAGGCGTTCTGACCGACGGGTCAGGGCGTTATCATCGAGGGCCGGCAGGCGCGGCGAATAAGGAAGAGGGGCGGCGATTGAAAACGGATCGGTTTCCGCCACGAGTCGCCGAAATTCGAGGACCAGCGGATCGATCTCGCCGGACACCCCAGGGGCGGAAGGTCGGTCCCCCGCAGGAAGCGAGGTCGGTTGCGTTTCGCGCGGCGGCGTAGAGCAGGCCGAAACCAGACCTACCGCGCAAACAATCATCGATAATAGATGGGAGATCTTCACCGCACAGCCCTCCCCCCCTTAACGGGCGGTTGAGGTTGGGGCTTAGACCAGACCGGCCGGATTGACCATAAACCGGCCGCCGCGTCTTAGGCGGCGGTCATTGCCGCACGACGGGAAGCGAGCCATTCGCGCGCTTTACGCTGCGCTTCGGCAATTTGGCGGCCGGACATTTCCAGGGTCAATTGCTGACGGTATTCCTTCGCCACCTGATTGCCGGACATGGCCGCCAGGTTGAACCATTTATGCGCCGTCACAAGATCGGTCTGGCGATCTTCGCCGGGGGTCGAGGCCGCAATGCCAAGACGATACATTTCCTCGGGTGACACGATCTTTTCAGCGTCGCCGATCATTCCATGATCAAACTCAACAGACATTATTTACATCCCTTACCAGTAAATTGACACGGCAAACGCCGATTAACCTTCGGTCGACATCACCATTTCCCTATAAATATCAGGTAAAAGGCAATTTATTCTGTTGTTTACTATGATCTCCACGATCTTCACTTTTGAGCGCGGTAAAGACAGGGTCGCGGCGCCATGGGGGGGCTTCGCGCCGCGGCGAAACAGCGCCATGAAGAGGCGGTGAGGAGACGATGATGGCGCGCTCGACAGAATCTTATGTCTGCCAATCCTGCGGGGCGGTTTATGCCAAATGGGCAGGCCGTTGCGATGCCTGCGGATCATGGAACACGATTGACATCGAACTCAGCGATGCCCCTCCGGGAAGTGTGGGGGCCAAGAGCGGAGGGACAAAAGGCCGTGCCCTGACGGTTGAGGGCATGATCGGCGAGGCCGCCCCCCTCCCCCGGCTCTCGACAAAGAACGCCGAATTCGACCGGGCGGTCGGGGGCGGGCTGGTCCCCGGGGCCGCATTGCTTATCGGGGGCGACCCCGGCGTCGGGAAGTCCACGCTCCTGTTGCAATTGGCGGCCGGGCTCGCAGCGCAGGGCACCGACACCCTCTACATCTCCGGCGAAGAGGCATCAGGACAAATCCGTATGCGGGCAGAACGCCTCGGCCTTCAACAGACCGCAGCACGCCTCGCCACCGGCACGGCCCTCAGAGACATCCTCCAAACCCTGAAGGATGAAACCCCCGGCGCCGTCATTATCGATTCCATACAGACGCTATGGACAGACACCCTGCCCGCGGCGCCGGGTACCGTTACGCAGGTGAGAGCCTGTGCCCAGGAACTCGTCCGCCACGCCAAGCAGCGGAACATGATCCTGATCCTTGTGGGACACGTGACCAAGGACGGCCAGCTCGCCGGTCCCCGAGTGGTCGAACATCTTGTCGACACGGTTCTTTATTTCGAAGCCGAGAAAGGCCGTGCCTTTCGTTTGGTGCGCGCTGTGAAGAACCGTTTCGGCGCGGCGCACGAGATTGGCGTTTTCGAAATGACCGCCCGCGGCCTCGAAGAGGTCTCGAACCCCTCGGCCTTGTTTCTTGGTGAGGGCGGGGACCCGGTCGCAGGGTCCGTTGTGTTTGCGGGAATAGAAGGGACCCGGCCGCTTCTTTGTGAAGTGCAGGCCCTGGTCAGCCCCTCAAGTCTAGGCGCCCCCCGTCGTGCCGTTGTGGGATGGGAGGCGAGCCGCCTGTCGATGATCCTTGCCGTTCTCGATACCCGCGCCGGTCTCGATTTCGCCCGCCATGACGTCTTTTTGAATGTCGCCGGAGGGTTGCGGATCAGCGAACCTGCGGCGGATCTCGCGGCGGCCACCGCCCTTCTGTCCTCTCGCCTCGATATTGCCCTTCCCCCCCAAATGGTTGCCTTTGGGGAGATCGGGCTGTCCGGCGCGATCCGCTCCGTGCCGCAAGCCGAAACCCGTATCGGCGAGGCTGAAAAGCTCGGCTTCACCGCCGCCCTCGTTCCCCAGGGCCTCGACCTTAAAACCACTCTGACCCTGGAGGAGGTGGGGGACGTCACAGCCCTGCTCACGGCGATGAAAAAGCACTAGGACTTGCGCCGAGATGGTTGTCGGTCGCCCCGTCAGACTCTACACGCCAAGGAAAAGAGGACATCCGCTCCATGACCTTGTTCGATCTTGCGATTATTCTGGTCATCGGGTTGTCCACCCTGTTTGCCTATTTGCGCGGCCTCTTGCGGGAATTCATCACCCTCATTGCCTTGGGGGTGGGAACGCTGTGCACCCTTTATTTTGGCGATACGCTGGCGCGCCTGTTCGGCGAGGGGACCCTCGCGCTGCTTCTCGGCTATGGGCTATCGGGGCTGATCGGCTTTATCGCCGCGACCATCGGGCTGGAAATTCTCATCGCCCGTCTATCGGGCACGACCCCGCACAAATGGGATCAGGTAGGGGGCGCTATCTTCGGCATTTTGCGCGGCTGGGTCTTGATGGGACTCGTATATTTTTCGGTGATCAATTACATACCAGAGGATAATCCGCCGCGCTGGGTTGCAAATTCTGCCCTTCGCGGCATCGCGGCCAGCGCCGCCGGGGTGTTGGAAAGCTTGGGGCTCGACGCGGAATTGACCTCCCCCGCTCGCACCGATGGCGATACGGCCTGATCATCCGTCTCGGGATCGCCCGCTGAGACGAGAGGAGTGACGATGTCTTCGCACCGAGGTGCCGACCCTCGTACGGCCGCCGCCCTCCGCTTCGCTCGACGCGCGGCGAGCGGCCCTCGCGCCCCCCTCCCCCGCGCCCTCAACGAAGAATGCGGCGTTTTCGGGCTGATCGGAAATGATGGGCCTGCGGCCTCCCGGGTCGCCATGGGGCTACACGCCCTACAGCACCGTGGACAGGAAGCCGCCGGAATCTGCACCTTCGATGGCGAGCAATTCTACGCCGAGCGCAATTTAGGCCTCGTCATCCCGCACTTTACCCAAGCCCATGTTCTTGAGCAGCTCGAAGGCCAGGCCGGCATCGGGCACACGCGCTATTCCACCACGGGCGCCCCCAATCGCCGCAACGTGCAACCGTTCTATGCCGACCTCGATATTGGCGGGGTCGCCCTTGCGCATAATGGCAATCTCACCAATGCGCGGGTCCTGCGCCAACGGCTGATCCAACAGGGACGGATCTTTCACACAACCTCCGACTCTGAGCTGTTCTTGAAATTGATCGCCCAAAGCCGCGCGCCGCAAATCACTGATCGGGTGAGAGAGGCGCTCGGCGTGGTCGAAGGGGCCTATGGTCTCTTGGTGCTCAGCCAGGATTGTCTGATCGGTGTCCGAGATCCCGTGGGCATCCGCCCCCTTGTCCTTGGCCGCCTCAACGGCGCCCCGGTCCTCGCATCGGAAACCTGCGCCTTCGACTTGATCGGCGCTGAGTTCGAGCGCGACATCGAGCCGGGGGAGATGGTGATTTGCTCTGCCGATGGGACGGTGAAAAGCGTGAGGATTTTTCCCGCACCGGCGCATCCCCGCCCGTGTATTTTCGAGCTGATCTATTTCGCTCGCCCCAATAGCTTTATTGATGGCCAGAGCGTCTATGCCCTCCGCAAGCGATTGGGCCAGCGTCTGGCCATGGAGTCCCCGGTGGAGGCGGATCTGGTCGCCCCAATCCCCGATTCAGGGATTGCCGCGGCCATCGGCTATGCCGCCCAGGCGCGGCTTGATTACGATATGGCGCTGATCCGCGGCCATTATGCCGGGCGGACCTTTATCGAACCCACCCAAGAGATGCGGGAATTAGGGGTTGCTCGTAAATTGTCGGCGAATAAGGGGGTCGTTGACGGCAAGCGGATAACGCTGATCGACGACAGCTTGGTGCGCGGTACCACCTCCAAGAAAATCACCGCCATGTTGCGCGAAGCGGGCGCACGGGAGGTTCATTTCCGTATCGCCTGCCCCCCGATTGTCTGGCCTGACTATTACGGTATCGACACCCCCGACCGCGACGAATTGATGGCCGCCACCCACACAATCGATCAAATGCGGGACGCCATCGGCGCCGATAGTCTCGCCTTTTTGTCTCTGGACGGCATTTATGATGCCCTGGACAAAGGCCCCCGCGGCGAGGCGCCGGCTTTTACCGACCATTGCTTCACCGGCGACTACCCCACCTCCCTCGCCGACCAGGATAGTGGGGCGGATTGCCGACCTTCCGGTACGCTCAGCTATCTGAAGGAACGGACTGCGTGATCGCAGCAGGATCGATCGTCTTTGGGCGCCATTGCCATCGCGCGCCGGCAAGGATCCGCTGTGGGAACAAAGATGACGGGACGTCATGCGGTTTGTTCTGAAGATTGCGGCGTTGATGGGCCTATTATGTGCCGCAGGGTTTTTTGTGTTCGTTGCCGCCTTGCCGCGGTCGTCAAATGAGCAGGCCGCCCTACGAAGCCTATCGGCCGATGCCCGCACGGGCATGGTTATCCTGACCGGGGGGGCGGGACGCCGGATCCAGCACGGCCTCGATCTCTTCGCCCAGGGCTATGGGGATCGCGTCCTGATCTCCGGCACCCATCCCCTTGTCGATAAGGAGGACCTCGAAGGGCTGGGGGTCCGTGACAGTCTTCACTGCTGTGTCGATTTGGGCCCGCGCGCCCGGACGACCATCGGCAACGCCTTGGAGGCCAGAGACTGGGCCCGCCGACGCGGCTACGACACGATCCTGCTTGTCACCTCGGATTTCCATTTGCCGAGGGCGCTTCTAGAATTGGAAGCGGTCGCCCCGGAATTGACGGTGATCGGTATTGCCGTCGACACGCGCTCTGCGCCCTCCGCCAATTGGATGCGGTCCCCGTCGGCCTGGCGGGTGCTGGCCGAGGAATACATCAAGTATATTCTGGCCTGGACGCGACACCGGGCTTAGGGGCCTCAAATGGCCTATCTACGCGGACTGTTCTTCACCTTATTCATGATTGTCGTGACTCTTGTCATGGGGATCATCTTCCTACCGGCCTTGGTTCGGCCATCCTGGACCTGGGCGATCGCGAAATTGTGGGCGCGCACGCTGCTGGCCGGTCTCCACGGGATTTGCGGCATCGGCGATCGGATATCGGGCAAGGACAGACTGATCGCCCCCGCCATCGTCGCAGCCAACCATCAGTCCATGTGGGAAACCCTCCGCCTCACGCTTTTGCTGCCCCGGCCGGTTTTCGTCCTGAAAAAAGAGCTGCGATCGATCCCCATTTTCGGTCAATGGACGGCGTCGCTGGGGTTCATCTTCATCGATCGCGCCGCCGGCGCGAATGCGCTGCGCCAAATGCTGGCTGACGCCGTCACCGCGATTGAGAAGGGGGCGAGCCACATCGTCATTTTCCCCGAGGGGACCCGCGCCGCGCCGGGGGAGGATGTGCCCTTTCAGCCGGGGGTCGCGGCCCTGGCGCGTCAGCTCGACCTGCCGGTGATCCCCATGGTCCATAATTCCGGTCATTATTGGCTGACCCCTGGCCCGCGTAAGGAGCCGGGCCACATCCACCTTTCTATTCTTCCGTTGCTCTCCGCCGAGCTGAAACGTGCCGAGTTGCAGCGGCGCTTGAAGACCACGATCAGCACCGAAAAGGAGCGCCTCTTCGCCATGACCAAGAGCCCCCCCTCGTCCGAGGCCGCGCCGCGGGCGCAGCGCCGTTTTCTGATTATACCGCTCATCGTCGCGGGGCTGTTGCTGGGGGGGTATTCGTTCCTCTGGTTCCGCGGGGCGGAAATGATGAAGCGGGAACTCGCCTCCTTTGTTGCCACCCAACAGGCCATGGGCAGAGAGATCACCTATGACGACCTGTCCATCAGGGGCTTCCCCCTCTCCCTCAGGGCTCAGGTGGATCGGTTTTCCTGGCGCGCGCCGGAGGCGTGGCGGTGGTCGGGGGACCGCCTGCACACCATCGCCATGCCCTGGGAACTCGACCGTCTCATCCTTGCCCCTCGGGGCCTGCAGACGATCGAATATCGAGGGGTCAAAGCGCAGGTCACACCGGGCACCCTTCGGCTCGGGATCGCGGCCCACGCGTTCAGCGCCGAAGCGCGGGATCTGTCCGCCGCCCTCCCCGAGGGCACGCTCAAGGTGGAGCAAGTCAGCACGAATGCTCAAACGACGGAGGATCACAGAACCGTCCTTGTCGTGACGGCCGCCGGCCTTCGCTTTACCGATCCGACCGGCGCCAGCGCGATCCTCAATGGGCTCAATATCGCCGCCGAGATCACCCCCTCCGGCGGGGTGATGCTTGACCTTGGCGAAATGGCCATTGCGGGCACCGCAGATAAGGGCGGCGTTACCTATCTGCGTCTGGAGGGCGAGGTGACGAGCCTAGATCCCGCCACCGCGTCGGGACGCCTCACCCTCACCTATCGTGACCCGCGCGCCCTCATCGACACTCTTCGGCGGTTCGATCTTGCACCCGACGAGACTCTCAATCAGGCAGAGGTGGCCCTCAACACCTTCCGCGCCGGCCAAACCCAGGCGAGCGTCCCGCTACGGCTTGAGGAGGGCGTGGTCTTTCTCGACATACTCGACGGCCTGCCGCTCCTGCGCCTCCCCCCCAACAGGTAAGGCGAGCTGCGCGCCCTCACCTGGTGGCGGCAGCCATCGCGGCAAGGAAATCATCATTGGCCTCGGCCGGGCCGATCGTCACCCTGAGATAGCCGATCAGCCCGCTCGATTTGGGGCTCCGAACAAGAACGCCCTCGGTCTCCAGGTGATCGATCAGTCTTTGGGCTTCGCGATCGCGGTCTTCTTGGGTGGCGCCCGGCGCCTCGAACAGGACGAAATTGGTGGCGGTCTCCCGCACCTTATAGCCAAGAGCGCCAAGTCCCTTGGCCACCCGGCGACGCTCTTTATCCGTAAACGCCTTATTTTCAGCAACGAAGGCTTGGTCCCGCACCGCCGCTTCTGCGGCCTTCAGGGAAGGTCCACCGACATTGAAGGGCGGCCGAAGTCGATTGAGCGTATCGGTCGCCGATAGGGGAGCATAGGCCCACCCGACGCGCAAACCGCCAAGGCCATAGATCTTGGAGAATGTCCTGATCATGATGACATTATCCGCACCCGCCGCCTCTGCTTCCGTCACAAGATCGGCGCCGTCCGAGTATGCATGGTCATCTATATATTCCGCATAGGCGCCATCGAGAACGAGCATAACATCGGATCTGAGGCCCGACCGTAATCGCCGAACCTCCACCGATGAGAGCCACGTCCCTGTGGGATTATTGGGGTTGGCGATGAACACGACCTTCACCGCAGGATCATTCGCCGCCTCGATCATGGCCTCGACATCGATCGTCAGATCGGCTTCCCGCGCATCGAGCCGCCCCACCAGCGCCGCCGCCGCCGCCACTGGATAGTAGGAAAATCCGTGACGGCTATAGAGGACCTTATCTGTCCCATCCGCATACGCCCTGATGATCAGGCTGATCAATTCGTCTGATCCTGATCCGATTGTCAGCCTGTCTTTGCGTAAGCCATGCACCTCGGCAATTGCCGCCTTCAGGTCAGCAGCATCCCCGTCAGGGTAGAGATGGATTGACTTGGCCGCATCGATGAACGCCGCCGCCGCCAGGGGGCTGGCGCCGAGGGCACTTTCATTGGCCGACAGCTTCCAGACGCCCTTATGCGTGCTTCCTTTACCGGGAACATAGGGGGCGATCTCTGCGATTCCGGGGAGAGGGCGAGGCGTTTTCATAAAGGGGTGATTGCGCGTCGCGTCACGTTCCGGTCAAGAACCATCTTCGTCGCGACGCGCCACAGCGCCGCTGGGATCCAATCGGCCGCCAGGCGCAAACAACCCCGGCCGGAGAACCTCCGCCCGGGCGCTACCGATGGGCAGGGAGGTGGTCTTGCGCGCCTCGACCAAATTGACCCCCGCTATATTCGGCAACAGGCGACCGATCGACAGCGCATCCAGACTATCCCCCAGCCGATCCCAAAGGGGGGCCAGCCGCAACAAGCCGCGATTGGGGATCGGCGGAAAGTGCAGCGCGGCGGCATAGGCGGTGGGGGCAAACATCGCTGCCTTGAGGGCGAGATCCAATTGCCGCCGGGAGAAAGGGCGCCCCGCCGCGAAGGGACTCGTTTCCACAAGGCTCCAGGGACCCCGTCGGTTTGCCACCGCAAAAATCACCAGACCGTCATCGGTCAAGACCCGCCAGACCTCGCGCAATAATCGCCGCGTGTCTGTCGCCTCTTCAAGGCCGTGAACGATCAAGAGCCGGTCGATGGAGGCATCGGGCAGCGGCCAGGCATAATCATCGACCAGGACGGCCGGCACAGGCCCGCCCGCCCGCACCCCGGACCCCGCCGGACAAAGGGCGGCCAGCCGCTCGGCTTTGGTGAATAGACGCAAATAGGGCTGGGCATAGCCGTAACCGGCAATGCGCAGCCGGTCGCCCTGCCCCCAGGCCTCATAGAACTTTGCGGTTAAACTCCGCTCAACCGCCGGCCCCAGGGGCCCTGCGTAAAACCGTTCAAGCTCAGAAACGGCTAACCGCATCGTTCCTCCATTGTATATTTGGGAAAGATATCACACCTTCCGGTTATGGAATGCCGATTTTCGTCCCTGATCGTCGATCAATTTCCCTGCCTTTCGGATAATTACGGGTTCTTGCTCCACGATACCCGAACCGGGCTGACCGCCACGGTCGATACCCCGCAACACACCGCTATTACCGAGCGCTTGACCGAGCGCGGATGGTCCCTCGACATCATTCTCAACACCCACTGGCATTTCGACCATACGGGCGGCAATCTCGCGCTCAAAAAGCACTTCGGGTGTGAGATTATCGGGCCTGAGGCAGAAGGGGACCGCATCCCTGGGCGCGATCGAGCCATCAAGGATGGCGACCGCTTGACGTTTGGAGAAAGCCCGGTGGAGGTGATCGGCACCCCTGGGCACACCAAGGGGCATGTGATCTTCTATTTCCCCGAAGAAGGGATCGCCTTTGTCGGCGACACCCTTTTCAGTCTTGGCTGTGGGCGCCTTTTCGAAGGCGATCCTGCCCAGATGTGGCAATCCCTCAGCCGCTTGCGGGCATTGCCGGAGGACACGGTTCTGTTCTGCGCCCACGAATATTCAGCGGCGAATGCCCGGTTCGCCCTGTCCCTTGGCTTGGACAATTCCGCCCTTACCGCTCGGGCGGCGGCCATTTTCGCCGCACGGGACCGTGACGAGCCGACCGTGCCCATCAAGCTGGGGGACGAGAAAGCCGCCAATCCCTTCCTTCGGGCGGATGACCCCGCCCTCGCCGCGGCAATCGGGTGCCCGAACGCGGCCCCCGCGGAGGTGTTCGGCGAGGTGAGAGCCCGCAAGGACCGCTTCTAAAGCCTATCCCCTCTCCCCCCCCCTCTCCCCATCGACTTTCTCGTAAACAAGCCCCCCAAAACCTGCCCCAGCGCCCGTCAATGGCCCTCGCCAGTTAGCGGTTTGCCGCTATACTCGGATGAGAAAAGAACGATGGCTGGGGAGATGACCGATGGATGACGATGATCTGACCGCCGCCAAGACCGTGCGGTTTGCCACGTTTCTTGGCGCGCTTGGGGTCATCTCCTTCGCGGTGGGTGCCCTCGCCGCTTGGGTTCCTCTTTTTGGGGAAGCCAGCGGCGCACTCCTCTCCTGGATATTGGTCTACGGCGCCGTCATTCTGTCGTTCATGGCAGGTACCATATGGGGCGTCGCGATTAAGGAAAGTCGCGCCGGGCGCCTGGTCTGGGCTGTGATCCCGGCATTGGTCGGCTGGGCGGCAACCCTCCCCCCCTATCTTCTGCCTGGAGACGGCGGCTCGGATGTCTGGCGCTTGGCGACACTTATCGTCGCCTTTGGCGCCCTTTTGATCAGTGAATTGATCGATCGGGACTGGGACAGTTGGTACCTGACATTGCGCGTGCGCCTGTCGCTCGCCGTGATGACATTCCTCTTGATTACGATGCTGAGGCTCGTCTGAGCTGCGCGGTCGGCGCCTGACGAATATCGGAGCGTAAAGCATGGGGCGGCACCCGATAGGTTCGGTCCCGACTGCAAAGCACCGTGGCCATGTCCACGGGAAAGACCGACCTCACGGCGGGGGAGAGGACGTTCAGCCCACCGGCGAACGCGCCCATGGCGGGCAGGATCATCCGCTCCCCATCGTGCACGAAGCATGGCCGACGCACCCGCCGCCCCTCACGTTCCACCACGGCACAAGGATGCAGGTGCCCCGCGACACTCCCCGGCCTTGGGTCCGGCTCGTGCACGAAATGCAAGGGCCCCACAGTGACCTCGTCATGGGCGGCGCCTTTAAACAGGGCCGGCGGCAAAGGATCGTGATTGCCCAGCACGAACACCCACTCACATCCTTCGCACAGGGAGCGGAGGGAGGCGACATCCTCAGCCAACATTCGATGTTCCGCCTGCGGATCGTGAAACAGGTCGCCGAGGGAAAGGATCGTTGCCGGACCATAGGTCGAAACGACCGCCGCCACGCGCCGCAACGTCTTGGCCGTATCATAGGGGGGGAGAAATTGCCCCCGCGCCGCGAAATGAGAGCCCTTTTCGAGATGCAGGTCGGACACCACCACCAGGCTTTCGCCGGGAACGACCAAAGCCCCCGCGGGATCGAGCCAGACCTCGACCCCGCAAAGGGTCAGGCGGGTGACACCGGCAGGGGGAGAGAGAAGACGCATAAGACGGCTTTATGCGAGAACGCGCCGAGGCTGAAGGGTGAATTATCCCCGCCCCGCTGATCAGGGTGCGGCGAAATGCTTCGACAGGCGCAACCCCTGGCCATGGTAGTGGGACTTCAGTGCTTCGCCATAGCGCCGCGAGACCGGGCGGGTCAGCCGCTCGAAGGTGAGGCGGGCCATGGTCTGCCCATGACGGATCAAAAAAGGCGCGTCATAGCCCCGGACCTCCAGCACCGCCCGGCTGGGCGCCTCAAGGCCGAAGCCTGGGTCGAAAAAGCCCGCATAGTGGACGCGAAATGCGCCGAGATCAGCATCGATCGGCGCCATTTCCGCCGCCAGATCATCGGGAAGTCGTAACTCCTCCTGACTCGCCAAAATATAAAACTCCCCCGGGTCGAGGATCAGAAATTGATCCTGCATGACAGGAAGGGGGTCGAAATAGGCCTCAGGGCGCAGGGCGGCCACGCGGTCCACATCGATCAGACCGGTGTGCTTCTTGGCGCGCCATGCCGCCACCGGACCGAGATCGCCCGAGAGGTCGACTGACACGCAGAGCCCCTGATGAATGTGCCCATGATGGCGGGGACCTGTGAGATCTTCACGCCGGGCCCGCTCGCCCAGGGCCTCATCGGACAGGCGCGTCTCCCCATGGCGTATCCGAAGCTGGTTCAGGCTCGACCCTGGCCTTACGACGATCGAAAAAGTGCGGGGACTGACCTCAGCATAGAGCGGGCCGGTATAGCCGGCCGGCACCTCATCATAGGCGGTGCCATCGTCAGTCACGAGGCGGACGAAAACATCAATCCGGCCCGTCGAGCTTTTCGGGTTGGCCCGAGCCGAGAGAGTGGGAGGCAGCGCCAGCCCCTCTCGCAATTCCACGAGATAGACACACCCCGTCTCCAACACCGCCCCATCCGTGAGGTCGAGCACATGCAGCCCAAGCCCCTCGTCAAGACACGACTTCACCGAGCGCGCGGGGCCGGGGAGAAAAGCCGCCCGAATGCGCCAGGCACGCTGTCCCAACGTCAGATCGAAACTCGCCGGTTGGATCTGGCACTCACCGCATTGCGCAGAAAGCGTAATCGTCTCCGCCGCGACGAGGGCAGCCAGGTCGTCTTCGGCAAAAACACCTAAGGGATGGGGCGTGTCCAGCGATCGTCTCCTCACAGCGTACCCTTGGCGGGAACGAGCCTTATGGCCCTTCGACCACCACGCTGTCGAGGTGGAGGCGCTTACGGGTCTTGGTAATCAGAGTCTGGGCCGTTTCGTCCCGCTCCGCCTCTTCGCCCGCCACATCCTCCATCATTTGGACCAGGTCCTTCATCTCCTCGAGGGTGAGCCGCCCCTGTATCGGTTTGAGAAGACGGGGGACCGACCCTTCGATGTCGTCGATTTGACTGACCGCCATGCGGCCGAAGGAATAAAGGCCCTCCGCCTCATCATCAGTAATGGCGAAGTTTGTCGTCATTAACGCCTCGATGGTGTGTTTTTGCTCGACCGTGACCTGCCCGTCTTCACCGGCGGCGACCTTCACGAGCAATATCGCCGCGGCCTCCCGCGGGTCGCTCAAGGTCTCAACCAAGCGTCCGGGCCTACGGGCGGTCCCTTGCCTGTGGCGGTACATCCGGCCCCATTCCCAAAACGCAAAAAGGATAGCCGCGAGACCGAGGAGGACAGCGAAGAGGACCATCAGATCTCCCGACCGTAGGCATCTCGCTCAATATCGTCGAGGCGCGCTTTCAGGCCGGGGAGATAGGGATGGATCCGCAAAGCATCTTGGAAGTGCCCGAGCGCCTCGGTGGTCTGGCCCTGGCTGCGCGCCAACTCCCCCAATTTGACCATCGCGCGATAATCCCGCGGCTCGGCCCTGAGCGCCTGCGTGAACGCCGTCCGCGCCGGACCGAAATGACCTTGCCGTTGCAGGACATCGCCGTAGAGCACCCACCCCTCATTAAAGGACGGGGCCAATTGCGTCACATTCGCCAATAGGACGGCCGCAAGATCGAACCGCTCCTGATCAATCGCGGCCACAGCGCGATTCTTCAGAATATCGATCCCAGTTTCATCAGCCGTACGCCAGGCGTCTTCGATCTCACTCTGCGCCTCCGCCGCACTGGCGGGATCGTGGTGAAGCGCGGCAAACGCCTGTTCGAGCGACGGTCTTGGGGCGAACGCGCATAGGAGCATCGCCAATAACGAGAAACAGATGAGCCTCATCCGCTCAGGGTAACGCGGCTTTCCTGTCACGCCAAGGACACAATTGGCCCAGCGCGGGAAAGGGCGGACACCAGAGATGGTCGAACGACCAGGGGCTTAGCCCTGCCGCGCTTTGAACCGCCGTTGGGTCTTGTTGATGACATAGACCCGGCCTTTACGGCGAACGACCTGGCAATCCGCGTGGCGTTTCTTCAGCGATTTGAGTGAGCTGCGGACTTTCATGTCACGATCCCAAGCGAATGAATGAAAAGAAAGCGGCGCATTACAGAGCTGAGGCAGCACGGTCAAGTGACGCCTGTCCCAACGGCGGTGCGCCCTGCGAAATCACCGATGCAGGGGATGGGGGGGTAGGCGCGACCGGCACGAGCAACAGCGATGGCCATAGGCGCTCTCCGTGGTGAGAGCGAGGAGGTGGGCCTTCTAAAGCCAAAATTTTTCTGGCATCCACAGTGCCGGTCTTGCACCGGGCTGGGTGAGAAATTCAGCCGGCGCTAAAGATCAGTGGGTTTTTCTTGGAGGCTCGATGTTCATTTCTGATCGCCTTGTGTTTATCGAGTTGCACAAGACCGGCTGTACCCACATCCGCAAGGTCCTCAGTGAGGTGATCGAGGGGGTAATTTCCGGCAAGCATAATCAGGCAACGCCGGACCTTTTTACCGAAGGTCGCCTATTCGTCGGATCGATACGTAACCCTTGGGATTGGTATGTTTCGCTGTGGGGCTTTGGCTGCGACGGCAATGGCGGGCTCAGACAAAGAGTAGCAATGCCGTCCTCCGGCATTCGCGGCCTCAAATGGCGCACCGCTCCTGCAAGTTCACTGATCCGGGTACTGAAGCGCCCTAAGAATGAGCGAGCGTGGCAGTCGGTCTATCGCAATTCTGACGATCCCGGTGCTTTTCGTGATTGGCTCCATATGATGCACGACCAAGCCTACATAGGGGATATCGGCGAGGGGTATAGCGACTGCGCCCTACGGCACGTCGCGGGATTGTTGACCTATCGCTATCTCAAACTTTTCTCGACAAGGGGGGGCGAAGAGGAGCGGCTGAACGATCTCTCGACAAAGCCGCAGATCGACGAGTGGGATGCTGCGCAAACTTTCGTTGAGGCCTTTATCCGAATGGAGAGCCTTGAGGCGGATATGTTCCGTATACTCGACGATCATGCCTTTGATTTCACAGAAGAGCATCAATCACGCATCAGATCTCTCCCGAAAACGAACGCCTCGTCTCGACAGCGAAAATTGAGCCATTACTACGATCCGGACACGGTCGCATTGGTCGCTGAAAGAGAGCAGCTGATCATCAATAAATTCAGCTATACTCCCCCGGATCTTTAAGGCGATCAAATGAGTCGCGACGCCCGATACAGATGACCTCAAGCCGTGACTATCAGCAATTGATCATGCGCCAGCCAGACCGCCAAAGCACTTTTTAGGAGAAGCAACCGCTGCTTCGCTTTGCATGCCGTTATGCCTTAGACAAAGGATCTACCGACCGGCAAAATCCGCGCAAAGCGACCGCAAGAGGAGCAGTCTATGTATGATCGTCAGGATCTGACCTTTCAATTATTCGACGTTGCGAAACTGGACCATCTCCTTGCCCATCCGCGCTTTGACGCCCTCGATCGAAGCGCCATTGAAGGGTTTTTGGACGCGGCGGATCATATCGCCGAGACCGCCGAGCCCCTGGCCGCGCGCCTCGACGAAACGCCGCCCACCTATCGCGATGGAAAGGTCGATATGCTGCCGGAGGCGCAATCAGCCTTTGACGCCCTGCGCGAGGCGGGGTTGATCGGCGGTCCCCTTCCCGAAACCTATGGGGGGCTTGGGCTGCCGGAAACCGTGCACCAGGCCCTCGCCTTTGTGCTGTCGGCGGCGAATATCGGGCTGACCGCCCATGGGATGCTGACCCTGGGGGCCGCGCGGCTGATCGAGAGCTTCGGCACCACCGCGCAAAAGGAGAAATACCTCCCGCCCCTGGCCGAGGGCCGCTTTACAGGAACGATGTGCCTGTCCGAGCCCCATGCCGGCTCCTCCCTCGCCGATATTACCACCAAGGCCATTCCGCAGGAGGATGGATCGTACAAGATCATTGGGCGGAAGATGTGGATATCCGGCGGCGATCACGAATTATCGGAGAATATCATCCACCTTTTATTGGCGAAAATCCCCGGCGGGCCTGAAGGCATCAAGGGGATTTCCCTATTCATCGTCCCCAAAAAGCGCGTCGATGACGAGGGGGGTGTCGGTGAGCGAAACGATGTCGCGCTGGCCGGGCTCAATCATAAGATGGGCTATAAGGGCATCACCAATTGCGCCCTCAATTTCGGTGAGAACGAGGCGTGTATTGGCGAATTGGTGGGAGAGCCCCATAACGGCCTGCGTTATATGTTCCAGATGATGAACGAGGCGCGCGTCGCGGTTGGCCTCGGCGCCGCCGCCTTGGGACAGTCGGGATATCAAGCCTCCCTCGCCTACGCCAAGGAACGGCCGCAGGGTCGTCATCCCGACGAAAAAACCCCCGGAAGCGGACAGATCCCGATTATTGAGCATGCCGACATTCGCCGCCTTCTCCTTGCGCAAAAGGCGGCGGTCGAACCGGCGCTTGCCCTTGGCCTGTTCTGCGCGATACTGCTTGACCGGATCGAACTGGGCGAAGAGACGGCGGAAACCGATGCCCTATTGCTCGATTTTCTGACCCCCATCGCCAAATCCTGGCCCTCTGAATTTTGTCTTGAGGCGAACAAACATGCCATTCAGGTCCTGGGCGGGGCGGGATACACCAAAGATTATCCCGTCGAAAGACTGTACCGCGACAATCGCCTCAACCCTATTCACGAGGGCACGCACGGTATTCAAGGGCAAGACCTTTTAGGGCGTAAGGTGACGATAAAGGGCGGCGCTGCGGCCCAGGCCTTTGTAGCGGCCGTTACCGCGGATCTAAAGCGCCCTACGGACGATAAGGATATCGCGGCATTTCAAGAAAGTCTCAAGCAGGCCCTGGACCGCTTTGGCCAAACCACAATGGCGATCCTCGGAAAGACGCAAGAGGTCGGGGTCCGCCGCATGCTGTCCAATGCCACGCTTTATCTCGATTTCACCGGCCATCTCGTCATGGCCTGGATGTGGTTGCGCATCTGTCTGGCAGCCGAAGAGGTGCGCCGGAATGAGGGGGATAGCGATTTTCTGAAGGGTAAGGTTCAGGCCGCTCGCTATTTCTTCAATCGAGAATTGCCGCGAACAAAGGGGTGGGCCGAAACCCTCTCCAGCCTCGAGGATAGTGCTTTCGCCATGCAGGCCGACTGGTTCTGAGAGGGAAGACCAAGCTCCCTAAAGCCTCTTCAGGCGAAGCAAGACCCGGTTCGCATAAAGACAATACGACAAACAAAGACCTGGATACATTTCACGCCTCAAGTTGCCGACACGGCTCTAGGTCTCATCGCCGAACAGGCTGGCTTGCGGCGGCAATGATCCGCCGTCAGAGGAGGAAGGCTCGCCCCTTTGCGAGCCGTCGGATTTGCGGGATGTCTTGGCCTGGGGCGTCTTTCTCGCAGCTGACGACGCTGCCGCAGGTCCCTTCGTCTCCCCTTCGATCAGATGACGGACAGGCACCTCTCCCTCCGCAAATCGCAGATGGTATGTTTCCCCGGCCCTCATCTGGCGAGGCGACCGGATCACCCCTTGGCTCTCATCGAGGACGAGGGCAAAGCCCCGCGCCAGGACCCCCTGATAGGATAGCGAGTGCAAAAGTCGCGCTTGATCGTCGAGGCGCGCTGATTTGCGATCAACATTTTCGCGGGTCAGGCGCCCTAAGCGGCCGCCGATTTTTTTGACCTCCTCCCCCCCTCTGTCGAGGGAGCGCCGCACCAGGTGAGGCGAGAGGCGTGCACTGATCACCTTCGACCGTGCCTGCTCCCAGCGTCTTGGCGGCGCTGTTATCAGACGTTGGCTCATTCCCTTCAGGGTCTCTGCCTTCATCGCCACCGCCGCCGTCACCAGGGCCGCGCTGAGCCCCCCCGCCGCACGTTCCATCCGTTGGGTTGCCCTCTCTACCCGTACCTTCAGCGACTGGGTAAGGTGCGAGACCGCCCTATCGAAGCGCTGTTCGGCCGGCTCGATCAGGCTTTCCTTACGGCCAAGCCCCCGCGCCGCGGACTGCAGGGCAAGAGATTGGGCCTCGAGATGATGGCCAATCCGTTGGGTGAGCCGCACATTCAATGCATCGAGGCGACCGCTCAAGTCCATTCGTACAGGAACGGCCATCTCGGCCGCCGCGGTGGGCGTCGGCGCACGACGATCGGCCACATAATCGATAAGGGTGACGTCCGTCTCATGCCCGATCGCGGAGATGACCGGAATTGACGACGCCGCGACCGCTCGCGCCACGGCTTCGTCATTGAACCCCCACAAATCCTCGAGGGACCCTCCCCCCCGTGCGACGATCAGGACATCCGGCCGCGGAACGGGGCCGTCAGTGGGGAGAGCATTAAACCCCTCTACGCCTGCGACGACGGATTTCGGACATTGCTCCCCCTGCACGACAGCTGGCCAGACAAGGACATGTACGGGAAACCGGTCCCTCAACCGGTGCAGGATATCGCGGATGACGGCCCCGGTCGGCGAGGTCACGACTCCGATCACTTGGGGCATGGGCGGCAGGGGCCGTTTGCGCTCCGCAGCGAACAATCCCTCCGCCTCCAGCGCTTTCTTGCGGGCCTCGAACAGCGCCATGAGGGCACCCGCTCCAGCGGGCTCCAAGGTATCGATGACAAGCTGATAGCGACTTTGCCCGGCAAAGGTCGTCATGCGGCCGGTGGCGATGACCTCCATCCCCTGCTCTGGCTTGACCTTGAGCCGCGACCAGCCCCCCTTCCAGATCACGGACGACAGAACGGCCCGCTCATCCTTGAGGTCGAGATAGCAATGACCATTACCCGATCGAGAGACCCGACCCAATTCTCCCCGTACCCGGACATAGCCGAAGCCGTCCTCGATCGTTCGTTTAACGGCGCCGGAGAGTTCGCTGACGCTGTATTCTTTCAGATTGCCCGATCCGCCGTCGGCTGGTTCCGCGGTCGCCATGGATCCCTCCCACTCCGTCGCTAATCGTCAAGGGCGCGAAGCAATCCGCGCTTGATCGCCTCGATGCGCCGGGGGTCCTCGATTTTGTAGCCCGGGGCGTCCTGGAGGTAAAAGGTGTCGACCGCACGGTGGCCATAGGTCGCCACCAACGCAAATTCGATGTCGACACCGATCTCGGCGAGGCTTACCGCCAGAAGATGCAGCAAACCGGGGCGGTCTCGGGTCTCCACCTCGACCACCAACGCCTTGCTGGAGGCGGTGTCATCGATACGGACCTGCGTTTCCACGTCGAAGACATGACGACGATCATCGATAGACGGCGAGGGCAAGGCGATGTCGGGGCAGCGATCTTCGGCAATAGCGGAGAACAATTCCTCGATCCTTGCCTTTTCCTCTGGCCCCGGCACAAATTCCAGGGAAAGATTCCCTACCCGTTGAAGCTGAAGAAGAATGACGGCCACGCGTCGCCCTGCAAGGTCGACCGAGAACCCGCATGCCGAAAAGACAGATCCACCGATCACAGACGCGGCCCCCGTGCACTCGGCAAAGAGAGTGGGTCGGTCGGTAGAGACGACCACAATATCGAGCAGCCCCTCCGTCCCCGGATCGATGTGAAGCCCCACATGCTCTTTTCCTGAAATGATCCCTGCAAAAAGAGTTGCAAGGTCGGCAATCGCCGGCACATCGGCATAGACCCAGAGGCTAGCCCCCACAGCCTCAATGAGGTGATCGAGCGCGGCGGCACCATCCGCATCGATCAATCGCTGCACTCGACCTCTTAGCTTTTCCGAGTAGCGATTGAGATAGCGCTCAACCTCTCCCTCTCCCCCTTCGATCTGAAGTCGGACAAGGTCGATGAGGACACCGATGTCTCGACGCGCAAAATCCTCCCACGACCCCAACCCGACCACACGTTGCCGACAAAACGTCACTAGACTGAGGATCATCAGGCGCTGTAGAGTACCGACCTGGTGAGAGAGGCGTTCGATCACCTCGATATCCATGATATTCCGGCGGCGCGCAGATCGGATCAGCATCATCCGATTGACGACGCAAAAGGCAACATCCTCGCCGGTTTGCGAATCGTGGGTAAAGAGCCCAACACGGCGGGTAAGACGTTGACGCAACGCCTCGACCCCCAGGCCCGGCATCGCCGCCTCTGCCTCTTGAAGCAAGAGCGCCATACATATCTCAACCCGAAGTTCACGGGCTTTGTCCGCAAACGGCATGGTTTCGACGCCCTTCAGGGTCCCCTCGATCAATTCGTCCAGGGCATAAATCGATCGAAGCACGTGGTCGTCGAGCGTAAAACGGCGATAAAGGCCGTACTCGACCTTACCGATCACACCCCCGAACCCCGGCATCATCAACCCCAACAGACCGCACTCCGCCATTTGGGACAATAGAGGACCGAGGCGCTTTGCCGATCTGATAATGGCCACGAAACGGTCCGCGAGGGTTTCCTCCACGGTTTCTGCGAAAGTAATCGATCTGACCGTTCGGGAAAGGAGTTGGAGCGCCCGCGGATGGATCGTGCAGCCGGTTTCGGCCGCCAGTGCAAACAGCAACAGGCCGTCCGCAACACTCGGCACGGTTCCCTCCGCGAAGTCGAGCCGCTTATGGCTCCAGACGATCGGCTCTGGAACGGTCCGTCTTGGTCTGATCGGCCGGCGACGGCGGTCCACGGTTTCTGCCAGACGGTCAATCGCATAGCCCGTCAATGAGGCCACCGCCCGCGTCGCCAAAAAATAGCTCCGCATAAAGCGTTCTGTCGCCAGCAACTCGGTACGTGCCGTAAATCCCAATCGGTCGGCGATGAGGGGTTGATGGGAAAAAGTCAGCCGATCATCCGCTCGCCGACAGATTTGATGAAGGTGAACCCGCACGGACCACAAAAAGCGATCAGCCCGATCGAGCCGTGCTTGTTCCTTATCATCGAATAGCTCCGCCAAACATGCTTCCCGATCCAGCGCCTTGCAGAACCATCGCAGGGTATCGAGGTCGCGCAACCCGCCTCTCCCCTGCTTGATATCCGGCTCGACAGTATAAAGAGAGCTGTTATTAGCTGCATACCGCTCATCTCGTTCCTGCATCTTCGCCGCGATCAAGGCGCGGCTACGACGGCGGGTTTGGGCCTTGAGTTTGTCCAGAAACTGCGCAGCCAGCTTATTCGCCGGGCTAAGGGGCCGGGCATCGAGGAGCGCTGTGTGAAAGACGGGGTCCTCTTTCAGGCTCTCGATAGCACTCCTCACCGTGTGGACACTTTGAGAAATCGTCAGTCCACTGTCCCAAAGGGGATAGAGAAGCTGGGAAATGGAGACGTCGTCAGACCCGGTGATGATCAACAGATCAATATCCGAATGGGGCGCCAGCCGACCTCGGCCATATCCCCCGACGGCGAAGACGGCACAATCGGTCACGGCCGCGGCCTCGATCATCGCCTGAAGAATCCAGTCCGTACCTGCACTGATCGAACGGGCGATATCGACCCCATCGCCGCCCCCGGCGAAAGCCGTGTCCACGATCCGTCGACGCTCATTCGCCAGATAGCGGCCAAGCTCGGAGGAGGAGGCGCCGTCGGCGATGGTCCGCCGCAATTCGTCCGCAAGACGAAGTTGGATATCGGCGCCGTCCATCATCCCCATCGCTCCTTCAACTCATAGAGCCGCTCCAAGGCCTGTTTTGGCGTTAAACTATCGGGATCGAGCTGTGAAAGCGTATCTTGGAACTCGGCTATCTCAGACCCCTCCCTTTCATTGGTGTCCGATTGCGCAAAGAGCGGCAGATCCTCGATCGTGGGGATCGGCCCCCGGCCCTCTTCAAGCTGAGCGAGGAGGCTTTCGGCCCGCCGCACCACCCGCCGCGGCAGGCCGGCCAATTTTGCCACCGCCAAGCCGTAGGATCGATCGGCCGCGCCCTCTCGCACCTCGTGCAAGAACACAACTTCCCCCTTCCACTCTTTGACCGCCATCGACAAGTTGCGCATTCGGCCGAGCTTGTCAGAAAGCGCCGTCAATTCGTGATAATGGGTCGCGAACAGCGCTCGGCACCCGATCCCGTCATGCAGTTCTTCGAGGGTGGCCCACGCAATCGCCATACCGTCATAGGTGGCGGTCCCCCGCCCCACTTCATCGAGAATCACCAGACTGCGGACCGTGGCTTGGTTCAGGATGGCGGCCGTTTCCAACATTTCCACCATGAACGTCGACCGCCCCTGAGCCAGATTGTCAGAGGCGCCGACCCTGGAGAACAACCGGTCCACGATCCCTATTTTCACCCGCGCGGCGGGCACAAAGGAGCCGCATTGGGCAAGGATGGCGATCAGGGCGTTCTGGCGCAAAAAGGTCGATTTCCCCGCCATATTGGGGCCTGTCACAACGGCCAATGACGGCGCCTCCCCCTCGGACAAAAGACAAGGATTGGGCACGAAACCGCTGGCCCCGGCCGGCAGCGCGGCCTCGACCACTGGATGTCGGCCCGCCTCGACCTGAAAGCCCAAGCCGTCATCGATCTGGGGACGGACATATCGGCGATCATCGGCCAGGTCGGCGAGGGCCGTGAAGACGTCAATTTCCGCAAGTGCGGACGCCGTCGACTGGATGGCACCATGGGCCGCGAGGATCTCGGCCCGCCTCTCTTCGAATAGCGCCGTCTCTCGCATCAGCGTCGTTTCACCGGCCGCGGCGATCTGCCCATCGAGGTGATCGAGGGTCTCGGTGGAAAACCGGACCGCATTCGCCAAGGTTTGACGGTGCCGAAAGGGATCATCGACCTCCAACGATCGCAAATGATCGGCATTGGCTGCCGTCACTTCGATAAAATAGCCCAGAATCCGCGAATGCTTGATCTTGAGGGAGCGCACCCCGGTCACCTCTCGATACCGCCCCTCCCACTCGGCAATGACTTGACGACTGTCTTTGGTCAGTCGCCGTGCCGCATCCAGCTCGGCATCGATACCGTCGACGAAGATGCCGCCATCCCGCACCAGGTGCGGTGGGTCCTCAACGAGCGCCGCCGCCAAAGGCTCAGCCAGCGGCGCCCAAACCGCCGCGCGCTCCTTAAGGGTCGACAGGAGATCGCGCAGCAATGGGGGCAGCGCAAAGCGCGACGGGGCGTCCTCCATCACCGCCATGATGGCGCGCGCGGAGATGAGCCCCGTGGCGATGGCTTTAAGATCCCGTGGGCCGCCGCGCCCCACCCCCAACCGCGTCAGGGCCCGTGACAGGTCGGGGACGCCCTTGAGAAGATCGCGCATTCCCTCCCGCCTCTGACGATCGTCGACGAACGCCGCCACCGCATCGAGGCGATCGCCAATCGCCCGAGGGTCGGTGAGGGGGGCTGTCAAAAGCGCTTCGAGCCGCCGGGCGCCCGGCCCTGTGAGGGTCCGGTCAATTGTCGCAAGCAGCGATCCTTCCCGCTGCCCATCGGCGGTGCGCGTTACTTCGAGGCTCCGCCGAGTGGCGGCATCGATGGACAGATACGCCGAAGAAATCGCGCGTTTAGGGGGGGATAGCGGCGGCAAGTGCCCTTTCTGGGTAAGGTCGAGATAGGCGAGAAGCGCCCCGAGGGCCCCCGCTTCAAGCTCAGTCAACTCCCCAAAGGCATCGAGGGACTGCACCCCAAAGATCGTCTGTGCCCATTCCCGACCGACCACTGAGCGGAAATCTCGGGCGGGATGACGCGTCGGCGCCGGGAGATCAACGGGCAGTGGCGGCAATGCCTGGCGGTCAGAGAGCAGCCATTCGGCCGGCGACAGGGCGCTCAGCCGATCGCCCAAGCTCTCCCCCTTCCCCGCCTCAAGACCGATTTCCCCGGTCGAAAGATCCACGGTCGCCAGTCCAAATTCTGTGTCATCCAGCGCCACGGCCACCAACCGATTGGCCGCGCGCGGCGACAGCAAAGCCTCCTCGGTCAAAGTCCCAGGCGTGACGATGCGGACGATTTCCCGGGCAACGACGGCTTTGCTGCCGCGTTTCTTGGCCTCTTTGGGGTCCTCGGTCTGCTCGCATATGGCGACGCGGAAGCCCTTTCGGATCAGCCGGGCCAGATAGGTTTCGGCAGCGTGGACCGGCACACCGCACATCGGTATCGCCTCGCCCTCCTGCTTTCCCCGGTGCGTGAGCGTGATATCGAGGGCCGCCGAGGCCTTGATGGCATCGTCGAAGAACAATTCGTAGAAGTCGCCCATGCGATAGAAGAGAAGAGCCTCACCTGCGTCTTCCCGAATCGCGTGATATTGCGCCATCATGGGCGTCATGACGTGACCTGCGTTGTCAATTGAAGGGATGGTCCCACGGGACCTATCCAGAAGCCCTTGAGTTGCCACACATATTTCACGCGAAGTGGAGACAGGATCATGTCCATTGTGGTACCATCATGACTCATATCAACAGGAGTGGTCATCTGCGGATTGAGCGACAATAAGCATGGCCAGGGTCTTCGACATCTCGCCCTTGAAAATCAACGGCCAGACCGTGCCTATGGCGGTCCGCGTCGACGCGCGGGCAAAACGCCTGATCTTGCGGATGGACAATCACGGCAAGTTGACCGTCACCTGTCCCGGTGATCGCTATGTCGATGCGGCGATCCAAATGGCCCGGTCCCGGACTGGGTGGATCGCCGACCGCTTAGCCGAATTGCCTGAGCCCGCCCATCTTCGCCCCGGCGTTGCGGTGCCCGTTCTTGGCAAAGAGCGGATGATCACCTTTAGCCCCTCTATTCAGACAGGTGTCGTGACACCCGATTCCGTGTCCGTCCCGGCCGCCGTCGACAATGTCGGCGATGTTGTGGTCAGCACCCTGGCCAAGGAACTGAAGAGATATTGCCGCAATTGCGCCGATCATTGGCAGGACAGCCTCGGGGTTCAATATTCCCGGGTCAGAGTGCGAGATATGAAGACGCGCTGGGGGTCCTGCACGGCCAGGGGCGACCTCACCTTTAATACGCGCCTCGTCTTCGCGCCGCCGCAAGTGCTTGATTACGTGATCTTGCACGAAATGTGTCACTTGCGATTTCTCGACCATTCGCCCGAGTTCTGGTCACTGGTAGAAAATCATTGCCAAGATTATCTAGTTCAAGAGGCATGGCTGAAGTCAGAGGGCCGGTCTCTCTTTCGTTATGGCGCCGTTGGAGACGTTTCCTTGCCGCCCAAAAGAACCTCCGTTACCGAGCTTCCTCCGCCCGGTTAATCAGTGCACTGATGCCATCCCGTCGGCGGGGCAGATCCTCCTCCCGACCGGCAAGAATCCGTGTCAGATGATCAAAAAGCCGCATGCCATCGGTTTCCGGGACCCATGGTGTCGGCTGACGCGGGGGCACCCCCCGAAGGGCGGCGGTCATCATTTCCCCCCATAGCTTAGCCGGCGGCCCCCCGCCGGTCAGCGCCCGCCCTCCGCCCCGAACGGGGCGGTCATCGTCTCGCCCGATCCAGACCACCCCGACCCGGCCACTGGCATAGCCGGCAAACCACCCATCGCGATTGTCTTGGCTGGTCCCCGTCTTCCCCGCCGCATAATGACCTGGAACAGCCGCCGCGCGTCCGGTCCCCCGCTCGACAACCGCTCGCATCATATGGTCGAAGGCGACGAGATCATCCTTATCGACCACCGCCGCCATGGGGCGCGGCGGACGACGGCGATAGATGAGCTGATCCTCCGCCCCCGTTGCTTTCGTCACCATGAAGGGGACCGCCCGCTGCCCTCCCGCCGAAAGGGGGAGATAGGCCGAGGCAATATCGAGCGGGGCCGCCTGAAGGGTGCCAAGGGCCAGTGAGGGGCCGACATCCCGGGCGGGAAGGCCGAGCCGCTGGGCAGTCTCGACAACCCTTTCGCGGCCGATCTGCTCCTGCAACCGGACCGTTGCCACATTGAGAGAGCGACGCATCGCCTCTTCAATCGTGACGATCCCGGAATAGCGCCGGGAATAGTTCGTCGGCGCATATCCGTCGACGGTGAACGGCGTATCGGCGATCTTGTCGTCCGGTCGCCAACCCTGTTCGAGCGCCGTAAGATAAACGACCGGCTTGAAAACCGACCCTGGCTGTCGATTGGCACGGGTGGCCCTGTTATAGGCCGAAGACCGATAGCTCCGCCCCCCGATCATCACGCGAATGGCGCCGTTCTCGTCGAGGATGAGCGCCGCCAGTTCCACATCATCGGTCAACAGCGAATCCGTCGCCCAGAGCCGCTCCTGCGCAGCGGCAGTACGGCGGGAAAGCTCACTGTCGATCGTAGTGTGGATCGTCAGGTCCCGTCCTTTTGCCTCGTCGACCAGACCGTATAGCTCGGCAATGGCGGCATCGGCGGCCCATGCCGTGGGTGAGTCGGCTTGCTCGATCGACGCGACCCCCTCGAACGAGTAGGTCGCGGCGTCGTCGGAATCGATCGCGCCGGTCTCCACCATGGCATTGATGACGACCTTGGCCCGCTGGATTGCGCGATCCTTGTCTGCGGTCGGTGCGTAGCGCGAAGGCGCCTTGAGAAGTCCCGCCAGCAGCGCCGCCTCCGGCACGCTCAACGATGCGGGGGCCTTTTGGAAATAGCGCCGCGCGGCGGCTTCGATACCGTAGGCGCCATTCCCGAAATAAACCGCATTGAGATAAAATGAGAGGATCTCGTCCTTGGTGTAGGCAGCCTCAATACGCAGGGCCAGGATCATCTCCTGGACCTTTCGTTTCATACTGCGCTCTGGGGTCAGCAACAGGTTCTTGACCAATTGCTGGGTGATGGTCGACCCCCCCTGCTGCACCGTCCCAGCGCGCATATTGACAACAATGGCGCGCGTGATCGCCACCGGGTTAATGCCAATATGGTGGTAGAAATTACGGTCCTCGGTGGCCAAAAAGGCTGCCTTTACATGATCGGGCAGCGTCGCGGCATCAATTGGTTCACCACGATCCTGCCCCCTGATCCCGATGACGTCCCCCCGACGATCGAGCACCACGATCCGCGGCTGCTTTCGCGCAGTTTCGAGGCCATCGATGGGCGGCAACTCTCCCAAGAAGATGACGCTCGCCCCTAATAGGACCGCGATGAGCGGGAGCAGAAGACTCGACGCCCGGAGGGCCATTCGCCTGAAGGGTCGGCTTGAGGGCGAGGACCGTTTGCCCCTGCGGCGCGGTGTGCGCGCCGCGGATTTCGGACTGCGTCGACCTGACGTCCCCGCAGCGGTTTTTTTTGTCGCCGGTTTCTTCGGGGAGGAGATCACGCGCTTTGAGGCAGCCCTTCGGGTTGAGCCGCTCCGCCCCTTTTTACGCCGCGCTGAGGATGGCGATGATCCGCCTTTGGCCGATGCCATGCTATCGTCCGTGCCCGGTTAAGGGTGAAGGGCCCGTTAATATCGAGGGGCAGAGGAAGTGGAAAGTTCGCTTCGCAAGCGTCACGGAGAATTTAGAATAGACGAAGAGGGAGGGCCGGAAAACGCCAATACGCACCCGCCTTGCGGCATCCCCCCTCAAGCACAATGAGAGGTGGAGCGAGCAGAGCGCGGCGATCGCCGTCACCGCGCCGCGAGCACAAAAAAACGGGCGCCCGAGGGACGCCCGTTTTCTCATTTCGTTGAGCTCAGCTTAGAAGCCGAAGGTCACTTCGGTCCGACGGTTCAGCGGCTCACGCACGCCGTCGCCGGTCGGTTTCGCTGGGTTCGATTCGCCGAGAGCCTCGACGGTGATCGCACTTTGGTCGACCCCATTGGCCACGAGCGCATCGCTGACCACTTTCGCACGACGGGCCGACAGAGCTTGGTTGTAGGACGCCGAACCGGCGGTGTCCGTGTTCCCTTGCACCGTCACGCTGGCAACATCGGCGTCGATCGCTTCTTCGGCCCGCGCCGCGATGAGGGTGTTCGCCGCATCGGTCAGGTTGGACTTGTCGTAGTCGAAGTAGACGACCAGCGGCTCAAGCTCGGTCACTTCCGGTGCGGTGTCAACCGGACGCGGCGGGCAGGTCTGCGTCACCGGAATACGGCTGCCGTCAAAGCAGGTTTTATACTGGACCGGAGCCGGAGCAGCCGGCGCCGCCGCGACGGGCGCAAAGTCCCAACGCAGACCAGCGGTGATTTCGTGCGCGTCGTATTCGTAAGCGAGGGCGGCACCGCCATCGTTCACAAAGCCGTCGAATTCCCCTTCACTCAACCACAGATAGCGGTAGCGAAGGTCGACATTGAGCTGCTCGGTAAAGGCCAGGGTCAGACCGGCGAGACCTTGCACTGCGGGGACATAATCTTCGTCATCCACGGAAACGCTGTTCGGCTCGGACGGCACGGCCGGCAGGGAACCGATTGTGTTCTCGATGTTGGCTTCCACATAGGCAGCACCGACACCGACACCGACGAACGGACGAAGGCGACCCGCGGCATCAATCGGGAAATCCTTGTACAGGTTCGCCATCAGCGTGGTCACGGTGATGTCGCCGAGATCGTCGCCCGAATTCGGGAAGCCCGCAAAGACACCCGCTTGGCCGGGGACCAGAGCAACATCCTGGGTGCGGGTCGAGAGCTCGAGCTCACCACGGAAGGCATAGGGGAAGTATTTGCCGATCGCGCCGTAAATATTCACGGCATCTTCGATCTCAGCATCCGTTTCGAATTCGAACGGGGTCAAACCAGCGCGGACGGCGCCATCGGTGGAGACCGTTGTCTCTTCGTTTTCGAACGTATAACCAGCGCCGAGAGCCCCGTAATAACCGGTCTCTTCTTGCGCGAAAGCCGCGATGTTGAGCGCCGCTGCGCCCGTGGCGGCCAACATAGCCAATTTGAGTTTCATCAACCCCTCCTAAAGGTACGAATTCGATACCAGCGAGGAGACGTTCCCCGCCAGCATAACACCCCTGCAGGCCTCATAGCGTCCAGCAAGAAGCTTGGAAACAGCTACTTAAGCGATTTTTCACGTTAATACTGAGTTTCACAAAAATCACACACGACCAACAGGCTTTGTTCACTTATCTGGTTGAGCAAATTTAGGTCCAGATTGCGGCAAAGTTAGTATTGAAACGCCGTAATTCGAAAAATGTGCCTATCTTTGGCGAAAAGATCGGCGAACGTTACCAAAAGGCAACACACACCCATCAAATTGCTTCTTCCGACGCTTCAGCGGCCAGGCACGCTTTCAGCTTGCCCATAGCCTGCTTCTCGATTTGACGGACCCGTTCCTTGGAGAGACTGAGATCGTCGCCGAGGCGGGACAAGGTCATTTTCTCCTCGGTGAAAAAACGGTGTTCGATGATCATGCGCTCGCGATTGGACAAGGTCTTGAGCGCCTTGCCGATCCAGCTCTTGCGGCGGGCCTGGTCCAATGTTCCTTCGGCCAATGAGTCCGGCCCCTCCCGCTCATCGGGGATCAGGTCTTGGCGCTCGATGTCGCCATCGTCGGTCAGCATCGCATTGAGTGACTGATCCCGGCGCCCCAGGCGAGAGGTCATAAATTCAATGTCGGATTCCGACACATTGAAGCGCTCGGCCGCTTTGATCCGGGCGGTCCGTGGGGCCGTGTCGGCGTCCTCGATCATCGATCTAATTCGCGAGAGGTTGAAGAAGATCGTCTTATGGGCACTTTTCGACCCCACTCGAACAATCGACCAGTTCCGCAGGATATAATCTTGCATCGACGCGCGGATCCACCAGCCGGCATAGGTGCAGAACCGCACCTCGCGATCCGGGTCAAAGCGCTTGGCCGCCTCGAGGAGACCGATCGCGCCTTCTTGGATGAGATCCGCGAGCGGCAGGCCATAGCCGCGGAATTTGATGGCCGTCGACACCGCCATCCGCATATGCGCGCGAGTCAGCTTTCCGAGGGCGCGTTCGTCTTGATCATCGACCCAACGCCGCATCAAGGAACGCTCTTCCTCGATGGACAGGAGCGGGGCAGACATGGCTTGGCGGATCGTCGCTTTGAGATACTCGTCGTTATCAATGACCATTTCGGATTTCCTCGAGGCTCATGCGAGCGCCCCAGATCGGGCCACCCACTCACTCGCCACAACAGGGTAATGGTCAGTTAAGTTCCCTTAAGAGACGCCATTCCTCATGTACAAAATGTCGCAGGGGGAGGATCCGAAGGCGATGATGGGCGTTGATCCGCGCGTCCCTAGCCCCCATTTTCATCGATATACCTTCGTTACAATAAAGGTGGGCGCGATGACAGGGCGGACAAAGAAACTCTTCGGCGGTGCAGGCATCAGCCTTGTGGCGTTGACGGCCGCCATGGCCTTGTCCGATCGATCAGACGCGACGATGACCACGGCCCCCACCCTGGACCGTGGGGAAGTGATTGTGGTGGATCCGCAAGCCACCGCGTCGGTCATGACCCCCGCTGCCATCGATGAGCTGAGCGCCCCCGCCCTTACCGACCGCCCCGCCCTTCTTCCCTCTGACCGCCATATGAGGTGGGCACTGGGCGCCGCCTTCGGCGCCCTTCTCGGCACCGCTTTCGCCGCCTTTGGCGCCCACCGTTTATTGCGGTGGATAACAGAAGGTCGCCAGACGGTTGGACAGCTGACCCAAACCGCCGCCCGGCACTCTCGGGCCATTGCGAAATCAGCGTCTCAAACCCTCGGCCGCAGCCTCAAAACCCCGGCCCGTCGGCTCGCCAAAGGGTCAGGGTATCTCACCCTTGCCGCGGTCACCCTGCTATTGCTCGACCTATCGTGGAAGGCGAGCCTTACCGTGGGGATCGGCACCCTCGGCGTCGCGGCGATCGACCGGTGGTCACTGCAACATCGAAAGCGCGTTCATGGAAAAGAAACTGGAGCGACCTAAACCTTAAAGAGAAGGTTCATCATCTCCAGAAAATCAGTGCTATTTGTTTAACTGTGTTTCAGAAAAATTGATGAAAATACGGCACTTGCCACATTTCCGTCTATTTCTGTATTTATTGAGCTCTCAAGTGAGAGGAAAACACCTTTCGCGAACCTCGCCTGTATAATTGCACTCTGACACTTGCCCCCTTCGCCGCCCTCGCGGAGGGGGCAAGGTCATTCTGGGCGCCACCCAGCGGTCGCAAGAACTGTGGCCGCAAAAGGGGCAGCGCCCCTTGAGGGGGAAAGGGGAAGAAGAGGGCGTTGTTCTTCGTCGCTCGGCGCCCTATTCGATGGACATGCCTACGCCACTCATCTCCCCCTCGATCCTGTCCGCCGATTTCGCGCAGCTCGGTCAAGAGGTCCGCGCCATCACCGAAGCGGGGGCCGATATGATCCACGTCGATGTGATGGACGGTCACTTTGTGCCGAATATCACCATCGGGCCTAGCGTCGTCAAAGCCTTGCGGCCGCATTCATCCCTGCCCTTTGACGTGCATCTGATGATTGCGCCGGTCGACCCGTATCTTGAAGCCTTCGCCAAAGCGGGCGCATCGATATTATCGATCCACCCTGAAGCGGGACCGCATCTTCACAGGAGTCTGCAAACCATTCGGCAGCTCGGCGTTAAACCAGGGCTCGCCCTCAACCCCGCCACCCCTCTCGAAACGGTGACCCCGGTCCTCGACGAGATCGACTTGATCTTGGTGATGAGCGTCAATCCAGGCTTTGGCGGCCAGAAATTCATCGACGGTCAACTGGCCCGGATTGAACGGCTGCGCCGGATGGTGGACGCGACCGGGCGGGATATCACGATCGAGGTCGATGGCGGCATCACGCCGGAAACCGCCCGCCGCGTCCTGGATGCAGGGGCGACGGCGCTGGTTGCGGGGACCGCTGTCTTCAAAGATGGGCCGGACAGCTATCGCGCGAACATCGCCGCCCTGAAAGCGGCAGGGGACGTCCTTGCCTAACCTTCCCCCACAGCCAAAGCGCAGTGGACGAGCCCGCTTCTACCACGAAGTTCAACTAAGAGGCCCTGTCCCGCAATCCCTTCTGTTCTCCCCATCGGCCCACACCGGCCCCTATCCCGCCCTGGCCGGTGAAGCGGCGAAATGGGCGGCGTCCGGCAGTGCAATCCCCCCCGCCGAGGATTCAGTCACGCTGCTGCACGGGTTTGACTGGCTTGGGCCGTTGGTCACGGCGGCCAAGGCGGGGGAAGATCACCTGGCGGCGACGGTGGGACAATGGTTTCATTATTACGGCACCTATGAGCAGACCGCCTGGCACCCCTATCTGGTGGCGCGACGGTCTATCGCCCTGTTGCGCCATATAGAGGATCTGTTCGTCCGCATGGACAATCCGGGCCGTGCAGCGGTGCTCGATCATCTGGCGCGGTCGGCGCGCCACCTCGCCAGACGCACAGGCTATGCGCGCGGCCGACGGCGCAATGTCACGATTGCCTCTGCCCGGACACTGCTCAGCCTCTGCCTTCCCCCCGAGCGGCTAATCGGCCAGCCCGGAGAGACCGGTTTGGCCGAAGCCCTCAAGCCCCTCACTGAGGGAACGCTGCCCTTTGGCTGGCGGTCCCATACGTCCCTGCTCGACACCGGCTACACATTGCTGACGGTAAAGGAGAGCTTCAGAGGTCGACGACTAAGCCCTCCCGGCGCCCTCGACGATAGCCTCAAAACCATTCGATTGCTCGCCGGGGCCCTCCTCGAAACCACAGGAGGCCTGCGACTTCCGGGGCAAAGCGCCCCCTCTCCCTCGCTGCTCTCCGCCCTGTCTCCCTCCGATCACAGCGCGGCGGACCGACTCCTGACGGATCTGGGCATGGGGCGGGTGACGGCGGGAACGGTGAAAGTCCTGCTCGACGGCGGCAACCACGAGGATGAGGAAACGGCGATTCCCGGCGCCTTATCGATCAGCGCCGACGGCCAACCGCTGATTGTCAATTGCGGCGCGCCGAGCCCCATTGCGGCCGCCTTTGCCCGGCGCCTGCGCCCTTGGCGGGAGGCGCTTCTCGCCCAGGCCGCGGGCTCGACCCTGTCGGACCTGCCGATCGAGGGCACCCCCAGCCTGATCCGTCCAGACCCCCTGACCCTGCTCTTCGACCATAAGGGGCGGACGGCTCGCCACGCCCGACGGATCGTTCTGTCCCCAGACGGCCATGACATTTCAGGGGATGACGCCATCGAAGCCCCCGCCTCCGGGACCTTGCGCTTTCACCTTGCCCCCGAAGCGCGGGTCGACCGCGAAGAAGACAGCCTCCTCATTCGGATCGGCCGCGAACGATGGCGCTTTTCGGGACCGTCAACGATCGAAATCGAGGAGAGCGTTTCTGCCTGGATCGATGGGACCATCGTCGACAGCAAGCAAATCGTGGTGCCCCTGTTTCCCGGCCATCCCGTGCAATGGACGCTGGGCAGGGATCGGTAGGCGGGATCGAGAACTGGCGCGCGTCGAGGCTTGCACTCCATGACCGCCCGCCCGATACACGCGTTCCTTTTGCCGGAGATTGCCCCCGTGACTGCCCCCCATGATCGTCGTCCCTTTACCCGGGCCCTGATCTCAGTATCCGATAAAACCGGGCTGGTGCCCATCGCCGAAAAACTCGTGGCCGCCGGGATCGCCCTCCTCTCCACTGGCGGGACCGCCCGTGCCCTGCGCGAGGCAGGCCTTGACGTCACCGATGTGGCGGAGGTCACCGGTTTCCCGGAGATTATGGGGGGCCGGGTCAAAACCCTCCATCCGCGTATTCACGGGGGGTTGCTCGGTGACCGCGCGATCCCCTCCCACCGTGAGGCGATGGACGCCCACGGCATAGCGGATATCGACCTGCTGATCGTCAATCTCTACCCCTTCGAAGCGGCCCTTGAGGCCGGCAAGGAGCCGGATGCCCTTGTCGAAGAGATCGATATTGGCGGCCCCGCGATGATTCGCGCCGCCTCGAAGAACCATGCCCATCTGACGGTCATTACCGACACGGAGGATTATGTCCTCCTTGAGAAAGCCCTCACGGCTGGCGGCACAACGCTTGCGGAGCGTCGATCCCTCGCCGCCACGGCCTTTGCCCGGACCGCCGCCTATGACGCGGCGATTGCCGGCTGGCTTGAGGGGGAGGCCCATCCCGCCGACGCGGCGCCCCTGCCGCGCCGTGTCTCCGTCGCGGGGACCCAGATCCTGCCCCTCAGATATGGGGAGAACCCCCACCAACGCGCCGCCCTCTATCGCACCGCCCCGCCCCATAGGCCGGGGATCGTCACGGCCCGGCAGCATCAGGGCAAAGCCCTCAGTTACAATAATATCAATGACGGCGATGCGGCGATCGAACTCGTCGCCGAATTCGAGGAACCGGCGGTCGCGATCATCAAACACGCCAATCCCTGCGGCGTGGCCACGGGACCCAGTGTGACCGCGGCCTATGAGCGCGCGCTCGCCTGTGATCCGGTTTCTGCCTTTGGCGGGATCGTTGCGCTCAACCGCCCACTGGATCGCCCAACGGCGGAACGGATCACGGAGATCTTCACCGAGATCGTCATCGCCCCCGGTCTTGAGGAGGGGGTGGAAGCCGTCTTTGCCAAAAAGAAGAACCTTCGGCTTCTAACCCTCGATGCCATGCCCGACCCTACCGCGCCGCGCTTCCTCATGAAGCCTGTGGCCGGCGGCTTTCTCTTCGGTGATGCCGATCTTCGCCGTGAAGATCCCGCGCTAATCAGGACGGTTACGGAGAAATCCCCTAGCCCCCAGGAGATGCGGGACCTGCTCTTTGCCTTCACCGTTGCCAAGCATGTGAAATCGAACGCGATTGTCTATGCCAAAGGGGGGGCGAGCGTCGCTATCGGCGCAGGCCAGATGAGCCGGCTGGATTCGACCCGAATCGCGGTGCGAAAATCTCAGGACGCCGCCGAAGCCATGGGCGCCAGCACCCCACTGGTCGAGGGCAGCGTGGTTGCCTCCGATGCTTTCTTCCCCTTTGCCGACGGACTGATCGCCGCCGCCGAAGCGGGGGCGACGGCTGTCATTCAGCCCGGGGGCTCAATCAGAGATGAAGAGGTCATCGCGGCCGCCAATGCGCGGGGGCTCGCAATGGTTTTCACAGGACAACGGCATTTCCGTCACTGATCGAAGATCTTGCCCCTCTCTCAGGACCGCAGAGCCCGCCGTCTCGGGAATTAACCAAATCTGTCACCTTCGCCGGTAGATCCACATCGTCGCCAAGACTAATCGACCGATAACAAAGCGGAGGACAGCGCGATGACCGAAGAAATGACCCGTGAACTGACCTTCCGACAGAACGTCAACATGATGTTCGATCGAGCCACCACCTATCTCGATATAGACGAGGGGCTCAAACACAAGATCAAGATCTGTAATTCGGTCTATACGGTGCGATTCGGCGTCAAACTCCGCGGCTCGATCCACACCTTCACAGGCTATCGCGCCGTCCATTCCGAACACATGGAACCGGTGAAGGGGGGCATCCGCTACGCCCTCAGCGTCAATCAGGACGAAGTCGAAGCCCTGGCCGCCCTGATGACCTATAAATGCGCCCTCGTGCGCGTCCCCTTTGGGGGCTCGAAGGGGGGGCTATGCATCGATCCCACCCAGTGGGATGCGGACGAGTTAGAGCGGATCACCCGTCGCTTCACCTATGAACTTGCAAAGCGCGACCTCATTCATCCCTCCCAAAACGTTCCCGCGCCTGACATGGGGACCGGCGAGCGCGAAATGGCGTGGATGGCGGATGCCTATAAACGCATGCACCCCACCGACATCGATGCCATGGCCTGCGTGACGGGCAAGCCGCCCCATGCGGGCGGGATCCGCGGGCGGGTCGAAGCGACCGGACGGGGCTGTCAGTATGCCCTGCAATCCTTTTTCTCCTTTCCCGAGGACGTGGCGGCCTGTGGTCTGGACGGCGGCATTGAGGGCAAGCGGGTCATCGTCCAAGGCCTCGGCAATGTCGGCTATCATGCGGCGAAATTCCTCTCCGAAGAGGATGGGGCAAAGATCGTCGGGGTCATCGAACGCGACGGCGCCATACTGCATGATGACGGCATCGATATTGAGGAGATCAAGCATTTCCTGACCCGAAACGGCGGGATCAAAGGCTATCCCCATGGCAAATATATCGAGGATGGGCTCTCGGCCCTGACGGCCGACTGCGACATTCTGGTTCCGGCGGCCATTGAAGGGGTCATCAACGGCGCCAATGCGGCGGATATCAAAGCACGGATCATCCTCGAGGCGGCAAATGGTCCCGTTACGGCGAATGCCGACACCATCTTGCGGGAAAAACGGGTGGAGGTGATCCCCGACCTTTATACCAATGCCGGCGGGGTGACCGTGTCCTATTTCGAATGGGTCAAGAACCTATCCCATATGCGGTTCGGCCGGATGCAACGCCGGGCCGAGGAAAAGCGGGCCATGGCGCTTATCACCGAGCTGGAGCGGGCGACAGGTCAGCCCTTGAATGATCAGTTCAAAGCGCGGTTCGCCCAAGGGGATCAAGAGATCGATCTCGTCAGGTCCGGGCTCGACGATACGATGCGTACGGCCTATGCCCGGATGCGCCAAACCCGGGTCACCACCAAGGGCATCGAAGATATGCGGACCGCGGCCTATGCGACAGCCCTGACCGATATCGCCAAGAGTTATGAGAGCCTCGGCCTCTAGGCCATTTCAGGTCAATCGGAGACGTAAGCCGTCTCCGGGTCATTGTTTCATGGCATTTCTTCACGCGGCCCCGTTTCCCTTCGCGTGGAAATGCCCTTGTCCTCTCGCCCCTTATGCGCCGGGCGCCCCGCGATACGATCTTTCGCAAGGGGCGTCAGCGCCATGGTGGCTGAAGGCAATTTGTTCCCAAGCTTTTGCGCGGAACGGGTAAGGAGGCGTGACGTTATCACTGGCAGACAACGAAAAGAATTTGCCGTGATTACTCGCTATCTCCTTTCTGCTGCCCTTTTGTGCTACCCCGCCGCGCAGGCGGAGGAAGCCATCCAACGCTCTTCGACAGGCGTCGTCTTGCCCGCGGCTGTTTCAGCACAAGCCACGCTTGCGACGGAAAACGCGCTGGCCGGCGCCATTGAGACCATCGTTACCGATGACACATTTCGCCAGGCCCTTGACGATGCGTGGGAAGCCGGGGCGGGAGAAGCCGTGGGGCTTGCCTATGCGGAACAACTCTATCGTCCCATCTGGACCCCCTCAGGCGCCCGCCAATTCGAAGCGATGTTCGACGACATGGCGAGCCACGGCATCGCCGCCCGCGCCAGCGATCGCCGCGATCTCCAACAATTGGTTGAACAGCGGTTTTCCGGTACCAGCCCGAAAAGGCAGGCAATTGCGGATGTCGATCTGACCATCGCCTGGGTCGATTTGTTAAGCCATGTCAGTGCGGGCTTGGGAGATGAGGGGCAAATGGCCTCCTCGGCAACCGATCGCCCTGTCCATTCGCAATTAGTGAAATCCGTCCGTGACGCGGGACAAGGCAAAATCGAGCGGAGCATTTCTCCCTTTATTCCGTCTAACCCGCAATATGAGCGCCTTCAAGAGACGCTGAAGACCTATCGCCAGATCGAAGAAGACGGCGGCTGGGAAGCCCTCGATGTCGGCCCCATCGTCAAGCCGGGAGATCGCCATGCCGTCATTTCCCCCTTGCGGACGAGACTTGCAAAAGAGGGGTTTCTCGATCGTCAGCATGACAATGGATCGCCGCTCCTCGACAGGCCGTTACGGTCGGCCTTGATCGCCGCCCAGGCACAGCATGGCATCGATGAAGACGGTGTCTTCGGTCCTGAGACGGCACGCGCCCTGAATGAGCCTGTCGAAAGCAAGATCGCGCGCCTTGCCGACAGCCTTTATCGCTGGCGTGAACTGGGGGATTTGGGCGACAAATATGTATGGGCGAACATCCCGTCTTTCCGCGCCGAGGGATGGAAGAACAGACGAAAAGAAATCAGCATGAGGGCGATAATGGGTCAGCCCGATCGTCCGACCCCGACTTTTAGCGACAAAGTCGATTACATTGTGGCCAATCCAAAATGGTATGTGCCCAGTAGTATCATGCAGCGTGACAAGTTGCCGAAATTGCAACGCGACCCAGGCTATGCCGCCCGCGGTGAATACACTGTTATCGACAAAACGACTGGCGAAGCGGTATCTCCTTACGAGGTCGATTGGTTCGCCGATGATGTCACGGCGCGTTATCGACTGGTTCAGGGGGCCGGTAAGGGGAATGCTCTTGGGCGCATCAAGATCATCTTTCCCAATCAATATTCCGTCTATCTACACGACACCCCCACCAAGAGCTTGTTCGATCACGCGACGCGCGCCTTCAGTTCAGGGTGCGTCCGTCTCGAACACCCCCAGGAGATGGCGGAGTGGATCGCGAGAACCAATGGCCAGGAAAAGGTCGACCAGATCGAAATGGCCTTGCGCGACAAAGAGACTGAGCGCGTTGAGTTGAGCGCCGAATTGCCTGTCCATATCACCTATATGACCGTCACCGTTGACGAGGCGGGGACGCCCACCTTCTGGCGTGATATTTATAATAAAGGCCAGGACGAACAACTTGTCGCCATGGAGGCACCGTTTTTTGAGCTTTCCACAGGAAAGGTGGCAAAAATCTCGACACAGAAAAAGGGGTGAGGGATACACGATCGATATGCTCAGTATGGTTTTGCCCTCACTATTGATTCTCATTGGAGCCACCGGGAGAACCGATATGACCACCGTTGGCCCTTTGACCATTGACGGTGATGTCATCCCCTATGAAACTTGGCACCATACGGCCATGCCCGGCGAACGGGTTGCCATCGGCGGTACACATACGGTAATCAATATGGACGGAGAACGCGTTGCCTCCTCCTTTGACGCGCCGACCACGCCGGGACATTATGCCGTCACGATTTCGCGCGCCGACGCCCCCCCTGTCGACCTCTCCTTGTTCGTCCTTCAGCCCACCGACAATATGGATTCGCGGCAATTCCTCAATGGGTATCGCATCGGCACCTATCCCCAGACCCCACCCGAAGGCTTTATTGAGGTGTCTGCTGAGGATTACGACATCGCCGTGTCCCCGCGATTCAAGTTGGGTCAGTTTCTATGCAAACAGCAGCCGGAGCATTTTCCGAAATATGTTCTGCTCAGTCAGCCAAACCTCGTTCGGCTAGAAACGTTGCTGACCGCATTGCAAGAAGATGGTCTGACCGACACCGAGAGCTTTGTGGTCATGAGTGGGTTCCGTACGCCGTTTTACAACACCGCCATCGGATCGGCGCGGCTCAGCCGCCATATGTATGGTGATGCGAGTGACATCTATATCGATGTGGCGCCGGCCGATGGGGTGATGGATGACCTCAATCGCGACGGCCAATTGACAAAGGCCGATGCGAATTTCCTCTATGATTATGCGGCCGATCTATTCGCGAACAGCAACGTCGATGCCGGAGGGATTGGCGCCTATGGCACGAACGCGGTGCACGGCCCTTTCGTCCATATTGACGGTCGTGGCCGCCCCGCCCGCTGGGGCAGATAAATCACCCCCTGGCGGAATATGCCCCCCGATCAGTAGCCGACAGGCGAGGTCATCACAAAGCTTTGCGGCGCATCGTCGATGACGATAATGCCGGAGGGGCGAATTTCCAGCACGGCAAGACCGCGCTCGACCATTCCATCGGGACGTAAGCGGAACAATCCGTCTGCCCCCAGATATCCATTGGGATTAGCGATCGTCTCCACCGTAAACCGCTCCTCCACCGGCAAAACCGACAAGCGGGACGTCAGAAGCGCGGCATCATAGGCAAGCGAGGCAAGCCGCGGCGGTTGTTCGCCATAGGCTCGCTCATAACGGCGCTTGAACCCCTCGGCGAGCGCCGGATCGGGCGCGGCGAACCAGCCGCCATTTAAGGCCGGCTCCCGCGTCAGGAGGGGGTTGTTCCACCCGCTGACGCCCAGCAGCTTCACCTCACGGATGTTCACATTGTAATAGGGAAAGAGCGGCGCCAGCGCGCGCAGCAATCGTCCCTGCTCCGGCAGGAGGACCGCCTGGTACTGCCCCCCACTGCCCCCAGAAACGATCGGCGCCATCCCGGTGCTGGGCTCATTGAGCTGACCCCGCATCATCGATTCGGCACCGGAGACGAAACGCGCTTGCCCCGTCACTGCCCGCGGTTCGGGATAGCTGGGGACGAAATTCTTTGCGGCATATTGCGCCATGCGCTTCGCTGGCGCGATCATCGCATCGGCGGACCGCTCATAGCGCTCCGTATGCACAATATCTCCGCCAAGCGCATAGACATCTGCGGAGAAGGCCTTTGCGACCCGATCACCGAATTCTGAATAGGGGGCCATCAAGCCAAAGCGCGCATAGCCCTTGGACATGGCATAACTGGCAACACGGTCAATCTCCGCTTCGGGCGGGAAGCTCAGTAAGTATACCCCCTGCCCGGCAACCTCACTGTCGGAGGAAAAGGCAATGACCGGCACGCCCGCCGGGCGCGCAATGTCGGCGGTGGCCGCAACGCTCTCGGAGAAAAGCGGCCCAAGGATGATATCCGCCCCGGCAGCGATCGCCTCTTCGGTCATTTCCGCCGCGCCCGCAGCGGTGCCGCGGGTATCCTTTGGGATCAGGACATAGCGATCATCGTCACTCTCAAAGGCCACCATCTGAGCGGCCTTCAGCATCGCAGCCGCGATCGTCTCGATATTTTGAGACTCATTCGAAAAGGGCAGAAGCACGGCCACGCGCACCAAATCGTCCTGGGGCGCCTCGGGCAGGCTGATCTCCGCCTCGGGCTCGGGAACAGGCTGCGGCATCGGTGGCGGCGTCCGGTCAGGAGACGGCCTCGGCATTGTCGGCGGCGGCGTTTCGCATCCGGTCACCAGCAGTCCCGCGACAGCCCATAATAAGACCTGCCTACGGAAAATTGAGAACAACGAAGGCATGGCCGTCCCTCCACCGTGATATTGGGCTCGTTCAACTCCCCCCTCTAAGGGAGGCCGGGGGCGGCCACAATGACGAGTTTGCGGCAGTTGTGTGACGCGAAGCCTTGCCGCTAATGATCAGCGGTCGCTCATCGGCGCGGGATGATCGCCGCCCCCGGTGCCGGAATGGACGCAAGTGGAAAGGTCCTGTCGCGAATGGCTTCCTCCCCCCCGGATCGACCGCCCCCCCGCGCCGCGACCGCGCGCCTCCTCGCCCCGGGCCTTTATGTTGCCGCCACCCCTATCGGTCATTTAGGCGATATTTCCCAGCGCCTGCGCGAGACCCTGGCGTCGGCGGATCTCATCTTGTGCGAGGACACACGGGTCGCCGGCCGCCTGCTCCAGGCCATGGCGATCGATGGCGTCCCCTTGCGGCGATACGATGATCACACCGGCGAGCAGGTCCGGCCCCTCGTGCTGTCCCGGTTGGCGGCGGGGGAAGCCTTGGTATTGATCAGTGATGCGGGCACGCCCTTAATTTCCGATCCAGGCTACAAATTGGTCCGCGCGGCCCGCGACGCGGGGGCGGCGGTGATGACCGTGCCCGGGCCCTGTGCCGCCATCGCCGCCCTGTCGATTGCCGGTGTGCCGACGGATAGTTTCACCTTTCGCGGCTTCCCGCCGGCCAAGGCAGGTGCGCGCCAGCGCTTGATCGACCGGCTGGCTGCGACGGAGGAAACCCAAATCTTCTATGAGACGGGGCCGAGACTGGCTGGATTTCTCACAGAAATCGCCGCGCGGCTTGGGGATGATTGCCCGGTGGTCATCGCCCGCGAACTGACCAAACGCTACGAAGAGGTCGTCGACGGGGCCGCCGCCGCCCTTGCCAAACGCTATGCCGACGCGCCCCCCAAGGGCGAAATCGTCGTTATCCTTCCGCCGCAGCCCCCGATCGAGATCACGGAGGAAGAGGTCGAGGCGCGAATGGCGAAGGCCCTCCAATCCCTTTCCCTTAAGGATGCCGCCGCAGAAGTCGCCGCCGCCACCGGGCGCAAACGCCGTGACCTTTACCAGGCGTGGCGGGATCGGACGTGAGCGCCCGCCAATCAGCCAAGCGCCAATCAGCCGAGTACCTGGCAGCCGAGCGCCTGGGACGGCGGGCCGAACGCAGGGCCGCCCTCTTTCTCCAGCTCAAAGGCTATGCGATCCGTGACCGGCGCGTCCGCACCCCCCGCGGCGAAATCGATCTGATCGTCACAAAAGGGTCGACCCTCGCCTTTATCGAGGTCAAGGCACGAACTAGCGCCGATGCCCTTCAGGACCCGGCGACCCTCGTCCCGCCACAGAATTGGGCGCGCATCGCGGCGGCATCGGCGATCTGGCGCGCGCGGGCATCGCTCATGCCGAAAATCGTCCGGTTCGACCTCATCCTGGTTCGCCGCGGCATTCCTTGTCATGTGAAGGACGCCTATCGGCCCGACGCGCCGACCGGTCGCGATGGCGCCGGCCTTTTCTGACAACTGCCGCGCTTTCCTATTCCGTCTGCCGGCGACCCAGTCTATCCCATCCTCGGACTTCCCGCCCTGACTGTTCGAAGGAGACCGTCCCGATGCCGACCCGCTTGTTGATCCTTGTCGCCCTCCTCTCGGCCCTCGTCGCCGGCTGTGAAACGAACCGGACCCTGGGGACCAGCATCGACGACACCGGTATCGATCTCCAGCTGAAGCGCGCCCTTCTTGCGGACCGCACCTATGACACCTCGGATATCGACATCTCCGTGTTTGAGGGGCGGGTCATGCTGACCGGGACCGTCAGAACCGCTGAGGCGCGGCGGGAATTGGGGCTCAAGACGCGCTCCCTGCCCGGCGTGATCGAAGTCCTGAACGAGGTTCGGGTCGGCGCCCCGACCACGGCGGGCCAAGGGCTAAGAGATGCAGTGATGGACGAAAAACTCGGGGCCGCCATGCGGGCCGATAACGCGATTTACCGCACAAATTATCAAATCGCCGTCAGTCAGGGCACGATCTATCTTCTCGGTGTTGCCCAGGGGCCGGTGGAACTCGAACGGGTGACGGGCCACGCCCAAACGATCGACGGCGCCAATGAGATTATCAGCCATGTGATCTTTGTGGGGGATCCGAGACGGCCCGGTGTTCGCTAAGGCGGCCTGGCGTGTGCCTGCTTTTTGTTCTTGAATTGTTCTGATTGTCGGCGCACTCTCTCCCTGAACGGGGAGAGAGCGATATGGTCACGGAAGTCACAAGCTTTGCCTTTGACGGCATCGAGGCGCGCCCAGTCACCGTGCAGGCCCAGATCACCGGCGGCAATCCAAAATTCTTCATCGTCGGCATGGCCGAAAAATCCGTGTCCGAGGCGCGGGAACGCATTTGGGCCGCTTTTTCCGCTATTGGCCTTGGGGTGCCGCCCAAACGGATCACGATCAATCTGGCGCCGGCCGATCTCCGCAAGGAGGGCAGCCATTTCGACCTGCCGATCGCCCTCGCCCTCATGGCGGAGATGGGGGCCATTGCCCGGGACGCGCTGGTCGGCTGGGCGGTGACGGGGGAGTTAGGGCTCGATGGCAGCCTTGCGCCGATAACCGGGGCCCTTCCCGCCGCCATGGCCGCCAATGCGCGTGAGTTGGGGTTGATCTGCCCGGCCGCCTCCGGTGCCGAAGCGGCCTGGGCCGGCGAAGAAACGGGGATCCTCGCGCCCGCGACCCTGTTGGAGCTCGCCAATCACTTCAAAGGGACAGCTGTCCTTGATCGGCCGCGCCCCGGCGCCTTGCGGGAGCCTGAGGACGCGCCGGACCTTAAGGACGTGAAAGGGCAGGAAACGGGCAAGCGCGCCCTCGAAATCGCCGCGGCGGGGGGACATAATCTCTTGATGGTGGGCCCACCGGGTTCGGGAAAATCGATGCTGGCCGCCCGCCTCCCAGGCATCTTACCGCCCCTGTCGGCACGAGAGATGCTGGATATTTCCATGATCCACTCGGTCGCGGGCATGATCGAGAACGGGACCTTAACGCGGGAACGGCCCTTCAGGGCGCCTCATCATTCCGCCTCGATGGCGGCCATGGTGGGGGGCGGGACCCGGGCCAAACCGGGGGAGGCGTCCCTCGCCCATCACGGGGTTCTGTTTCTCGACGAACTGCCCGAATTTTCAGCCCCTGTCCTCGATAGCCTTCGCCAGCCCCTCGAAACCGGCGATGTGCGGATTGCCAGGGCAAATGCCCATGTTCGCTATCCCGCCGCATTCCAGCTGGTGGCCGCGATGAACCCCTGTCGATGCGGTTATGGTCGGGCGAGCGGCCGGGCCTGTGGCCGCGGGCCCCATTGCGAAACGACCTATCAGGCCCGCATTTCCGGCCCTTTTCTCGATCGGATGGATTTGACGATCGAAACCCAGCCGGTATCGGCCCTTGATCTGACCCGTCCTGGGGATGGCGACCCGAGTGCCGTTGTCGCGCAGCGGGTGGCGGCGGCTCGCGCCGCTCAGGCGGCGCGTCAGCCGGAGGGCCCCTTCCTCCTCAATGCCCGGTTGTCGCCAGCGGCGCTCGACCGTGTCGCCACCCCAGATGCGGCAGGTCAGGCCCTTTTGACCCGCGCCTGTGAAAGCCTTGGATTATCGGCGCGGGCCTATGGCCGTTTGTTACGGGTCGCCCGCACGCTGGCCGACCTTGACGGCAAGGAGGCGGTGAGCCGGCCTCATATCGCCGAGGCGTTAAGCCTGCGAGGCCGCCAGGCCATGCAGGCCATGGGACCGCCCCCCCTGCGAGAGGCTGTGTCCCACCAGGAATCGTGAGAGAGGAGGTCGGGAGAAAGGTTTCATCCACCATTTCTTCAGCGTTTCGCTGGAAACAGCGAGGAGGCTGTCACAGTTGTCCGGAGCGTCGCTTTCATGCGGTCTGCCTTAGCCGTCCTCGATCGGATCACGCTCTTTGCGGTCCTCACCGACCGGAACGGCGTTATTCGTTTTCGCAACAAGGTCAGCGCCGGGATCGGGGGCTTACGCACCGGACAAATCTTCACCGAAGAGCAATTGCCCCCCACCATCAGATGCATTCGAACGACCGATCAGGACCGGTTCACCACATCCGTCATCGTCAATAACGATAACCGGCTGATTGAGTGGAACCCCTCACGCTTCACCGATGGCGAGACCCTCTATCTGGGCACCGATGTCACGCGCGACCGGAAGAATTATGCCGTGATGAGAGAGCTCGCCCGGACCGCGCGGGCCGTCAGCGAAGAAAAAATGCGCTATCTGGCGACCATGAGCCACGAAATGCGGACCCCCTTGAACGGGATACTCGGCATGAACGGCTTGCTGCTGGACAGTCCCCTCGACGTCAATCAACGCGCCTATGCCGAAGCGGTGCAGCAGGCTGGAACCGCGCTCCTCACGCTTATCAACGATGTCCTCGATTATTCGAAGATCCAGGCCGGCCATCTCGACCTTGAGGAAAAGCCGTTCTCCCCCGGCGCCCTCCTCAAGGAGGTCGCTGAGATCCTGGCCATCCGCGCCGATGAGAAGGGGATCGACATCGCCCTCCTTCTCCACCCCGACATTCCCGAGGAATTGGTGGGTGATCCCGCAAGGCTGCGCCAGGTGCTGGTGAATTTGGCCACCAATGGCGTGAAATTCACGACCGAGGGCGGGGTCAGCCTCGAAATCCTGCCCGGTACGGGATCCACCGATGATGACCTCATCGACCACCGCCGTTATTCCTTCCGCGTACGCGACACCGGCAAAGGCATCGCAGCGGACAATCTCGACCGTCTATTCGAAGAGTTCGATCAGGGCTCAGATCCATCCGCCGAAGAAGGGACGGGCCTTGGACTGACAATTGCGCGCCAATTGGTGAACGCCATGGGGGGCAATATCGATGTCACGAGCGCCCTTGGAAAAGGGTCCACCTTCGAATTCGATATCGCGCTCAAAGGTCAGGCACCAACAGCCGTCCAGATTGTCGAGAACCCTGCAAGAACCGTCGTCGTGGCCAGCCCTTCCGCTTTCCTCCGTGCCGCCCTGACAACGACCCTTCAATATTTGGGGATCAACCGCCTCCACACCGCCCAGGACGAGCGGGAGGCGATTTCTCTTCTGTCCGATCACCCCGATGCGATCCTGCTCTGTGACCTGCCCCTGGCGGAAAGCTCAGGATCGATCCTGACCAAAGGCACCCAGCACGCCATCGTCCTGCTGTCACAGAGGACTCGCGGACGGTTCGATAGCTTCGCGAAAAACGGGTTTGCGGATTTTCTCGTCAAGCCCGTATTCCCCGCCCAGCTCCGTCGGCGTCTTGAGACCATAGGCCGGCCGGCGATATCGGCGGCGGAGGAGCCCGTGGCCTCGGCATCGGCATCTGGGGAAGGGGTCAATGGGGACGACCAGCCCCCCAGCGAGGCCGCTCCCTCTTCTGCGCCGGCGAGCTCTGCCTCCCAAAAGCCTCTCAATATTCTGCTGGCGGAGGATAATTCCATCAATGCCGTTCTGGCCGAAACGATCCTCCGCCGCGATGGACATCAGGTGGATCTTGTCCGTAACGGGAAAGAGGCGGTCGAGGCAGTTGACTTGTCCGTCTACGATTTGATTTTGATGGACATGCGTATGCCGGTGATGGACGGAATCGAAGCAACGGTTCGCATTCGTCAAATGCCGACCGGCGAAGTCTTGCCGATCATCGCCCTTACGGCGAATGCGACCACCGCGGACCGCCAGGCCTGCCTTGAGGCAGGCATGAACGATTTTCTCTCAAAGCCTTTTGAGCCCAAAAGCCTGAGCGATATTGTTAATCGCTGGCGGTCGCCACCGCCCTCCCCTTCAAAGACCGCGACGGCGGGCCGGTCATAAATCCTCCATCGCGTCGCATAGCCGCGCGATGAGACCATCGGCGAGGATCCAATGAGTCCGGGGAATGGTCATGCGATCTGCCCTGGGGATCAGCCATCCCTCCCGCAGGAAGTCCTCAAGCCGTTCGGGCGGAAGGAAAGAAAGGTCGGATGTCGCCACCCCGTCAAGGGTCCTGAGGCCGCCGGCGAGCCGTTCAACACGCATTTCCGACGGCGTCAGGGGGGCCCGTTCGACCCTGTCGGCGGGGGGGGTCGAGCAATAAGCACGAATAGGGACCCTTGGGGCGGTGGCGATCCGTTGTCCTTGATGGGTTATCCGACCATGCGCGCCAGGCCCGATCCCAATCCAGTCCCCCTCCATCCAGTAAAGGCGATTGTGCACGGCCTCATGGCCGGGTCTGGCATGGCTCGAAATCTCGTAAGCGGGCATCCCGGCCGCCATGGTTTCCTCCAGGGTCGCCTGATAAAGATCCGCCGCCATGGCGTCGGAGGCCGGGGTCCACCGCCCTTTATCGACCTGGAGCCCAAAGGCCGTCCCCTGCTCAATCGTCAATTGATACAGCGACAGATGCGAGACCGGCAAAGACAGGATCGCCCTAAGGCGGCGCGTCCAGTCCTCAATTGTTTCTCCGGGCAAGGCATAGATGAAATCCGCCGTCACCCGATCGAACAGCGCGGCGGCCTGGTCGATCACCCCGCGGGCCGTCCCCCCATCGTGATTACGCCCAAGGAACCGAAGATGTTCATCGTCGAAACTCTGTACACCAATCGACACACGATTGATACCAAGCGCGCGATAGGCCCGCAGACGTTGCGCCTCAAGGGCGGTCGGATTGACCTCGATCGTGACTTCCGCGCTGGAAGCTAAATCGTACCGGTCGGCAATCCCCCCAAGCAACCGGTTGAGGCCATGCGGCGACAAGAGCGAAGGGGTCCCGCCGCCGAAATAGACGCTCACGATCTGACGGCGTCCCCATCGGGCGGCGCTGTCGTCAAGATCTGCGAGAAAGGCCGAGATCCAGGCCTTTTCATCGACATCCCGTCCTCGGGCGACCACGAAATCACAATACGGACAAATTCGATCGCAAAAGGGCCAGTGAAGATATAGGCCGGTCGGTGGGGTCACGGCGCCGGCACATTGATCACCTGCGCAAGGTTCGTCATGGCGCGGGCCCTATGGGAGAACTGCGCTTTCTCCGCCATCGTCATTTCAGCAAAAGTCCGCGCCTCCCCCTCCGGCCTGAAGATGGGGTCATAGCCAAATCCCGCCGCCCCTCTGGGCGACGCCGTCAGGGTGCCCTCGACCTGACCTTCGGCGACCAGGGGCGTGTCCCCCGGTAAGGTCAAAACCAGGACGCAGACAAAGGCCGCCGCGGCGCCCTCCATCGCTTGGGCACCGCCCAATTCGGCGGCGATCCGGTCAAAGGCCCGCTGATAATCGCGGTCCGGCCCCGCCCATCGAGCGGAATAGAGCCCGGGCGCGCCGCCAAGGGCCGCGACGGCGAGCCCTGAATCGTCGGCGAGGGCAGGCAGCCCCGTCGCCGCCATGGCCGCTTCGGCTTTGAGAGTCGCATTGCCGAGAAAATCGGTTGCTGTCTCCTCAGGTTCTGGAAGGTCGTGGTCGGCGGCCGATGATATCGAAATGGCATAGGGGGCCAGCCAAGCCGAAAACTCGCGCACCTTTCCTTGATTATGGGTCGCAAGGAGGAGGCCGCGCGCGCGGAGGACATTAATAACCGTCATCACAGCGCTCTACCACGGTCTCGCAATGGTGAGGAGGGAGGCGCGCCCGCCACCCATTCTGAGGAGAGAGCCCTTAAGATTGAGCGGCCCCCGACTTTCGCTTGTCACCCCTTTTCTGTAGGGGCAGCGATCGCGATAATTGATGTTAACATGACAACCCTGATTTCCACTCTTCCCGAGGCGGCCGCCCCTCAACGGCGTCGCTTGTTCGGCCTTTCCCGCGCGGCGCTGCAATCGCTGTTTGCGGCCGACCTCGGCCTTGCGCCGAAGGCGGCCAAGATGCGGGCGAGCCAGGTTTGGCAATGGATCTATTCCCACGGCGTCCGAGAGTTCGATCAGATGACGAATATCGGGAAGGCGCTAAGGGCGCAGATGGACGCGCTTTACGACCTCTCCCGCCCAGAAGTCGCCGAACGCCAGGTCTCCCAAGACGGGACCCGTAAATATCTCATCCGGTTTGCCCCGGGCATTGAGGCCGAAGCGGTATTCATTCCCGGTGTGGGGCGGGCCGGAGCCCTTTGTGTTTCAAGCCAGGTGGGGTGCACGCTGAATTGTACCTTTTGCCATACCGGCACCCAGGCCCTTGTCCGCAATCTGACAGCCGAAGAGATCATCGCCCAAATCATTGTCTGCAAGGACGATCTCGGGGAATGGCCGAGCAGCCGCGATGACCGCCAGCTCTCCAACATCGTGTTTATGGGCATGGGGGAGCCGTTATATAATCTCGATGCGGTGGCCCAGGCGATCGATATTATTGCCGATGGCGAAGGGATCTCCATTTCCCGTCGGCGGATCACCGTCTCGACATCGGGGGTGGTCAGCCAGATGCGCGCCCTTGGTGAGCGCACAGAGGCGATGCTGGCCATTTCCCTCCACGCGACCCATGACGCCTTGCGCAACGAATTGGTGCCGATCAACAAGAAATGGCCCCTCGATGCGCTTTTAGCGGCGTGTCGAGACTATCCAGGGACCTCGAACGCCAAGCGGATCACCTTTGAATATGTCATGCTCAAGGGGATCAATGACAGCGATGCCGAAGCGCGGGAATTGGTGCGTCTCCTCCGCGGTATCCCGGCAAAGATCAATCTGATCCCTTTCAATCCCTGGCCAGACAGCCCCTATGAATGCTCATCCTGGGATCGCATTGAACGCTTTGCCGATATTGTGAACCAGGCAGGCTATGCCTCACCGATCCGCACGCCTCGGGGTCGGGATATCTCGGCGGCGTGCGGCCAGTTAAAATCCGAAAGCGTGAAAGAAAGGGCCAGCGCCCGGCGGCGGACCGAAACGGTGTCCTAAGCCGCCTGACGACAGCGGACGACTGCCCCCATAGGGGCGAGAGTTCCCTGCTTACCACGTGGACATTCGGCGCCGTTGCGATAAGGTAAAGGGGCAAAAGGGGTGGCGGCTATGATGGGTCGGACGGAAAGCGTTTTCGCCGTTTTCTTTATTTTGGTTGTGGGCGCCCTCGTCGCCGTCGCCTTGGTTCGAAACGGCGATGCGCGGGAGATGGCCAGCTACCGCCCGCTGGGGGCGGACACAGCCACGACGACTTTCGGCACGGGGGGGATCCAATTCTCCGGCAATGTCGAGCGGGATTTGTGCACCTGTTACCGCCAAGCCTACGCCTATGGGTCGGCCTATCAAGGCAGCAAGGGGCTCGAACGGATCGAATATCAGGGGGGCTTCCGCTATTGCAGCACCGAACTCGGGGCTGAGGGCGGTGAGTTTTGGAGCCAGGGCTGGTTCAAAGGTGTCAGCGGCGAACGTCCAGACCGTAGCTGCCGCTCCCTGTAGATCCGCGGCCCACAGGCGCGGCCCACATGGGCGGCCCAAAGGATCGACTTGTCCCGCTCCCTCTCATGTAGCACTCGACCCTAGAGCCCTATGATCAACCGGATTTGCGGTAAGTCTCTAAGTCTTTGTTTTATATCACTATTTCACGCGAGCCGGGGTCCACTTCGGTTGAAAATGCTCTAGGTTGGACATTATCCCCTTAAAACATGTATCGCGATTGGCGCAGCCCTTTTCAATGATTGCTAAAGCCGCGACGTGAATCAGTGGCTATATGGCGGGATGTCAAAGTGCCGCGCGACTATCCTATGAAGTTCTCTCCGCTAAGGATCGGGATAGCTATATTTGGTGCGGTAGCTTTTTTCGCGATGGAAAATGATCCGCAAGAGGTGAGTTCCAACCTCTGTAAATGGACCATAGAGCTTGCAGCTGTGGAGCAATGCCCTGCGTGGATGAACAACCCGGACTGGTTGCTCCTATTCAGGTGTGCGTTGGGCATCGTCGGACTGTGCCTGATCTGGCCACTGATACCTCGTGGGCTTGCGCAACTATACGATGCGTGGCTTTTTCTTACGAGGGGACTTTTCGCCATTCGAAAGGGAGCACGACGAGTGGTCGTGGCTACTATGGAGAAGATTAAAGATGAGCCCGTCTTGGTAGATGAAAATCGAGCGGTGAAAATAATAGAGAGAAGTCAATGGGCTCGCTACAGAAATGACATGGGTAAGAAGCCAAAGTCAGTTGCAGATTTCTTTGCAGATGAGTACGCGTTCAGCCGCGTAGACAACCCGAGGTCGAATGCTGAGCACAGTATATTTTGGAGTTGGTGCGAGAGGGTGCTCAAAGAGAGCTTCACCCGTGCCGCCACTGACGAACATGATGATAATTACCGCGGTGGGATGGTAACAACTGATGAAGGCGAAAAGCTGTTTTCCGAGCGCATATTATTAAAGTGGCTGGACGACAAATGGACGGCAGAGATGCTTGACAGATTCGGAAAGATATGAAAATGGTTCTAAATTCGACCGCTTACTGAAGGTTAGGCTGTCCGGCAAACCGGCGCAGCAAGCCCTTGCACCAGGCTCTCGAAAAGAGATGCGGGCCGTTTCCGCAGGTTCCAACTATACTCAAACTTGCCAAAGTATAGGGGAAGACACTTCCTCGACACATGGACATACATACGTACCCCGGTAAGCGGCCTTGAACAGGTTCCAGAACCCTTCAAGCTCGTTCGTAGTCGCGCCACACTTGGCGACATATTCGCCGCCAGAATGGTTCACTGACTTGTGGATGTAGTTGGGATTGTCGCGGAGCGCGATATAAGCGCGAAGCTCGTCCGTATGGATCGTAGAGCCGGTTTTGATTTTGTCTTCGATGGCATCAAAGAGCTTGTCCTGTTTGCGATCTTCCAAGACGCGAGTGACCACGTTGCCGCCTTTTTCTGCCATGACCATGACAACTGTTTTGCATTTACCGCCGGGCGCGCTGCGCTTTTAGCCGCCCACGAAGGTTTCATCGACCTGCACAGACTTCCCGTCACCACCGATTGAATCGTCACCGTCCACTGCGGTCATATAGGCAAGAATGAGCTTACACATGCACCATGCTGTCTTGTAGGTCACGCCAATCTGCCTCTCGACTTCCTTGGCGCTCACGCCGTTCCGTGAAGCGGAGAACAGGTGCATAACAAAAAAAACTAGTCTTGAAGGTTGGTCCGGGTGTTTTCGAATGGTATTCCGGCCATTGGATAGACCTGAAAGCCGCAATGCTCACACTCGTATGAGCGGCGCTTCTTGATCCGGTAATAGCGCGCATATTTTCCGCACAACTGGAACTCGTGGCGGTCGCCATATCGTGTGCGAATCAGGTGTTCGAGACACGCCGCGTCATCGGGAAAGCGTCGGTAGAACTGACAGACTGTCTGTTGTTTTGCCATAAACAGAACATAGCAAATCAATCTACATGCTTCAGGGGGATAATGTCGTCTAGGTTTTGTCGCGCAGAAGGGGCGATTCAGGTCGCAACGGCCGACTGAGCAGGGAATCCACGACATCATCAACCTCAATGTCGCCGGCAACCAAGGCCGCTACGGCCTCGGCGACGGGCATCTCGACTCCATGCTCCCTGGCCAGGGCGGTCAGGACCGGCGCGGTCTTGGCCCCCTCCGCCACGGTATGTCGCTTGCTGAGGATGTCGGCCGCCGTCTCCCCCTGACCGAGGGCGACGCCTAGGCTGTAATTACGGGATTGGGGCGACACACAGGTCAGGATCATATCGCCGAGCCCCGACAGCCCCCTCAGGGTCTCGACCTTCGCGCCCAGCGCCACCGCAAAGCGTGCCGCTTCGGCAAAGCCGCGGGCCATCAGGGCGGCGCGGGCGCTCTCCCCCAATCCTTGCCCCTCGACGACTCCGCAGGCCACGGCCAGGACGTTTTTGACGGCCCCGCCAATGGCGACACCGGTCAAATCCGCCGACCAATAGGGCCGGAAGGTCAGCGTCCCGAGGGTGGCCAGCCAGCGCTCCCCCCGGTCTCTGTCCGCATCGGCGAGGGTGACCGCCGTCGGCAACCCCTTGGCGACATCGGCGGCAAAGCTGGGGCCAGATAACATGGCCGGCGCCGCCTCGGGCCAAGCCGCCTTCAGAACCTCTGGCATCAGGCGTCGGGTCTCCGCCTCAATCCCCTTCGAGCACAGCGCCACCGGCAGCGCCGCCGCGCCGCTCGCTTCACGCAGGGCCGCGAGTTCGCCGCCCGCGAATTGAGCGGGCACGACGGACAGGACGGCATCACACCCCGCGATGGCGCCGCGATCGGCGGTGATCGTCAGGGCGGGCGGCAGGGAAACGCCGGGCAGATAGCGCTGATTTTCCCGATCGCCGCGCATCGCCGCCGCATGGTCTTCTCGCCGCGTCCAAAGAACGACCTCAGCGCCGGTCTGAAGCCCGAGCAGGGCAAGGGCCGTCCCCCAAGAGCCCGCCCCTTGCACGAAAAGGCGGCGAAACGGATCTGCGTTGGTCATCATACTTTCCGTCCTCGTTTGCCCGTTCCCACCACAGGCCCGGTGGCGGCCATATCGAGGGGCCAGCGGGATCGGGGCACGCTGGTCAGCGTGTCGTCGATCATCCCCGCGCCGACCGCCTCCAGCTGATACGCCCCGGCAAGGGCGATCATCGCAGCATTGTCAGTGCAATAGCGTAGACTGGGCACGACGAGCGTCCAGCCCTCTTGCTCAGCCACCCCCTCCAAGGCGCGGCGCAGCGCTTGGTTTGCCGCGACCCCGCCCGCCGCCACGAGATGGGTGACCTCAGGCGCGAGCGCCCGCGCCGCCAGGAGCCCCCGGTGGGTCCGCTTGGTCAAGTGGCCGACCGCCGCCGCCTGGAACGCCGCGGCAAGGTCCGCCCGCTGGGTCTCCGTCAACTCTCCGGCCGCCACCACGCATTGGCGAATGGCCGTCTTCAGACCCGAAAACGAAAAATCGCAGCCCGGTCGCCCGGCGAGGGGCTGGGGCAGCGCATAGGCCCCAGGATCGCCGCCCCGCGCCGCCGCCTCGACGGCGGGCCCGCCCATCCCCGGCAGGCCGAGCAATTTGGCGGTTTTGTCAAAGGCTTCTCCGGCGGCGTCGTCGATCGTGGTCCCAAGGCGCAGAAAATCCGCCGCCCCCCGCACCAGCAGGATTTGGCTGTGCCCCCCCGACACAAGCAGCAGCAAATAAGGGAACGCGATGGGGTGTTCGAGGGCGACCGAGACCGCATGGCCCGCCAGATGATTGACCGGGACCAGCGGAACCCCAGTGGCCAGCGCCAGCCCCTTGGCAAAGGTCAGGCCGGAGACCACCCCGCCGATCAATCCCGGCCCGGCGGTCGCCGCGATGAGGTCGAGCTCGCCCAGCTCCACCCGCGCCTCCCGAAGGGCGGTCGCCACCACTGAGGGCAGCTTGGCGGCATGGGCTCGGGCGGCGATTTCCGGCACCACACCGCCATAGGGGGCATGAGCCTTTTCCTGGCCGACGACGATCGAAGAGAGGATCTCGACCTGCCCCGGCGGACCCGCCCGCACCACCGCAGCGGCCGTGTCGTCGCAACTGCTTTCGATTCCGAGGACGAGCGGCCCCGATGCCGCTTGCATGGTCATATTAGGGGCATTAGGGCCGCATCCCATGTCCTTCAAGCCATTGCGGATCGCCTCCCGACGCTCCCCCCTTGCGGTGGCCCAGGCGCTGTGGGTGCGGGATCGCCTAGCCGAGGCGCTCGGCATTGACGAGGTCGACCGCGACGCGGCCTTTCCCCACGAGACCTTTGTGACCACGGGCGACAGAATGCTCAATCCGACCCTGGCCGATATCGGCGGCAAGGGCCTCTTCACGAAGGAAATCGAGATCGCGCTCCTCGACGGGCAAGCGGATATCGCGGTTCATTCGATGAAGGACATGCCCGCGCAGATGCCGCCGGGCCTGGTCTTGGCGGCGGTGCCGGTGCGGGAGGATCCGCGCGACGCCTTTGTGACCCTCGATGGGCGCCCCCTCGACCAGATGCCGGCCGGGGCCCGGATTGGGACCAGTTCGACCCGGCGCCGCGCGCAATTGGCCCGATTGCGGCCAGACCTCGCGCTGGTCCCCATGCGCGGCAATGTCGGCACCCGACTGCAAAAGCTCGCAGCCGGCGAAGCCGAAGGGACCTTTCTCGCCGAAGCGGGGCTCCGACGCCTCGGCATGACCGATGTCAAGCGCGAAGCCCTCTCCCCCGCCCGCATGTTGCCCGCCCTCGGCCAGGGTGCCTTGTGCGTTCAGGCCCGATCGGGGGACCACGAGACGCTGTCGGCCTGTGCCCACATCAATAACCGCCCCACCGCCCTGGCGGCCGCGGCGGAACGGGCGCTGATCTCGGGGCTCGACGGATCGTGCAAGACCCCGATCGGCGGTCTCGCCCGGCAAACCGGCGACAGTCTGATCCTTGAGGGTCAGATCCTCACCCCCGATGGGCGGCGCGTGCTGCGCGGTGAGCGGACCGTCGCCATTGGCGGGATGACATGGGAAGCGGTGCTCGACAGCGCCCGGGCGGCGGGGGCGGATCTTGCCGCTTATATGCGGGCCGAAGCGGGGGCGGATTTGGCGGCTATGCTCGGCGACCAATGACTGTCTTCGTCACTCGACCCGAGCCCGATGCCACACGAACCGTTGCGGCCCTCGCGTCGGCGGAGCTCAAGGCGATCCCCACCCCCCTTCTCGATATCGTCATCGCGGATGCCGCCGCCCCGCCGCTCGCCAAGGGCGAAGCCCTGGTCTTCACGTCGCGCAATGGGGTCCGCGCCTGGTCGGCTACCGGCGGCGCTCTGACAGCGCCGGCCTACGCCGTGGGGACCGCAACCGCTGAGGCCGCTTCTGAGATCGGTCTGACGGTGGCCGATATCGGCGGCGGCGATGTCGACACCCTTCTCCCCGTCCTTATGGCGGCGCCCGCCACAGGATTTTTGCACATTCGCGGCCGTCACAGCCGGGGACAGCTTGTCGAGCGATTAGCGGCCACCGGCCGCCCGGCGCGCGGCATCCCCCTCTACGAGGCGAAGGCCGCAACGGTCCTCCCCGCCCCGCTTCTCGACGCCTTGCGCGCCGGTGAGACGCCCCACGGCCCTTGCCGCATCGCGCTTTTCTCCCCCCGAACGGCGACCATTCTTCTCCGCCTTCTCGACGACTGCCTTGGACGGATTTCGGTGCCCGCCCAAATCTTTTGCCTCAGTCCAGCTGTCGCCGCCGCATTGGATAAGGATCGTTTCGCCCAAGTCGTCATCGCGTCTGAACCAACGCTACCTGCTTTCATTGACAGCCTTCGCAGCGGGAGCACATAGGGAGGCAAGTGTGCTTAACCCGCTCGCTGGCTCCCGCGAGCCGTCCATGCCGTCGCATCTGTGAGAAAGTAAATGTCCTCGACCAATCCGCCTTCTGACAATAACGATCCCAATAAGCCGGAAGAGCCTAAGAAACCGGAAGAGAGTGTCGACGCATCGTCCGCCGAGACCCCGAAGACCGACGAGGCGATTGATGCGGAAATCGTCGACGAAACTGCACGAGTAGAAGAGCGCGCATCGGGCGAGGCAACGACTGAAGAAGCAGAAGTTCTCGACGATGGAGAAGCCGCAGGCGAGACGAGTGCCGAGGCGCCGGTCGAGGACGGCACGAGCCGCGCGGGCACCTTTGGCATCCTTGTCGGGGCCATCGTCGTGGTGGCGGGCCTTGTCTATTTCTTGAACCGCGATGGCGGCGGCACACCGACCCAAGCTGAGGGGGAGCAGACCCTGTTCGCCGAAGGCGCGGGCGAGATCGCCAGCCCCATTGTCCGTGACCCTGTGGGCCGCGACAATGTCGGCGACGAGAACGATGCCGAATCCGCCGCCCCTGAAACGGCGATGACCGAGGCGGAAAACACCGCTGACACCGCGCCCGCCCCAGAGCAAGACGCGGCCGAAGAAACGGCGAGCGCGGCTGAGGAAGCGCCGTCCGAGGACCCAGCGGCCGCTTCGGCGACGGAATCTGAGGCAACCACCGAGGACGAAGGGGCGGAAGCGGTTACGGCTGAGGCCGATAGCGGCGCTGACGAGACCCCCACCGAGACGGACGCGGTGGCGGACGACCAGGACATGGCACAACAGACGCCCGCGGAGGAAGAAAGCCCCGCCGCCGCCGCCCCCGAGGGTGACGATGCGCGTCAGAGCAGCCTTGTCGCCTTGGCGGCGGAGCGCAATCGCGCCCGCCGGGAGGCCATGGAAGAGGAGGCTGGCGCCGAGGATGAGGCCCCTGCCACCGAAATGGCGGCGGCTGAAGACGAAGCCGCCGAAATGGCGGCGACCGAGGACGCAGCAACCGACGCGGCGGCTGAGGCCGCAGCCGAAGCTGACGCTGACGCTGACCAGGCCGAGCCGTCAGCCGAGACAGAAGCGCAATCCGTTCAGGCGCCCGCAACCGAGGCACCGAGCGCCGAGAATACGGCACAGGAGACGACCCAGGAGATGGCGGCTGAGGATCAGTCGACCAATCAGCCGCAATCCGCGGCGCCGACTGAGGCTCCTGCCCAACCGCAACTCGCCGAACGGGCCCCCGGCGGCCCCAATCTCGAAGACATCAAATCCGATGTTCTGGCCCAAACCGAACAGGTCATCGATCGCAAACTGGCGCGGACCGAGCAGGAAGTCCGTCAGCTTCGGGAAGAGCAACAGCAGTCGAACGAACGGCTCGCGGAGCTGAACGACCGGATCGAGACGATCACCTCCACCGATCTCACCGCCGCGCGTCAAAGCACGCTCCTGCTCGCGCTGTCGGACCTCGATGACGGGATCAATAGCGGCGAGACCTTTGTCCGCCAGTTAGAGACGATCAACCAGATCGCGCCGGACATGAATTTCCCGCGTGAACTGTCGGATTTCGCCGCCACCGGTCTGCCGACACAAGCCGAGCTGATGGCCAGCTATCAGTTGGCCGCTCGTCAGGCCCTGTCCGGCGTCAAGCGAGAAGAAGCCGACGGGCCCATCGCCCGGTTCAGCGCGAACCTGTCGAGCCTGTTCACGGTGCGTAAGGTCGGCGATATCCCCGGCGACACGCCCTCAGCGATCATCGCCCGCGCCGAATCCCGCCTTGAGGCCAATGATCTGGACGCCGCGATCGATGAACTGGACGCCCTTGAGGGCGAAGCCGCTGAGGCATTCGACTCATGGATCGACGCCGCTGAGGCGAAGGCCGCCGCCCGTCAGGAAATCCGCGCTATGCAGCAACGAATCGCGTCGCAGGCCGGCTGAGGAAACGGTGCTGTTGCACCCTTTCCCCAGTCGGGGCAGTGATCACCTATGATCAGAATCCTCGTCTTCCTCACCATTATCGCCGTGCTGGCTGCGGCGATCACCGGCCTTGCCTCCGTCGAGGGGTTCGCCGTCATCCGTTTCGGCGATACCAATATCACCGCCCGCTCTTCGGTGCTGTTCGGCGCGGCGTTGATCGGCGCCGTTCTGCTGATCTGCGCGACCCTCATCCTGTCAGGGATCGTCAGGCTTCCCAGTTCGATCCGCCGACAACGGGCCGAGCGGCGGCGGGAGCGGGGGCTGATTGCCCTCACCCGCGGTCTGGAAGCTGTGGCGGCAGGGGACGCCAGCGATGCCCAACGGCTCGCGCGGACGGCGCAGAAACAATTGGGCCAGCAAGGCAACGAAGCTGGCCTGAGCCGTCTGCTGACGGCCCAGGCGGCCCAATTGGCCGGGGACGAAGAGACGGCGCAGCAAAGTTTTGCCGCCATGCTGCAAGCGCCGGAAACGGAATTTCTCGGCCTACGCGGCCTCTACCTTCAGGCCATGGCCTCCGGCGACCGGAAAGAAGCCCGGCAATATGCCGAGCGCGCATTCAAATTGCGGCCAGGCGCCAGTTGGGCTTTTCAGTCCGTCTATGCCCTGCAATTGGAGCGAGGCGCCTGGGGCGAGGCCCGCGATGCCCTGCTCAAGGCACAACAGCACGGGCTTGAAAAAGGAGAGCCGTCCCGTCGTCGCGAGGCCGCTCTCCTTACAGCGATGGCCTATGGTGCCGAAGCGGCGGAGGATACGGATACCGCGATCAAAGAGGCCGAAGAAGCGCTTCGCAAGGCGCCGGGCTTTGCCCCCGCCGCCGTGCTCGCCGCCGAGCTGGAAACCAAAGCCGGTCGCCGCTCCCGCGCCGGGAAACTGCTCGACGAGGCCTGGGCCATCAGCCCCCATCCGGCCCTCGCCAAGACCATGGACGAGATCTATGCCAAGGAGAAACTCGAGCGCCGCACCGATCGCTTGATCGCCCTCGCCAATAAGCGGCCGGAAGCAGACGAAAGCCAATTGCTGATCGCTGAACAGGAAAACCGGCTGGGTAAGTTTACTGAGGCAAAGGCCCGCCTCGAACCCCTCCTGACCCGAAATCCGCGCGCCCGCACGTTTTCTGCCATGGCGGCAGCGGTTCGAGGGCTCTACGGGTCCGAGGCCGCACAGATATGGCTCGATCGCGCGGCCAATGCCCCCCTCGATCCTGTCCCCGGCGCAGATGGCAGCTTCGTCTTCACCACCGATGGCTGGCAGCGGCTGATCCGGGAATTCGGCGACCATGGGCGTCTCGCGCCGCCGCCCCTGGATGTCATCCGCACGAGCCTGACCCTCGAAGAGGTCAAGCTCCTTTCCGCCCCGGCCTCGCTCGATACCGTGCAAGAGGTCGCGGCCGACGAGACGGCGACCTCGGCCCCCAGCACGCCCGCGACGGGTGAAGGCCTGATGGACCAATTGTCGAAGGATAAAGGCCTGGCGCCGGAGGGACAGCCCGAAGAGCCGAGCAATGACAAGCCGGGTCAGCGCAAGACAGACGATCCGGCCAAGGCTTGAGCGATCGGTGCATGCTAGGGCCTTTTAAAGGCGAAGCGGGCGCCGGTTTGCGTCAAGAGAACACGGCAAAACAACGACCTAGAGACGTTCTACCACTCAAGTTTACTTAAGACGGCTCTAGCGCGCCTTGCGCTGTCGGCCATGCCGCCCGTCCCCCCATCCGGCAAGGCACAATATAATAGGGGGCGCGCCCCCCTGGCCGCGCCCCCTTCATTAAGGTTTGTGGGGGGCGCGGCCTCGGCCCTGCCCCCTGCATAGAGAGCCCCCTCATGATCGGGGGCGCAAGATTAGGCCGCGCTCGCGGTTTCCTTGACCCAAGCCAGAATGGCCCCCTTCGCATCGGCCCCCACTTTGGTGGAGACGAGCTGGCCTTCCTTGAACAACATCAATGTCGGCACCCCCCGAACGCCATATTGCATCATGGTCGTCGGGTTTTCATCGATATCGAGCTTAGCGACGGTGAGGTCATCCCCCATCTCATCGGCAATTTCTTCGAGGGCCGGGGCAATTTGCCGGCAGGGGCCACACCAGGTCGCCCAGAAATCGACCAGCACAAGGCCGGTGCCTTTCAGGACATCCTGCTCGAAGCTGGCATCGGTGACGGTTTTCGTCGCCATGGCATTCTTCCTTACATTGTAACGGCCCCAAGGAGCCATTCTCTAACTCGACCCCATCTAAGGGTTCGCCGACGCATCGCAAGCGGACCTTAGAGCGCCTTTTCTAATGCCGACAAGAGAACCGCTTCGGGCAACGGCATCAGCTGCGCGGTGTAAGTCCAGAGGAGGGCCCCAGTGACGCGGCGACCTGGAAAGCGTTGCCGCAAGAGCATGTGGTAAAGCGCCATCTGACTGAGGGTCGCGGACTCAACATCCTCCACCCGGCGAGGGGGGGGACGATGGGTTTTGAAGTCAACGAAAACGACCTCCTCCTCGCGAAGAACGAGACGATCAATCTGCCCACTGATGCGCCTATTTCCGAGGCGCCCGGCGATCGCCATTTCTGTTTTCGCCGCCGGCGAAAAGACCTCGGCGAAGGCCTCATTCTCCAAGATCCCCAGGACCTCCTCCAGCCAGCGCGCCCTTTCCTCCGCGGGGATATCGCCGCCATGGCAGGCCAGATAGCGGGCGCCGAGGGGGCGGCGCTGGGCCGGCGCGAGGGGGGGCAGACGTTCGAATAGTCCGTGTAGCAAGATGCCGCGCCGCCGCGCCCCCTGCCCCTCCACCATCGCCAAGGGACCGATTGTGGAGATCGATCGCCCCTGGTCCTGGTCCACCGCATGGGAGGGGGCGAGCGTTCGCTCCTCCACCTCTCGATCGGCGGCGCGGAAGAGCCAGTTAGGTATTGCCGACGCTGCCGATTGGCGGGCCTTGTCCGGCTGAACGCGCCGGTCCCGCGATGAAGCCACCGACAAGACGCGCAAGGGGGCCTCCCCCGGGGACGATTGTCTCTCAACCCGCTCACCAAGCCGCGTCATGGCCTGGGCCACAAGACCGTACCAACTCGCCTCTGCGGGGGGCTTTGCCTCCGCCACGGCTTCAGGGTCGTCCTTGCTCGTTCCAGCCGTCCCTGTAATGACCAATCGCTGTTCGGCACGGGTCATACCGACATAGAGGCGCCGCCGATATTCTTCCCGCTCCCGCGCTTTTGCCTTTTCCTTGGCCAGATCAAGCAAGGGATGGCTGACGCCGCTCGGCGGACAGATCAATTTTCCGCCGTCCCCTTTGATAAAGTCCGCCTTGAGCTCGGAGGGTTTATTCGCATCGATCAAATAGACCGTATGGGCCTCCCGCCCCTTCGCCCCGTGGACCGTCATGACCCGCACGACATCCTCGGTGTCTTCTGAATCTCGTTTGATGATCCGCCCATCTGAGAGACTGCGTTCGAGATAGTGCACAAAGCCGACCAGGGATCGGGGCTCGGCTTGTTCAAAGGCAATGGCGTCGGTCAATAATTCCTCAAGCGCCAGATCCACGCCGAGCCCTAAGCGTCGGTGGAATCTCAGCCACCCCGAGGGCTGTCCCCCATCGAGATAGGACGACAACAGAGCGAATGGGCCCGATGCGTGACCTGTGCCCTCAGCCTCCTCAATCATCGCGACCGCCGCCGCCAGGCGATCATCCGATCCGGCCGCCTCCCGAACCCGGGACCAGAGTGTCACGCCTTGATCCCGACCATGGGCCAAAGCGAATAGAAGGTCGTCGTCGATCCCGACCAACGGTGATTTCAGCAGTTCCGCGAGACTGAGATCATCCTCATGATTGACGGCAAATCGTAAGGCCGACAATAGATCGCGTACGGCAATATCTTCCATCAAAGGCAAGCGATCCGCCCCAGCGGTGGGGATCGCCGCCTCGCTGAGAGCGCGCAAGACCTCGTGGAATATCGGCCCCCTTGTCTGACAGAGAAGCAAAATATCGCGATAGGCGAGCGGACGCTTGTCGCCGTTTTTGAGGATACAATCATCACGCCCCACGCGCTTTTTGATATCGGCGGCAAGGCGTTTGGCCAGTTTCCGTGTCGGATGCTCAGGCCGCACCGCATCCACCGGTGCGCTCCACGGATCCTCCGTCAGCGTTTCATCGCGTCGCTCAAGGGGCCATAACTCGACCTTTCCCGGCAAATCGGGCTTGGCGGCAACATGGCGAATGGGCGCGTCGTCCGATAGCCCGCGCCGGGCCTCCTCAGGGGTGAAGCTCTCATCGACGACATCGAGTATTGCCTGCGACGATCGGAAGGAGAGAAATAATTGCCGACTGACGAAGTGATCGCGCGACGCGAGTGTCTCCGTCTCCGCCCGCTCCCTCTCGAACAAATCAGCATCCGCCCCTTGGAAGGCGTATATCGATTGCTTCCGGTCCCCAACGAAGAAGACCGTTTTCGGCACCTCCCCATTATGCGCCAACAGCGCCTGGCGAAGGGGGTTGAGAACGGACCATTGAGATGGCCCCGTATCCTGGGTTTCGTCGACCAACAGATGATGCAGACCATGGGAGAGCTTGAACTGAAGCCATGCATGATCGGTCCGGGTCAGGAGCGATGCCGCCGAAGCGACCAAATCGTCGTAATCGAGCAGACCGCGCCGGGCTTTCTCCGCTCGACAAAAATCGGTCGTACGGCGAAGCAGGCGCTCGGTCGCCGCGTGGGTTCTGATGATCGCGCATGCCGTGATCCGGTGACGCGCCGCCTCCAAAGCCGTGGCGAGTTCGGCCCACTCTGCCGCGACGGAAGGAAGGATGCCGCGGATATCCTTATTCCCTGCCATCGTCTTGTCAGCGGGTCGCTGGCCGTCGGCTTTTAAAAAAGCGCTACAAAGATGGTCGAAAGCCGACGGGTCATCCGCCTCCCACGCGGACAAGGCTTCACGGGCACGGAATGTTCTTTCCTTTGCCCCCTTTGCGATATCTGGAGCGATACGGGAAAATTGCCTGACAAACTCACGATCGAGGGTCTGAAGGCAATGCCGTTTGATGTCATCGACATCGCTGTCGCCCCCTTCGCCCAGCTGTTCAATCAGGTCCTCCGTGGGCATAAGATCCGAGGCCTCAATGCCGGCAAGAGCCTTCATGACAGCCGATTCCTGGCTAAATTTTTCCTGGACCGTCAAATGATCACCGGCAAACCCCTCCGCCTGGAGAGCGCGCAGCGCCTGCCATCGGCAGCGATGGATAAGCGCGGCATATTCGGCGTCATCAAGGACGGAAAAACCGGGCATCACCCCCGCTTCAAGCGGGAATTGCCGCAGCAAGGACTCACAAAAGGCGTGGATCGTCTGGACACGAAGCCCCCCGGGGGTATCAAGCGCCCGCGCGAACAAACGCCGGGTTCGCATCAATGACGGGGCGGCGGGGGATCGACCGAAACGCGTCGTGAGAGCGTCGGATAGGGCTTCGTCCGAGAGCAATGACCATTCGCCGAGAATGTCGAACAAACGGTTCTTCATCTCCGCCGCCGCCGCATTCGTGAAGGTGAGGCAGAGGATCGAAGAGGGATCAATCTCCCGCCCCCCATCGGCCAAATCCGTCAATAGGCGGATGACCCGACCGATCAATACATGGGTTTTACCGGATCCCGCATTCGCCGACAACCAAGCCGATCGCCGCGGATCGGAGACGGTCTGTTGGATGGCGGTGGTTTCGGCGAGGGGGTCGAGGGCGCTGTTTGTCATGCCTCCCCCCCGCCATCCGCCGACCCATCCATCCCGGCCCATTCGCGTCGGCGGGCGAGGTGATCGTAATCACCTTCGCTATTGGACTTGAAAGGACGTAATTGAGAATGAAAGACGAACTGTCCCGAAACAAACTCTGTCATCATCCTATTCAAATTTTGCGCTGTCTCGAGAAGGTGTGCCTTGAGGTCTTCTCCCGCCACCATCCACGGCACCTTTTCTTCGGTAAACGGAACAGACCATGCCTCCTTTCGGAGCATGGGCGTATAGGCAAGGCGCCGAACCTGTCCACGCCGCAGATCCTTAAATCCGCCAGCCGCCGCCATCATCGCCAGAACCGATAATTGAGGTTCAAAAGACGCATCCTGTTTGAAGGTCGGCGCGCTGCCCCCCTTATAATCAATAATCGTGTAGGTCCCATCCGGATAAAGATCGATACGGTCGGCACGTCCGTAGAGATCGATAGACCGCCCCCCCGCCATCACGGTCAATTCCCCTTCTATTTCCGCGAAGGTCGCCGTGGCCCCGTCACGGCGCTGGGTTTGACTGATCACCGAAAAGGCCTTCCCCGCCCGTTGCCCCATCATCGCGTAAAGGTCGTGGCATTCAGACGGATAAAGACAGTCGTCGATTGTCTCAGCGAGGGCGTGGGCGAACACCTCCTGCGTGACCCGATCGGGGGCGACCTTTGCCAGCCGCTCATAAACCGCATGAAAAAGCGTTCCGCGCTCCCGCTCCGCCGGCTCTTGGGCCAGCGGATCAAGGGGGAAGAGCCGGAGAAGGCGCCGGGCATAAACGCTGTAGGGGTCGCGAATGAGCTGGCCGATATCCGAAACGGACAGACGCGCGGGCAGAAGCGCCGCTGCGGGTCTTGGCATTGGGGGCAAGGCCGGATCAACGCTGGCCGGATGGCGCAGCGCCCCTACCCACCCTCTAAGGCGCCCGGTGATGTCCGTCGCTTCAGTCTGCTTCGCCGCCTCGATCAGGTTATAAAGCCGGGTCAGCCACCGTGAAGGAAGGGCGGGTCCGCGGTCGGATTTTTCCGACCGTATAAGGATGACCTCCTCCCCCAACGCATGGTCGACAAAGTCGAGGGCCGACCGACCGACTTCGGCATCATGGGTCGGCAGACCGAGGGCAAGACGAACATTATGGGGAAGAAAGGGATCGGCTGTCGTCAATTTCGGCCAGGTCCCTTCCGTCAACCCTGCGAGGATGACCCGGTCGGCGGATTGCAGGCGGGCCTCGACCAGTCCCAGAACGGTCAGACGGGGATGGGTGCCATAGGTACGAATGACAGCGCTCCCCAATAGGGCCTCAAACAGGGAGGCAAAGGCCGCCGGGGGACAGTCGGGGAGGAAGGCCGTCTGCATCATCGCCGATAGCTGCGCGGCAAGGGCTTCGCCGTCTTGATCCTGCCACAGCAATTGATCGCCGTCGGCGGAGCGAGCGAACCGGTCAGCGATCTCGATAAGGGCTCTCAATCGCTCATGCTGGGTTGTCGCCGCCTGAAATGCCCGCAGCGCCGCGTCTAGGTCCTGCAACAATTCCGTCTCAAGAGGAGACGGCCCCTCCCCCGCCAGGCGCCGTTGGGTGTCTTGCCAGTCCCGCGGCCGCATGCCGCGCAATCGGCGATCCACCCGCCGGGCCAGTCGCTCTTTGTCACTGCGGGTGAGCCCCCTTAGAAAAAGGCCGTGGGCGACCAATGCCGCCAGGGCAACAGGATCATCCGGGGCACCAAGCCAATGCGCCCACTGACGAATATAGGTCCCTCGATAAGCCCCATAGAGCGGCGTCCCCCCCGAATCGTCGAGGCGAATATCCCATTGACGCAATTTCGCACATACCCGGCGCGCCAAATCGCGGTCCGGCGTGACGAGCAACGCGGTTTTGCCCTCTGTCTCCAGAACTTCACGGAGGAGGAGGGCGACGAAATCCGCCTCCTCATTCGGCGTCCCGGCCGTGGCGAAGGAAAGGGGCGCCAACGCCTCATCGAGGGAATAGGCGTCACGAAAGTCGGCAAATCGCCGGTGCCAGTCACCGGTTTCTTCGGCCGGCGTCAGCGCCAGGGATAAGAAGGCCCGGGTCGCCTGTTTCCGGTCCGTCATCCGCTCGTCCCATGGGGAAAGGTCAACGCTCGCCCCTCCTCCAACCCGCCGAAGCCAGCGTTGAAAGGCCGCCTGCGGATGAGAAGGCGGCAGCAGGGTCGATTGATCCGCCGCCATCGGCATCGCCCCGGGGAGGATGACGGCGCCGCGCGGACTTTTGGCCACACTCTCCATCAGATGGGCGGTCGCTTCAGTCGCGCCGAGAGCCCCGGCGATGAGGATCGGCGGCCCGTCCGGCGTGGCCGATAGGTGGTCGGCAAGCGCCGTCATCAGTCGTGTTTGGCGATCCGATAGCTCTATACATCCTTGCTTAGACAAAATCGCCGGCCAGGCTTCCGCCAAGATGGAAAGAAAGCGCAGATGCTCGTGCCAATGATCCGCCGCACGTCCGGCCAGGTCTTCGGGCGTCATCGACAAGAGTGCCGAGAGGGGCAGCGCTTCGCGATGAAAGCTATCGAGCACCGAGGCCAACGCATCGGCCCCGGCAAGGAGACTTGGCCAATCCGGCGATGCCGCCGCCGACATCCGTGCCGGGGCCGCAGTATCGCCTTCCGCAGCTTTACGCTGGGCTAGCAGGTGAGCGAGGATCAGACGACGATCCATGGGATCGACAGCAAGCGGGACCTCCTCATCCGCAACCATATCGGGCGCGGAGAACATCAAATCATCCTCGGTGATATCACCGAGGACCCGCAATTGGGGCAAAATGACCGTCCCCGTTGGCGCCGAGGCGGCAAGGTGATCGATCAACCGCCGAGCCGCCCGCCGGTTCGGCAGATATATCGTAAGATCCGCTAAGCCAGCAGGATCGCCTTCGAATGCCCGCATTAATGGCGCGACGAGCGCTTCGAGGAAAGGCACCCCTTGGGGAATTGTGAAGATTGCCGGATCGGCACGCAGCCTGTGGGTGAGCCAAGTGTCCGACTTGGCGGTCACGCGGCGTGTCCCTCTAATTCCTCCACCGCCCTATCGAAGCCGGGGCGGTCGCCGATATGCATCCAGCGGCCGTCATAGACGAGACCACAAAGGCGGCCGGCCGCCATCGCCTGGTTCCAGAAGACGGTCGTCGACTGCGCCTCGGGCCGCAGGCCGGACCAAAGACGCGGATGAATGATCTGGAGCCCCGAATAGACAAACCGCTCTCCCGGCCCTGACCAGGAAAGCCGTCCATCAGTATCCAGCGTAAAATCGCCAGATCCCTTATAGCCGGAGGTTTGCCCAAGGGGGATCAATAATAAGAGCGCATCCATGCGCTCGTCATGCCAGGCGGATCGCAGAGCCTCGACCGGCCTCCCCCCCTCGAAGGGCATGATGGCATCCGTATTCGTACAAAAGACCGGCCCCTCGCCCAACAGGGGGGTCGCCTTCATCAATCCCCCGCCCGTCTCCATCAAGGCGGTCGTCTCGTCGGAGATGTCCACCTTCGGAACCTCAATGCCCTGCAAATGGGCGCGCATCATCTCCGGTTGATAATGGATATTCACCACCGCCCGTTTGACCCCGCCATCGTCGAGCATTGCCAAGACCCAATCGAGCAATGGCCGTCCCGCCACCGGCACCAGCGGTTTGGGCCGGTCCCCCGCCACTTCGCGGAAACGAGTCCCAAGGCCGGCGGCAAGAACCATGGCGGTATCGATCATGTCTCTGCTCCCGAAGGCGTCAACAGGGCGGGCATATAGATTTCAGCCCAACGCCGTAAGGGGGCGACGGCATCCCGCCTCAGATCTTTGGCAAAGTGCGCCTCGACCCGCGGGAAAAATTGACGATACTGAGCCTTTCCATCACGGCGGATGAGCCGTGCGAAAATGCCCAAGATCTTTGCATTCCGTTGAGTGGTCAAAATAGCGTAGTCGGACAAAAAGACGTCCGGCGTCTCGATATGTCGCGCCTCTTCGGCGAGGAGTTCTGCCCCAAGACCTGGGTCAAGGTCGCGCCGGGCGTCTTCGATTAAGGAGGCCACATCGTAGGCCGCGTGACCGATCAAGGCATCCTGGAAATCGATCACCGCCAGGCGACCATCCTCAGGCACCAAGACATTCTCTGCATGAAAATCTCGCAGCACCAATTTCTTCGGAGGGCTGAGCCCCGCGAGAAGATCCGCAATCGCCTCATCCCATGCGGCGAGCGCGTCACGGGAGAGTTCCACCCCACGATAGTCTGCATACCACTCAGGAAGCAACCGCGCTTCGGTCGCCATCGCCAAGGCGTCATAGGTCTGAAGCGGCCAAGTCCCGACCTGACAGGGGGCAAGGTCGACCTGCCGCAGGGGCCGCAGCGTCGATAAGGCCGCCCGATAGAGGCGCGCCTCGGCAACCGAATCGGTGGCGGCATGAACAAGCAGCGTATCGCCGAAATCTTCGACGATGGCCGCGCCCAGATCGGGGTCGGCGGCAAACACTTGCGGCGCCCGAACCCCGTGAGCGTTGAGATAGGCCGCAATTGATGTGAAGGCCTCAAGTCGGGGTCCAGCGAGCCGTGCAAGGGCATTATACCCAAGGGCCCGTCGGTCCGCCTCACTCGCTGAGGGGGGGCAAGCGGGCGCCTCCGCCCTTGGCGGCGCATCCATCAACAAGGCCGGCGCGGCCCCGCCGGTCAGGCGAATGTACCGACGGGTCGACGCATCGGCCCTGAGGGGAGCGGTGACATCTCCCTGCCAGCCGGCGCCTTCGACAAAGGCCGCCAATTGGGCGGACCGATCAATGCCGGTCTCTTTACGAACAAGGCTCATCGATACCTCTTCCGGTCAAACGTTCTTGCCACTCTCTGTCCCCTGACAGAGCGATCATCCGCCCCTCCGGCACGAGGTGAATGCCGACCTCGAGATATCCCGGCGGCAGAAATGCAGCCCCCTTCTCCGCCCATTCGACGAGCACGATTGCCGCGTCGTCGTCGAACAAGCCCAATTCCAATATCTCGTCAGGTTCGGCCAGACGGTAAAGGTCGGCGTGCTTGACGGGGGGGGAGCCGGGATAGTCATGAATGATGGTGAAAGTAGGGCTTGAGACGTCAATATCCTCTCCCATCAGGGAGCGGACGACCCCCGCGGCCAGAACCGTTTTGCCCGCCCCCATCTCTGCGGCCAGCGACACCACATCGCCCGGTCTCAGCACCTGGCCCAATCTGCGTCCAAAAGTCTCCGTCGCTTTGGGGCAGGAAGACAGGAAGGAAAGAAACGCCATATGCTTGTCTAGCGAGAAGTAGACCAAACGGGGAGTCGCTGCGGTCTTGTCTTTTTCCCAGAGACACGCTTAGGCGACACTCTTTCGAAAGAGCGATGGCGAAGCACATGGTCAAAGTCACCTATATTGAACACGACGGTAAAGAACACGAAATCGACGGAGATGATGGGCTCACCGTGATGGAGGTCGCCGTGAAGAACTCCGTTCCGGGCATCGATGCCGATTGTGGCGGCGCCTGCGCCTGCGCCACCTGTCATGTTTATGTGGACCCGTCCTTCAGTGAAAAAGTTGGCGCCCCCAATGACATGGAAGATTCGATGCTGGATTTTGCGTCGGACCGTCGCGAAAATTCCCGTCTAAGTTGTCAAATCAAGCTCGACGCCGAGCTCGAAGGCCTCGTCGTTCGCCTGCCGAAGTTTCAAGGCTAAAGGGTCTCGACAGCGGCGCCTCTATTGAGGGGTGAACGCCAGGGCACGACTTGACAGCGCCGAGATGTTTCGGTTTTGTTCTCGTCATGGTTGCCGCCCCTTCTCCTACCGCGCCGTCCTGCCCCGAAGACGAGGGGGGCTCTCCGCTGGCCGCTTTACGGCCACAGGTGACCGAAGATGTCACCCGCGGGGCCGCCCGGGTGATGATGGAGGGCGGGTACGCCATTCTGACCGAGATGCGCCTGCCCAATGGCTTACGTGCGGACCTGATGGCGATCGGGCCACGGGGAGAGATCGCGATCATTGAGGTCAAATCCTGCCAAGCCGATTTCGATGCCGACAGTAAATGGCAGGGATATCGGGACTATGCCGACCTGTTCTATTTCGCTGTGCCTGAAGACTTCCCGCAAGACCTCCTCTTGCCGTCGGCGGAAGGGCTTATCGTGGCGGACCGGTTTGGCGGGGCGATTCTGCGCCCGCCGATCAAGCGAAAGCTTGCCGCCGCCCGACGCAAGGCGTTGACCCTTTCCTTTGCGCGGCGCGCCGCCCTTCGCCAATGGCCGGATGTCCCGTCCCCTTGAGGGCAGTGGTGTTCAGATCCATTTTGAGACGCGAGGGGGAGTTTTGGACCATGAAGGTCGGAAAGCACGTCACACTCTGGATACTGAACACCACTGAGCCGAACCTGGAGGTCGGCCGGTAGAAAGGCTGGGCAAATTCTTTCTACCTCCGGGGATGATGGGCATCTCCCCTTAAGGTTGCAGTACCCAATTCGCTTACACGTCGTAAGAACTAGTTTTCCACAAAAACGATTAGTCGGCTCAGGAAAGCTCTCTTAGTTGCGTCGCCAGATCATCGTGGTCGGCGACAATCCGGCTGGCGCCGCTTTCGGTGAGCTGTTGTGCATGGTCCGCCGCGCAATGCCCGCCGCCGACAAAGCCCCAGACCTCAGCGCCTGCGCGCCGTGCTGCCAGCACACCGTTCACACTGTCCTCGATAATCAGCGTCGTCGCGGGGGCTACACCCAGCGCCGCTGCGGCATGCAGGAAAATATCGGGATAGGGCTTCCCCCTTTCGACATCGTCGGCCGAATAAATATGGGGCCCGAAATGACCGGCCAGACCAAAACGGGACATTTTATCCGCAAGCTGTGCTTTGCCCGAGGATGAGGCCACGGCGATGCGACCGGCAAAGACCTCTCCTGCGGTCCTCACGGCCATCGTCGCCCCCGCGACCAGCGTCATGGTGTGGAGCTGCGCCCGCCGGGTTTCCAGCAATCCTGAGACCAGATCGGCCAGTTCGGCCTCATCCGGCGATCGGCCGAGAATAGCGGCATAGCTCTCCCGCAGATTGGCGACGAACAGATCCGACCGCATGCCGGTGAAGCGGGTGATCACCTCTTGGGCGCTCCAGGAGAAGCCGCGGGACTGCAAGAACATTGCCGCGTCGGCGAGACCAACGATTTCGGAATCGACGAGAACGCCATCGCAGTCGAATAAAAGGGCCGATAACGGCATTGGCGATACGGCGTCCTTGGCGCCATTGCCCAAAGACCCTACGCCCCCGCTGGGAAGAAGTCGCCCTCTTGCCCAAGAAAAAGGCGGCCCCGATGGCCCGCCTAACCCCTCTATCCTAACCTTTGAGGATTAGAATTCATGGTCGACGGCGAGATACAGCATCCGCCCCCGTGGATCATGCACCTTGCTGTCATACCCGCCATTGGTGAACACTTGAGGCGGCTCCTCGTCCAACAGGTTGCGCACACCAGCGGTAAAGCGGGTCATCTTCGCGCGCTCCATCAGCTCACCGAGTTGCAGGCTGTACTGAATATCGACCCGCGTCTGGGAGTCGATATCGCGCAAGACCGGCGTATCGGCGAATTCATCTTCGTCATCGACATACTCATCGATATACCGCGCAAAGACATTCGCCGCATGGGGACCGCTTTCCCACAATAATCCGGCATTGAACCGAATCTCCGGCGCCGAAGTGCCGAAATTGTTGAAATTGCGGCGACCGGCACCGTCAATAGTGCCGCTTCCCCCCGGCAATGTCGGATCTTCAAGCTCATATTCGAGAAGATAGGTCCCGGTAAAAGTGGGGGTCAGCGTGCCCTCGCGGATATCGATCGGATAACTCGCCGATACATCGACGCCCGATGTCTTGAGCGAGGAGGCATTCACAAAATCCGTGAAGATCTGCTGCACATTCCCGCCGGGTCCGCGAATGATCGCTGGATCCAATGGGTCGTTCAGCAGTAGAGATTGCGGATTTTCCTGCACGATGACGTCAGTAAAGTCGAAATTGAAATAGTCGACATCGAGCTCGAGCCCCGAAGCTGGCCTGAGCGAGAAGCCGATATTGAACGCATCGGACTCCTCGGGCTTGAGGTCTTCATTGCCGAGGGTGCGGACTGCGGCAAAGGCCGTCGCGCCCCCATTGGCGGGATCGCTGACCTGCTCAAGACTGGTGGACTGACCTTGCAACTGGAACGTCGACGGTGCCCGGAACGAGGTCGAGTAGGACGCCCTTAAGGACAGCCAATCATTGGGCCGGAACAGCGCCGCCACCTTGGGGTCCGTCGTCGATCCGATATCCTCATAATCCTCGAACCGCAGCGCGAATTGCAGGTCCAGCATATCGGTTACGGGGACGGACAATTCCCCAAAAACGGCGAGGATGTTCTGCGTGCCGCTATAAGGTTGCTCCCCGATCAAGAAGCCGAACCCGTCATTCAGGCTGATCTCGTCGAAATTGCCTTCCAACTCCTCTTTCCGATACTGGGTGCCGATGGCGATCGAGACTGGCCCCGCCGCCAATTCCGCCAGATCAGTCGACACCAGCGCATTGATGACGTTCAGCTCCGACTTGGTTTCGCGCACCTGAGTGCCGATCAGGAAATCGACCAACTCGTCGCTATTGGGCGCGACGGTAAAGCTTGTGGCGAAGGGGTTGAAGGTCTCCCCCGCCACCCCGGCCGCCGCCGCATCCGTCGCCACGGCCCCACAGGAAGTGATGCCGTAAAGCGCAGCTGTCGTCGCATCAAATCCGAACAAAGAACACTGGAACCGGTCGGCAATGACATCGGGGGTCATCAGGACATGTTCGTTCTGCCCATAGACATAGGACATCTCCCAATAGCCGTTGCGGAAAGCATCACCGGTCAAGGTCAGTGAGGTCCTGAAGGTTTCGCTATCGAACCCATTCGTCGCCGCCTCGCCGCCATTACCGAGGACCCGACCAATGAAAACCGCGTCTTGCGCGAAGACATTGAACGGATTGGAAGCCGGCACGATCGGCGTCAACAGATAGGGGAAGGTCGGCGAATTATTCCGTGTCGCTTCATTGTCGGCATAGCCGACTTCTGCCTGGAAATGGATGGTGTCGGTAACGTCGAATTCCGCCTTGCCGAAGAAGAGCAGCTTTTCTTCCTCAGGGACGAGAGAATAATAATCACCGAAGTCGAAACCGCAAAAGCCGATCCCGGAAGACGGCGGCGGCGCTGTCGGGCTCGCCGGGAGCGGCACGCCGCCAACTTCCGCACAGCCCGTCGGATCGATCACGGGCGCCCCCGCCGGCGCAGCCCCCAGAGGATCGGTGGGGGGCGCGGCCAGGAACGCACCGGGATTACCGATGACGGACACATCGTCCATGCCCACGCGGCTCAACCGCCGCTCTTCGGTCGTCAACGCGTTGCGACGCGTATAGCTCACCGCGCCCAGCACAGAGGCGGTGTCGAAGGTCTTGCCGAAGAGCCCCTGCACCAGGGTTTCGTCGTAGCTGCCGCCTTGCGGATGGGCGAGATAGTTCACCGACCCGAGGACGCCGTCATAGTTTTCGCGCGTGATGAAATTGACCACGCCGGCCACAGCGTCCGAGCCGTAAAGGGCAGAAGCACCATCCTTGAGGATCTCAATGCGCTCAATTGCAATGAGCGGCACCAGGGAAGCGGTGTCGACAAAGCTCACCCCATCATTGCTTTGGGCGGCGGTCGTGACCTGGCGATGACCGTCGAGCAGAACGAGGGTCGAGGCGAGTCCGAGCCCGCGCAAATTGATGCTCGACGTGCCGGTGGTCTGGTTCTGGGTAAAGGCGTCCGGATTATTTTCGGCGCCGGTATTGATCGTCAGGGTTTCGGTGATGTCCGAAACATTGACGGCGCCGACATCTTCGATATCGCCGGCGCCCACGCTCTCCAACGGGGAGGGAAGGTTTGATTGGTCCTGGCGGCGAATGAAGGTCCCGGTGACCACGACCACGTCATCGGCCTGTTGGGCGACCGCAATCGCATTCGGCGACGCGCCCAAACCGGAAGCGAGGCAAGCCGTCAATACTGTCGAGGCTCTCCGTTTACTGAAAATCATTATTCCTCCTAGCGGCATTCGCGTAATATTATGTTTTGCAAATAATAGAGACTTTCTCACGAAAATAAAATCCAGAACCTCAACAGACCCTTAAAAAATAAGGATTATATCGAACGATAGATTGTTTATTTGCACCGCCTAGTGCGGGGAGCTTTTTGCTCCGCTCAATGACGCAACGCACAATGACAAAAGCGACGGGGGCGGCAAGTCACTGCTTCTCCGGGCCAATCGGCCAGTGTGCACTGCACGCCAGTCACCGTTTCTGCGCCCCTCAGATGCACAAAAAAGGTGTTCGGCGCTGACGGCCAGCCCAAAAAGGAGAAACCGGAGAGGCGATTTTGGACTGCGACAAAATGGAACCTTCGCGGCGGAAGGGGGTTATAGTCTCGTTGTTTTCTAAGGATTTTGGTGATGCTTCCTCGTCTCCTCCTCGCGGCGGTTGCCCCGCTCGCTCTCGTCGCCTGCCAGACAGCGCCCACCAATGATGTTGAGCGCGTCGAAACCAAGCGGGATCTGCAATATCCGACCTATGCGCGCGGGACGGTCGTGTCAGAGGCGGAGAATTTCTTCGGACAAAGCTCTGCGGAATTGGCCGAACTCCTTGCCGATATTTTCGAAGATGAGGGTCAACCTCAAGCGTATATCGCCGGAGAAGAGATCGGCGGCGCCGTGGGGGTTGGGGTTACTTATGGCCGGGGTCAACTCTACCGACCGGGCCAGCCGCCCCTCCCCATCTATTGGCGCGGCCCAAGCCTTGGGTTCGATCTGGGGGCTGATGCCTCAAAAGTATTCACCTTGGTCTATGACCTCGGTCCCACGGCCAATTTGTTCCAGCGGTTTCCCGGCGGTGAGGGCGCAGCCTATTTCATCGGGGGAATCGGGGCCGAGGCCCTGACCGATGGGACGACCACCATCGTCCCGATCCGTACCGGGATCGGCGCCCGTACCGGCGTCAATATCGGCTATATGCACTTCTCGAACAAACGAAGCTGGATCCCGCTCTAAGAGCGGCCCTTCCCCGTGGCGCGGCGGCGCCACGGGATTTTCCCGGCCAGAGGGGGGAGGGAGAGCGTCTACGCTCAGCCCTTTTTCGCGTTTTCGAGCCCCTGGGAGATAAGCTGCTCCGCCATCTCCTTGGATTGCCATTCGCGCACTTTCACGAATTTGTTCGGCTCCAAATCTTTGTAATGCTCGAAGAAGTGCCAGATGCGCTCAAGCAGGATCGGCTGCACATCTTCGTAGGTTTCGATATTGTCGTAAAACCGCGTAAGTTTTTGATGCGGCGCCGCCAGGATCTTCTCATCGACCCCCGCCTCATCTTCCATCAGGAGCACCCCGATGGGGCGCGCCCGCAGGACAGCACCGGGCACCAGGGGACGCTGGCCAAGGCACATCACGTCGACGGGATCGCCATCGCCCGACAAAGTGTGCGGCACGAAGCCGTAATTACAAGGGTAACGCATCGAGGTGTAGAGGAAACGGTCGACCATCATGGCCCCAGAATCCTTGTCGATCTCATATTTGATCGGCTCGCCCCCCAGGGGCACCTCGATAATGACGTTGATATCTTTCGGCACGTCTTTTCCGGCGGCAATTTTCGTGATGTCCATAACGACCCCATTGCTATGAGAGGCATCTAGCCCTCAACGGCAGTGACCAGCAAGATAGAGGCCGATGGGAGGGACGCTTATGGCAGCGGTGGCGGAAAATTGGTGGCGCGGGGGGGTCATCTACCACATCTACCCCCGCAGTTTCCTCGATACGAATGGCGATGGCATCGGCGATCTTCCCGGGATCCTCCGCCGTCTCGACTATGTCGCGAGCCTCGGCGTCGATGCCGTCTGGCTATCGCCGTTCTTCACCTCCCCCATGCGTGATTTTGGCTACGACGTCTCGAACTATCGGGATGTCGACCCAATGTTCGGGACGCTTGAGGATTTCATCGCCCTGCTCGAGGCGGCCCATGAGCGGGACCTCAAAATCATCATCGATCAGGTATATTCCCACACCTCGGAAGATCATCCCTGGTTTCGCGAGAGCCGCGTCAATCGCGTCAATCCGAGAGCGGACTGGTATGTGTGGGCCGATGCCAAGCCCGACGGGACGCCGCCCACCAATTGGCAGTCCGTGTTCGGCGGCCCGTCTTGGCAATGGGAAGGCCGCCGCAAACAATACTACATGCACAATTTTCTTTCCTCGCAGCCGGACCTCAATCTGCACAATCCGGAGGTGCAGGATGCCCTGTTGGAGGTCGCACGGTTCTGGCTCGAGCTGGGGGTCGATGGCTTTCGCCTCGACGCCATCAATTTCGCGATGCACGACCTGGAGCTGAAGGACAATCCGCCATCGGAATGGCCCCCTGAATGGGTGACTCGCCCTTTTGACATGCAGATCCACCGCTATAATCGATCGGATGCGGCCATTCCGCAATTTCTGGAACGGTTGAGATCGGTACTCGACGCGTATGACGCCCGCTTTTCGGTCGCCGAAGTTTTCGGCCCGACCCCACTCGTCGAGATGCAAACCTTCACGAGCCCGGGCCGAATCCATTCGGCCTATAATTTTGATTTTCTCTATGCGGAAAAACTGACCGGAGACCATGTTCGGCAGTGCATCGAAGCGTGGGCGGGCGACCAGGTCGAAAGCTGGCCGTCCTGGGCATTTTCCAACCACGACGCCCCACGATCCGCCAGCCGATGGGCCCGGAGTGCCGAGCCCGCCGACCTTAAACGTCAAGCAAAGCTCAATCTCCTGCTGCTTTTGGCGTTAAGGGGCAGCCTTTTTCTCTATCAGGGGGAGGAGCTGGGCCTGCCGCAATCGGATGTTCCCTTCGAGGCGTTGCAAGACCCCGAAGCCATCGCCAATTGGCCCCATACCCTTGGCCGGGATGGCGCACGAACCCCTTTTCCCTGGACGGAAGATAGAGATGCGGGCTTCTCCACCGTCCCGCCCTGGCTGCCCGTCGATCACCGCCACCCGCAACTCTCCGTCACCTCCCAGGAGACCGACCCAAAGAGCGTCCTGAATTTCCTTCGCCGCGCATTGGCCCTAAGGCGCGCCATGCCGGCTCTACAGGATGGGGGGATGACGTTCATCGAGGGCGCGGCCGATGAAGACCTGCTCGTTTTTCTCCGCGGCACAGCGCCCGATGAAACTCTGTGCACCTATAATTTTGGAGACCATGCCATCACGTGGCAGCCTGAGGACCCAGAAGCCTGGGAAATCGTCCTCGCCACGGGAAGCCGAGCCCATGGCCCCCCAGGGTCGACGATCCCTCCACGGAGTGGCTATTGGGCGGTTCGGCGCCGCTATATTTGAGACGCCGGGCACGCCACCTCTCCAAGAAGAAGCTCCTTATTGAGAGCCCGGTAACCGTCAGCCTCCCCCAAATCCATCAGGGTTTGGATGTAGCCCGGCTCGAAGAGTAGATAGCTGGGGAGAATATAGGGTGCCTTCAAGCCCCCAATCGTACGCAACATCAGGCGGGCGGAGCCAGGCATTTCATGGAGAAAGTCCCCCGCGATCGGACGAATATCGATGCTTGGATCGATGGGAAGAATATCGATAGGGCGGATAGAGGATTGGGCCTTACGATGCGCCGGCAATGACCTGTAAGATCTATTGAAGCGTTCCGCGATTTCGACATCCGCCTCCAGATTATCGTTGAACAGGATGTCGAGCATTTGGCCGGCGAGATATCCTACCGAAGGCTCGGTCATCGCCCCTTCCTCGGCGTCGGTCTTTTTGTCTCGGGCGCCGATCACGACCAAGCGATCCGCCCCAAGACGAATGGCGGGGGAAAGCGGAAAGCTGTTGCGTAAGGCACCGTCACCGAAATACCGCTCCCCCACAGCGACTGAGGGAAAGATCAGCGGCAATGCGGCAGAGGCCAGGACGTGTTCAGGGCCAAAGCGGGTCCTGACCCCCATGCGACGGGCCCGAGACCAGTCGGCATAGGAAGGGCGGCCGGCGAAAAAGGTCACCGCCCGACCCGAACGATAGGAGGACGCCGTGACCGCCAGGGCATCGAGCCCCCCCTCCCCCGCGCCAATCTCGTTGATCGTGTCGAAATCGGCGTGACGCCGTACCAGATCCCATAATGGCGAGTTATCGAGGAGCGACGCGGGCGCCGTCGCCTTTCCGATACCCGGCAATGCCGCACGCATCCATTCAAAGATGCGTCCACGAACAAGTGAATTGTCGGTGACGAAGACATCGTCGGAGTGGAGCTGACGCCAAACGCTCTCCAACCGGGCGACGCCCTCACGAAAATCATGGGGGGCACTTCCCAACATCACCGCCGCGAGCGCCCCAACCGACACACCGCTGATCACCGAAAAGGGCATCGTCCCCTTCGGCACAGCACTCGCCAACGCCTTGAGGACGCCCACCTGATAGGCGCCCCGTGCGCCGCCCCCCGACAGGATCAGCGCGGTTTTGGTCATCGCATACCGGCCTTTCTAGAGCCCGCAAAGAACGCGTTGACCAGGAGGGTGAGGCGTGCCCCGATCATTTGGTGGGCGTGTCACCGACCTCGAAATTGAACAAATCCTGATCAAAACGATTATACTCTTCATACCGAAGATATTGATACAAAACCTTACGGTGCTGCATCCGATCGAGGATCTCCGATTGATCACCAGCGGCCAAAATATGGTCGAGCCCCCGTTCCACCTCGCCCATTGCCAGACGGAATGTCGTGACGGGATAGATGACGATATTGAAGCCGAGATCCTCAAGCTCCTTACGGGTAAGCAACCGTGATTTTCCGAACTCGGTCATATTGGCGAGGATCGGCACATCGATTGCCTTGCGTACGGCTTCGAACTCGGCCTCGTCCTTCATCGCCTCGGGAAAGATCATATCCGCCCCGGCATCGACATAGGCCTTCATGCGGTCAATCGCCTTATCCAGACCTTCAATAGCACGGGAATCGGACCGCGCGATGACGCAGAAATTGGGATCCCGCTTGGCATCGACCGCGGCGCGAACCCGCTGGATCATCACCTCCGTATCGACGATCTCTTTGCCGTCCAGATGGCCGCATCTTTTCGGCATGACCTGATCTTCGATATGGCAGCCGGCGAGCCCCTTTTCTTCGAGCATACGGACGGTTCTGGCCGCACTCATCGGTTCACCGAACCCGGTATCGACATCGATAAAGGCAGGAAGGTCCGTCACCCGCGCGATCTGCTCACCGCGATCGGCAAACTCCGACAAGGTCGCAAGACCGATATCCGGCAAACACAGATCGGCGGTCAGCATGGCCCCGCCGATATAAACCGCCTCATAGCCCTTATCTTCGATCATCCTCGCCACATAGGGAGAGAACGCCCCCGGCACTTGATGCAATTTGCCGTCATCCAACATGTGACGGAAGGCCAGGCGCTTTTGTTGAGGGGTTTTCGATGTGAACAGCATGGGGGCGCCTCCTGTTGAATGGGCTATCGGTCAGATCGCTATCATCTAGCGAAAAGTTTACCGGCTCCCAAACGGCGGCAACATGACCGTGAAACGACAAAGGGCGCCCCATCAAGAGCGCCCTTTGGGCTTTGGCCCCGCACCGCATGTGGCGCAGGGCAGGTTTTACGGCACGACGCGCCTTAGAAAATGCCGGTGGCGAGATTTTCTTCAAGATACCCGGCCGGGGCCACGGGGTTCAGAGCCAGGATCTCTTCCGGTCCCAGTTCGGGCAGACGCTGCACAAGATCGAGGAAGCGTGCCGATTCCGCCGCATCCAGAATATCGCCGGTCAAGGTTTTGAATTTCTGGATATAGTGCTCGCGCTTGAACGGCCGTTCCCCCAGCGGGTGCGCGTTCGCGACGGCCTTCTCATCCTCGAGCACCGTGCCGTCCTCCATCGTCACCACCACGCGGGCACCGAAGGCTTTTTCGCTCGGATCGTGGCTGTGATAGCGGCGGGTCCACTCGGGATCCTCCGTCGTCGAAATTTTGTGCCACAGGCGCACCGTATCCTCACGCTGGGCCCGCTCGGGCGCATAGGAGCGAACATGGTGCCATTCCCCGTCCTGCAAGGCGACGGCGAAGATATACATGATCGAGTGGTCCAGCGTCTCGCGCGAGGCCTTGGGGTCCATCTTTTGCGGATCGCCCGACCCGGTCCCAATGACATAATGGGTATGGTGAGAGGTATGCAGAACGATGGACTTCACCTTGTCGAAACCGCCCTTGGCTTCGATTTCGCGGCCCATTTTGAAGGCCAGGTCGATCAAGGCCTGGGACTGATATTCGGCTGAATGTTCTTTCGTATACGTGTCCAGAATCGCGCGCTTGGCCTCCCCCGCTCCGGGGAGCGGGACCACATAGGTCGGCTCATAGGGGCTCTTGCCCTGGTCGCGGGCCGTCCGCCCGTTGAGGATGAAGGAGATCACCGAATCTTCGCCCTCATAAATCGGTGAGGGCGCCCCTTCGCCACGCATACAGCGATCCACCGCCTCAATGGCGGTCTTGCCCGCATAGGCGGGGGCGAACGCCTTCCACGAGGAGATCTCGCCCTTGCGGGATTGCCGTGTGGTGACAGTACAGTGAAGCCCTTGCTGGATCGACTGGTAGATCGTTTCCTTATCGAGCTCGAGAAGGGTCCCGATCGCTGCCGAGGCCGAGGGGCCGATATGGGCGATGTGGTCGATTTTGTGTTCGTGCAGGCAGATCCCCTTCACAAGATTGACCTGGATTTCATAGCCAGTGGCAATACCGCGAATGAGGTCTTTTCCGCCCCGGCCGGTTTGCTGGGCCACGGCCAGAACAGGCGGAATATTATCCCCGGGGTGGGAGTAATCGGCGGCCAGGAACGTATCGTGGAAATCGAGTTCCCGAACGGCGGTGCCATTCGCCCACGCCGCCCATTCGGCGCCGACGCGCAGATCGCCGCCGACCCCAAAGAGGGTCGCGCCCCCACTCAGCCGATGGGCCACGGCCTGGGCCCGGGCGGTTTTGATGGGACCGCGATTGAGGGAGGCAATTGCCACGGAGGCATTGTCGATGATCCTGTTGATGATCATCTCGGTGACTTCTTCTTCGACCTCCACCGGGTCTGCTGCAACCTCCGCCATTTTCCAGGCGAGTTGCTTCTCGCGGGGCAAGTCATCTTTGGACGGATGAGCGTGAACTGAATGGTCTATCATTCCTAATCCTCATTCTATTGCGGTCGGCCGACGGCGATCGTCGGCGAGAAGTCGTGACCGAAAAGCGCGTATCGTCGCCCCCAGGCGAGGGGGCGCAGGAGCGACGGCAACGGCGCATCAGCCGATCGGAAAGGGGTTCGAGGATGGGCGCCAATCCGTCAAGTGGGCGTCGTCGCGCGGCTGCCCGGCTACCGTAAACGAGACAGATCCGTCTTCTCTTTCCCCCGCACCTTATGGACGGTCCGCCTTACCGCCTCTCCCCCCTTCGTCTTGAGCCACCGCGCATTATCGTGGGCAATGCCGTGGAGGCTGGCGGCGGCGGGCACCACCAACATCAGGATGAAGGTCCCAAACAGGATCCCAAAGCCCAGGGATACCGCGGTGGGGACAAGGAAAGCGGCCTGGACGCTTTGCTCGCTGATAATCGGGGTGACACCGAGAAAAGTGGTCACGGAGGTCAAAATAATCGGGCGGAACCGGCCAACAGCCGAGTCGACGATGGCCTTGCCCCGCTCCACCCCTTTTTCGAGCGCCTCATTGATATAATCGACCATCAGCAGCGCATCGTTGATGATCACCCCCGACAGGCCGATAATCCCGAATAGCGAGAGAAGAGTGAGGTTGATTCCCAATAGCGCATGCCCCCACAACGCGCCGATCAAGCCGAAGGGGATCAGCACCAGCACGATTAATGGCTGGGTGTAGGAGCCGAAACTTAAGGCCAAAAGGGTATAAATCGCGAACATCGCAATCAAGAAGTTCCGCCCCAGGGCGGACATGCTGCGCGCCTCTTCCTCTTGGTCCCCGCCATATCCGATGGACACATTGGGATAGTCTTCCTGGATTTCGGGCCAAATGCGCTGAAAGACGGCACTGGTGATCGCCCCGCCGGTCGAAATGTTGAGATCGACATCGGCGCGCAGCGTATAAACCCGGGCCCCGTTTTCGCGATTGATGACCGATGGCGCCTCGCCGACTTCGACAGTGGCCACCTGGCTCAACGGGACATAGCCATCCGCCACGCGAATGCGTTGATTGCGGATGGTTTCGACAGTTTGACGCTCCGCCTCACTATAGCGGACCCGCACCTCCACCTCTTCGCGATCGCGCTGAACCCTTACCGCTTCGGCCCCGAAATAGGCCGCCCGAACCTGGCTTGCGACATCGGCATTGGTGAGACCGAGGGAGCGACCTGTGGGCAAGAGCCGGATCTGGAATTCCTCGGTCGTGCGGAATCGGTCATCTCGCACCGCATAGGTACCGGGGAGTTTCACCACCTCCTCCCGCAACCGACCGAGGGCTGCACGGACGTTTTCTTCGTTGGGGCCTGTCAGTTCCAAGGTCACATCGGCCCCGCCGCCAACGAGGTCGGAAGAGAATGTCAGCTCCTGCGCCCCCGGCAGATCCCCCGTGGCCTCCCGCCAGGCCTGCTCGAAATCAACCGCCTTGAATTTCCGAACAGCGGCATCCTGAATTTTGACGATCGCATAGCCCGCATTGGCGGCCGGACCGCCCGAAGCGGCGACAGCCCCCGGGGCCTCGTCGCCAACGGCCTGTCCGATGCTCCACAACGTCCCCTCGACAATATCCTCCGGGTCCGTCTTGAGCGGCCCCGCGATCTTTTCACTGGCCGCCGCCACAGCATCGACGATCTGGCGTGTCGCGCGCCGGGTTTCGGCATCGGACGCACTTTCCGCCAGTACCACGGTGGCGGTCACGTAATTTCCCTCAACCTCAGGGAAGAAATCGAATTTCACGATACTGGTCGACATCAAGGTAAAGGTTGCGAACAAGGCACCGAAGGCAATCATCAGTGTCGTGAGGGGAAATTTGACGCACCAGGTAATGGCTGGGCCCAGGCGTTCGGTACTGAAACGGTCCAGGCGTTTGGTCGTCCAATCCTTAAGCGGATCGGTAAAGCGGCGCACCGAGATGCGCGGCGGCGGCGATCCATCGATATGCGAAACATGCTGCGGCAAGATGAAGAAACTCTCCGTCAGCGAGAGCAGCAGAACGAAGATCACCACCGCAGCAATGGCCCCGAGAAACTGGCCGAATTGTCCGGGCAAGAACAATAGAGGCAGAAACGCGCAGATCGTGGTTGAGATGGCAAACAGGACCGGGCGCGCCACCCGATACGCCCCGACCAGTGCAGCGCGGGCGCCTTTATGCTCCCCTTCTTCGAGGGTCGTATAGATATTCTCCCCCACGACAATGGCATCATCCACCACGATGCCGATGGCGAGAATAAACCCAAACAGGGTGAGCTGGTTGATGGAAATGCCGAATAGCGCCATCAAGATCAACGAGCCGGCGAAACTGATCCCCACACCGACCGCCACCCAAAAAGCGATGCGGACATCCAGGAACAAAAGCAGGATCGCGGTGACAAGGATCAGCCCGATGATCGCATTACGGACCAAAAGGTCGATCCGGCTTTGCAGGTCAAGGCTCTGATCCCGCCAGATGACCGTCTCGACGGCGGGGGGCAGGTCGGGCTGTAGCCGCTCGACTTCCTCTCGAACCGCTTCGATGAGGGAGAACACCTTTTCCGCCCCGACGCGATAGACATTGACCACCACAGCCGGTCGTTCGTCGTAATTGGTCTCTAAGGGCGAATCGGCAAGACCGTCATTGATGTCGGCGATGGCGCCAAGACGGATAGGACTGCCCGCCGCCGTGCTCGCCACAACGACCTCGCGAAACTCCTCGCCGATCTCGTTTTCCCCAAGGGTCCGCACGAGCGTTCGTCGATTAAGCCCTTCGATTTCACCGCCGGATAGGTCGAGGCTCTCTCTACCGATAGTATCGGCAAGTTGCGGGAGAGACAGACCAAGGGCCTGCATTCGCGGTTCACTGACTTCGATCTCAATAAGGTATTCGGGCACGCCCACGACATCGACCCGGCTGACCCCTTCGCGGCCGGCAATACGGTTACGGAGCGTTTGGGCTGTTTTCTTCAAGGTCACGGTATCGACCGGACCGCTGAGCACGACCTGGGCAATCAACTCCGACGATTCGAGCTCGCCTATCTGCGGCTCCTCGGCTTCCTCGGGGAACACCGTTATCTGACTGACCTCGGTTCGGATATCGTTGGTCAGTTCATTGACGTCTTCACTCTCGTAAAGCTCGACAACGATATTCGCGACGTTCTCCGCCGCGACGGCGCTATATTTTCGAACCCCTTCAAGGCCCGAAATCCGTTCTTCGATCGGTTCGACGATCGCTTCTTCCACCTCCTCGGGCGTCGCACCGGGATAGGGCACCGTGATATTGACCGAATACAGATTGATATCCGGAAACAAACGCACCACCAGCGTTGTACTGGCGAAATAGCCCACCAAGACCAGAAAGATCGCCAGCATGTTCGCGGCGACCCGATTGTTGATGAAAAAGGCAATGAGGCTCCTCACGGACGCACCGCCTCACCGGGTCCCATTCTCACCCCACGCTCGCTCGGCACTATTTCGGCGACGCGATAAGCCTCGCCGGTGGGGCGTTGATTGAGCCACGCCGTGGGATCCCCGCCTTGCGGCGCCTCATTCTTGATCCGCACCTCCATCCCTTCGGCCTCCTCGGTCAGGGCGGTCGTCAGCACAGGAACGCCTCCAAGATTTTCGTCCGACGCAAAGATCACCCGGTCCGCAGCGATGGAGACAGGTCGAACGGCCACCCGGTGCAGGCGTTGGTCATCATTGATCCGCCAAATGTAACTCTGCCGCCTCAGGGCGGCACTCGGCGCCGAATAGAGCGGGTCAGGAGAGCGGGCGGGCAAGGCCACGGCGACAAAGTCCCGCGCGAAGACTTGCCCCTGCCGAGCGGCGGAAAAGGCATCCGGCACCATGACCACGACATCGACGGTTCGGGTTTGCGGATCGATCGACGTGCCGACTTCCAGCACCCGCCCCGTCAAACGATCTTGCAGGGCGCTTCCCTGCGCCGGCTGAACCCTCGCTTCAAGGCGCCCCCCGCTATGGGTATAGGCGCGAGCCACCGCTGCGGCATCGTCGGGAGAGATCCCGACGAGAATTTCAGCCTCTCCACTGCTGATCAATTGGGCGAGCACCGTTTGCGGCGACACATATTGGCCAATTGAGACCTGTTCCCGGGAGACCACCGCATCGAAGGGAGCCCTCAACTCAGTATCCGCCAGGTTTTCCCGCGCCACCCGCAGGCCTGCGCGCGCCTGGCTGACTGCCGCCTCAGCGGAAAGGGCGCTGGCCCTGACCTGTTCGAGTTGGGCCTGGGCGGAGGCCCCGATGCTCGACAATTCCTTTTGCCGGGTCAGCTCGGCCGTCGCCTGTGCCGCATTCGCCCGGGCACTGGCCAGATTCGCCTCCGCCCGTTCGACCTCTGCGGCGTAGATTTCATCCTGAATCCGCAGCAATACCTCGCCCTCGGCAAAGCGGCCGCCCACGGCGAGCTTCTCGCTGACATAGACGATCTTGCCGGAGACCTCGGCTACCAGATCGACTTCCATCGCCGGCTGTAGGAATCCTTCCTCCGTCACCGTGAAGGTCCGGTCCTCCGCCTCGGCCCGGACGACCTCGACCAAGGGCGGCGGAGGCGTTTCCCCCGCCGTTTCGTCGCGGCCCAATAGAGCGGGAACAACGGATACCGAGAGATAGCCAACGGCAAGAACGGCGACGCCAATGAGAAAAATCCGCCAGCGAATAGGGGCGCCGGGATTTTTGGACTCGGCTGTAAGAACTTCTTGGTTCATGACAGATACTAACCCCGTTACAATGTCACTAGCGGAAGGGCCCTCGTTAATTAGGTGTTAACACACATGAAGAAACTCGGCGCGATCATTTTTCTGTTCCTCCCGGCATGCGCGAGCGTCGGACCCGACCTGTCCACCGCCCCCGCCGAGAGCTGGCAGGGTGAATTCTACTACGGCGATGATTCCGCCTATACATCCGACGCACCAGCAAAGATCGCGCCATGGTGGCAGGCGGCTTTCGACGACGATCGTCTTAATCGTCTTGTGGTGCTCGCCGATAATAATAACCGGGATATCGGCGCCGCCCTTTACCGCGTCGAAGAGGCGGAGGCTCGGCTGAGCCGGGCCCGGCGGGCACTCCTCCCCCAAGGGAGCGGCTCTGAATCCTATTCTCGCACGAATGAGTTCATGCAAGGGCAGGGCGGCCAACGCCAGGAAACGGACGTCTATACCCTGAGTGCCGACTTGCAGTGGGAGCTCGATGTCTTTGGCCGGATCCGCCGTCAGCGGGATATCGCCAGGGCTGGAGCCGCCGAGCGATTGGCCCTCTATGAAGATGTCATGCGCGTTGTGCATGCCGGTACCGCGCAGGCTTATTTCAACTGGCTGGAGGCGGATCGCCGTCGGGCCGTGGCGCAACAAAATCTCGGTCTTCAGGAGGAGGCGCTGCGCCTGACGCAGGAACTCGTCAATCTGGGGGCGAGCCCGCGCTTCGACTATGACCGACAATTGACCCAAGCGCGACTGACCGAGGCCGCGCTTGTCCAATTGACCGCCGCCCGGGCCGACGCCCTCTCTGCCCTGGCGCTGCTCTGCGGCGTCACAGTACCTGAATTGGTCGGGCTATTCCCTGAATTCTCCGGTGACTCCGGCACTATTGATGTGCCCGACATGACCCCGACCCTCGGCATCCCCAATCCTGCCGTCGTCATTCGCCAGCGGCCCGACATCGCCAGCGCAGAGGCGCAATACGCCCAAGCGCTCTACCAGATCGGCGTGGCCCAAGCCGAGTTGTTCCCGCAACTGACCTTCAGCGGCAGCGTCAGCCAGACCGCCTTTGAGCCCGAGGCCCTTTATGACCAAGAGAGCTTTGGCTTTAGCTATGGTCCCCGGCTGAACTGGAATGTCTTTTCCTTCCCGCAATTGCTCGCCGAGGTCGATGCCACCGGCAAGGCGGCGGGCGCGGCGAAAATGGCGTATGAAAACACCGTTCTGAACGCCCTTACCGAAACCGATTCCGCCCTTGCCCAATTGCTGCCGCCCTCAAACGGGAGGCTGTGTTGAGCGAAGCCGAGGAGGCCGCCAATCGCAGCCTCTCCCTCGCCGAGGCGCGCTATCGCGCGGGGGCGGACAGCCTGCTCAGCTTTATCGACAGTCAGCGCACCGCCCTCGACACGGCGGACCAGGCCGTCTCAGCCCAACTGGCCGCGCGCCGGGCGCGGGTCGATGTCCACCGCGCCCTCGCGCAATAGGTGTCATCCCCCCAAAGTCCCATGCGCCGCCTCCACTCATGCGTCCTCGCTCAAGCGGCGTTGAGGGGAGGCGATAAGAAAAGGGCGGCCCTTACTTAAAAGGGACCGCCCAACCATCGTTTACAAGAAGGACCTCAGCCCTCAGCCACGGCGCTGCATAGAGGCGGCGCGACGCTCATCGGGGGAGATCACGCCATCGCTATTCGCGTCATGGCGATCGAACCGTTCAAGGCCAGTGGTTTTGAACTCCTCAAGGGAAATCCGGCCATCTCCATCAGTATCGCCCTGGTCAAACGCGTCCTCGGCGCGGTCGACCATCATGTCGCGACGGGCGGCCATTTGCTCCTTTGTAGCGGCCCGCGCCTCCGTCAGCTCGGCTTCCGTCAAGGTCCCGTTCTGGTCGGCATCGAGGGTCTGAAATCGCGCTTCGGCTAGGGCGACGACATCCTCACGGCTGGCCCCGTCGGCCATGGCCGCCTGCCCGCGCTGCATCCCGCCTTTTTGCGGACGCTCCTCCTCATCGATGACGCCGTTCCCGTTCCGGTCCAGACGATCGAAGGAGGCAAGCGCCGGCGCCGCGAATTCAGTCGGTGTGACGACCTGATTGTCGTTGGTATCGAGGGCCTCGAAACTCATCGCCTCGCGGCCTTTGGCCATTCTCTTTTTCATCCCGGCATACCGGTCCCGCGCGGGGGCCGCCGCTTCGCTGGCTTCGAGGTAACCGTCGCTGTTCTGATCCAGATCGGCGAACCGTTCTTCGAGGCGGGTTTCGACATCGGCGCGCGCCATCGGCGCCATGCCGCCTCGCTCCATAGGCGGTTGAGCACTGGCGAAGGCGGCGGCGAAGGCCGTGACAGCAATCGTCCCGGCAAGGGAAACTTTCAACGTGGTCATGATCCTATCCTTTCATTGGCCGCGAACGGGACGCCGTCAGGGAAGACAGGGGGGGGTGGCGCCCCGTCGCGACATTGATGACGTAGGATCCTCATGTCGCTACGCTATGGCCTCCGCGTCGTGTTATGTCTCGGAATGTAACGCGAGAGAGGCCTTTCAATGGCCCCTCCCCCGGTGCCTCTGAGCGCCTCTGGGCCCTTGACGACGATTGACAGAGGGGCCCTCTATTCGGCATGAGCGGCGGCTGTGGCGGAGTAGCTCAGTTGGTGAGAGCGCAGGATTCATAACCCTGAGGTCGGCGGTTCAAATCCGCCCTCCGCTACCATCCCCCCCCTCTGCCCCCCCTCTGTGCCTCGCCAAGGGATCAATGGGTCGCCCCGGCCCGGCAATTCCAGCCCTCTTATCCCCATGGCCGCTCGACGCCCCCCTTCCCGAGCCCATATTAAAAGAACGAGTGTGAAGCGGAGAGCGGACCCTATGACCACGATCACGGTTTTCGGCGCCGCCGGCGCCACCGGCACCCAAGTCGTCAAAGAAGCGGTCACGCGGGGCTATACCGTCCGCGCGGTGGAGCGGGCGTGGCCTGCCCGCGCGCCGTCATTGACCGGCGTCACCACTTTTACCGCCGACGTTCTTTCAGACCCCCTCGACCCCGCCATTGACGGCAGTGACGCGATCATCTCCTGCCTTGGCCTCGCTTTCAGCCCACAGACGGCCATCGCGCCTCCCCCCCTCTATACAGAGGGGACATTGCGGATCATCGAAGCCATGAGGCAGCGGGAACAGCGGCGGCTGGTGGTCATCAGCGCCGCCTTTGTCGATCCGCATACCGAGATGCCGACCTGGTTCCGGCACTCGGCCTATCGCGCGCTGCGCCCCATCTTTTCGCAAATGGCCGATATGGAACGGGTGCTGAGAGCAAGTGAGGGGATCGACTGGTGTGCCGTTCGTCCCGGCTGGCTGCTCAATGAGCCGGCAACGGGGGATTTCCGGGTCTTTGACAAGGCACTGCCCAAGGGGGTTTTCCGCACCCGCCATGCCGATTTGGCCGCGTTCCTCATCGACAATGCCCTCAACGATCGGTGGTTGCGGTCGACCCCGGCCATCGGCCGCAAGGAAAGCGTCCGTTTCACAACGCCTCCCGCCCTGCTAAAAGAAGTCTTGAAGCTGTAGAGAGTGGGGCCGCCCGCAATAAGACTTTGCCGTCCGGCAAAGGGCCGTCGCGATGATCGCCGCAGCGTATCGAAACGGTGTTTTCGCTCCCGCCTAGGTCGTTCCTATGTCCCCACGTTTGAGTAATAGCGCCGAGGCGCCCCACGCTGAGTCCAGTCTGCGGGAGCAATTAGGGTCCATCGCGACCTTGTTTCCCTATCTGTGGCGAAAGGACCGGCCCGGTTTCCGCCCCCGCATTATTGGCGCCGTGATCGTCATTTTGACGGGACAGATGATCACAGTGGCCGCGCCTCTCTTGCTCGCCATGGGGATCAACCGTCTGGCCGAACAAGACGAAGCCTTAGGGCTGACAGCGGCCATAGGCGGCTTTATTCTCGGCTATGGGATCTTTCGCCTGCTGTCGGCGGCCTTGCCGCAAATGCGGGAATTCCTTTTCTCGGTTGTCAGCCAAACCGCCCAGCGTGAAGTGGCGGTCACGGTCTTCGATCACCTCCACTCGCTGTCCTTACGCTTCCACCTTGAGCGCCGTACCGGCGGATTGAGCCGGGTGATCGAGCGGGGCATCCGATCGATCGATTTCCTGTTCCGATTTCTTCTCTTCAATATCGGCCCCACCCTTGTTCAATTGCTGATCGTCAGTATCGCCTTCGGCCTTCGCTATAGCTGGTCCTTGGTGATCATCGTGGTGGTGACCGTCGTCCTTTATTTCTATTTTACGGCAACCTCCACCGAATGGCGTCTCAAATTCCGTCGTCAGATGAACGAAAAGGATCAGCTGGCCAACACCCGCGCCGTCGACGCTCTCCTGAATTACGAGACCGTGAAGTACTTCACCGCCGAGCGGTATGAGAGCGGTCGGTACGATGAGGCGCTGACGGATTATCAGGATGCGGCCGTCAAATCACAGAATTCTCTGGCTGTGGTGAATATCGGTCAGGCACTGATCATCAATCTGGGGCTTGTCTCGGCGGTTTTCGTCATCGCGCGCGGCGTTGCCAACGGAATCTACGGCATTGGGGAAATCACGGGTGTCAGCCTGATCATGATGCAGCTGTATCAACCGCTGAACATCCTCGGCTTTGCCTATCGGGAGATCAAACAAGCCCTGATCGATATGGAGCGCATGTTCGGCCTCCTCAAACTGCGCCCTGAAATCGATGACGCCCCGACCGCCCAGCCCCTCGTCGTGACGGGCGGGACATTGGTCTTCGACAATGTCCACTTCGCCTATGATCGCGAGAGGGAGGTCCTCAAAGGCGTCGATCTGACAGTAGAGGCAGGCAAGAAGGTTGCGGTTGTTGGTCCGTCAGGGGCGGGAAAATCGACGCTCGCGCGGCTCCTTTATCGCTTCTATGAGGCAACAGATGGCGAGATCAGGATCGACGACCAGCCCATTACGATGGTGACGCAAACCTCGCTGCGGCACTCCATCGGTGTCGTTCCGCAAGATACGGTCTTATTTAATGATACGATCGGATATAATATCGCCTACGGACGACCGAACGCCAGCCACGAAGATATCGAGGAAGCCGCCCGCCTGGCGCAAATCCACGACTTCATCATCGGGCTGCCCAAGGGGTACCAAACCATGGTGGGGGAGCGGGGCCTCAAACTCTCCGGTGGTGAAAAGCAGCGCGTCGCGATCGCGCGGACAATCCTGAAGAACCCGCCTATCCTCATTCTCGATGAGGCCACCTCCGCCCTCGATTCAGCAACGGAGCAGAGTATTCTCGGGGCCTTGAAGCGGATCGAACACAATCGGACCACCCTGGTCATCGCCCATCGCTTGTCGACCATTATCGACGCCGACCTGATCGTCGTGCTGAAAGAGGGGGCGATCGTCGAGACGGGAACCCATGACAGCCTGCTTGAACAGGCAGGCCTTTATGCGGAGCTGTGGCAGCGGCAACTCGACGGGTACACGGCGGGCGCCGACATCCAAGCTGCCCAGTAGCGAGACAGCAAAAAGGGCTTACGTCAGTAGCATGTCAGACTTACCGGATTTCGAGGCGATCAAAGATGACATGGCGTTCCTTGAGGATTGGGACGAGCGCTATCGCTACATCATCGATCTTGGTCGACAATTGCCCCCGCTGGCCGAGGAGGAGCGGTCGGAAGACACGCGCGTTCGCGGTTGTGCCAGCCAAGTATGGCTGGTCTTCGATACCGGAGAAGCGGGCCACCTGCGCATCCGGGGGGACAGTGATGCAGCCATTGTCAAAGGGCTGATCGCCATCCTTTTGAGCCTTTATAAGGGAAAGAGCGCGGCGGACATCGCAGCGATCGACCCAAAAGCCGCCCTGGGTGAACTGGACCTCGAGGCCCATATTACCTCGCAAAGGTCCAATGGCCTTGCCAGCATGATCGCTCGTATCAGAACGGTCGCATCGGCGGGCTGACTCGGCGGCCAGACATCGGTCGATCAGACATCGCCCCTAGGTGATACGGAGAGAGCAACTCTCTCACTGCCGATCAGACGAGGCTCTCCCTCAATAGACGGCGGCGGTCTCTGACGGTGCTGTGGCTTGGGTCATTTTCTCTTCGGCCCGTTCATTCCGATAAAAGATATAACTCAGCGTGATCTCGCGCACATCGTCCATGCTCGGATCGTCCGCTATCGACGGATCTACGAAAAAGGTCACCGGCATTTTGACCGTCTCATGGGGCTGAAGGAGCTGCTCGGTGAAGCAGAAGCAAGCGACTTTCATGAAATAGGGGCCAGCCTTTGCAGGCTGAACATTATAGCTCGCGGTCCCAATGACGGGATAATCCGCTGTGTTGGCGGCCTCATAATAGGCAAGACCGGTCTCTCCGACATGCAGCGTCTGAGGCCCTTGCGCAGGGGTAAAGCGCCATGGCAGGCCTTTGGCCGTCGTGGCGTCGAACCGAATGGTGATGGTGCGGTCCAGCACTTCGCCCGCCGCCGTATCGGCCCGCTGTGTGGTGCCCCCCCAGCCTGTCACCTGGCAAAAAGTCCGGTAAAGCTGTGGAGAGACCGCCACCAGCGTGGTCATCGCGCCGATCGCCCCCAGCGTTATCATCACGGTCCGGCGTTTCGGGTCAGTCATCATCATACGCCCCCTGTATTTTGCGCCAAGCGGAGAACCGTCGTAGCGAAAACGATTACGATGAAGGCCACGACGCCGAACGCGATCGATTTATTCCGTCGCGACCGCGCTACGGCCTCCTCTTCACTCAGCGGCTGCAGCTCCCCCGTGGGAACCCCCTCTCGGGCTTCGATCTCCGGGGCCTGTTGCGGATGGTCAGACATTAGTAGCCCCCCCTCCTTCGATGATCAGGGCAAGGAATAAGGCAAAGAGGTAGAAAATCGAAAAACCGAAGAGCCGCCAGGCAGGCTTCGCGCGCTCATCCCGTTGGATGTTTACCGCCAGCGCAACAAAGACAACTCCTCCCAAGACCGCCACACTGCCGTAAAGCCAGCCCGCCATCTCAAAGGCCACCGGCAAAACCCCCAAGGGCGCAAGCAGGACGGAATACCATAGGATCAACCGTCTAGTATGCGCATCGCCCCGGACATTCGGCATCATCGGGATCGCCGCGGCCCTGTAATCGTCCTGCTTCACAAGCGCGAGGGCCCAGAAATGCGGCGGCGTCCAGACAAAGATAATGGAGAACAATACCCAAGCGGCCAGGGGCGCATCACCGGTAATCGCGGCCCAGCCAACAACCGGCGGCAGCGCACCGGCAGCCCCGCCGATGACGATATTCTGTGGGGTGCGCCGCTTAAGGATCATAGAATAGACGAGCACGTAGAAAAGGATGGTCCCGGCCAAGAGAGCCGCGGCGAGATAGGTGCCGCTCAAGGCTAAGAGCCATACGGCCAAAAGCGATAGCAGCCCACCGAAGATCAGCGCCTCATCACGCGGCACAGCGCCGCGGGGAATAGGGCGGTCTTTCGTCCGTTGCATGACGGCATCGATATCCGCATCCCACCACATGTTGAGCGCGCCTGAGGCCCCCGCGCCGAGCGCGATCGCCAGGAGGGAAATCAAAGCGAGGGGCCAATTCGTCACCTCGCCCGGCGCCGCGATCATCCCCGCAAAGGCGGTAAAGATCGACAGGCTCATCACCCGCGGTTTCAGGAGTTGCAAATAATCTCGCGGACCGGACAGACGAGAATTCGGCTGCCCCGAAGCGGGTCCGCCGCCCCGATGGGGCGGCGGATCGGCCAATTGGCTAGGATGAGGGTCGACCACACTCGTCACTTAATCACCGGCAGCTCATTGAACTGGTGATAAGGTGGCGGCGAGGGCAGCGTCCATTCGAGCGTCGTTGCGCCTTCTCCCCACGGATTGTCACGGGCGACACGGCTCGATTTTTTCCGCATGAGGAACGCTTCGATCTCGACCACAACCCAAATCAACATGGCAACCAGGGTAATGGCATATCCAATCGATGAGACCTTATTCCAAAGGGCAAACCCCTCAGGATAGTCGATATAGCGGCGCGGCATCCCCTGCATTCCAAGGAAGTGTTGCGGGAAGAAGATCAAGTTCACACCGACGAACATCACGAAAAAGTGCAGATTGCCCAACAGTTCGTTATACCGCACACCGAACATCTTCTCGTGCCAGTAATACCAGGCCGCAAAGATCCCGAACACAGCGCCGAGCGACAACACATAGTGGAAGTGCGCCACGACATAATACGTATCGTGCATGTAGGTATCGATACCGGCATTTGCGAGGAGAACCCCCGTCACCCCACCGACGGTGAACAGGAAGATGAACCCAATCGCCCAGATCATAGGCGTCTTGAACTCGATCGACCCTCCCCACATGGTCGCGATCCAGCTGAAGATCTTGATACCCGTCGGCACCGCAATAATCATCGTGGCGGCCACGAAGTAAGCCTTCATGTTCACCGACAGGCCCACCGTATACATATGGTGAGCCCACACGATAAATCCGACAAAGCCGATCGACACCATCGCATAGGCCATGCCGAGATACCCGAAAATCGGCTTTTTCGAGAAGGTCGAGACAATGTGGCTGATGATCCCGAAAGCAGGGAGGATGAGGATATACACCTCTGGGTGTCCGAAGAACCAGAAGAGGTGCTGATAGAGCACCGGATCCCCGCCTCGTGCCGCATCGAAAAACGCGGTGTCGAACAGGCGATCGGTCAGAAGCATAGTGATCGCCCCGGCGAGCACCGGCAGGGACAGCACCAGCAAGAACGCCGTGACGAGGACCCCCCAGGCGAAGAGCGGCATCTTATGCAGCGTCATCCCCGGCGCCCGCATGTTGAAGATCGTGGTGATGAAGTTAATGGCGCCAAGGATCGAACTGACCCCCGCCAAGTGGAGGGACACGATCAACAAATCCATCGCCGGACCGGAGGTTGACGTGGAGAGCGGAGGATAGAGCACCCACCCGCCGCCATAGCCAAGCTCGGCACCATAACTGGGCGCGAAAAGCGAGAGGGTCAGGAGGACCCCCGACGCGCAATAGAGCCAGAAGGAGATGTTATTCATGCGCGGGAACGCCATGTCGGGAGAGCCGATCATGATGGGAATGAAATAGTTCCCGAACCCCCCAATCAGGGCCGGCATGACCAGGAAGAAGATCATGATCAGGCCGTGATAGGTAATCAGGACGTTGTAGAAGTTCTTGGCCGAGGTTTCCTGCTCAGCCAGCGTCTTCGCATCCGAGGTGAATTGGGTCAGCACTTGAATGCCGGGCTCGGCAAGCTCCCACCGGATCAGGCCGGACATGGCGCCGCCGACAATCCCCGCTCCGATCGCGAAGATCAGATAAAGAATGCCAATATCTTTGTGGTTCGTCGAAAAGAACCACCGCACGAAGAAGGAAGGCTTGTGGTCATGATCGGCGCCGTGATGGGCGTCGCCTGACTGGACGGCTGTCTGTTCTGTCATCACACCCTCTTAATTGGCCGCGGCCGGTGCCGGCGCTGCGGCAAGTTGTTCATTGGGCAAGTCGAAAAACGGGTCGAGGCCATTGAGTTCGGCCTGTTCGTTCACCCAGGCCTCGAACTCAGGGCGAGAAACAACGCGTACCGAAATCGGCATGAAGGCGTGGTCGAGGCCGCACATTTCGGAACATTGTCCATAATAGGTGCCTTCATTTTCGGTGTAGAACCACGTTTCGTTATAGCGGCCAGGGATCGCATCGATTTTGATTCCAAAGGCGGGCATCGCCCAGGAATGGATCACGTCACGCCCAACCGTCGCGATCCGAATGGTCTCCCCGGCCGGGACCACCACATCGTTGGTTGTCGCCAGGCGGTAGAGGTTCGAAGGGACACTATCCTTAGGCGCCATCAGAGCGTCGAATTCAAAATCACCGAAATCGGGATAGACATAGGACCACCCCCACTGGAACCCGATCGCCTTGATGGTCACTGACGGCGCCGGAATCACTTGCGACTCGTCCTCACCAAAGAGGCCCAAAAACGGCTTCCGCCCCGCCCGGCTGCGCCCACCGGTCACCCGCAACAATTGCCCATTGGGGACGGGATCGGCGAGCGCGATAACCAGCTCTTCCTCGCCATAGCCTTGAACGTCGTATTGCTCAGGCGAGAGGAGCTGTTTTTGGCGAGAGCGTTTGTCCACCAACGCAACCTCCAAGTGCCGCTCTTGGGTCACGCGGCGACTTGCCACCTCGGCATTCGGGATGCGGGCCCGCTGGGTCCCCTCATCATATTCATAGACCTGCGCATCCGGCACGCGATCCTGAAGATAGAGGAGATCGAAGGAGAACAGCGCGATGAACACCAGTATGAGGACGGGCACGACTGTCCACACCACCTCGACCAGCGTGTTGTGGCTGAAGGTATTAGGGACCGGGTTCGCTTTCGCATTGTAGCGAAGCACCACCCAGATCAGGAGCGCCAGAACGAACAGGGAGATCCCCACCATCACCGGCAGAATAACAAAATCGTGAAAGAAGTGGATTTCTTCGGCGACCGGGGTCGCCGCCTCTCGCAACGCGATCACGGAATTATGCGGGACATCTTCGAAGCCGGGCTCCCCCAAGGACTGCGCGGCGACGGCCATCGGCGCGAGGGCGAGGGAGGATAAGAATGCCGGAAGGGCGAGTTTCATGGGCCAATCACTCACGGACGAATTTTTCTAATAGGGTGCTTATGACCAAACCGCCCCCGCCATTCAAGCGCGCGGTTAGCCGCACGCCCCCTTTTCCTCTCACGCCGGTTCGGCTCGACAGCATGACCGCTGTTCATCTTGCCCTTAGGGGCCGAGGCGGCGAGGGCTTTGAGGGAAAAGACGCGGATCGCGCCTAGGATCCCCGGCAAAGTCCTCTTATCTTACCCTCCTATGACATTCTCATTCTTCGACCGGACCGACCTCCACCAAGATCGCACCCAACGCCTCCTCGACGACACGCTGACAGGATGTGACGATGGCGAGCTTTTCTTGCAGTTCAGCCAATCTGAAGCGTTCGTTTATGATGATGGGCACTTAAAGACAGCCAGTTATGACACGGCCCAGGGGTATGGGCTGCGGGCGGTGCTCGATGAGACCACCGCGTATGCGCACAGCTCCGACTTCTCCGAGGAAGGCCTGAAGCGCGCGGCCCAATCGGTGTCGGCCATCAAATCCGGCCATGGCGGCAGCATTGCGGACGGTCCCGTGCGCACCAATCGGCACCTTTACAGCGACGAGAGCCCGCTGGCCGGTCTTGCCTTCGATCGCAAGGTTGGGCTCCTCTCCGAAATCGATGCTTATGCCCGAGCAAAGGATCCACGGGTCCGACAGGTCTCGGCTTCCCTGACCGGCGAGTGGCGCGTCGTCGAAATCGTCCGGCCCGGCGGCCATATCGTGCGCGATATCCGACCATTGGTCCGCCTGAACGTCAGTGTCACGGCCGGCGAGGGGGATCGCCAGGAAAGCGGCTCCACGGGGGCCGGTGGCCGCGAGGGCTACAGCCGATTGATCGCGCCCGATTTCTGGCAATCCCAGGTCGACGAAGCGCTCCGCCGCGCCCTCGTTAACCTCGAAGCGGTCCCCGCCCCTGCCGGGGAAATGCCGGTTGTCCTTGGCCCGGGGTGGACCGGCGTCCTGCTGCACGAGGCGGTGGGCCACGGGCTTGAGGGCGATTTCAATCGAAAGAAAACCTCCGCTTTCGCAGGTCTTTTGGGCGAAAGGGTCGCAGCGCCGGGAGTTACCGTCATCGATGATGGCACCCTTGAGGGGCGGCGGGGCTCTCTGACCGTCGATGATGAAGGCACGCCCACCGAAAAAACCGTGCTGATCGAGGACGGTATTCTCAAAGGCTTCATGCAGGATCGCCTGAATGCCCGCCTCAGCGGCGTGGCCCCCACCGGGAACGGTCGTCGAGAGAGTTTCGAATATGCACCGATGCCGCGGATGACCAACACCTATATGCTCGGGGGCGCCTATGATCAGGGCGACCTGATCGAGAGCGTCAAGGACGGTATTTTCGCCGTGAATTTTTCCGGCGGCCAGGTCGACATCACATCGGGTAAGTTCGTCTTTAACTGCACCGAAGCCTATAAGATCGAGAACGGCCGCCTTGGCGCGCCACTCAAGAATGTCGCCCTGATCGGGGATGGCCCCACCGTGATGCGCCAGGCATCGATGATTGGGAACGATTTCTCGCTCGACCCTGGGGTCGGGGTCTGCGGCAAGGCGGGTCAGGGCGTGCCGGTGGGGGTCGGCCAGCCCAGCCTGAAGATCGATCGTTTGACCGTCGGGGGCGCCGCCGCTTAAGGCCCGATCGCCGATTAAGCCGCGCTGGCGCGCAGTTTCCGTTCGGCCATCACCTCGTCATAGGCGGCATTGATCCGCGCACTTACGACCCTTGCGGCGGCGATAATCTCCTTGTCGAGATCGAGAGACGCCAAGCGATCAGGATGGGACGCCTTGAGACGTTTCATCCAAGCGGCCCGCAATTCTTCATCACTTGCGGAGGGATCGACGCGGAGCAGCGTGTAGGGGTCGGTCTTGGGGGTTCCCGTACCACTGGACTCCGCGTCGTCCGCATGGGCCGGGACGACGGCGGCGATTTGCCCCTTCGCCACGACTTCCACGCCTGCATGGGTTTCGATGGGGACAAATTGGCGCGTATCGTTCAAGAGATCGGAGATGCGCTCTCCACCGGCGACGAACAACGCGCCTTCGATCGTCCGGCCAGAGGCCAGCGTGATAATGACCGGAACTTCGGTCCGTTTCCGTCGAATTTCTGTTTTCTCGAACATATCCGCCTTCCCGCAGGGCCGATGCACGAAAAAGAGGCTGCAAGGAGAATGCCAGAGCCGGGTGACGCCCCTAGGGTGAGCCCTGCCCAGCTTGAGGCCTCGACATCGCAGCCCAAGGGCGAAAAAACCGTCACGAAGATGAGAACACGCTTTGCCCCTTCGCCCACTGGATATCTCCACTTGGGCCATGCCTTTTCCGCCCTGTTGGCCCATCGGACGGCATTGTCCCTCGGCGGGACCTGTCTTTTGCGAATCGAAGACATCGACCACACACGCTGTCGTCCCGTCTTTGAAAGCGCCATTTTCGAGGACCTGGCCTGGCTGGGGATGACCTGGCCCCAACCGGTGGTGCGCCAATCCTCAAGGCTTGCCCACTATGACGAGGCCCTCGCAGGGCTCCTCGACCGGGGGCTCGTCTATCGCTGCTTTCGCTCTCGCGCCGATCTTGCCGAGGCCGCGTCGGCTCCCCACGGGCCCATCGGCCCGGTTCTGAGGGCCGGCCCCCTCCCCCCGCGACAGGAGCGGGCGCTTCTGGACGCGAAGGAGCCTTTTGCCTGGCGGCTCTGGAGCGATGAGGTGCGCGCCTATCTTGGGGCTGAGCTCTCGCATCTCAGCGCGACGGCGTGGACTCCTGCAGGCATGCACCATATCCCCGTCGACCTCGCGGCCGTCGGCGATGTCGTCCTGGGCCGGAAAGATCTGGGCACAAGCTATCACCTCGCCTCAGTCATCGACGATATCGACCAGACCGTGAGCCATGTGATCCGGGGGGAGGACCTGGCACCGATCGCCGGCCTCCATCGGCTTCTCTATCGCCTGTTCGAGGCGGCGGCACCCGTCTATTACCACCATCCCCTCATCCTAGGACCTCAGGGCAAAAGGCTGGCGAAACGAGATCAGGCCGAAACCCTGCGGGCCTATCGTGAGCGTGGCGTTACCCCAGACCGGCTTAAGGCCCGGCTGGGCCTCGACACGACCGTCCTGCCCTTCTCGAACGGCCTATCTCAGACCCGCCCACAGGACCGTTGATCGATAAGGACAGCGAGGCAACCGCATCGATCGACCTTGCGACCGATCCGTAGACGGTTCAACTGGTCGAGCCTTTCTTCTAGCTTGGTGATGCGTGCGTCGAACGCGTAATCATCCCGCCTGTCCTCGACCACCGCACAGGCATGGGCAACGGTCGTCCGTTCCCGGCCGAACGCCTCCGCAACTTCATTGTATGTGAGCTGATAGACAACATGGGCTAGATACATCGCCACCTGCCGCGCAAAGGCGATAGGGGCCTTTGCCCTACTCGCGCCCATCATCTCATCCTCAGATACTCCAAACTCTCCCGCGACGAGCCGACGCGCCGTAAAGGCGTGCCAGTTCACTTCGTCGCCTGTCGCACTGCCCTGCGTCATGGCCGACTCCTAGTGTCTGCAAAAGCCGAACAAATCTCCGGCTGCATGAATATAGTCTACACAACCGAGGCGAGGATAAGTTTAAGAGCAAATATTTTTCTTGGGGCGAATTGTCTTCATTCGGTTAAAGACTTCGACAACTAATCTTTCGATTTCGTCAGCGCGCAAAGTAAACCGAGAAGAGCACGACACCGAGGACTATTGCCGTCGTCAAGGCAGTGTACCCCACCGGCCAGGTTCGTGCCATGCGACCTTCAGGGCCGTGGGAATAATAAAGGCGGGATACCATCGCTTGGACCCCCTGGCTGATCACGCCCCAAACCGCATGCCATAGAGATGCTGTCACGCTGACACTCAGCAAGAGGAGCGACTTCCCCGGAACTCGCCAGAGCCAATCGACATCGACCACTGGCGTGCGACGCGCCACCGGATAGACACCCAGTCGATAGAGAACCGCAAAGGTCAGGACGGCGCCGAGAACGAGCTGTAATTGAGCGGTCACATGTCCCCAGCTGAAGGCGTGATAGTCAGTCTCGTAGGGGAGTATCGCCTCCAGCAGATCGGGACGGACACCGATCAAAATCGACAGCCCCGCGGCCATCCCCATGGCGATCATCATCGGCGCGGGCGCCTCCTCAGGGCGCCGCTGACCGGTGCGGGAAGGCGCAAAGCGGTCGGTGGCGAAAAAGGCAAAGAAAGGCACGCGGATCCCTGAATTCTCCACAACCCCCGCACTGGCGATCAACAAAAGGGTATAGACCCAGATAAGATGCGCCTCCGAGGCGGCCCCGGTAATCATGCTCTTGGTGATAAAGCCCGAGAAGAGCGGCACCGCCGACGTCGCAAAGGCCGCCACCAGGCAAAAACCCGCCGTCCAGGGCATCGATTTGTGCAGCCCCCCAAGCTCACTCGCTCGGGTCGTCCCCGTACGAAGTAATACGGCTCCCATGCTCATAAAGAGAAGCGCCTTGTAAAGGATATGGATGAAGGCATGGGCAGCGGCGCCATTGATCGCGAGCGGCGTCCCGATTCCCACCGCGCAAACCAAAAAGCCAAGTTGGACATTGAGGGCATGGGCCAGAACCTTCCGCAGATCATCCTCGAGTAAGGCAAAGAGGAGCGGGAAAAGCGCCATGGCAACGCCTATTCCGATCAGGAGGTCGAGTCCGGCGAAACTGCGCGCCAGGGCATAGATCGCCAATTTCGTCGTGAAGGCGGAGAGGATAACGGCGCCAACGGCCGATGCCTTGGGATAGGTGTCCGGTAGCCATGTATGGACAAGGGGGAAGGCCGCCTTGATCGCGAAGCTGGCAAGGATCAGCAGCGCGGCGAGATTGAGGGCCCCGGCCTCATCCCAGAGCGACAAGGCGCCGAAGGTGAGATCTCCGCCCTGCCCCCAGACAAGCACCACCCCTGTGAGCAGAAGAAGGCCGGAGAAAACATGCAAGACCAGGTAACGGACCCCGGCAAAGGTCGCCTCCTTGGTGCCCGCCTGCCAGATGATGAAAACAGACGATAGCGCCGCCGCTTCCCAAAAGAAGAAGAGGGTCAAGAGGTCGCCGGCAAGGGCGCCACCAATCGCTGACCCCGCATAGATCAGCCCCGTTGAGGCCTCCACACGCGTGGCATGGCGCCAGCCGTAAATGACGTTCAGGAACCCGGCAATCGTAAAAATCAGGGCAAAGACGAAGCTGAGGCGGTCCACCCTGACCGTGGTCATCTCAAAGTCGAGGATCGACCATGCGCCGTAAAGTCTCTGCCCCCCGATCTCCGGCACGCCATAGGCCAAGAGATGGAGGAGACCTGCGCCCATGGCGACAAGGCCGATGAGGTTCCGTCCCGCTCTGGGGAGGAAAAGGGCCAATAGCCCAAGGGCCATAACAATCGCCGCCGGAGACCAATCGAGGGGGAAGGGAGTCATGCGCGCCCTCCCCTGTCGCCTTCGTCCGACACCGCTTTATCCGCCTTAGGGCCATAAGGCTCAGAGGCGCCCGAGAGGAGGGGGGCCAGCACACGGCCGACCGCAACGAGAAGAAGGAAGCCAAGGATCCCCAGACTGGCGTAGAACGCCGGAAAGTGATCCGCCGCGGCGCCAAGAAGCCCGGCAAAGCCGGTCTTGCCGTCGAAATGCGGCTTATAGACCATAAGCCCATTCATGCCGAGAATGACGCCGGCCCCAAGGGTCAAAATGAAGCCGCCGACAAGCCCCCCCCCTACCAGTCGCCGGGTGAAGGGGCGGTCCAAGAGCGATTGCTCATCGGATGGCAGGCTGGGTTGGCGATCGCTCATTGTCCACCTCCTCCAACAAGGGGGGCAAGATAATCGAGAAGACCGTCCATCGCGAAGAAGAGGACGATCGTCCCCACCCCAGTGAGTGTCAGAGGGATAAGACAAAAGATCGGCGCCTCCCGAACCCCTGGCTTCATCCCTGGGGGCGGCGGGTCGGTGAACGCTCTGATCGCCGGGGTCAACAGATAGACGATATTCATCAATGAAGAGAGGATCAGTACCGCAAAGACCAATTGGTGCCCCGCATCCATCGCACCGACCATCAGCAGAAATTTCGGCCACGTCCCGGCCAGCGGCGGCAAGCCAATGATTGAGCAGGCGCCGACAATATACATCGTCCAAGTCAACGGCATGGCGCGGCCCGTGCCCCGCATATCCGAGATCAAAGACAGATGCGCCGCCGTGTAGATCGCCCCAGCGCACATGAAGAGGGTCATCTTACCGAGCGCATGGGCCGCAATCTGGCTGGCGCCGCCCAAAACCCCGTATTGCGTCGCGAGCAATGCCCCAAGGGTGACATAGGAGAGCTGGCTGACCGTGGAATACGCAAGGCGTGCCTTGAGATTGTCCTGGGTCATGGCGATGGCCGAGGCGGCGAGAATCGAAAACGCCGCAATCACGATAAAAATATCGGTAAGGTCAGCCTCTCTCAGGACATCCATGCCGAAGACATAAAGAGCAATCTTCAGGACACCGAACACCCCCGCCTTCACGACCGCAACGGCGTGAAGAAACGCCGACACCGGGGTCGGGGCCACCATGGCGTTGGGCAGCCAAGGATGGACGGGCATGAGGGCAGCCTTACCGATCCCGAAAAGATAAAGCCCCAACAGCACAGCCGGCAGCAATCCCCTGAAATCCGGGCTCCCCGCCAAAACGCCGCCGGGCACGAAATCGGTTGTCCCGGTCAATACCCATGTCCAGATGATCGCGGGCAATAACAGGCCGATCGACGTGCCGATCAAAATGCCAAGATAGATGGCCCCGCCGCGCTTGGCCGCCTGGTTCTCCTTGTGCGTCACAAGGGGAAAGGTCGAGAGGGTCAGGATCTCGTAAAAGGTAAAGAAGGTCAGGAGATTGCCGGCAAAGGCAATACCGATAGCCGCGGCGATCGCGATGGCGAAGCAGCCGTAAAAGCGTGTTTGGTGCGCCTCCCCGTTTCCTCGCATATAGCCGATAGAGTAAAGCGAGTTGACGATATAAAGCCCCGAGGCAATCACCGCGAACATTGCGCCCAAGGGCTCCGCCTGAAAGCTCAGGGACAGGCCGGGCAGGATTTCGAACAGGGTCACCGTTGGACGCGCGCCCTGACCGACGGCGCCGGCAACATTCAGCACAAAGAGAAACGTAACCGCCGCGAAGCCCAAAATGACGGTTTCCCGCAGGTTCGGCGCGCGATCGGCCAGAAGGATACCGAAAAAAGAGATCAGGGGCAGGAACAATGCATAAAGAATGCTGTGCTCGGGCGTAATGGGAAGGATCATCGGCCAAGCCCCTCCCGTGTAAGAATGTCCGCTGCGTGATCAGCCAGTGCGATCAACCCTTCGGCATCAAACCCGACATAGAGATTGGCGAAGGTCATCAACCCCATGGGGATCAACATGCCAAGGGGCACGGAGGATCTGATCTTCACCTGATTTTCAGGTGGGGGATCGAGCAGGATCGCATAGGCCACCCGCCCGACATAGGCGACGGCGATCAGCGACGATACGACCACAAATCCCACCAGCAGAAGTGAGGGGACCGGCAAGGTTGCCGCCAAGGCCGCCTCGATCAGGACATATTTTGAGACGAACCCAGCCGTGAACGGCACGCCGATCAGGCTTAGCCCCGCCGAGATAAAACAGCAGGCGGTGAATGGCATCGTCTTGAAGAGGCCCCGATAGGCGGCGATCCTGTGCGACCCCACGGCATAGAACACCGCCCCCACCGCCATGAACAGCGCCGCCTTCATCAGGGCATGATTGAAAACGTGCACAATGGACGCCGAAACGCCATCACTGGTGGCAATGGAAATGCCAAGCAGCATGTAGCCGACCTGGGCAACCGAACTGAACGCCAGGATTTGCTTCACATCGTCCCGGAACACCGCAATCAACGAGGCGATCACCATCCCCGCAAGACCGAAAGCCATCAGAAGGAAGAGGGCGGTTTCGAGAAACGGGAAAGTAAAGCCGAATACGGTGAACAAGAATCGCATCAGCGCGTAAATCGCCGCCTTGGTCGAGGTCGCGGCCAGGATCGCCGTGACGACGGACGGCGCGAAGGTATAGGCGTCGGGCAACCAACGGTGCATGGGGAACATGGCAAGCTTGAGGGCCAGCCCCGTCACGACAAAAGCGAACCCGGCACGGACGACCCGATCGTCCTGCCCGCTCAAGCGCTCATGAAGGTCAATCATATTAAGGGTGCCGGTCGCCTGATAGAGAAGGCCGATCCCGATGACGAAGAATGTCGCGCCGATGGTGCCGAGCACCAGATAGGTGAAGGCCGCGGTCAAGGCGCGCCGGTCCTGACGCGCCCCCATCGCCACCAGCGTATAGGTAGAGAGCGAGCTGATTTCGAGGAAAACGAACAGGTTGAAGGCATCCCCCGTCGCAACAACCCCAAGAAGCCCCGCCACGGAGACCAAAATCATCCCATAAATATGAGAGGATTGGACAGCCGATGTCTCCCGCGCCAAGCTCTGCCGCGCGAAGGGAAGAACCGCCGCCGCAATCCCGCTGATCAGGGCCATGACCAAAGCCCCGAGGACATCGATACGATAGACGATGCCCAGGGGGGCGGGCCAACCGCCCAGGGCATAGTCGACGACATCGACCGAGCGCACCTGCACCAGGAGCGCCGCCGCCGCCCAAAAGGAGAGCCAGGCGATCAACGTGGCGAAGGCCCAGGGGAGATTGCCCCGGGGCAACAGCACGCAAATCGGCGCCGCCAGAAGCGGCAGGAGCACGGGAAGGACGGCAAGATGGTCGGCCAAGGTCACGCCGTTCCCCCTTCGCCGAAGGGCGACCCCGTCGCCGCTTCGTTATCCATACGCTCCAACTCGTCCTCTTCGATCGTGCCGTAGGCCTCACGGATCCTCACCGCCAAGGCGAGCCCCACCGCTGTCGTTGCCACCCCAACGACGATCGCGGTCAGGATCAGCACATGCGGCAGAGGATTGGAATAGACCGCATCAAGACTTTCCGCGGGGATCGGCGAAGGATCAAGGGCGGGAACGGTGGCGGGAACGGTGGCGGCGCTGTCGGCACCATGGGCAAGGGTCGCCTCCCCCGGGTGCTCCCCAACGGACAGGACAATCTCCTCCCCCCCCGATGGCGGAGACAAGCGACCAGGTCTAAGCTCCGCCGATAAGGCGTTACTCGGCAGATCGGGCGCATCGTGGAGGCTGTCCCCCAGGACGGCCGAGCCTGCGCCCTCTGGCTGATCCGCCGCCCCCAGACTGTTGACCCGCGCACCACTCGCATAGGCCGCGGCCTCGTCCTGGCTCAAGGCCGGGACGCCGCCATGGTCACTGTCTCCGTGCTGTCCCTCACCCATGGGGGCGTGATGGGGCTCATCATAGGGGGCGCCATGCCCGTTCGACTTCTCCTTTGAGGAGACCAAAATAGGCGCTGTCCCGCCGAACACCTTTCCTATCGTAATGTAAAAGATGAAAACCGAGGTCTGGAACACATTCAAGCCAATGACCGTCTTCACCAAATTTCCCCGGGCGAAGACGATATAAAGGCCCGTCATCATCAATATAATGACGATCCAATAATTATAACGCGCAAGGATAAACTCAACCATGCCCTACCACTCTTCGTCCCGCGGCTCGGGCTCCCGCCCTGAGAACGCGTAAAAAATTTGCAGCATGGTGGCGGCCACGGCCAGCCCCACGCCAAGCTCGACGAAGAAGATCCCCATATGCTGTCCGGCATGGTGATGGCTGTCAGGCTGCAAAACGTCGTAGTCGAGATAGTTTCCGCCGAGGAGCAAGGTGAGAACACCCGTTCCGCCGTAAAGAAGAACCCCCATCGCCATCGCCCAGGGCAAGAGCGCAGGCGGCACGACCTTCTTGGTTGCCACAAGGCCGAAGCCCAAAGCGTGGAGAATGAACGCCACAGCGAGGACGACCCCCGCCTGGAAACCGCCGCCCGGCCCATAGTCGCCGTGGAATTGGACATAAAAGGCAAAAAGGATTATCGGCGCGAACAATAATTTAATGGTGATGCGGAGGATTAGGTGGCCCATCTACCGTTCCTCCTTCACGCCGGTCTCTTCAACGACCATCTGCAACGGCTCGCCCTCGGGCGCTGCCAGATGCTGGGGCCGCTGGTCCGAGACATTCCGCCCCCCGCGCATCGACCCTGGGCCCAATAGCATCAAGCAGGCAAGCCCCGCCGTAAAGACGACCACCACCTCGCCAAAGGTATCGAACCCCCGATAACTCGCAAGAATCGCCGTGACGATGTTCGGCACGTCGATATCCTGTGGACTGTTTTCGAGATAAAGCCGCCCGACATGGGCGTTGGCCGGACTATTGGGGTCGCCGAAATGCGGCATATCAATGGTCGAATAGACGAGCCCCACCCCGACCACCCCCACAATAAGGAGGGGGAGGAACGCTCTTGTCCTCGACACTTTCTTCTCACGCCGCGATGCCAGCATCATGCCCGAAAGGACGAGCACAGTGGAGACCCCCGCCCCGACCGCCGCCTCGGTAAAGGCCACGTCGACGGCGTCCATCAGCACGAAAAAGACAGCCGACAAAAGCGAGTAAATGCCAGACAGCATCGCCACGGCGAACAGCCGCCTTTGCACCACCATGGCAAAGGCGCACACCACCAATAAGGAGAGCAAAAAGACGTCGAGAGCGACAGTGGGGGAGAGCGGCGTATCAAAACCGCTTTCGATCGGCGTCGGCATCATGCCTCCCTCTCTTCATCAATGGCTTCCATGGCATGATGGCTCTGGGCCGGTATCAATTTCGGCCCAAGCAAGGCGCGCTGTCCGCCAACGAAGGCGGCATGGGCGGCGGCGTGGGTGGACACCGGACTTGTCAGCACCAGGAAGACAAAAATCATGAAGAGTTTAATGGCGGTAATTAAATCCGGCGCCTGAAGCGCCATGGCCAGGAGGACCAGATCCGCGCCGAACGTGTCGGTAATCCCGGCGGCGTGAAGCCGTGTGTAGAAATCGGGGAAGCGCAAAATCCCCAATGAGCCGATGATGACCAGGGCGCCGCCGGCCAGCAACAGGACCCAGGAAAGGATGTCGAGCACGATCTCGATCATGGCTCGGCCTTCTCCTCGGCGCTTTCGTCCATGGGAAAGCGGGCCATACCGCGCCCCCCCGACATCGCCGGCGTCAAATTCTGGTAGCTGAAAAATTTCAGAACGGCGATCGTCGTGACGAAGTTCAGGAGGGCATAAAGAAGAGCGATATCGAGAAAGGCCGGACGATTAGTCAAAAAACCGATGACCCCCAACAACAAAACCGTCTTGGTACCGACACTATTCACCGCCAGCACCCGGTCGTACAGGGTCGGCCCGGCAATCGCGCGGATCATCACGAGGCAAAGGGCAACGGCAATGGCGGCGGCAATGGCGACAAACATTTCAGCTCCGCTCCTCCGCTAGCGCCCGTTGCGCGGCCCATTCGCGCCCCTCAGGCCCATCGAAGGCGCAGACACGCGCGCCCATATCCTCGATCGCGCCCAAATCCTCAGCGAAATCGTCACTGAGCGCATGGACCAAGACCTCACCGGTTGAGGTCAGATCGACCGTCACTGTCCCGGGGGTGAGCGTAATGGAATTGCCGAATATCGTCTTGCCAAGGTCGCTGGTCTGATGCGCTTTCACCCGGATCATCCGCGGTGAGAGGCGCATTTTGGGGCGCACCACCTCACGCGCAACGGCCAGGTTGGCCTTACCGATTTCCAGGGTCAGCCATAGCATATAGCTGACGATGCCGGGAAACACCCGGGTCGGCACCCCTTCGCCGTCCATCACGCCGGAGCGTAAGCAGAGCCAGACCGTAATCAGAACGCTGAACGCCCCCAGCATCACAAGGGTCGCTTTGTCGAAATATCCCGACAGGGCGAACCAGAGAAGGAAAAGGGCGCCGAGAAGCGCAAAAATCCGTCCGGCGATGCCTGTTAGGAACGACAGCATGCAACCCTCACAGATCCCCGGGTCGGGACCAGTACCAGCTTACCCTCGGCAGCCCTTGCGGTGCCAGCGGGCAAGATCGCAACATTTTGCCGAAACGCAAGGGAGCACGCGCGACTTTCCGCGTGATGAGCTGGTTATGTCGCTATCTACCGCGGCGACATATGCCCCCTCCCCCTCGGGATTACGGCCTAAGGGGCGACATCCTCGCGCGTGATCCGCATGCGCCAATCCCAATAGCGGAGGATGGTACGCGCATAGTCACGGGCCATGGAGTCGAACACGGCCACAGACTCTTCGATGCTTAGATCGGTGATGCTCGCCCTGCTCCCATCGGTCGATTGAGCCAATTGCGCCTTCTCTAAAATCTGTCGGAAGGCGCCCCGGCTCACCCCAACCGATTTTGCCATAACGGCAAAGGGTTCGGGGCCTTCGTCCATCATCACCCGGTGGGCCGTGGTGGCCTCGACGCCGGCAAGCAGGCCCGTCGCCTGGACCAACTCGGGGCGCGGATGGGCACGGGCCCGAACCAGCATCTTCTCGACGACGTCGATCGAGACCGCCTCCCCATTCTTCCCGCGCGGGCGATGGCGGCGGTCACACAAGACCAGGATCCGCTTGACGACCAGATCCGGCTCAGGATCCGGAAAAACCTCGCAGAACAATTTCTTCAAGGCGTCCTGGACGACGGTCCGTTCGATGGAAAAACGGGCGAGAATCTTCTGCCGATCCTCACTGCATAACCACCAGAACATCGTAAAGCCGTGCCGCGGCTGTAATTCCAGTCGCTGCATAAGCGGGCCGCAAATGGCCGGTTCGCTCATCGAGCGAGACACAAGTTCGTCGATCCGATATTCGGCGATCACCAATTCCTCACGCTGGAGCAGCTGGACAACCAGCGACACATCGCCCTCTTCGAAGATAACATCCGCCACCACATCGGAAATCGAGATCCGCTGGGCGATGGCCCTTCGATGGGCCTCGCTCCGCCGGGCAGCCTCGATCAGCATGCCCTCCGGAATGGAGCGATACGCTTTGAGGAGGGGGCCTGCCACTTCGATCGGTTCAAGGAGAAGGCGCCGTAATAGCATGGCCGGCGGCGGCAGTACCTGGGCCAGCCGTTCGGCCACTTCGACACGGATCGCCAAGGTCACATCATGCAGCAGCTCATTGAGCATGTCGGCGGTGAAAGCCCGCTCATGGTCATTTACCTGCCCCGAAGGCAGCGCAAGAACGTCGGTCAGGCGCCGTGCCAATTCGGTCCGCTGCGCAATATTGCCTGCGCCGCCGGACGCTTGGCCCGGCGCCTCCGGGGCGGAGGGCTGCAAATTATAAGCAGGTGCGGTGGTCATCACCCCTTAGCTCTAGAAGCCAAGGCTTAAGAGCGCGTTTCCTCTGGCCAGGGCGGCAGGACCAAGCTACGCAAGGCAAACAGGAAAGGGGTCAGCTTATGCGCCGCGCACTATTGATCGCGATGGGAGGCGGATTGGCCCTGGCCGGATGCATGTCGACGCCGGTCGATACGGACGGCCCTTTCTATCCCTCAGGATTTTCTGATGGGTGCCGAACGGCCCAAGCGATCGATTCGAGTTTTGCGGTCGAGGATTATCGCGATAAAACCCTATTTGACAGCGAACCGAGCTACCGGACGGGCTATCGGGCCGGACTGGTTCAATGCGGTGACGCGACCGCCCCCGGATCCTTCCGGAATTTGGACGGCGATTTGGGCAATTGGAATAGTCTCTGATCCCCGTCATCCGCGCCGATGAGGTGGGGGCCTCGCGCCCTCGTTTTGCGCGGTGGTCTTCGCAGCTTTTTTTGAGAAAATTTTTCGCCTGGGCGGGCCGCATTAACCCCGCCGCCTTAACCCCATTGCGCGGCACCCCCTTACCGCTGCCCTGACCCCCGCGCCAGTCAAGGGCGCCAGGGCCCGGCCGGCATCGGCGGGGCGCTCTCGCGAGGGCCTTAGTCGTCCTGGGGCGGCAGGACCTGGCGGCCGCGATAGGTGCCGGCCTTCAGGTCGATATGGTGGTTGCGGCGCAGATTGCCGCTCTCCCGGTCCTCAATGAAGGACGGGGCGCCCAGCGCATCATGGGCCCGGCGCATGCCGCGTTTGGCGCGGGTGACCTTACTCTTGGGGACAGCCATGGCGAGGCTCCTTCTCCTGGGTTCTGACCGAGGACGACCGACGCGGCGCCGCCGCCCCAGCCATCGGGGGTCGAAAAGACGCTGCCAATACGCGCCGCCCCGACAAAAGACAAGGCCCCGATGCGGCGGGCCCCTCCCCCCTCATCCCCCCTCATCAGCGTAAAGAAAGACCCCGTTAAGCTTACTGAAAACCGATAAAAGACAATCCCTTAAAGTGACGGCTTTGAGACATCTGAAAGGGTAATCCTTGGGCAAGTTTCAAGGTGCTCTCATGTCCCTTCGCGTTGCGTTCCCCCTCGCCGCTTTCCGCCGCCCTTTCCTGCTTGGGGGGCTCATCATCGCCGGAATGCTCGCCATCGCCCCCCCCCAAGGCCAGCGCCGCCGAGCCCATCGCCACGGTGCAGGACCTCGCCCGCGCCTCCTGGCCGATCCTGTCCCCGGCCCAGAAACGGCTCGTCGACCTCCTCGCCGAGGCCGCCTTCGAAGAAGAGCTCTCCCCCACCCAGCGGGCGCGCATCGGCGGCACCCCCAGCGCCCGCTTCACCAGCCTGCCCGAATGGCGCAAAACCGCCTTCCGCGGCATGGCCATCAAACAATTGGGGTTCGCCGCCCCAGACGCCCTCAGACAAGCCATCTAGCGGCATTCTCTCGCGAAACAGGAACCGGTTCCTGCAAAGAAATGACGACAAAACAAGGCCCTAGAGACGCTTCACGACCAAGGGTGACCCGAAATAGCTCTAAGGGTTGACGCCGCAGTGACGCGCTATCCGCGCTTCGGCGACAGGCGGACCGTATGCCCCATTTTGCGCCCTGGCCGCTGGTCCGCCTTGCCGTACAGCGTCACCGCCAGACCGGGCGTACCAGCTAGGCGCGCCCAGTCGTCGACCTCTGCGCCGAGGATATTTTCCATCACCGCATCGCTATGACGATCCGTCAGCCCCAAAGGCCACCCCGCGACCGCCCGAATATGCTGTTCGAATTGCGAGGTGAGACAGGCCTCGTGGGTCCAATGCCCTGAATTGTGGACCCGCGGCGCCATTTCGTTGGCGATCAAGCCCGTTTCTTCCCCCCAAAAAAATTCAACCGCGAGAACGCCCACATAATCGAGGCTCATGAGGCAATTGCGCACCGCCGCTTGGGCAGCCGCCAGTGGCGCCGGCGGCAAGGATGCGGGCACGGTGGATCGCCGCAAAATCCCTCCCGCATGATCGTTCCGGGAGGGCTCGTAGAAGGCGACATCCCCCGCCTCCCCTCGCGCCCCGATCACGGAAAATTCGGCGGTGAAGGGCACCTTTTGTTCAAGCACGCACGGTTGGGTCAGCAGGTCGTCCACCGCGCCGAGCGGGGTGTCGGCCGACAACCGCTTCTGCCCTTTCCCGTCATAACCGAAGCGACGGGTCTTCAGGATCGCGTCAGGCCCAAGGCGCGCCAGGGCGGCCTCAAGATCCGATCGGCCGTCGACCTGTGCATGGGGCGCGGGCACGATCCCTTGCGCCTCAAGAAAGGCTTTTTCGGCGAGCCGGTCCTGACAGACCGCAAGGACTTTATCGTCTGGCCGCACCGGAACCCCGCGGTCGCGAAGAAAACTGACGGTTTGGGGGGGGATGTTTTCGAACTCGAAGGTCGCCGCATCGACCCCTTCCGCAAAAGCCGCCAGGGCATCTTCGTCATCATAGGCAGCGGGAACATGGTGAGCTGCCACCTGCGCCGCGGGCGGGGACGTTTCGGGCGAAAAGGTGTGCACTCGGAAGCCAAGACGCGCAGCAGCGGTCGCCAACATGCGGCCCAGCTGGCCCGCCCCCAAAATGCCGATTGTCGCCCCGGGGCTGAGCGCGCCGTTCATGGGTGCAATGGCTCCTGCGGCGGCATGTCGACAACACTCTCGGTCTGCGCCGCGCGCCAAGCCCCAAGACGGGCCGCAAGATCGGCATCCCCCAAGGCGAGGATTTGCGCCGCCAGGAGACCCGCGTTCTTCGCGCCCGCCGCCCCGATGGCGAGGGTACCGACCGGAACGCCGCCGGGCATTTGCACGATGGAAAGGAGGCTATCGAGGCCGGACAGCGAGGAACTTTTCACCGGCACACCCAACACCGGCAAAGGCGTCAGGGCCGCAACCATTCCTGGCAAATGGGCCGCGCCGCCGGCACCGGCGATAATCACCTTCGTGCCGCGTGACGCCGCCTCTTTTGCAAAGCCGAAGAGACGATCGGGCGTACGATGGGCGGAAACGATGAGGTCGTCGTGAGCAACGGCAAGGTCATCGAGGATGGCCGCAGCTTCGCCCATTGTCGGCCAATCGCTCGTTGAGCCCATGACGATGGCCACAGGGGCGGCATCGGGGGAAGAGACGACCATCCGTAAAATCCTTGGTCCACGCGCGAAAAACGGGGTCTATACCGAGAGCCGTCGACCTTGTGGAGAGGCAATCTCAGCCGGACAGGATCGGCAAGGCGGCGATCCCCGGGAATTCGTAAGATTTGAGCTAAATCGCCATCGCGCGCCCAACCGCGGCGCAAGGTCTTTATGGCAGATCACCGCCTGACTACGCACGAGGAGGCGAGGCCATGAACGAGCACATGATCGCAGCGATCCGTCGACAATTCCCAGCGACCGAAACGGCGAGCTCTTCTCTCGACAAGCTCCTCACCGAACGCCGCCCCGTCGGTCAGGAGTCCCTCATCGAGAAATTGGCGCGGCTTGAGCAAGAACGCCTACGCATTCAGGGCGCCGAGGGGCTGCCCCGTCTGCGGATACTCGGCAAGGAGCCTTTTTTGCGCCTCATGGCGGGGTTGAGCGGAACGCCGCGGGCCAATGGGTGCCTCGCCCGCATCGAACTGACCGGCCTTGCCCCGATAAGTGCGGCGCATGGCGACGAGGCCGCGGCGGAATTGACCGATTTCCTCGGTCAATGGATGCGTGCCTATTTGCGGGAAAGCGATGTGCTGGGCCGGATCGGCCCTCAGAGCTATGCGGCCTTTCTCCCCCAGGCCAGAAAGGGGGGCACAGAAACAAAGCTCGCCCAGCTCGCCTGGCGGCTTGGGCGTACCCCCTGCACACAGGGTCTTGGCAACCTGGGCCTTGACCTCGTCTCACAGGTGGTGCCGGTCGGGCCCCATGCCCAACTGACCCTCTAAGCCACGCCTCCCTCACGCCGGAGGCGCTTAATCCGCCTTATCAGGTCCGCCGTAGACGGATCGTGCGACGCGACATCGACTTCCCCCTCAAGCTCAGCCAGGATTGTCTTGGCCAATCCCTTACCGAGTTCGACCCCCCATTGATCGAAGGCGTTGATATCCCAGAGGATCGACTGAACGAAAATTCGGTGCTCGTAGAGCGCAAGGAGCGCCCCCAGCGCCTCAGGCGTGAGCCTTTCAACCAATAGGCTGATTGTGGGCCGATCCCCCGGAAAGCTTCGATGGATCGCCAGACGATCTGCCGTCTCCGGATTTTTTCCCGTGGCCAAGGCCTCCGACCTCGCTGCCTCGACCGAACGCCCCGCCATCAACGCTTCGGGTTGGGCCAGGAAATTAGCAAGCAGCTTCTCGTGGTGGTCGCCGACCTCGACCTGACCGCAGGCCGCAGCAATAAAATCGCAAGGGATGACATCCGTTCCCTGATGCAACAATTGATAAAATGCGTGCTGACCATTCGTGCCTGGCTCACCGAAGACAATGGCACCTGTCGGATAATCGACGACCTGGCCAGACCGGTCGATTCGCTTTCCGAGGCTCTCCATATCCGCCTGCTGAAGATAGGCGGGGAGGCGGGCAAGACTTTGATCGTAAGGGAGAACGGCGCGCGCCGAATAGCCAAGGAATGACCGGTGCCATACATCGATCAAAGCCAGGCTTGCCGGCAAATTTCCTTCGAGAGGCATCGTTTCGAAATGACGGTCCATCCCCCGTGCCCCGGAGAGAAGATCTTCAAAACCGGACCAACCGATCTGAAGCGCAATGGAAAGGCCGATTGCGGACCATAGGGAATAGCGCCCGCCGACCCAGTCCCAAAAGGCAAACATATTCTCTGGATCAATGCCAAAATCGGTAACCGCCGCTTCATTCGTCGAGAGGGCGACGAAATGCTTGGCGATCGCCGCTTCGTTACCGCCGCTGGACAAGAACCAGTTCCGCGCCGTTTCGGCATTCGTCATCGTTTCCTGGGTGGTAAAGGTCTTGGACGCAATGAGAAACAATGTCCGCTCAGGATCGATCTGCCGCAGGACCGAGGCAATGTCCGCCCCATCGACATTCGACACATAAAAAGTTCGTCGCCCGTCAACAGTGTACGGATCGAGAGCCCGCGAAACCATGGCGGGACCCAAATCCGATCCGCCGATCCCGATATTTACCACAGTATCGAGAGGCGCACCGCCATAGCCGTCATGGCGACCGTCATGAACCTTCTCGACGAAGGCCTTCATACGGTCCTTTACCGCATGGATGTCGGTTGTCACATTCTGTCCGTCGACCGTGTAAATCCGGTCAGAGGTATCGCGAAGCGCGACGTGCAGCACCGCCCGCTCCTCGGTTTCGTTGATCCGCTGCCCCCCAAACATCGCGTCGCGCCGTGCCTCGAAATCGCAGGCCCTTGCCAAGCCATAAAGGGCATCGAGAATGGTCTGGTTGACAGGCGTTTTGGAGTAGTCCGCATACACCCCTGCCGCCTCAAGGGAGAAATGCGCGACACGCCCCGGATTGTGATCGAACAAATCAGACAGAGGAGGGGGCCCCTCCGCCGCGAGAGCTGTGAGCTTCTTCCAGGAAAAGGCGCGGGCCGAGGGATCAGTCACCATATTTCACCGAACATCCGTAGGGTTTGGTTTGGGGGACGACGATCTGGCGATCGTTATCGAGACTGCGCATGGCCTGCTCGACGTAATTATCCGCCCGGGCCAGGTCGTTCTTGTCCGCCGACGGAATGCTATCGATCGCCCCTGCATAGCGAAGGGCTTGCTGCTCACCGGCGGCGATGACGAACATATGCGGCGTTGTCTTCGCTTCATAGAGGCGGCCGATATCGCCCTCGGAATCGAGGATGACATAGCTCGGATTTGCGCCGCGACTTTTGGTCAAAGCGTTCGCCTCCTCAGCGGTGACAAAGCCTTGTTTCCCTGGTGCCGAAGAAACAACCGTGATCCACACCGTGTCGTCGGCCCGCGACCGTTTTTGTAAGGTCTGCATATTGCCGCTCGAATAATGTTTCTGGACGAACGGACACAGATGATTTGACCATTCGAGGATCACGCGTTTGTCGCTGAGATCGGACAGGGTAATGGTTTCGCCAGTGGTCGTACGGGCGGTGAAATCCGGGGCCGTCTCTCCGATCCGCGGCCCGGCCAGAAGGGCAAGAGCGCTAAGAGCAAAAGCTGTGAGCATAGAGGTAACCTCCAAAAAGGGTCAGGTGCCCGGGGCCGCCACCGTGGCGACAACGAGATCGACGGAAAGGATCTGAGGCAGCATCCGGCTCTCCCCCCGCTGATCGTAATATAGATAAACCGGGATCCCACCGAGACCCAATCGCTCCAATTCCGCTGTGATTTGCGGATCGGCCCGGGTCCAATCGGCAACGACATAGGCCACATTCGCCGCTGCAAAGGCTGATTTCACCCGCGCCGTATCGAGCACCGTGAGCTTGTTCACTTGGCAGGTAATGCACCATGCGGCGGTAAAGTCGACAAACACCGGTCGGCCTTCGGCGATGAGGCCCGCGACGGTGTCAGGGGACCAAGGGATGGCCGTCATCGTCTCCGCCCCCCCCGATGCGGGGGCGGCACTGACCGCAGGGATCCGCGCGAGGGGCACGACAGCCAGAAGGGCACTGAAAGCGGCAAGGGCGCGCCATCTCGACCCTGCATGCGTCTGGGACTGGGACAGCCCGAAGAGATAGGCCGCAAGACCGCTTGCCAACAGCGCAAGACCGAGCAGCAAGACCCCGGTGGGCCCGGTCTGCACGCTCAACAGCCAGATCAGCCAAACCAATGCCGCAAAGAGTGCAAAGGAGAAGAGCTGGCGCAGAATGACCATCCAGGGGCCCGGTCGTGGCAAGACCCGCACCGCTTTGGGGACAAAGCTCAACCCGAGATAGGGAAGCGCCAGACCAAGACCGATGCTGAGGAAGATCACAAGACCGATAACCGGATCGGCGGCCAAGGCCAGGCCCGTCGCCCCGCCGAGAAAAGGGCCGATACAGGGCGCGGCCACCGCGACCGCCAGAACCCCCGTGAAGAACGCACCGGCCGCCCCCGGCTTCTTCGTCAATTGGTCCCCTGTGCCTTGGACCGAGGTCCCCATCTCGTAGACACCGAGCAGATTGAGCGCCACGAGGAACAGGATGACGGCGAAAATCCCCACCGCAAGGGGGGATTGCAAGTGAAAGCCCCAGCCAAGGCCCTCCCCTGCGGCGCGAAGACCGAACAGCAGCGCCGCCAGCCCGCCAAACGTGGTCAGCACCCCTGCGGTATAAAGAAGCCCGTGGCGCCTGATCGTCGGGCGCTCCTCCCGCGATAGCGCCGCAAAGCCGAGGGCTTTGAGAAAAACGATAGGGAACACGCACGGCATCAAATTCAGCACCACCCCGCCGAGCAGTCCGAGCACCATGCCGGCCAGAAGGCTCGGTCGACCGGGCGCATCGGCCAGCGACGGCGCTGCGGAAACCATCTGGTCAGACGTGTCTCCCGCCTGTCCCCCTTCCGAAAGGGTGGTGTGCGGCGGGGTCAGCCGTGGCGGATCTTCGGGGGGGGCCAGTTGCGTGGCGCTGATGCGGTAACCGCGGCGCCCGTTTTCCCCCTCGATCACGACCACCCCGCTCAAGCTTTCCGGCAGCCGCGCGCGATAGGCAAAGCCCGCCTCGAAACCGTAATAGTCTCGACCGTTCCGGCTGGCGCGATAGACCTCCCCGGCGGGCTCGATCAGCGACGGGGCATAGGGGAAAAAGGTCGCTTGCCCCATGGGCGCCCCCTCCATCACCAAGACCGGCCCCCGGTCGCCATCATAATAGGCGGCGTCGAAGGGCGCAGGCTGCGGCAATGCGCGACGGGCCCGCTCGATCGTCACCGCCGCCTCGACGCCCCCCGTCGACATCGCGGCGATGGGCAGCGGCAGGGTCAGGGTCGCGGTTTCCGGGACGCATTGGATCTTACAGATCAAAAAGTCCGCTTTCACGGTGATATCAACCGTCGTCCCGGGGATCGCCGCTTCAGGGATACGAAACGGAATGAGAAAGACGACCCGGCCCTCATGGCCATAATTGACCAAAGGCGGCACAGGGAGGCGTTGGGGAAGGGGATAGGCGGGCTCGCCCGCAACGAACCCGTCGGGCACCTGCCAGGTCAGCCGCAGGGGCAAGCCGGAATCACCGGGATTACGCCAATAGACGTGCCAATGCGCGTCGAGATCCTGGATCAGGGCGAGGGTCATGGTCTCCCCCGGCACCCCCGCCGTCTGCCCCGCCACGAGGCGGGAGGCGGCATGACCCGACCTCACCGTCTCTGAGCTCTGGGCGAGCGCCCCACTCGCAAGACCCGCCCAAAGAAAAATCAGGCCGACCGCCCCCAACAAACGGCGGAGGATCAGGACGGGCACCAACGGGAAAAGGGCGGAAAGGTGGAGGGTGAACATAGGCTCATCAGCGGCTCTGCCTTCCCTAAGCCTCCGATGAGGTCCGATCAACGGCGCCCGTCTTGCCGCGGGGCGGAGGGCCGAACCTCTCCCCGCCCGGGACCGAGATTGAGATCCCGAGGGTTCCACGGGCCATAGGAGAAGCTGCGCGCCCCGGGGCCGGGGGCAAATCCGTGGAAGGGGATGCGCATGCCTTCGGGGGCCGGAGGGGGCGGCAACGCCTGGGGGGGGCGACGCCGACCGAATAGGCGGGTCAGCAAGGTGGGCTCCTGGGTATAACTCACCGATTGCTTGGACAGCTTGTCGGGGAACAATTCCATCAACGCGGCGATCTCCTCGGGCATCTCGGTGGAGGTGTGAAGGCCGATCTCCCGTGCCTCGGCGGCGTCAATGGGATAATCATGGGTCCAGCGGCCGCTCGACAATTCCTCGGCAATGGCATGGGCCGCATTGGGGGAGACCGTCCCCGACAAGAGATCCTTCGCCGCGCGCTCTAATTGCTGCTGCGCTTTACGGGCGACATCGGCCAGGACCCAGGTGAAATCCTCAATGGTGTCAGGGCTTTTCGTCTCGGTCACATGGGCGATCGACGCCGCCGGAAGCCCGCCGATCTGCGGATCGATCGGCCCCAGAACCGCATGGTCATTGAGGATGATATTGTCCGCGGCAAGGGCGATCAATGTGCCGCCCGACATGGCGTAATGCGGCACGAACACCGTTTTTGGCCCTGCATGCGCCTTGATGGCCCTGGCGATCTGAAGCGCCGGAAGGACCAACCCGCCAGGCGTATGCAGAATGATTTCGAGGGGCGTTCCGGCGGGGGTGGACCGGATGGCATTCAACACATCCTCGGCATCGTTGAGATCGATATAGCGAAGCTGCGGAATGCCAAGGAGGCCCATAGGTTCCTGCCGATGGACGATGGCGATGATCCGACTTTTCCGCGCCCGCTGGGTGCGTGCGAAAACGGTTTCGATGGCCGCCCGGCGCTGTCGCCGCGCCAAGATCGGCAGGACGAACAGGACAACAAAGAACAAGCCCCAGATGAAAATGCTTTCCATGTCCTCCCCCGGATACCCCGCTTTCCCACCGCAAGCTTCCCCCAAGACCATCGGTCTGGCGAGTCAAAAGCACCCCGCAAGGGGCCTTTTCCCGACCTCGTAGCCGGATTAGACCCCGAATGTGACCGATCTCATGATTACCGCCCCCGCCGACAGCGGCAATATCGCCGTCCTCGATGCCAAAAACCCCAAGGCCGTTCGTCTGGCGATCGTCCCCGATGGAAAGGCAGCCTTCCACCAATGGTTCTATTTCCGTGTCGCGGGCGGTGAAGGGGTCCCCGTCACCTACCATATCGAGAATGCGGGGCAGGCCTCCTACGCCTTTGGGTGGCCGGACTACCGGGTATGCGTGTCCACCGATCTTGAGGAATGGACCCGGATCGATACACAGTACAAAGATGGCTGTCTGAGCTTTTCCCATAGAGCCGAGCAGAATGCCGTCTACTTCGCCTATTTCGCCGCCTATCCCCTAGAGCGATATCGGCAACTCGCCGCAGAACTCGTCGCGGCGGCGGTCCCCTGCGACCCGCTTGGCCCCTCAGTCGACGGTGAGCCGATTGATGTGTTTCGGTTCGGCGACCCCGGCAAAGATAAAAAACCGCTTTGGGTCATCGCCCGCCAGCACCCCGGAGAGAGCATGGGGTCCTGGTGGATGGAGGGCTTTCTTGAGCGCCTGACCGACCCCGGCGACGCCACGGCGAGAGCGCTCAGGGATCGGGTGACACTCTATGTTGTGCCGCTGGTGAATGTCGACGGCGTTCGCCGCGGCCATCTGCGCACCAATGCGGCGGGAACCGATCTCAACCGCGCCTGGGCGGACCCTTCTGAGGACACCTCTCCCGAAGTCTTCTCCATCCGTCAGCGGATGGATGAAACGGGGTGCGATTTCTTTCTCGACGTGCATGGCGATGAAGCGATCGCCAATAATTTCATTGCCGGCGCAGAAGGCGTGCCGGGGTGGACCCCCCGTCAGCAGGACCGCCTCGATGGATTTCGGGACGCCCTCAGCGCCCTCTCCCCCGCCTTTCAGACCGTCGAAGGCTATCCCGTCGATCCGCCGGGGCGCGCCAATCTCAGCATTGCCGCGAACCAGATTGCCCATCGCTTCGACTGTTTGTCCATGACACTGGAAATGCCGTTCAAGGACGCCAAGGTCCTGCCGGACCCGGAGGTGGGCTGGTCGCCAGAGCGGTGTCGGGCGTTGGGGCGCACCTGTTTGAGCGCGCTTTGGACAACGCTTCCTCTCCTCTAACGCTGCGTCGGACTTTTCTGCCTGTCCCAAGAGCGTAATTCCTCTATGTTGGTGCTATGAGCCGTCTGTCGCCCTCACCGCAAACGCCGCCCTGGCCCCTCCATAATGAGGAGGATTTCGAGGGGATGCGTCGGGCCGGGCAATTGGCCGCGTCCTGCCTCGACATGTTGACGAGAGAAGTCGTGCCCGGGGTCGACACCCTCACCCTGGACCGACTGGCACGGGAATTTGTGCTCGACCATGGCGCGGTATCGGCCACGATCGGCTATCGCGGCTATCGCCATGCCCTGTGCATTTCCCCCAACCACGTCATTTGTCACGGTATTCCGGGGCAAAAACCGATCAACGGCAAGCCGCTGCGTGAGGGGGATATTGCCAATATCGATGTCACCGTCGTATTGGACGGCTGGCACGGTGACACCAGTCGTATGTATACGCTCGATCCGATCAGCGTGAAGGCGCAGCGATTGGTCGACGTCACCTTTGAATGCCTGTGGAAGGGCATCGACACGGTTCGGCCCGGGGCCACCTTGCGCGATATCGGCCAGGCTATTCAGTCCCATGCAGAATCCGCCGGCTTCTCTGTGGTGCGGGATTTTTGCGGCCACGGACTGGGACGCGCGTTTCATAATGCGCCGAATGTCGTGCACTATGGGGAGGTCAAGGACCATTTAGGCCGGACCCAGACCACCCCCGACACCCCGTTGACCGAAGGCATGTTCTTCACCATTGAGCCAATGATCAATGCGGGCAAACCCGATGTGCGTATGCTGAAGGACGGGTGGACGGCGGTCACGCGCGATCGGTCGCTGACCGCCCAGTTCGAACATTCCCTTGGCGTCACGGCCGATGGCGTTGACGTCTTCACCCGCTCCCCCGAAGGCCTCGACCGGCCCCCCTATGGCGCCTCCTGATCGGTCTTCACCGACATCGGTGGCCGCTCCCGGGCCAACCGGGCACCGCCAGCGGCTGAAAAGTCGGTTTCGTCAGGCCGGCGTCGACGGCATTCATGACTATGAATTACTTGAGCTCATCCTGTTTGCCGCTATCCCGCGGAAAGATGTCAAGCCGCTGGCAAAGGCCCTTCTGTCTCGGTTTGGGACGGTGGCGGATGTGCTGTCCGCCCCGCGGACCCGCCTCCTTGAGGTTAAAGTTGATCTTGGCAGCGGGAAAACTTTGGCGATGACCGATGCCTCGGTGGACCAATTCCATCTGATCAAGGCTGCAGCCCTCCGTCTCTCCCAACAAAATCTGCTTGAGCGACCGGTCCTCTCATCCTGGGACAAATTACTCGCCTATGTCAGGGCGCAGATTGCGTACGAAACGGTGGAGCAGTTTCGAGTTCTTTATTTGAACGCCAAGAATGTTCTGATCGCCGACGAAGTGCACGGCTCGGGGACCGTCAATCAAACCCCGGTTTATCCAAGGGAAGTGGTCAAGCGGGCGCTGCATCTCGACGCCAGTGCCCTGATCTTGATCCACAATCATCCCTCGGGCGATCCCACCCCCTCCACAGCCGATATAAAGGTCACCGCCCAATTGGTGGCCGCCGCCGCCACTGTTGGGGTGACCGTTCATGATCACCTTGTGATTGGGCGAGAGGGGCATGCCAGCTTTAAATCATTAGGCTTATTGTGAGTGATAGGCACGGGGCTTGCAGGCTCGTGCGGGGAACAACCCATAACATGTTCAGGGATGAGGAGAGCCGACCATGAGCGAGAAACTGACCGACAGCCGCATGCGTATTCAGCTAGCGCAGTTCTGCTTTGCCAATTCGATTGCCGTTGATGAGCTTTACGCGGCTCTTGGCGTCGATATGAGCACCGCCGATGCCGAGGTCTTGGCCCATATGGCGGGGATTATTGACGGGATGACCGTGGCCGCCAATCGCATTCGGCAGCACGGCCTCGATAATTGGGCGTCGCAGAACTGATCAAGCGATCGGTCACCCTCCGCGGTCACCGGACCTCGGTCGCCCTGGAGGCGGCCTTTTGGGCGGCGCTCGACGAATGGGCGGTCCGACGGGGTGTTCCCGTCGCCCAGCTCATCCTCGACGCCGATTTGAAACGCGGATCGCAGGGGCTTGCCTCAACTCTCCGGGTGGAGCTGCTGGCCGCCGCCCGTCGTGGCGAGCTTTCCCCTCACAAGCCTTGAAGACCCAAGCACGGCCCCCTCTTTAGGGTCATCGGTGCCCCCCTGGCGGGGTCAAGAAAAACCCCTCGAACCACAGGGGCCGAGGGGGATCATTCTTACCAACCGATCGGTCGGCCAGGCTTTTACGAGCCGACAGTCGTCAACAGGACCGTTGTCGCGTTACGGTTCCGTGCCCAGGCCTCAGGCGTGGACCGCGGATCGATGGGCCGCTCCTTGCCGTAGGACACAGTGGTAATCCGCGACGGATCGATACCCAGATCCACGAGATAGGACTTCGCCGCGCTGGCCCGGCGGGCGCCCAAAGCGAGGTTATATTCACGGGTGCCGCGCTCGTCGGCATGGCCTTCGAGGCGGATGCGCGCTTCGGGATATTCCTTCATCCACGCCGCCTGACGCCGCAGGGTCGCAATCGATTCCTGGCCGAGGGCATATTCGTTGTACTCGAAGAACACCCGGTTACCGACATTCTGTTCAAGGTCGGCGGCCGATCCCGGAATGGGTCCCTCAGGCGCCTGATCGACCCGTGCACTGCGCTCCGGGACAACGGCATCCACCGGCGCCGATGCCTCCGGCTCGGGGGTCGACGCACAGGCGGCCAAGGTCGCCAAGGCGATGAGGGCCGTTCCACGACCATAAAAACTATTCAACATAATCACCCCTAATGATTCGCCCCCTCAAATAAGCCGGCCGCAACCGAACTCTCTCCGGGCAATGTCTGTTCCGAACCCGTCGACGGTGCGCATTGCACAATCCGCCACATATTAACTCTACGGGTGCTTTGCGACACTTTCAACAAATCCCGCACAGCTTCACTAATCGAGCAAAGGCGACCACGCAGGATCGGACGCTTCGGTCGAGGTCTCGACCCGGCGGAGGTTTCTGCCGGTCAAATCAATGGAGTAGAGATTAACCGGGCCCCCCGGACGATTTTCGCGGAAGAACATGATGACCCGACCATTCGGCGACCAGGTCGGCCCCTCGTCCAGATAACTTTCTGTTAACAAACGCTCGCCCGTCCCATCCGGCTTGACGACACCGATATAGAATCGTCCCCGATAGAGGCGCGTAAAGGCAATCAGATCTCCACGGGGCGACCAGACCGGTGTCCCATAGGTGCCGTTGCCGAAGGTAATGCGTCGCTGATCGGATCCGTCCGCATTCATCACATAAATCTGCTGGCTGCCGCCGCGATCGCTGGCAAAGGTAATGTGCCGGCCATCGGGAGACATTGAGGGCGAGGTATCGATGGCCGGATTCCGCGTCAGCCGTTCGATCCGACGGGTAATCAGATCCATGCGGGCAATATCCGTGTTCCCGGCCTCCTCGATGGACAAGAGGACGCCGCGCCCATCGGTGCTGAACCGCGGGGCGAAGGTCATGCCGCGCCACGAGCCCAAGGCCTCCATCTCGGTGGTCTCGATGTCATAAAGATAGACTTGGCTTGGCCGGTCATCGAACATGGCGAGGAAAATGATCTGCTGTTGGGTCGGTGAGAACCGCGGGGTCAGGGCATCGAAATTCAGCCCATCGGTGAGGATTGAGGGATTGGCACCGTCTTGGTCCATGATCATCAGCCGCTTGCGGCGATCCGTTTTCGGGCCGGACTCAGCGACATAAACGATCTTGGTGTCGAAATAGCCCGGCTCACCGGTCAATTGCTCATACACGAAATCAGCGATTTCATGCCCCGCCTTCCGAACATTGGTCGCCGGGGTTTTGAAGGCGATCGTGCCCAATTGTTTCGAGGCCCCGACATCCCAGAGCCGGGCAGCGACCTGAATGCGTCCGCCGGAGAGAGCCGTCACCTCGCCAACCAACAGCACCCTCGCGTCGATCGCCCGCCAATCGGCAAACCGCGGCGGGGTGTTCACGGACTGAAGCTGTTGGATGAACGCCGCCGGATCAATGGGCGCGAACAAGCTTGAGCTTGCCAGATCGTCTCGGATCACCTCGCTCAGATCGGCGCTGACCCGCTCGGCCCCCTCGCCCGTCGCAATGAAGGCCGGCAGAGCCACGGGCATCGGATCGGTCCGACCGCCCACAATATCGATCAGCGGCTCATCCTGCGCCACAGCCCCAAGGGGCAGGGCCAGCGTAAAGGCGACAAACAGAGCGCTCAGAACGCGAACGATCAGGACCATGCAAGTTCCTCGTGACATTGGCTCATTCCTCAATGGTCTAGCGGCGTCGCCCCCGGAACACGAGGCCTTTGCGATAACTTCACTTAAGGCGCCCGACGGCTTTGCCGCCTCAAGACGTCCCCGGCCGGAACCGGAAATTGATCACGCGCCATTGCTGATATCGGGCCGGGTCGAGGGCGTCGAGGGGAAGGCAGGCCCTTACCGCCGCCACCGCATTTCTCGCCGCCGCCTGATAAGCGGGGTTGCCGGAACGGTTGATCGCAGCCTGGTTGGTGATCTCGATCGGCGCCGCCAGCGTTTGGTCGATATTGAGGACGATCCGCAACTCGACCACGAATTGATCGGCGTCCCGCGCGGAGAGGTCGATCACTCTATTGGCGCGGACACAGGCCTGGAGCGCGGCCTCCTCGGTGATACTCAATTGACCGCCCGGACCGATTTGCGGCTGGTCGCGTTCCCCTCCCTCTCCGGTGTCCCCCACAACCCGCGGCGCAGTACGCGGGCGATCCGGCGTGAGATCGACCAATCCGTCGCTCAGCGAGTCAAAATCGAGGTCCTCCACGGGATCGGGCTCGGGCGCAGATGTCGGCGGCGCAGGCTCTGGGTCGGGCTCAGGCAATTGAGGCTCAGGCTCAGCTTCCGGTTGAGGCTCAGGCTCGGGGGCAGGTTCCGGCGCCGGTTGAGGCTCGGGCTCAGGCTCGGGCGCAGGTTCAGGCTCAGGTTCTGGCTCTGGCGTCGGATCGGGCTCAGGCTGGGGCGCGGGTTCAGGCGCCGGCTCGGGAAGCGGCGCCGGTTCTTCCCGCTCGGCGGGCTCTTCGGTTGCCGATTCCGCGGGGATCGACACCAAATCGTCGAACTCGGCCCGGCTCAGCACATCGACCGGTACGGGAGGAATATAGATCGGATCGTCGGCCAGGCGCGGCACGGTCACCACGAGACCGCCGATCACCGCCCCATGGAGGAGGAGCGAGAGCGAGAGAGCGGGAAATCGCACGCCCCTCGCCCGCCTACTCCGTAACCAGGCCGATGCGAGTGAACCCCGCACCGTTAAGAGCCCCCAAGACCTGTGCCACAGCGTCATAGGAAGCGGCCCGGTCGCCCTGAACGTAAATCCGCTGATCATAGCCCGCCTGGCGAACCGCAGTCAGATGGGGCGCGAGATTGTCGAGGGCAATTTCTGTGTCCTGGACGAAAATACGCCCCTCCGAGGTGACCGAAACGGTGATCGGCTCACCGCTATCGGTCATGGCTTGCGCGTCCGTGTCCGGCTTGTCGACTTCGATTCCCACCGTCAGCAACGGCGCCGCCACCATGAAAATGATCAGCAAAACGAGCATCACATCGACCATGGGGGTGACGTTGATTTCCGCCATCGGCGTGAACCGACCGCGCCCCCCGGGCTGTCTGATCCCACCGGCCATGGGCTACGCCCCCTCGCCAAGGCGTCGGGACAGGATCGCCACGAATTCCGTGGCAAAGCCCTCAAGTCGGACGGCATAGGAGTTAACCCCCGCCGCGTATCGGTTGTAACCAATGACCGCCGGTATCGCGGCGACAAGGCCAAGCGCCGTGGCGAACAGCGCCTCGGCGATACCCGGCGCCACCACGGCCAGATTGGCGTCGCCAGTGGCGCCAATGCCGCGAAAGGCGTTCATGATCCCCCACACCGTGCCGAACAGACCGATAAAGGGGGCCGCCGACCCAATCGTCGCCAGCACCGAAAGCTGGCTTTGAATCTTCTCAAGCTCCCGATTGACGTGGACCCGCGCCACGCTTTCCAACCGCGAGGCCGCCGCAGGATCCCCATGGCCGCGATCTTGAGTGAATTCATCCATCAGGGTCATGAAGATGCGGGCCATGGGATGGTCGGGCTTGTCCTTGACCTTCCGCCCCAGCTCATCAAGGGGGCGCCCCGACCAGAATTGGTCTTCGAACTTCTTGGCCTTGGATTTGATGGCGCCGAGGGTCATCGATTTGTCGAACATGATCGTCCAGGACCAAACGCTCATGCCCGCCAAAACAAGCATCACGAATTGCACGACGATATCGGCCTGAAGAATGAGGCCCCAGATAGAAAAATCGGTCCCCAATTCGGAGGTGACCGTCACCGCTTCGTCCATCAATCCGCTCCCGACGAGGCATCCGCCCGTTTACCATGCGTAATGATGTAACACGGTTTTTGTGACGGTTGCGAGGCGCCCTCGCCGAGCTTCCGTCAAATTTGTGCCCCAAGACTTTTGGTGGCCCGAGCGCCGGCACGCCCTACCGCCCCGATCTTGCCCCTAGATCTTGCACTTCGCGCATAGCTCGTTCACCACCCCCTTTTTTATCGAGAAGGACGGGAACCCGTGTCTCTTACCGTAGCGGTCGTCGGGGCCACCGGCATGGTCGGCCACGAAGTCTTGAGTATCCTCGCCGAGCGTCTTTTTCCGGCGGACGAGGTGATTGCCCTTGCCTCCCGCAACTCCCTCGGTCGGGAGGTGTCCTACGGCGACAAAACCCTCAAATGCCGTGACCTCGATCAATTCGATTTTGCGGGAACCGATCTTGCGATCTTTGCCGCGGGCGGCGACATCTCCGAGAAATACGCCCCCCTCGCCGCCAAGGCCGGGTGCATCGTCATCGATAATTCATCGAAGTTTCGTCTCGATCCGGATGTCCCGCTGATCATTCCTGAGGTGAACGCCGCGGCGGTCGACGGCTATGCCAAGCGGAATATCATCGCAAACCCCAATTGCTCCACGGCGCAATTGCTGGTGGTGCTCAAACCGCTGCACGATCGGGCAAAAATCAAGCGCGTCGTCGTGGCCACCTATCAATCCGTCTCCGGCGCCGGCAAAGAGGCCGCCGACGAATTATTCACCCAAACCAAGGGCATTTTCGTCAATGACGAGCCCTCACCGGAAAAGTTTACCAAGCAGATCGCCTTTAACGTGATCCCGCATATCGATGTCTTTCTCGACGATGGCTCCACGAAAGAGGAGTTCAAGATGGTGGCGGAAACCAAAAAGATCCTCGACCCGACGATCAAGCTCACCGCCACCGCTGTCAGGGTGCCGGTTTTCGTCGGCCATGCGGAAGCGGTGAATATCGAGTTCGAAGAGCCCCTCGACGACGAAGAGGCGCGGGCAATCCTGCGGGAGGCTCCAGGCTGTCTCGTCGTCGATAAGCGAGAGGATGGCGGTTATGTCACCCCGGTCGAATGCGTCGGCGATTTTGCGACCTTTATCAGCCGCATAAGGACAGATTCCACGGTGGAGAACGGTCTGAATTTGTGGGTGGTCTCGGACAATCTGCGCAAAGGGGCAGCCTTGAACGCCGTGCAGATTGCGGAGTTGCTGGTCAATCGCGGACATGTCAAAGCAGGCGACAGCGCCTGATCCTTCCTCGCCTCTTCGCTGGAGCCAATGATGATCACAGTCCGTGGAAAGACCATCGAGCCCCTCTTCTCCGCGGACCAGATTGCCGAGCGCAATATCGCCCTGGCCGAACAAATTGCTGAGGGGCCGACGACGGACCTTTTGGTGATCGCGGTTCTCAAAGGCTCCTTCATTTTCGCGGCGGATCTCTTGCGGGCCCTGCACGCCGTCGGCCTCGCCCCGGAGGTCGAGTTCATCACCCTCTCAAGCTACGGCAAGGGGACCGTGTCGCAGGGGGTGAGGATCATCAAGGATATCGACAGCGAAGTGGCAGGACGGGACATTTTGCTGATCGACGACATCCTGGAATCAGGACGGACACTGAGATTTGCGCGCGATCTGATGTTCGAGCGGGGGGCCAATCATGTGTCGATTGCCGTCCTGCTCGATAAGACGAGCAAGCGCACCGAGGGTACAGTCGAGGCTGACTATGTCGGCTTTGAATGTCCTGATCATTTCGTTGTCGGCTATGGTATGGACGTTGCCTATGCGTTCCGCGAACTCCCCTTTGTGGGGATCGTCACCGGCGACAGTGAAGGGGCGGCCCCTCGCTGATCCTGCAACCGGAACCTCTGTCCTCGGGCCCCGTTATCGGGGTGTGACATCTTAACCGAGGACAAATCCCATGGACCTGATCCGCATCATCTTCTCGATTCTTCTGCCGCCCCTTGGCGTTGCCCTTCAGGTGGGGCTCGGCGCTCAATTCTGGCTCAATGTCCTTCTTACGCTGCTTGGCTACATTCCCGGGGTGATCCACGCGGTCTACATTATCGGCAAGCGGTAAGGCGCCTTTTTTGATCAATGACCACGATGGCCGAACGGAACAGTCCCACGATTGACCCGTCTCCCGAGCCTCGGGGCCCTGAGTCCCTGGGACACGCAACGCAGGTCCGGCGCCTGCGGCGCTTGTCGAAACTTGCCCGCCTCCTCGATGCACGGTTCGGGGTGCCCGGGTTTCGCTTCGGTCTCGACGGGATCATCGGCTTGGTGCCCGGTGTCGGCGATGCCATCATGGCGGCCATTTCCATCGGGATCGTCGTCGAGGCGGCGCGGATGGGCGCGCGCACCACGACCCTGATTAGGATGGTGTTCAACATCGTCATCGACAGTTTAGCAGGGGCCGTCCCCCTTCTCGGCGACATCTTCGACATCTTCTATAAAGCGAACCTGCGGAACATCGATCTGTTGCGACGTGAGTTCCCCGATGCCGCCGCCGAGGTGGACAGCGTCGCCAAGGACCGCTGATCGGTGACATGATGCCGGGGCGCGCCCCCCGATTTCGGGGGGACCTTAAGGGCCGAGCCCAAAAGGGCCGAGCCGTGCCGAAGATCCGCCCTAGCCAAAGGGCAGGACGGCTTCTAGGCGGCACTGATGTCCGGTCCTTCCTCCTTGCGTACTGGCCTTTTGGCGGGAACCCTAGCCTATACGCTATGGGGGTTTTTGCCCTTTTATTTTATCGTCCTGCGGGGCATCTCGCCGATTGAAATCTTCACCGATCGGATCTTGTTCGCCGTGCCCTTCGGGCTGCTGGTGATCCTGGCGCGTTCGCAATGGGGCGAAGTCGTAAAGGGGCTCCGGTCCCCGAAAGTGGTGCTCTGGCTTCTCGCCTCTGCCCTGGCGATTGCCGGGAATTGGATCCTCTATATCGTCGCCGTTCAAGAAGGCCGCGTCTTCGAGGTCAGCCTTGGCTACTACATCAATCCATTGGTGTACGTCCTGGTGGGTGTCGTGGTGATGGGCGAACGCCTTCGCCGTCTCCAGATCCTGGCCGTCCTGCTGGCCGGTATTGGCGTGACCATTCTGACGGTCTATGGCGGACGGTTCCCGCTCTTCGGGCTGATCCTCGCGGTGACCTTCACCTTTTACGGCTACTCGCGAAAGCGGGTGGCGATCGGCGCGATGCCCGGGCTCTTTATCGAGACTTTATTGCTCAGCCCCCTGGCCCTCGGCCTCCTGATATGGCTGGTCGCTTCGACCGATACCGGCCTTGAGGCAGGCTTGTCCGGCGATTTTGGCCTTTTGACGCTCCTGATGCTCGCCGGACCGATTACCGTGACGCCGCTTCTGTTTTTTGCCATTGCCGCCCGGCGCCTAACCCTCTCGACCATTGGGTTCTTGCAGTTTATCGGCCCCACGCTTGCCTTCGGCATTGGCCTTCTTGACGGCGAACCGTTCACCCCCGCCTATCAAATTTGCTTTGCCTTCATTTGGCTGGGGGTCGCGCTCTTTATTGGCGATGCGCTTCAGCACCGCGCTCAGCGGCCATCGCCGGTCCCGCGGGCGGTCGCCGCCTCGCTGTCGACCGATCCGTAGCGAATATCGCTGGCGGCAATGTCGCCTCCGGCGAGGTCGATCAGGAGGAGGCGCTGGGTGCCGTCAGGCTGATCGACGGTCAGGAAGAGCCGATCTCCCTCCAGGGTCGCGTGGCCAATTCGCTCCCCCTCTTCCAATGTGACGACGGGCAAGGTGGTCTCGCCCTCGCCCTCCGTCGGGCCCTTAACGATCAAGGCCGCGACGAGACCGAAGCCCAAGAGCAAGATCAGCCCCAGTCCCCACACAACCCCCTTCAAGATCGCAAGGGAAGGGCCGCCCTCGGCAAGGGCGGTATTATCATCGGGGGAGGGGGCTGCGTCATTCATCGGCGCGGGTTTGACAACGAAACGCTTTCAAGGTCACCCCTTTTCGATGAGCGATACAGAGCCCCTCTCCTTCACGGTCGCCGAGGCCGATGTCGGCGCCCGCCTCGATAAGTGGATTGCCGATCAGACCGACGCCTATAGCCGGGCGCGGATCAAAGCGCTGATCGAGGGCGGGGCACTGACGAAGGACGCAGCGCCCTTCACAGATCCAAAGTGGAAGCTGCGCCAAGGGGAGGTATTCACCCTGGTCCCCCCACCCCCCGAAGACCCAACGCCAAAGCCCGAAGACATCCCCCTGACAGTGCTGTTCGAAGACGGGGATTTGATTGTCATCAACAAACCGGCGGGGCTGGTCGTGCACCCCGCTGCCGGAAATTGGACCGGCACTTTGGTGAATGCCCTCCTCCACCATTGCGGCGATACGCTCTCCGGCATTGGCGGCGTCATCAGGCCGGGGATCGTGCATCGCCTGGATAAGGATACGTCGGGTGTCATGGTGATCGCGAAGAACGACCACGCCCATCAGGGTCTCTCGGCGCTCTTTGCCGCGCATGATATCGACCGTGCCTATCTTGCCCTTTGCGAAGGGAGCCCGCGACCGACCAGCGGCACGATCACCTGGCCCCTCGCCCGCTCTTCGGGGGACCGGAAGAAGATGACGGTGGTGGGGGTCGACCGGCCCGAGGGCAAGGAAGCCATCACCCATTTTGCGCGGCTCGACGCCTATGGCATCGGCCGGGCGAAATTGCCGGGGGACGCCCTCGCCTCCCTTGTGGAATGTCGGCTGGAAACAGGCCGTACCCACCAAATCAGGGTGCATATGAGCCATATCGGCCACCCCCTGCTCGGGGATCCGGTCTACGGTCGATCGGGCCTTGCGGGATTGAAACCGGGGGATCCGGCCGCCGACCATGCCCTTGGCCTCCTCCGACGGTTCCGGCGCCAGGCTCTTCACGCGGTAGAGCTTGGTTTCGATCACCCGGTGACGGGCGAGGCCCTTCATTTCCGTCAGCCGCCGCCCCATGATTTCTCGACGCTTGTCGAGGCCTTCAAGGTCCTGTGAGCCCTGCTCCCCGTCCCCGTTAAGGGCGGCCGCATTGGCCCAATCGATGAGGCTTATCGGCTTGGTGAGTGGCGAAATAACAGCGCCCCCCTTAGAAGCGGGGGAGATGTACCTATTTTCAATCTTTGACCGGTGGTCTGTGCGCTATTGTCCGACAACCGCGAGGCGATGCGCACGTTGAATGTGATGAGAGCTTTTTGACATCGCATTTGGGGAGAAAAGAGAGACGATATGGCCAATGCACTGACAACGACCAGCGGCGCCGCCCTGAGCCCCGAAGGCGGGCTCAATCGCTATTTGGCCGAGATCCGCAAATTCCCGCTCCTCGAACGGGATGAGGAGTATATGCTGGCCAAGCGGTTTAAGGAGCACGAAGATCCTGACGCGGCGCAGCGCCTGATCACCTCACATCTCCGTCTCGTGGCGAAAATCGCCATGGGCTATCGCGGCTACGGCCTCCCCACCGGCGAGGTCATCTCAGAGGGCAATGTCGGCCTGATGCAGGCGGTCAAGAAATTCGACCCCGACAAAGGGTTCCGGCTGTCGACCTATGCGATGTGGTGGATCCGCGCCTCGATCCAAGAATATATCCTGCGGTCGTGGTCATTGGTGAAAATCGGCACCACGGCAGCGCAGAAAAAGTTGTTCTTCAATCTTCGCAAACTCAAAGGTCAAATCGACGCCGTCGACGAAGGGGATATGCGGCCCGAGGAGGTCGAGCTGATTGCCACCCGTCTCGGCGTGACCGAAGACGAAGTCATCTCCATGAACCGGCGTATGGCGGGGTCTGACAATTCCCTCAACTCCCCCATGCGGAGCGACGGCGATGGCGGAGCCGAATGGCAAGACTGGCTGGTCGACGAGAATGCGGTGAATGCCGAAAGCCAACTCGTCAAAGACGACGAGTTCGAAACGCGGATGGAGCTACTGCAGGAAGCCATGGTCGACCTCAACGACCGTGAGCGGCATATTCTGACCGAGCGGCGATTGACCGAAAATCCCAAGACCCTCGAAGAACTTTCGGGCGAATATGGCGTGAGCCGTGAGCGCATTCGTCAGATCGAAGTCCGGGCCTTTGAGAAATTGCAAAAGGCCATGAAGCGTCTGGATAAGGAGATGCGCGCCGAGACCCTTCGCCTCGGGTAAGCTCACGCCTCACCGTTGCGGGTGAGGCGCATGACGACGAGCAGTGAACCGAAAAGGCCGAAAAGGTCCAGGGGATCGTCAGCCGTGTAAAGCGCCCTGCCCCGTGCCAGCCACGGCAGGGGACATCGCGTCGAGACGCGGACGTAGCCCTTCGAGATCATAGCCCGCCTGCTTTGCAGTGCTGAGGATCGCGTCGGTCGACAGATGTCCCGCTTGGCTGAGCGCCCACAGCATCGCCGAGCGGGTCCCGGTCCGACAATAGGCAAGGATCGGCCCGGGAAGATTGAGGGCAACCTCCTGAAAGGCGGCCAGCTCGCTGTCAGTGATCTCCCCGCAGTTTACCGGCACGTAGCGTACGTTGAGCCCATGGCGGCGCCCGGCCTCGCTCATCTCGGCGGCGCCCGGCTGGTCCCCCTCCCCATCAGGACGGTTGATGATGATCGTTCGATAGCCCTGACGGGCGGCCACACCGAGATCGGCAGGCTCTAGCTGAGGAGAGACGCTAAAATCTGGGGTAAGACTGCGATCATCCATGACGGCCCTCCGGCACTCTCATTTTCCTATTTTTACTCTTATTAATTGGCAATAGTCAATAAGTCATTGCGGTCGGCGCAGGTGCCTTTTATCGCCATATCCGAAGGGCCGACCTCCAGAGGGGCTATTGTTTTCAGATCTTTTGAAGAGAAGAGGACAGACAATCCTCTCCCCGCCCTGCCGGATTTCTCCCCTATCGCTGGGAAAGATCATTATTCGATTTCCTATTTTGACATCTATTGGCCGCGCTTATCCGCCCTCGTCACGCCGGCCCCTCAGCGCGCCGCCGCCTGCGGGTGCGCGCCATCGCGCGCCCCATCGACTAGGGCGGGGGTGAGCGTCGACAGGGCGGCAAATTGGCTTAGGAAAACCTCCCCCGTGAGGTCCGCAAGCAGGTGGGATCGCTTGAGGCGATCCATGACCGGGCCCTTCACCTCGGACAGGTGAAAGGTAACGCCCGAATCCTTCAGCCGCGCGTTCATCGCCTCAAGACTTTCAAGGGCGCTCGCATCGATAGAATTCACCGCCGGACACATCAGGACGAAATGCTCCAGGGTCGGATTGTCGGCCACAAGATCGTAAACAATATCCTCAAGGCCCCGCGCATTGGCGAAGTAGAGGCTTTCATCGACGCGGAGCGTTATCACCTTGTCGTCCGTGACGACATCGTGGCGATCGACATTCCGAAAATGCTCCGTTCCCGGAACCAAACCGACAATAGCCATATGGGGCCGCGATGTCTTCAGCAGATAGAGGGATAAGGACAACAGGACCCCCGCAACCACCCCCGTCTCTATCCCAAATCCCAAGGTGAAAATGATCGTCGCCAGCATCGACGCGCCATCAGCCTTTGAGTATCGCATCGTCTCGCCAACCGCCCTGATATCCACGAGGGAGAGGACGGCCACGATGATGGTGGCCGCCAGGGTTGCCTTGGGCAGGAATGTTAAGAGCGGCGTCAGGTAGAGGGCGGCCAGGGAAATGCCGAGGGCGGTATAGGCGCCGGCTGCGGGCGTTTCGGCCCCGGCATCGAAATTCACGGCGGAGCGGGCGAAACCGCCAGTGACAGGATAGCCCGAGGACAAGCCGCTGGCGATATTCGCGGCCCCAAGGGCGATCAATTCTTGGTCAGGATCGATCCGCTGACGTCGTTTGGCGGCAAGAGTCTGAGCGACCGAGATCGATTCCACAAAGCCGATGATGGAAATCAATATCGCCGGCCCGACCAGCGATCGAAGAAGGTTGAGATCAACGGAAGGCACCGCGACTGGCGGAAGGCTCCCCTCGATATCGCCGACAATAGCAACCCCCTGCTGATCGAGTCTGAAAATCGCGGTGAGCGCAATCGTCACGACGATGGCAAGAACCGGCCCCGCCTTGGCGAGCATGCTTGCCGTCGTCGCCTTCATCCCGACCTTTTTAAGGCAAGGCGCAAGCCCCCGCCGCACCCAAAAGAGAAAGGCTATGGCCATGACGCCTATCATCAGGGTCGGGATGTTCGTGTCGGCAAGCTGGTGGAATAGCGCCGATACGAGCCGGAAAAGGGTCTCGCCGTGGGCCTCAACCCCCAAAATATGTTTCACCTGGCTTGCGGCAATAATCAGCCCCGAGGCGGTGATGAACCCCGAAATAACAGGGTGGCTGAGGAAATTGGCCACGAAGCCAAGACGGAACAAGCCCATGGCCGTCAGAAACGCACCGGATAACAGGGCGAGGAGGATCGCGGCGGCAAGATATCCGGCAGTCCCCTGCTCGGCGACTTGCCCAACCGCGGTGGCGGTCAAGAGGGAGACAACGGCAACCGGCCCTACCGCCAAGCTACGGGACGTTCCGAATACGGCATAGGCGACGAGGGGAAGGATGGACGCATAGAGCCCCACCTGGGGCGGTAATCCCGCCAGAAGGGCATAGGCCAAGGATTGTGGGATCAGCATGATGGTCACAATGACCGCGGCCAGGGCGTCCTTCGCGAACGTGTCGCCACGATAGCCACCGATCCAGGAAAGGATCGGCAGATATTGCCGTCTTCGCGCCCTGCTGACCATCACACCCCTCGGCCTTATATCCCGCCTAGAGGGCGTTCAGCGGAATTTTTAGGTATTGCTGTCCATTATCCTCAGGCACCGGAAGATTGCCGGCATTCATGTTCACCTGAATAGAGGGCAAAATCAGAGTGGGCATCGACAAGGTCGCGTCGCGTTCATTCCGCATCTTGACGAACGCCTCCTCCGAGACGCTGTCTTTTACGTGAATGTTCTCACGCCTCTCTTCGCCGACAGTCGTTTCCCAAGCATAGTGATCACGAGTCTCTGATTTGTAATCATGGCAGAGGAACATACGCGTTTCATCGGGAAGCTGAAATAAGCGCCTGATAGACCGATAAAGGGTCACGGCGTCCCCACCCGGAAAATCACATCGCGCCGTACCGTAATCGGGCATAAAGATCGTATCACCGACGAATAACGCATCGCCGATAAGATAGCTCATGCAGGCTGGGGTATGACCCGGCGTGTGCATTGCAACCCCCTGGAACCGCCCAATCTTGAATATGTCTTCATCCTCGAAAAGAACATCGAACTGAGATCCGTCGCGCTGAAAGGCCGTACCGGCATTGAACACTTTGCCGAACACATACTGGACCGTCTTGATTTCCGATCCGATCGCAATCCGTCCACCGACGTTTTTCTTAACATAGGGGGCAGCCGATAGGTGATCAGCATGCACATGGGTCTCAAGGATCAGATCGATCTTCAGCCCTTTTTCCCGGACAAAGTCCAGGACCCTATCGGCACTTTCGGTCGTAATGCGACCAGCCTTATTGTCGAAGTCGAGGAGACTATCGATAACCGCCGCCTCCTTCGTCTCCGGATCATACAGAACATACGATACGGTGTTGGTGGCCTCATCGAAAAAAGCCTCGACAGCGGGCGCGTCGAAACGATGGTCGCTCACAGCCACGGGGAGAGGTGGGATCTGGCTCGCTGACATGACATCCTCCTTGGATTACATCCCCATCAACTTATTCAACTTGGTCAGAACGGCTTCTGAACAATCCGGGCAAAGACACTTCCACGCTCTGAGACAGGCGAAGGACGCGGATGAGCTGCTGTCGGCGCAACTTCACGACCGCAGAGCGACGCAATGATACCCGGAACCCGTTCGTCGATAAGGCGATAGAAAACCGCCTTGGATTCACGCCGCCCCTCGATCACGCCGGCCTCCCGCAGCTTGCCCAGCTCCTTTGAAAGCGCCGGCTGACGAATACCCGTAAGCTCCTCAAGCTCACCAACGCCGCGCTCGCCCGCCATCAGCTCGCACACAAGGCGTAGTCGCTGGGGGTTTGCCATCGCCCGCAACAGCGTCGCACTTCTGTCGGCTTGAGCCTCCATCTCCTTCGGGGTGAGGAGTGCTGCGGGACTCATTTCGTGCCCCCGGCATACCAAAGCGAATTGTTGAGCCCCGACAGGTCGTCGCTGGTGCGTGGCGCCGGGTCGAGAAGTGGCTCACCGGACTCCCACCCTTCGGGCGCGACGCCGCCACCGCCATCGGTTACCTGGAGGGCTTCAACGAGGCGCAATAATTCGCTCACCGACCGCCCAACGGACATCGGATAGGTGGAGCTGGCCCGAACGATCCCAGCCGGATCAATGACGAACACCGATCGAACCACCGTGGTCGAGGACGCGCCGGGATGGATCATCCCATAAGCCCTGGCGATGGCGAGGGAAGGATCTTCGATCAAGGGGAAGGTCGGACGGACACCAAAGTCGGCCTCGATACGCTCGACCCAAGCAAGATGGGCGTATACGCTATCGATCGATAGACCGATCAGCGCACACCCTAAGCGGTCGAAGGAGGCCTGCGCGCGGGCGAGCGCAACGAATTCCGACGTGCAGACGGGGGTGAAATCCGCCGGATGGGCGAACAACATCACCCATTGCCCCCGATAATCCGCGAGCCTGACGAGCCCCGCCGTCGATTGCGCCTCGAACAAAGGGGCCGCCTCGTCGATCCGCGCCCCCGTTCCCTCAGCGATATTGAGATCATCAATCACCCGCGGCATACCTCCCATCACACCCCCCCATTAATTGACGATATACACAAATGTCAAGTAACGATGTCGTGAGATCCTCATGCCTGCCGATTATTGATCGCTTTTCCCCTAGATTCGGGGCATTAGCGCCGACGACGCCCCGACTCTCTCCGTCATCGCCAATTGAAAATTCCTTCTTCCGGTGTTTGGAAACTGATTGGTCGAATTGCCCCCGTCGCTCGCTTCCACGCCCCTGGGGGAATGGCCGGCGGAAGGTGATTATGCGCCACGGCACCGGAGAAAGCTCTCTGTCGATGTTTCCTCCGTGGACCCAATGTGATAGTCCGGCCCCGTCAGAAAAGGAGCCGGACCGAGTTCCATCGTTAATATGACATGTTCAGACGGACGAACATGCCGCGTCCAGCCCCTGGAAGGCGGTCGCCAACCGGCACATCGCCAAAGCCGTTGCGATTGTAGCCTGCCAGATGGTCCTGATAGACCTCATCGAGCAGGTTCTCGACGCCCGCCGACAGGGTCACCCCATCATACAGATCCCACTCGCCATAGGCGCTGAGGACAACATAGCCGTCCGTCGCCTCCTCGCTATTGGTCAAGGACACCTCCTCCTGATCGGCGACGGCGCGCGTTTCAACCGTGGCGGACCAGACATCTGCTTCCCAGGTGAGCCCGAGCGTCAGATTCAGCGGCGCAACGCGATAAAGATTGTCGTCAATGTCGCGACGCTCGCCGCGCACATAACTAAAGACCCCGTCGAGACGGAGCGGTCCGTCGAAATCGTAACCGCCATCCATATCGAGCCCATAAAGCCGCGCCTCGACATTCGCCCAGCGCAGCGGCGTCGGATCGCCATTCATGGTCGCGATCATCTCGACCGGGCTGTCGGCAACCCCCACAGTTCCGTCAAAGGGCACCCCCTGAATATAGTCATCAATCTGACGAATAAATACAGTCGGACGCAGATAGGCCCGCGCGCTGGCATAGTCGTAGCCCGCCTCGGCGATCCACGCGGTCTCCGGCTCAAGCGCCAGATCGCCAACATAGATATTGCCATCGGCAAGCCCGCCGCTGGCATTGATCGGCAGCCAGCCAAAGCGCTGGATATAGCCCGGCACCTGCTGCTTGTGCGCCAGCGTTACACGCCACGAAAGGCCACCGCGCTCAGTCGTCCAGAGGCGCGCCACCGCATCGACTGTTGTGTCTTCGCCTGAACGGTCCGCATCATTGAACGCCGTGGCCAGCATGCGCGGCCCCATGGGAAGGGCTGAGCCGAGCGAGGCCTCGCCGGCGTCATAGCCATTCCGGTCGGCCCTGAGACCCAGTTGCGCATTGATCGCGCCAAGAGCACCGGACCATTCCGCGAACCCGCCGAACCGCTGCATCTCCACGCGCGGAAATGGCGTGACGAAGAAATCCGTATTGGTCGGATTGGTGATGGTCACGTCATGCTCGACCTGCTCGCCATCGAGCCCAAGCGCCAGATCCCCCCCAAAAGCCGGAAAGCTGATCGACCCTTCACCGCCCTGTGTCGAGGCGTCGGCAAAGGTCGCGCGTTGCCTGCCTGGCATCGGCGCGGGACGCAGGGAGAAATTGTCCATCAAATGGACGATGTCCGTGGCGTGAACGCTGGCCGTAAAATGAAGGTCGCCGAACGCCTTCGCATAACCGAGCCGGGCGAAATCCGTATCAAAATACTGGATATCCATCGGGAACGGTGGGGTGCCGGACGGGCCGGTATTCTGGCGGCGCAGATCAAGCGTGAACTCACCAAGAGCCGTACGCGCCCCAGCGGACAGGCCATAAACGCCGCGCTCAAACGCCGTGCCGCCAATCTCTCCGTCGCCGAATTCGGTATCGTCACCTTTCTCCCATGCGCCCAGCAGATTGACGCGCCAGGCATCGCTGGCGAGGCCGACCACACCGCCTGTCGACAGGCTGTCATTGACGCTTCGCGCCCCGACCGTGAGGTCATAGCCGAACCGGGCCTCGTCCCCTTGCGCATAATCCACGCGCTTAAAGACCGCATCGGCGCCGCCAGCCAGGCCAGGCCCGGCCGACACCGGGCTCACGCCGCGATCGATGACAATGGCGGCGACCAGGGGCGCAGGGGCGTAATGGAAGACCGGGTCCATCAAATTGGGGCCGCCGGACGCAAAGCGCTGGCCATCGACGCGCAGGTTCAACCGTTCGCCGAACAGACCGCGATACTGCATCTGGCCGGACAGCTCGCCATTGCCGAGGCGCGCCCCGCCGGGGGTGCGGGCCGTCAGATAGGTGATATCGCCGCCTTGCAGCGGCGCCGCGTCCGGGGTGATACCGGTTTCGGTTGCCGGGTCGATCCGCGTTCCGGTGACAATAATGACGTCCTGAAGGGCCGGTTCCGCGTCCTGAGCGAAGGCGGGCGCACCAAGGGCGAGGACCGCCGCGCCGGACAGGAGGCGAGCATGAAGTTTCGATCGCATGTTGAAAGTCTCACAAACTGAAGAAAGCACGCGGGTCACACGCGCGAAGAGACGGTCCCGCACAGGAACCGCGGGGTAAGGACTGGTTCAGATGTGAGAGGGGGGACCACGCGAGCCGACGGGCGGTCCCTGCGCTTCTCGGACGAGACCCGGCTCGAACCGCACAAAAATCTGCTCAAGGGGAAACGCCCTCGGCGCCGCCACGACAAGAGGCGCCGGCGCCAGCACGCTATGAGCGAGTGTGCAGAGCGGACAATGGGCGTCAAAGGGCTGATCCGCCGGCACGTCCTCGCCAAGCAATCTGGCGATCTGTTCTGCGGCAGCCCGCGAGTCCGGCGATAATTGGCCGGAGGGCGAACACATGAAACGTGAGACGTCGACGCCCTTCGCTTCGGCAACAGCCATCGACCCCGGCAGGAAAGCCTGGAGAACAATCGCCAGCATCGCCAAGAGGCGAGCCACAGTGAGGCCGGTCGCGCGCTTCATGGACGCCCTGTTAGCAACTCCCCTCTGGCAGCACAGCCCCCCCTTTGTCGCCGCAACGCTCTTTCCGCGCCGACAGTCTTTATCTGTCAGTGAAGCCAAAGTTGAATAGATGACCCCTCAAACGCGCCGCGCGCCCGTGCCGGTAACGATCACACCATTCATTCCATACAAGGAGGCCTAGGCAGGCGCGGCGCCGTCCAGCATGTTCTGTCGACTGCGCCGAGCATCACTCATGATCGCGTCCTGCGCGGGAAAAATTTACGCGGAGGTCCACCTCTTGGCCGGGGAGAGGGAAACAGACGGCTCCATGGCCTGAAAGGTCCTAAAGGCGCGGCGCAAGAAATTTGCAGACAAACGTTCCTGCATTAAAAAGATGAATCTTCTCATCACAGAACATTTCCGGCAACAACGCAGGCCTTCAAAGAAGATGGGACCGCGGTGGAACGCCGAGAGCTGTCATGGCTAGCTAAATCGTTTTTTCTGCTTCCACAGGGCAAGCAAGAAAAGACGCGATCCGAGCTTGAAGTTGATGAATTTTTGCCGTCTGTCGGCGGGGTATCTCGGAAAATCTTGCCGGCGAAAAGTGCACGCGGTCCCCGCATTTGGTCTCAAGCGCCAGGCGCCAGATCTCATCACCATAACCATCTTGATCGAGATGAGGAGATACACGGACTATTTCGCTAAACGGTATTGTCCAGCCAAAACGAACTCCCGATATCTGACATTGATATCTCACCTCGTTCGACGCCCGATCTGCTGACAGGCGCTCACGCCGCCTCAGAAAGTGGAAAGTCATCAAAAGCCCGACAAAAGATAGAGATAGGCAAAAGCCATGCGCAAATACATAGTCTCCAGTCATCGGCAGTGGTCTAACCGCAACAATGTAAATCAGCACCAGCGCAGCCGAAATGGCGCCCGAAAGGGTCGCACTAAAAATACGCCCGCCGACTAATACCAATGCTTCGGAAGTGAGACTTGCAAAATGAAGATCGTATTCATGGTTGGCCGGGAAGCCAGTCGATAATTGTTCCATTTTTTAGTCTCGTTGTTGAAAGCATGTACACCAGGCAGGAACGCCCAAAACAACATGTTCGAACTCAATATTAGTAACGGTAGATGCCGACTTTTTGCTGAATTTGATAGATTTATTCTGACCTAGGCACTGGAGAGCAATCTCTCTGGCCTGACCTTCAAGGAGTCAGAGGAAGGCGCCGCCCTTCACCTGCCGCATGAGCACATTGTCAAGGAAAGCGGTCGCCTTGGCGCGGCGAAGGGTGGAGTGGCAGCTCCGCCAAGCTGAAAGAATTGCTCGAAGTCAGCGCAGCGTCGCGTCAAAAAGTCCCAGAAAGATTGAAGTAAATCAACAACCCACCGCTCATCAAAAATACCGCGATCGTGCCGAGCATGGAAATCTGACGCGTGACCGCGAGCGGGCTGACGATCAGCGTGAAGTAATGCATGACCCGCGAGACGAGAAAAAGAACGCCGAGCCCGTGAAGGATGAGACCGGAAGCGCCGGTCAGTTCCAGCAGAGCGATCAACAAGAGGCCGAAGGGGACATATTCCAGAAAGTTTGCATGCCCCCTTATGCGTCTTGTCAGGGTTTCGTCGCCACCATCACCGGCGTAGACCTTTATCTTGTCACGATAGAGGCCCACCCGAATGGTCAGGGGGATCAGTATCAGCGCAAACAAAGCTGCATAGAGGCCGGTGACCGGTACGATGTTCATCGATGACCCCGTCTATCACGCCGCCGGATTTGGAAAGAGTTTGGTGTCGAAGAAAAGCTTCGACGAGGTGATCTTGCCCTCGTGTACCGACAGCACTTCGCACATCGGGATCGGGGCCGTCTCGTTTCCGTCAATGACGACCTCATGCAAGTGCGCCACCCGATCGCTATCGGCGACGAAGTCCGAATTCCGGATCGTGAAGTTCGTTGGCATCGCCGCCATAGCTTGCAGAAACTGATCGGCGGAATGCGCCTCCATCATCGGTCCCTTGAACTGAAAGTCATCCGCAAGAGATGCCCGCAGGCTTTGGCCGTCGCCGGCGCATGCAGCCTTCACATAATCTTTCACCACACTAAGCGCATCCATTCTGTCTCTCCCTTTCATGCGTACATCAATGAATTTACTTGCAATACGCAATCAATATCGGCTTCACTTGTGAAGTGCAAGCGAAAAGTGCATTGTCGGATGAATGAAAGACTCCGCGCAAAAACCTCACCGATCCGGGTGCCCAATCAGTATTGCTCTGGAGATTTTTGGCGACAGGTGGTCGCTGTTGATTCTTCGTGACATGATCTTCGGGGGGAAGAGCACTTACCGTCAGTTCCTCGATTCCGAAGAAGCGATCGCGACGAATATCCTGTCGGATCGCCTCAGGTCGTTGGAGGCGAACGGGCTTATCAAGAAACAAGGCTCGCCGACGGATCGGCGAGTGAAGCTTTTCTCGGTGACCGAAAAAGGCTTCGCCCTGGCGCCCATGCTCATCGAAATGATTCTCTGGTCCGCGGCGCATGAGGACACCGCGGCGCCCCAAGAGGTCCTCGATCTCATGGTGAACGACCGGGATGGGTTCATTGAGAGTCTGCGTAAGAAGGTTGCATTGGACGATGCTGAAACCGCGGATCGTCAGGCGTGACCCGTCCCAATTTATCAGGGGGCGCCTCGCCGCTGAATTATTTTAGGCCGTTCTGTCCAGTTTCGGCCCGTCCGATCATCTCTTCCATGTCGGCGGAGCGCGCTGACGAAGAAACAGGAAGGTAAACCCTATGACCGAAAAACTCTATCTTTGCATCCAACGCAGCCAACCCCGGCCTGAGGGAGAACGCGCAGCACCATCGCCGGCGCAAATGGAGGCCATGTACGCCCGGTTCAATGAATGGAAGGAAAAGTTCAAAGACAATATCGTTGACATGGGCGGTCAGCTTCTCGGCGGCAAGGTGGTCACAAGTGACAACGTAACCGACGGCCCCTTTGTCGAAGCAAAAGACGTCGTCGGAGGCTACATGATCGTGTCGGCGGCCTCACTAGACGAAGCTGTCGAGGTGGCGCAGCAAAGCCCCGGCGTTGGTGCGGATGGCGCCAGTGTTGAGGTCAGGGAGATCAGCAAGCCTTGAGTGGTCGGGATGACGTCGAACTCGCCTTTCGGCGTCATTATGCTGAGCAAGTCTCCGCGCTGTCCCGCAGGATTGGCCTGCGTCATCTTGAACTGGCCGAAGACGCCGTTCAGTCGGCGCTATTAAAGGCGCTCGATGTCTGGTCACGCAACGGGCCGCCGGAAAATCCGGCGGCCTGGATCAACAAAGTCGCCAGAAATCACGCGCTTGAGCGGCTTCGAACCGGCGATCGCCGGGGCGTGCTCCTCGCGCAAAACGCCGAGTTCGTCGACACCGGGCCCAACCTTCAGCCGGAAGCGACATATTCGGGCGAGATCGCCGATGATCTTCTGCGCATGATTTTTGTGTGTTGTGACGAGAGCCTTCCTCAGTCCTCTCAATTGGTTCTCGGGCTCAAGATTCTTTGCGGATTAAGCGTTCGCGAGATCGCTTTCCTGTTGTTCACCGAAGCCGAGACCGTCCAAAAACGCTTGCAGCGCGCCCGGGCCAAACTGGGCAGCAAGCCGGATGATTTCATGGAAAATGTTATCGCGCCAGATCCGGCGCGCTTGTCCAGCGTGCGTCGCACTCTTTATCTTCTGTTTACGGAAGGCTATCATTCCAACAGCCCGGAGGCATGTATCCGGGAAGATTTATGCAATGAAGCGATCCGTCTAACGACTATACTAGCGGGGCATGCCGTAAGCGACGATCCGGAAACGCGCGCGCTACTTGCGCTAATGCACCTTCATCACGCACGCTTGCCGGGAAGAACGGCGGGAAACGGCGATCTGTTACTCCTCGAAGAACAAGATCGATCCGCCTGGGACCGCTCGCATATCGCCGAAGGCCTGCGCTGGCTCGAAGGCTCGGCCACGGGCGACAAGTTCTCGCGCTACCATGCCGAAGCCGGCATTGCCGCCGAACATTGCTTGGCGCCATCCTTCGCCGAAACGAACTGGGAGCGGATCGCAGACCTCTACGCGCTGCTCGAAAGCCAGTCCCCATCGATGATTCATCGACTAAACCGCGCTGTCGCAACCGTCGAATATGCAGGCCCCGACGCCGGTCTCGCTCTTCTCGAAGGTCTGGAACCCCCGACATGGCTTGAAGGATCTTACCTCTGGTGTGCTGTGCTCGCAGACATCCATCGCCGCTGCGGGAACAGCACGGAAGCGCAAGAGTATCGCCTCCGCGCCGCTCACCTTGCGCCTAACGTTCACACGAGAATGATGATCGAGCGGCGACTTAGAGGCCGACCCCATTAACTCTGGCGAATGCGCCGAGAGCCGAGCGGCAACTTCTCGTAAGAAGTGGTCCTATCCGGCTGAGCCGCCGACGTCTTGATTGGCGGCAATCTGCCTATCGGCGGCAATCTGTACGCGGGGGATTTCACCTTGATCGGCGGCGCGCAGGCCGTGGAGCCGTCTGGTAGGCGCGCCATGGCGAACCGACGGCGCAACGGTGAAGACCGGGAGGGGTGGCAAGTGCAGGCCGCAGCGCCCGTCCCCATCGCCTCCTGCACTCCGCCTTCACCAGCGCAAACGACGCCGGACAGCCCCCGTGTTAACTGCTGCGCTTCTTCGGCCGCTTAAGCGGCTTACCGCCACCGGGGCCGGTCTGGCGCGGCTTGGGCCCGCCGGGCTTTCCGCTGCCCTCACTGGGTTTGCCCTTCGCCCTCGACTTCCGCTTGAAGCGCGGCGAGTCGCCCGTTTCTTGGCCGGGAGTGGGCGCAAGCGGATCAAAGCTCTCCGTTGACCGGGATTGGCCATCGCGCTGGGTACGGCCTTTTCGGGGGCGCGTCACCGGGACGGCCGCCTCGCGCGGGCCTTCTTTGTCTGGGGGGCCGTCCGTGCGCCGCACTTCAATGCCATCTTCGAGGTAACCGACAGTGCCAAGGCTATTCAAAAAGTCGGCCGCCCCCTCCTTGTCGAGTTGCACATAGGTCTCGGTCTCCCGTACACGGATCGCGCCAATGGACCCCTTCGGCACCGGCGCGGACTTGCACAGCATCGGCAGCAACCAGCGTGGCTCGGCGCGATGCGCCCGCCCCACGGACAGCATCACCCATGCCCCGTCGGTGGTCTCGGTCCGGCCCTTCTTAACCCCCGGGGGGACGACGGCCAGTTCACTGATTTCCTCAGGCGCGGAGCGGTTTTGCCGGTGCAGGCGGATGAAGGCGCCAGCGAGATGCTCTGCGGAATACGCCTCCGCCAGGGTCTGGGCGAGCGAGTCGGCTTCCCCCCCTTCGTTCAAGATGGGGTCGGACAACAGACGCGCATCATCCCGCGCCAGCACGGCTTCGGCGCTGGGCGGGGCGATCCAGTCCGCATCCACCTTGGCGTCTCGGAACAGCTGTTCGACCCGCCGGCGCGCCCTTGGCGGCACAACGAGTACGGATGTTCCCTTCCGGCCCGCTCGTCCCGTCCGGCCCGACCGGTGCAATAGCCCTTCGCGGTCCTTCGGCAGGTCGGCATGGATGACGAGTTCAAGGCCCGGCAGGTCGATGCCCCGCGCGGCGACATCGGTCGCAACGCACACCCGGGCGCGGCCATCACGCATGGCCTGCAGGGCGTTGGTCCGCTCCTGCTGGCTCAGCTCCCCGGACAGGGAAACCACCGAGAAGCCGCGATTGGCGAGGCGACTGGTCAGCCGTGCCACCGCCGCCCGCGTCCCGCAAAAGACGATCGCGTTCTCCGCCTCATGAAATCTCAGCGTATTGATGATCGCCTTTTCTGCATCGTGCTGGGACGTGACCATGGCCTTGTAGGCGATGTCGTCATGGGACCGCGCCGGACCACTGGCCGAGATCCGCAGCGCGTCGCGCTGGTACTGCGCGGCAAGCTTGCCGATGCCGCCGCCCACCGTAGCCGAAAACATCAGCGTACGGCGATCTTCGGCGCAGGCGTCCAGAATGGCCTCCAGCTCCTGGCGAAAGCCGAGCTTCAGCATCTCGTCCGCCTCATCGAGGATCGCGACCCGCAAGGCCGACAGGTCCAGCGCATCACGGCTGATATGGTCGACAAGTCGACCCGGCGTGCCCACCACGATATGCGCGCCACGGTCGAGGGCCTGCCGCTCGCGCCGAAGGTCCATGCCGCCGACGCAGGTGGCGACGGTGGCCCCCGTCTCGGCATAGAGCCAGGTGATCTCGCGGGCGACCTGCATGGCCAGCTCCCGCGTGGGGGCAACGACAAGGGCCAGCGGCACCCCGCCGCGGGGCAGGCGTGCCTGTCCGCGCATCAGGTCGGGGCCCATGGCGAGGCCGAAGGCGACGGTCTTGCCGGACCCGGTCTGGGCAGAGACCAAGAGGTCGCGGCCCGACACCCCCTCGTCAAGCATGGCCGACTGCACTTCCGTCAGGCTGTCATAGCCTTTGGCGGTGAGGGCGCGGGACAGGGGGGCGGGGAGGCCCGATGTATCGGTCGGCAACGTCATGAAGGGTCCAGAACTTTCGTGGATAAAGCGGCGGCAATGGCAGCCAGCCCGCAGTCGCACCTCAAGGGCGCGATGCGTTAAAAGAGCTTATGTAGCCGATAGCCAGCACCGTGGCGAGGGGAACGGTTATCCTGATCCATGCCCAATCGCTTTGTCGGAACAAGAGAAGGGAAATTTCGGGGGATCGTCAGGCATTGAGCTTCAGCCCGCACCTTAACGGGTTGATTTGTTTGGTTTTATGAAAAATCAAATGGAGCGGGCGATGCGCTCAAAATGCGCCTAATTTCCCTTTGTTTTCAACTACTTATAAAAATACAATTCGGCAATTCTGTATCAAAAATCGGGAAATTTCTGTAGCAAAAAGAGCGTGCATATCCGCTGTCTCTCACCATAGCCCAGAGGGTCCGATTCGCCTACATGAACAGGCGGACCGGATAAGGATGCGGCTGCAAATCCGGCATCCGTTTGACGATCTGGGCGAGCCTTCCCGCATAGTTCAGCGTGACCGGCATGCCGTCATAGGGGCCGTCATTGTTCCAATCCATCTTGGTCAAACCGAGCGTGTCGCTGCACACATCGCCGAAATCGCCACGCCCCGCGTGCCGAGTGATGAGGAGCGGTTCGGGCGTGCCTTTCCCTTCCTTGAAATAGTGCGCGCCGCGCAGCGCCACATCAGGGAGGTCGTCGCGGCTCCACAGGAGCGCTTCATGGGGCTCGAACTGATATTATTTCCAATTTAATATCAGTATGTTATGTCTGTCTTTATACTGACTATAACTACCAATATGTACGTGTTTTGTATCCCACTTCGCGCGCATCTTGCCTGCCCCGTCCCGCACCAATCCCCGGCAAGATGGACGCAAGAAGTGGTCACCGTCAGTCTTCAAAAACTTCGCAAGGCACATCATTCGCCTCGGGCGCATTTCTACAAATTCCTCGCATACCCATATTCGGGATCAATGAGGTCAGATGCGCCGTCGGGAATAAAAGTCGGCTTTTTCCTCGATGGTACTGTCACGAAGCCCTCCTTCTCGGTCAGTCTTCGGCCCGATATCAGGCTATCGGCACGAGATGCCCCATCGAGGCCTACAAAGCCATAAAAGGTTCCTAATGGGGCACAAAGCCCCCCTAAGGGCCCATAAGCCACAATAATCTATGTGGCCATTTTGATGCTATATGTGGCCACGTAATAGGAGGTCTGACCATGAAAGCAGAGCTAGAGCGCTGGCGAGGAGAAATACTATCGTTTTTCTGCCTCCACTTTGTAAAGCCCGGCGTATTTGCTGGGGACGCAGCAGCAAGTCCTGTCTATCGCGTTCGTGAGGCCAAAAATCAGTTCTCCAAACTTTGCTACGATGCGACCGTGATGCCTCAATTCATTGATCCACAGGGAGCCGATAAGGAGCCCTTGTCGCTCATCGCGACAGATGATCTTGCGCGTCTCGTTGAACTGGCCCGCCGTGGGTTGGGCCGCAAAGGCAAGCCTGCGGATCGCGTTCTGGCTCGCCTAAGTGAGGTCGGCGGCCCCTCAAACGCGCCCCTGCCCAAACGCCGAAGATCGAGGACGAAAAGTCGCCGTCTAACGGATTTCCCGGCTATGCAGGGAACAACTGATTCCGACCTGTGACTTATTTGCTAGGCGTCGACGAGTTCATCGAACTCGTCGACGGTAATCCGGATCACCCTACTCTTCAGTTCATCGCTTCTAATAACAATCCCGACATCATCGCTTCCGCGATCGCCTACGGCGCCGCGATCGAAATGGTCCGTTGTGATGAAGAAATGGAGGACGAGACTCGGCGCCTCTGGGCCTCAAAACTGGATGTCGTCGGCGAAGCCTTCCGGGATGAGGACATTAATTCCCTCTTTGCGATCAATTCACCCGACTTAGCTGGTTTGGATCTACTGCCGTTCACCGAACGCGAAGCTGCCGTTTGGGCAGAATTGAAGAGCCAGCCGCTTGAAGGTGAAGTGGACGATTTGGATCTTATGATCGCCGCAACCGCGATAACACGCGGCTACACTTTGCTCGCGCGTCCGCGTCCCTGGCATGACAGTGTCCAACCTATCGCCGGGCTAGGCCGCGTTGTCTTGAAAATTGTGAACCCCTCCTAGGATGTCGGCCACCTCCAACGCAAATCCGAACCTCTCCCATGTGCGCATACTGGCTCTCACAGGGGGTGGATATCCGGGACTTTTCTCTGCGCATGTCCTCGAATTGCTGGAGAAAATCCAAAACAGAAATCAAACAGCCCCGCTGAAATCGTCTTTCGAAATTCTCGCCGGAACATCGATTGGCGCCGTCATTGCCGCCGCGATCGCTCACGGCGTACCCGCCGAAACAATACGCAAATCCTTCGAGGAAAAGGGAGAACTGGTATTCCCACGACGTCGAACGCTACGGCCCTGGGTAGGCGGGGCAAAACACTCCCCTGACGGTTTAAGAGAAGTTATCCTAGAACATATTGGGGAAGATATGCGTCTTGGCGACATCGATAAGTGGCTCGTAATACCTGCTATCGACGAGACCAACGGTGAACCCGTCCTGTATCGAAGTTATAGTCCGTCTCAGGAGGATATACGGGTAGTCGATGCTGTGCTTGCATCAGCGGCGGCCCCAACATTCCTACCGCTACACACTATGCCCAGCATAAGCGGCGGCAATATACGTCTTACAGATGGAGGATTGATCGCCAACGCCCCTGACCTCGTCGCTGCCCTAGACGCCAGAAATGCTCTTGGTTGCCCCTACGAAAACATGCGCATGATCTCAATCGCCCCTCCATCCCACGGACGATCCCCCTACCCGCCATCCGCAGGCGTTGATTGGGGTGTTCTAAAATGGATGAGACGCGGCCCAAGATTGATACAGGCCTCTATTTCCGCCCAAATGAAGCTCACTCGTTATGTAACCGAACGGCTTGGTCTTTGTGAATATCACCTCATCGAAGGCGATTCGACAGCCTCCGAAGACAAAATCCTTAAGGTGGACTCAGCCTCGCCAGAAGCAATAAAGACGATCGCCTCAATCGCTGAACGCTACCGAATCAAGATCGGTGGTGACGAAGTAACCAAAAGGAATCTGTCCAGGATCCTGTCAAAGAACGCGTTAAAGCGGATTTGAACGTCCGTTAACCCTTTCCAATCGGAAGAATGGTACAAAAGGGTATAAAACCCACCAAAAGGGCCCTTTTGTTGATGAAGATTCAAGTTCCCCATCAGGCAGGGTTTTTCCTTGATCCGGAGATCAAGGACATGATGCCGATCGCCTGGCAGGAGGAATTCGCACAATATCGATTTTTCTACGCCCCCGCTTATCGCGATACGGCGCGCCAACTTCTGGGTGACCTAACGGTAAATAGTTACGTGGGCGAGGCCTCTTCGTACCGCCGTCAGCTCGCGGAATTTGTTCCAACCCAACTCAAATCAGAAGTCCCGAAAGTCCAATACCATGATTGGGAGACCCTCGGCAGCGACCAGATCCGATCTGCCATGAAAGAGACCAATCTAGGATTTTCGAAGCTCGTGCTCGCGATGATCCTCCTTCAACTCATGACGGAGAAACGAAATGATCTCCGAAATACTCCGGACACGACAAATGTCTTTGATAAGGTCAAAATTCACCCCGCCCTTTTCATCTTTCAAGATTTTGATGCCGACAAATTCAGAGAGATAGTAATTCACGACTCCCATATGTTCCGTGAACTGCAACAAGCGACCCAGCAACGAAATACGTTCTTTGAAGACATTGCTGAAGGCCGACCCGCTACATATCACACACTCGAGGCCATTCGTAATTGGCTTATCGGCAAGCATACGGATATAGCCGTCGGCGACATTGTCCCCATAACCGAACGTGGACAGCTGAAGCCAGCCCAAAAGGAAAGAGTCAGGTCTAATCAATCCGTATAGCTGTACAATCTGCGCGCGCCTTGCCGTAAACATGGTATGAATAGGCGCCAAACGAAATAACCGCGATCTTCCAAGAAACGCCATGAGCGAAAACTCAAGACTTGCTGAAAGCAGAATATTCTGGGACGCTACTATGGCGTGTTGATCGTTGGTACCGCTGGCTTCAGTAAATCGATTTGTAGGGAGCGCTAGCGCGACCGGCCTGCTTTATTCATTGTTACAAGTAAAGACGAGAAGTCCCAATTGGCATCGAATACGAGGTTTTCATTGACATCCATTCTAGAGATAAAGCCTCCAAACACACTCGGATTTTTGACCGAACGTCAAAAAGAGAAGCGCATACTACATGTTGACATCGATGCAGATTTTAATTCCTCACAAACAATTTCTTACACAATCGACGTTGTCTTCGACCCCTCACCTTTTTCAACAGGGATTTTTGAAAAGGTCGACTTCTACGTCGGATCGACAGGCGTGAATATCACCATCGATTTTTTCGACGGAGAAGTTCACGGATTTACCGAAGAAATCAGCATCTCCGTTGAATATACCAACGATAGACTGATTGAGAGGTACGCTGATCTTACGATCTCTCCCAAAATTGAGCTATCGTCCGGTAAAGCTTCAATGAAGACCGAAGTTGGCTCGATTCACCGCAAAAAAGGGGAGCGATACACTCAATCATCCGCATTTCAGTGCCGAGAGGCAGTGCTCACCCCAATCGATCTCGGCTCCGGGGTTCGCTGGCTGCTTCAACAACCGAGATCCGACAAGGCTATTCGAGATTTCTTGGCGGGCAACCTTCATCTTGCCGCATCACATACTCCCGGATCGGCTACCTCCCGGGGAACAGTGACCGCACGACTCTCAGATATACGAATTTTTGATGGAGAACGACGACCGGTAAGCGCGCGGAAGTCGCTCCTTATGTTGTTCAAATTGTTTGAGGCTGGGATGTGGTTAACCGACTCAAAATCGGTTTCATTCGAATTCGAATTACAAAGAGCTGACAGTGAAGAATAGCTTGAACATAAGCCTCGAGCTCGCCGCCGAATTGGAATCAATTGCATCCAGCGATGCGAGTTTCGCAGACATCTGCGTCAAGCACGATATTAGACCGGATGCATTTCGCAGTTTCATCGAGCAATTGGCACTAGATGACGATAGCGATGCAATAGCTTTACTCGCTGCATCGGAACGGGCGTTCTCATCGGAAACACCAGTATCTCTCGAAACCACACGAAGATTGAGGGAGTTAGAACGAACAAGCCAAGCAATCGAAAACGTTGCTGGCGCTGGGAAACGTGTACGTGTAAGCGGCACTCGGAGTTCTTTCGCAAGCGAATACGCTGGCTCAAAATATGGTGGCTTGAATTGGGTTGAGAATCCGCAACAGCATACTATTTCTCACTATCTTTTACACTCCGACAGAACTGTCGAAGTGGACGTTTCCTATGCGCCAAATCAGGAAATATGTTTTGGAGTCCGCTGGTCAGGCAGCCCGATTGGAGACGCAGTCGCCGTCCAGGCCGCACTGCTAAATGCCGACAGTAAAATCGCATCACTGACGAGAAAAGTGACGTTCAAGGATGACGGCTCGGTGATTGGCCCAAGCCGTATTCAAGGACAAGTCCGCTTACGTCGTTCACAGTTTGAGTTGCGGCAGGCAAGACAAATACAGTTTTCGATACTATCGATTGCTCCACACGGCGGGCAGCATATTTAGGCGGCCGCAACGCCAAGTTTGCCAGCCCCCCGGTATCGGTAGCGCCTATCAAGCACACGGGGTGCTGAATCGGGTCACTAAGGCAGCCCGCCGACGAAACCGCCTGAGTCCTCGTTGCGGATCAGCGCGATGCGCATACCGACATGGGTGCAGTGCGGGCGTTTGCAGGCGAGATTGTCCTTCACTTCGCGCAGCGTGACGTCGCGATGGATCACCTTGAGAAGCAATTGCGTCGGGTTCTCGAGCCATGTGTGACCGCATTTAAGGCAGGTCGCCTCGATGAGAGAGGCCTCATCAAGATCGCGTAGCTGCAGGTCATCGAGCCAGCTCACCAGAAATCCTCCGCTGACGGAATGCGCGTATAGGCGATCTTGCCGCCGGCATAGCCGCCGGGTGGCGGCGTCAGCGGTCCGAGCGACAGAACCCGCTTGCCGAATTTGCGGTTGAGCCCATCCATATCGGCGGTGAGCCGCTCCCATTTCTGCCGGTCCTCGTCGTCGGCGTGGAAGAGGTCGCGCTTGCGGGCGTTCGCTGGCGTCAGATCCGACAGCGTGACCCCGACCCGGACGATTTCGATCTTATGCCGCGCAAGGTCGTCCCGGGCTTTCTCCCAGAGGATATCGAGCGCCGAGAGAATGGCTTTGTCGTCATGGGCGCTGGGAATGTCCCGGCACTGCACCCAAGCGCCCTTTCTCAGATCGAGCCAGACCCAGAGCCGGTTCGTATAGAAACGGTCGCGGCGCATGCGCCGCGCCGCCTTGATGAGAAGCAGCCGCGCACAGTCATACGCCTTGTCGAGATTGCGCCACTCGGGCGGCAGCACACGGCCATGACCATACATGCCTCGACCTGTCGGTTCCGCCTTGAGAGCATAGCCATGCAGCGCATACCAGAGCCGTTCCCCCGTCACATTGCCCCAAAGGGCGCGCGCCTGTTTTGGCTGAAGGTCGAGCAGACCCTCCATTTGATTAACACCCGCGGCGGCGAGGCGCTTCTCCATACGGCCGCCAATGCCGGGGACCTCCGTGAGCGGAAGGTCCTGCAACGGCCTTGGCATATCTTCCGGGCGCCAGATGGTGACCCCGTTCGGCTTGTCCATCTTGCACGCCATCTTGGCGAGCAGGCGGTTCGCCGCGTAACCTATGGAACAGGTGATATGCGGGCCGATATTTTCGGCGATGAACGATTTGAGACGGCGGGCCAATCCTTGCGGGTCGCCGATATCGGACTTCGTCAGCGTGCAGCACAGCTCGTCGATCGATTTGACCGTTTCGATCGGGATCTCGCAGGAAATCTCATTGAGAAGCGCGCCATGCGCCCAACGAAAAAGATCTGGGCGTTGCATGACCAACACGATGTCGGGGCAGATCGCGCGCGCCTCAGGCACCCGCATGACATTTTGGACGCCGCGCGCCTTCGCCTCCTTCGAGCAGGCGATGACCGTCGTATATTGCGCAGAGGCAGTATCGAAGGGAATGACGCCCACAGGCTTGCCGCGCAGGTGCGGCATGGCCTGCTGCATCACGGACGCAAAAAAGCCGTCGAAGTCGAGATAGAGTGTTTCGATGGTTTCAGGCTTGCGCATCCTTTTTCGGCCCAGACAGAACGTAGAACAAAGAAAGAACGCGGGACGCCGGGAGTCAAATGGATTCTGGGCGGAGCGGGCGACTCACTTTCCCCATTCCGAGCGGAGAAGGCTGAAAAATCCTTGCGGATCAAGGTGCGCCGGGCTTTTCTGAGGGGATGTGCAATCGCTATGCGAACAGAGCCTCGATCGCTGAGATGCGCCGCTTGATGGCGGCCTTGAAGCGCATTCTGGAGACCACGTCCGAGACTGGTAACTTCGGCGGCGAGGATGTCTATCCGGATCGCAACGGCGTCGTCTTGCGGCCCTTGGGCGAGGACAGGATAGAACTCGCGGCTCTGAGGTGGGGCTTTCCGGAAACCAAGGCGGGGTCGCGGCCGATCACGAATATCCGCAACCTAAAAAGCGCGTGGTGGCGGAACGTAAATGGCGAGTATCTTCTAAAACCCGAACATCGCTGCCTTGTGCCTTTCACCGCCTTTGCCGAGCCGCCGCGATCGCCGATCTGGTTCGGCCTGCCGGATCAGGAGGTAGCCTTCTTCGCCGGTATCTGGCGCCCGTAGCGTGGCGAAAGGCTGGATGTCGTCGAAGGCAAGAGCCGACGCGCCCGGGTTGAGAAGTCCTGGGAGCTCTACGCTTTCCTGACGACGGAAGCGAACGACGTCGTGCGGCCGGTGCATGAAAAGGCAATGCCGGTGATCCTGACCGAACCCGAAGAATGGAAGGCTTGGCTCGCCGGCGGCGAAGACAGTCTCAAGCTGCAGCATCCGCTCGATAACGACCGGCTCGCCATCGTGGGCGATCCGTTTTACTAATCAGAACCTGAATCGCTCTCGGCGTGATCGACCTGATCGGCGTCTTCCTCAGAGGGAATTGCTGAGCTTTCCTTTCCGAGAGGGATGAGGTTATCCGGTTTGCCCGCAAGTTCCCGAGCGACCCTCTCCATGCTCAGATAAAACATGACAATCGACGGCCGTGGTTCAAACTTCACCCCTTCCGGGTCATGCGGATTGTCGGCATTCAGAAAGGTTCGAATCGTCTTGATGGGTTCTTGGGCGGGATCGAGATCGCCGCACCTCTCAGAAAGCTTTCTAACTTCGTCGTCGTTCAGGTGATCCGTATACACATGTAAATCGTCCTGTCGAACCATGAACGTCCGATAACTTGCCAGATATTTGTTGTCGCCGTCCGACACACGCCCCCGCAATCCATAGAGGTAGTTGTCTCCACCTTCGGATGCACGGAAAAGTGTCATCGTGTTCACCTGCAAACCGCCACCCTCATCTCTGGTCACCCTGGCCGTCATGGACTGCATGGAGAGCCAGAGACGCCCTTTCCAAGGGTTGCCACTCGGCCCCAACATCACTAACTGTAGCCCGTCGGATTCGTCTGAACGTCGTATAATGACTATCGTCCGTCGAACGCGTTCCTGTTTGACGTGGTCCCTGTAACAGTAATAGACGCCTCCAAAACGCGCCAGCGTGGCGGTCTCATCGGCATCGAGCACTGCGTGCTTCGATCGACCATGGGTCGCTTCGGGCACGGGTAGCGCGTCACGCCACTTCATGAAGTCGGCCTTTCTAACGCCTACCTTCTTGATCAAATCATCCAAGTCATCTGTCAGGTCGCCTTCCGACAACGTGTTCTTGTTTTTGAAGATCGCGTTGAGGATCGTGACAAGCGCACTGATATTTTTCAGGCTAACATTTTCTCCCTTGAACCAACGTGAAAGCGAGACGTTGCTAAATGGCGGATGTCCGCCAAAGGCGTGTTGCTTGAGCTCATCTCTGACTTTCCGGATTTCGGCATAAAGGCTTGGCTGGCGGCCCGAACGCACGGGTCCGCTATTGCGAGAATAGGCCAGCACCAGAAGATGCGACCTAATTTCATAGCCTTGCCTTGATGCCGCCAAATCCCTTTCCCCCCGGGCGCATTTACCGAATCACGCTCATGTTCGCTCATGACGTCGCCATGTTGCTTCACGATGCTTCATGAAGTTAACGTTATGACGCATGTATGGCGAAATGAAAACACCCAGCCAACCATGAAGTGCGCAGCATCATTCGGAAGATGTGCATGCTTTTATGGGTCTTGGAACGACGCGCGTTCCTGAAGAAGAGGGCTGACCAACATGGCGAGTCGTCCCCTATCCTCACCCTCATTTGTTGGTGAATGAGGAATTGCCCCTATTCGTTAATGCGCTCGAAAGTCCCGCCATGTCGGCATTTTTCCGACGGGCAAAGGTAGGGTGATATGATGAAATCTCTCACGATTGCAGCGCTGATCGTCGCTGCGGGTATCGGAATCTTCTGGGCGAAACCGAACTGGAAGGAAGAAGCGGCTGCAACGCTGGCCGTGCAACTCGACAAAGCGGCGACGTACTTCGCCTCGAACAGCGGGGATGCTCTGAACTCTCACGAAGCGCCGACGGCGCTCCCTCGGCTGGCTGCGACGAGCCACACTTATGAAGTCCGGCTTTTGGTGGTTTCACTGAGCTGCGAACAGGGGCGGAGCTGCACCGAGTTCCTGACTCAATCCACCAAGGTCGTCTCCGGAGCAGCATTTACCTCTGAAACGCGCATTCCCGTTTCAAAGGCCGGCATTGAGACCGATCTCGAAGAATGGTGACTGCGCCACAGGTCCTTGGGGCTCCAATAGGTCGAGACAGAATCAGATGAACATTGGGATGTCAGGAAACTGGCCTCCCGGTGTTTATATTTGCGCACGTTATCTATTAGTATCTTTATACTGATTTTCTTTTTACTGATAGATAGGGCTGAAATATCACGATCTTCACAGCAGAACTCGGCTGGCAGTCATGATTGGTTACGCACCTATACAGCTAGGCTCTCATGAAAGGAGACGTCGGCCTATGAACGGGGGCCTTGTCGTTTCAGACGTTGGAGCAAGAGGAAAACGGGCATTTCTTCTTAAGGCGGCTCAGCGTCGAACGCCCCCGACGACCGCCCAAAGTGTCCATCCGACTCGTCTACATAAACAAGCGCACCGGATAAGGGTGCGGCTGCAGATCCGGCATCCGTTTGACGATCTGGGCGAGCCTTCCCGCATAGTTCAGCGTGACCGGCATGCCGTCATAGGGGCCGTCATTGTTCCAATCCATCTTGGTCAAACCGAGCGTATCGCTGCACACATCGCCGAAATCGCCACGCCCCGCGTGCCGAGTGATGAGGAGCGGTTCGGGCGTGCCTTTCCCTTCCTTGAAATAGTGCGCGCCGCGCAGCGCCACATCAGGGAGGTCGCCGCGACTCCACAGGAGCGCTTCATGAGCGCCTATCGGCATCAGGCTCCCGCGTTCGACTGGATAGCCCGCCACTTTCTGGGCGGCGTCGACGCGATAGCCGCGCCATCCCGTGTCCTGTTGCACCTGGATCAGCTCGACAGCGTCCACCGATGAAAGGGCGTTGAGGCATCCATCGACTTCTTCATCCCGAAAGGGCGTGTTCTTGTGGATCACGACCCGTTTGGGCAGATCGCCATAATGCTTCCTCTGATAGATGGTGAGGCTGCGGGCGATGATCTTCAGCATCTGCGCGTGATTGAGATAAGGATTATCCCCGTAGACGCTGACGCCGTCCGCTTTGTAGGCGATGAATTCCAGTCCTGAGCCTTCTGCGTCGAACACCTGCGCACAGCAGATCGCGAAGCGGGGACCATCGTCCTGCACCCGACGCATGGCGTAATCGATGCCAATAAAGGCTGTCTGCGGGTGGATGTCCTCAAGCACCCAGGGAACGCCCCCCGCCTTGGTGTAGAGAGCGATCGAGAGCCGCCACATGACGCTGGCGCGGCAATGATAATCGAGCGCCTTGTCGCTCCGAATAAGCTGCACGCTGACGCCCATGCTGGCGCCCACGGCTTTGAGATAATCGTGTAGATCGAAGTCTTCCTCATCACGCTCCACGAAGGCCGGCTCCCAGGCCGCATCGATGCCGATGAACACCACGTCGAAATCATTCCGCGTCGCCTTCAACTGCGTGATGGCGCGCTGCAAGGCTTCGGCAAGCACAACATACGGCTTTCTGGCGCGCCGGACGTCATCGGTTAGCGTGTCCGGCAAGATGATTTCACTCGCCGACCCGGCTCCGACGGGCCTGACGCCGAACGTCTTCGACATGCCCTGATAGTCAGGCCGGTAGGCGGCAGCGTCGCGCGGGCGGAGGGTCGCCTCCAGCTCGCTGACAAGGCCCCGCATCTTTCCGATCATGCCCTGCTGACCGATCATGGCGATCCGGATCTGATCCGGAACGCCCGCGATCCAGTTGCGGCTATAGGGGCCATAGCGCAGGAGGCCGCGCAGCGGATGCACGTCCACGTCATTGTCGGCCGTCGAGCCGAATCGCAGAAGCGGCTCGCGCAACCGTTCATGCGCTGTCAGGCCGAAGGGCCGCTTGTCGCTCATTGGCTCCTCCCGCTGAAACCGCTGACGGTGTTGATGGTGAAGCTGGCGCCGATCCCCTTTGTGAACGGTCCCGCAGTCAGCGCGACCTCCCCTTTATCGGCGCCCAGAAGGATCGTTCGCCAGCTTTCAAGGAGATCATTCGACTGCGAATTGTACCGTCGCGCCATGCGTTCGCGTACAAAGTCCTTCGCCTTGTTCTTGTCTTCCGGGCTCGCCTCATCGTTCCAAACGAGGTGCGTTCGCGGATTGAGCAGCAGCCAGAGACGATCGTCCCGATAATCGAGCCGAAGGCCGCAAACCTCGATCCAGTCGATCCTGGTCCCGGCGACAACGCCTTTGACGACGTTCGGATTTCCCAATCCCCGGAAGCGACCGGCGGGCGTTACGCTCGGTTCAGCAAGCACGAGCGTTTCGCCGCGTCGATATTTTAGCTCAAGTCGGGACGCGGTCGAGATCGCCGTAAAGAGCGCATCGCGCAGCAGTCGACGTTCGCCCGATTCCCGGACGAGACGGCTGTCCAGGATCGGATGCGTATTCCACTCCTTGATGTCGTTGTCTGAATAGGCGGCGCGCAGATCATCATCGTCGCCAAAAGCGATGACGCCGTCGCGGATGCGTGTTGCAACGCCCTTGTGTCCTGACGTCTCCAGAACTTCGCGTACTTCCTTCGCGTTGCCGATCTCGCACCCGATCAGGCGGGCGATCTGGGGATAGGCCGTCACCGGAAACCCATTGGTGCGAATGACAGGAAATTTCTTACCGCGCTTTCCGGTTTGGATCGCCGCACGACGACCCGCGCGTTCCGTACGGAAATTGGCGGCGACTCCGTCCAGCTCCGGGAGGAAGGTCGCGATCTCCGACATCGCTTCATCGAAACCCTGAGCCTCGACGAGATGGGCGTCTATACCCTTCGCTCGCGCTTTCCGGATCAAATCGCTCACCGCCGGAAAAACCTCTCCATCGCCGCGATGAAACCAGTAAAGGCCCTGGGACAGACCGCCTTCATCGATAGCGTGGGTCAGCGCCTCCATGACCGAACCGTCGCGGCCGCTATAACCCACGATCGCGAGGCCGCGCGTCCGGCACGCGTCGACTAGCGCCCGGCGCAGCGTTTCATCCTGAGACTGAAGTTCCGAAGCCGTGTTCTTCAGACTCCGGCTCTGAAAATCGCCATGCAGCTTTCCGTAAACCGGCCACCGGCTTTCCGAAATCGCCTCAACGACGGTCGATGGATTGTTGAGGTCGCCGTCGGTCAATCGGCCGGTCGTCTCAAACTTTGCGGCGGCAGCGTCTTCGACGAGCCGGTCGAAATTCGTGGTCCAGACGATGTCGCAAAGATTTTTATCCATAAGCGCGACAAGCACTCTGTGGCCATGCGTCGGCCGCGCCGACGAGACGGCCTCCTCGATATAACGGCGTCGGTCGTTTTCCGCATGATATGCCGCCTCGAAATACGCCGCATATTCTGTAGGATCGTCGGAGAGCGGATAGTCGCCCGTCTCATCGAAATAACGCTGAATGAGACGCCGCGCGCGTATATCGGTATTGTCCGGCAGCGCCGAGTCGCGCACCCCTTTCTGAGATCGGTAGATCGAGCGCTTGAAGTCCCAGATCATGTCCCAGCCGGTCTTGATGCCGGCGGCGCGCGAAGCGCCCGCGCCCAAAAGCCACATGATCGACCGTCCCCGGCGCTGAAACAGCCGGAGGAAGGATGGCAAATCGAGGGTCAGATCCGCATCGGCACTAGTTGGACTTTGATCGTTCATCTCAGAATTTGACATGCTCCGAGTCTTTGAATTGTGCGAGCAGGTCAGGAATTCTCGATGACGCCTCGACCCAAGCGCGCGCTTCGGGCGACATCCACTCCAGAACCTTCAGAATACTCTCATAGTCCTTGTCGAGGCGCCGGGCGTGAACGGGCTCATGATGGGCGATCCGGTTCCGCAGCAGACGCATATGCTCGAATGGACTGTGCGCCGCCTTGCGGTTCAGTTTGGGCGCGCCGGGAAAGGCGCGCCGCAGTGCCGGCCGCCAGAGGGTCATTTCGTAATTCGCCTTCGGCGCCGGCGACTGCCGGCGACCGCCAGCGCCAAGCAGCGACACCCAAAAGCCGAAGGACAGATTCGCCACCATATGCGGGGCGTCGATAGGATGACCTTCTTTCGCCAGGCCGCGCTTCGATTCGTCGATTTTCTTTAGCGCATGGGCGTCGAGACCCGGACCGGCCGCATCATACCAGGTCGCGCCATACCGGGCCGACAGCGAGGCGTTCAGGGCGTTGCGAAGGGTCACTTCGAGGGTCTGCAACGGACCGTAAAAGGCCGCGCTGATTGCGGTATTCCAGCCGTAAAGACGGAAGGCCGCCTTGCGGTTCCCGCCGCAGGCGTCTACATATTTCGCGAATCGGTCAGTTGAGAGCGCGGTCTCGATGGCGTCGAGCGTTGGCCCATCCCACTGGTCGATCTTGACTTCTCCTTCGTCTTTCGACATATTGTTACCGTAAGCCCCGGACCCGCCTCTGCTTCGCATGCGCCCGGGGCGAAGCTTTTTTAGGTCCTCTTTTTCCCATCATGCCGTTTTCTTGATCCCGGCCGCGCGGCGATGCGCCCGGCGGCGCACGGCCTTCCGGGTTTCCCTCGCTTTCTCGTCGGCTTCACGAAATTCCGGTTCGAGCTTTTTCAGCTTCGCCACCAGACCGGAGAGATCGTAAATATTGCTCAGCTTGCCGCCGTGCCCTGCATGATGCCGCTCAATCCGCGTCACCAAACCGGCCTGTTCGAGATCCGCGATGTAACGCTGCAATTGCCGCTTTGATAGCCCGAGTCGTTCCGAAAGCGTCTCTTTACTTGGATAAGGCTTACGCGCGTCATCCCACCAGAAATCGCAGAGCTGCATGAGAACCGCGAGCTGGGTCGGGTTCAGTCCGAGACGGTTCTGCGCCCGCAATAGCAGGGACGGCACGATGCAGAAGCCGAGATCCATGACCGGCTTGCCCCATTTGCGTTCCGATGCTTTCGAGGCTTTCGCCGGGCGAAGCTGGACGACTTTGCCGTCCCCTTCATTGTCATTTTCTGCGTCCGCCGCAGAGCTTGTCTTCATACTCATTGTCGATTACTCCAAGTTCGCTGTTGAAGCCCATATTCGCTTGAATTTGCGGAGTTTCAAGATTGATGCCGTAGTCAAATATGACATCGGGGCCTGGTCAGCAACGACAAGGGCGCCCAGGTCGGGAATGTCCACTAAAGTAGGACCATTCACGCAGCACTCCGGGTAGTCAGATAAACGAGCATGTATAACCCCTGGTCGGATCTGACCGTGGGGGTCGCTGAAAAAACTTCATTTTGTCTGTAATGACGCCAACGCGGACGCGCGTCAGGCGATCATCCAGATGAATGTCGTGCCGTCCAAACGCAGCGGTATGTCGCGAGGCGGCGCAGTTTTCGTCTCCGCCTTCCGAAAGGCGGGGCCGGCGAGGGCGGCGCGCTGTCCGGCGGGAACGCGTTCCAAAAGATCGCTCACCGAATCCAGCACCGCCCGTCCGAGCGACGTCGCCACCTCGGCGGCGTATTCCTTCTTCGCCCGTTCCGCGACGCGCCGTCGAAGCGTCTGACCAGCAAGGCCCGGATCGGCCCGGGCCACGTCGACAGCGGCGGACACTATGGCGACGCCAACCGAGAGAAGATCGTTCCGGCGCGCCAGGAAGGGAATGACCGCCTTTTCCTGCGCTTCGTCGTTAAAAGGCGAGAGCAGCATCAACAGCTCACGGACATCTCCCTCCCAGACCCCCGCATTCAAAAAATCGCCTTCTTCTGAAAACGACTTCCAGAGGTCATCGCCCAAGGCTGTTTCTCCGGACTCGTAGCGTGGGTGGCCGACGAGCAGCGGCTTCACCTGGTCCCAGGCCGACATCGGCAAATGAAAAGTGCTGATCGGCGATGTGCCAAGCCAGTGATCGCTGGGCAAGAAGAGCCCGAATTCCGTTTCACCGCCCGTATAGTGATCCCAGAAGCCGACATAGACCACCGAACTGAGGTCCTGCTCGAATATCGCATCCACCGTTGCAAGGCCGAGCCCGGCAATGTCTTGCAACGCGGCGACAGCGCCTGAAAGCGTTTCCATGCATCGACGCCATTTCAGCTCCGTGTCCGGATCATGTTTGGACGTGTTGTAAAGCTCGCGCAGATGATGAAGGGCCTCCAGTGTCGTCGATTGCGCGCCAAGGGGCGCGAGATCGTCGATGAGCGTGTTCAGGGTCGTTCTCCGGCTCGCGCCCGGAAAAACGACAGCTTTCAGGAAATACTCGATCCGGGACGTAAAAGGCTCGATGAGCCCCGATAGGTCAGATCGTGTGAACGTCTCCTGCGCCAAAGCCTTCACGCCTTTCAAGACTGCCTCAGCGTCCTGGATGATCGCGTCTCCCCGCGTCTGCATCTTTACGGTCATTGTCTCACGCCTCTATTTCCGACACCCCACGCATGAAGATTTAACGGAATTCTCTTGCCGTCTGGATGAATAGTTTATTTCGTTTTTTGATGGCGTTTAGTCTCTCATAGAAATTCATGGACACTTTGATTTAATACTCCCAGCAAAAAATAGAGGCACCTGAATACGCGCAATCACTGA